>NZ_BTIR01000004.1:0-282627 GCF_036247985.1 Bradyrhizobium sp. TM239 | reverse complement strand
CGTGCTTTAATGGTTGCTACAGCACCGGTATCGCCGTCACGCCGCCGACTTGCCCTCGAACGCGCGGCGCAACGTGTCGACGTCCAGCTTCACCATCTTCATCATGGCCTGCATCGCGCGCGCGGCTGCGGCCCTGTCCGGGCTCGACAGGAATTCGAACATCACCTTCGGCACCACCTGCCAGGCCACGCCCCAGCGATCCCTGAGCCAGCCGCACTGCTCTTCCTTGCCGCCATCGGCGAGGAACGCGTTCCAGACGCTGTCGACCTGGGCCTGGTCATCGCAATGGATCATCAGCGAGATCGCGTGGGTATATTCCATCTTCATGCCGCCGTTGAGCGCGACCAGCGGCTGACCGGCGACCGTGAACTCGACGACGAGCACGGAGCCCTCCTTGCCGGAGGGGCCGTCCGAAACGTTGCGCTGCACGTGCGTGATCGCCGAATTCGGCACGAGCGAGACATAGAACTTCGCGGCTTCCTCGGCATCGCCGTTGAACCACATGCAGGGTACCACCTTGGACATCGTGAACGCTCCTCTTCAACTCTTCGATTGCGTGGATTTCGATCAGGCGCTCGCCATGTCGGGCTGCGTTGTCGCGGCCGCGAGGTCCATCCAGTTCACACCCCACATATGGCCGTCCGGATCTTCGAAGCTGCGGCCGTACATGAAGCTGAACTCGTCCTTCGGGCTGGGATCAGCTACCCCGCCCGCGACCTCGGCCCTGCCGACGATGTCGTCGACCTCGTCGCGGCTGTCCGCGGACAGGCAGAGCAGCACCTGGTTCGAGGTCTTGGCATCCGCGATCGGCTTCGGCGTGAACTGGCGGAATTTGTCGTGGGTCATCAGCATGACGAAAATGGCCTCGGAAAAGACCATGCAACTCGCCGTGTCATCGCAGAACTGCGGGTTCCTCTCCGCGCCGACCGCCTCGTAAAAGGCAGTGGCGCGCCCAAGGTCGGTCACCGGCAGGTTGACGAAGATCATCTTGGACATCGGAAGCTCCTTGGCGGGTTCTGCCCCAAGGACGGATGGCCCGGCGGCCATCCGACACGGCTGTCCGATTATTTTTGGCCCCATCGCCCGCGAGGTTCTGTCACACCGCCCCCGCGGTCTCAGGCAGCCTTACTTCTTCTCGTTCGGGTCCCGGTGCACCGGGTCGATCCACAGCACGGTCTCGGGCTTCTCGACCGGCTCAATGTCGAGGTTGATCGCCACCGCCTCGCCGTCGCTGCGCACGAGCACGCATTCCAGCACCTCGTCCGGGCTGGCGTTGATCTCCTGATGCGGCACGTAAGGCGGGACGAAGATGAAATCGCCGGGGCCGGCCTCGGCCGTGAATTGCAGGCTCTCGCCCCAGCGCATCCGCGCCTTGCCCTTCACCACATAGATGACGCTTTCGAGATGGCCGTGGTGATGCGCGCCGGTCTTGGCGTCCGGCTTGATGCTGACGGTGCCGGCCCACAATTTCTGCGCGCCGACGCGCGCGAAATTGATCGCGGCCGCGCGGTCCATGCCTGCCGTCGACGGCACGTTGGTATCGAGCTGGTTGCCGGGAATGACGCGCACGCCGTCATGCTTCCAGCGATCGTCGTGATCGTGGTCATGGTGGGAATGCGAATGGTCATGGCCGGTCATGGGACTTGCTTTCTGTTGGTTCCGTGCGCGGCAACCTAACCCGAAGCCGCATTCGCGAGCCATACCAAATTCGGAACCCTCGTAGCCGCGGGACGTTGTCTCTGCGAGCAAAATAGAAGGAGAGTTTCATGGGTAGCACGACCGACAAGATCAAGGGCAACGCCAACGAGGCGATCGGCAAGGCCAAGCAGGGCATCGGCGAAGCCACCGGTTCCGACCGCCTGAAGGGCGAAGGCGTCGTCCAGGAAGTGAAGGGCAAGGGCCAGCAGGCCATGGGCGATGCCAAGGACGCCGCAAAGGACGCGATCGATCGCGCAGCGGCAGGAGCAAAGCGCGCGACGGAATGACGCGCGGCATCCAAAAGCGAAAAGACCGGCCGAAAGGCCGGTCTTTTTCTTGCCGTCATTTCGGGGCGGCGCGTAGCACCGAACCCGGAATCCCGAGATTCCGGGTCTGGTCCTTTCGGACCATCCCGGAATGACGCGATGCGTCATTTCACCGCGAGCAATTCCACGTCGAACATCAGCGTCGCGTTCGGCGGGATCACGCCGCCGGCGCCGCGGGCACCGTAGCCGAGCTGCGGCGGGATGATCAGCGTGCGCTTGCCGCCGACCTTCATCGAGGCGACGCCCTCGTCCCAGCCGCCGATGACACGGCCCTTGCCGATCGGGAATTCGAACGGCTCCTTGCGATCGACCGAGCTATCGAATTTCTTGCCCTTCTGGCCGTTCTCATAGAGCCAGCCGGTATAGTGCATCACGCAGATCTGGCCGGGCTGCGGCGAGGCCCCGGTGCCGACGGTGGAGTCGATGATCTGCAAGCCTGAAGCTGTGGTCATGGTCTTTCCTGCGGTCTGGGCCGAGGCCGTGGTGGAAACAAGATGCGACACGCCTGCGATCACCGTGATCGCGAGTGCCGACATCAGGGTGAGGAGCGCGCGCTGGAGACGCTGCATAAGGCACCTTCGGTTTGAGGCGGAAGGTGTCTAGCGCAACGCGAGTGCGGTTTCCACCCCTCACACCTCGATATTTTCCAGCCGGACCGGGAGCTTGCGGATGCGCTGACCGGTGGCGTGGTGGATCGCGTTGCAGATCGCGGCATTGGTGCCGACATTGGCGAGCTCGCCGAGGCCCTTCACGCCGACGGGATTGATGCGGTCATCCTGCTCGGAGAGCAAGATGACCTCGACGCCAGGCACATCCGCATTCACCGGCACGAGGTAGTCGGCAAGATTGTCGTTGACGTAGCGTGCATTGCGCTCGTCGATTTCCGTGGCCTCCAGCAGTGCCGACGACATGCCCCAGATCAGTCCGCCCATCAGCTGGCTGCGGGCCGTGCGCGGATTCATGATCCTGCCCGCCGCAAACGCGCCGACGAGGCGAGGGCAACGGATTTCGTGCGTGAAGCGGTTGACGCGGACCTCGACGAACTCGGCGCCGAACGCGTAGGCGATCTGGTCTTTCATGGCGTGACCACCGACGAGCCGCACCTGCCCGCTGTGCATGGCGCGGAAGGAATCCAGCGGCGCGCCTTCCGGCTTCCACTCGCCATATTCCTCGACGACGCCGACACCGAGCGCATCGAAGGCCTTCTCAAGGTCGAGCGGACGGTCGCCCTTCGCCGCTTGCGTGGCCGGTGTCTGTCCGAGGCCCACAGTCTCCTTGGCCCGGTCGGTCAGGCTTTGAGCCGGCATCGCGGCCTTGAACAGGCGCTGGCGAATCTGATCGCACACCATCATCACCGCCGAGCAGGTGCTCGCGGTCGAGTTCGAGCCACCGGCAACCGGCGCCGGCGGCAGATCGCTGTCACCCATGAAGACGGCGACTTTCTCGAGGGGCACGCCGAGGCGCTCGGCCGCGGTCTGGGCGATGACCGTATAGGCGCCGGTGCCGATCTCGTGACCGGCGATCTCGACGCGGGTACGGCCGTCGCGCTGCAGGCGCACGCGCGCAGCGGACGGCCCCATCTGCGTCGGATAGCAGGTCGCGGCACAGCCATAGCCGACCAGCCAGTCGCCGTCCGCCATCGATTTCGGCTGCGGCGAGCGCTGCGCCCAGCCGAAGGCCTTGGCAGCCTCATCGAAGCACGCCATCAACGAGCGCGACGTATAGGGTTTGCCGCCGATCGGCTCAACATTAGTGTCGTTGATACGGCGAAGCTCGACAGGATCAATGTTGAGCTTAACCGCGAGCTCGTCCATCGCGCTCTCCAGCGCAAACAGATACGGCACCTCCGGCGGCGAGCGCATGAAGCCCGGCGTATTGCGGTCGGCACGCACGATCGACACCAGGCTGTCGACGTTCGGGCAGGCATAGAGCCGCGTCGTCGTCTTGGTGCCGCCGACGCAATAGGCGTCGGCGCGCGAGGAAACCTCGGCGCCCTCATGCCTCAAAGCCAGCAGCTTACCGTCCCGGTTTGCGCCAAGCTTGATCTCATGGCGCGTCTCGGCACGGTGGGTCGTAATGGTAAAACCCTGATCGCGGGTCGGGACCAGCTTGATCGGGCGGCCCAGGCGTTTGGCAATGCCGGCGATGATGGCGGTCCGCGGCGTCATCGAGCCGCGCGAACCAAAGCCGCCGCCGACATAGGGATTGACCACGCGCACCTTGTCGGCATCGATGCCGAGCTGCTCGGCAACGCCGTTCTTCAAGCCATAGACGAATTGGCTGCCTTCGTAGATGACGAGATTATCGCCCATCCAGGCGCAGCTCGTCGAAAACAGCTCCATCGGATTGTGATGCTGCGTCGGCGTGTCGTAGGCGGCGGTCAGCTTGACCGCGGCCGCATCGAATGCCTTGGCGAAATCGCCGACCGCGGGGTCTTCCTTGAACTGCGCGTTCTGTCCCTTTGCGGCGGCCGTGGTCGTTCCCGGTGAGTCGAAGCTCGCGCTCGGCGCCGTGGCGGTGTAGCTGACCTTGACACGATTGGCGGCCTCGCGCGCGGCCTCGTAACTTTCCGCGACAACGACGGCGATGATCTCGCCGTCATGGGCGATGTCGGCCGACTTCAGCGGCTGGATCGTGGTCCCGGCATATCCGCCATTGCTGAACAGCTTCGACTCCTTCAGATTCGGGGCGTTCTCGTGCGTGACGATCTCGATTACGCCGCGGACACCCTTGGCCTCATCGAGATCGAAACGGTCGATGCGGCCCTTGGCAATCGCACTGGTGACCAGGAATGCGTAGGCCGGATTGTCCAGCGGCATGTCGGAGGCATAGGTCGCCCGCCCCGTGACCTTTGCAGCTGCATCATAGCGCGGCACGGGCTGGCCCATATTCGCCTTGGGCGAGGGAGCTGCAGCGGTCATGGTCAGATCTCCATCGTTACGGCTTGCTGGAGCGCGCGCGCCACCACGCGCTTGCCGAGCGCGATCTTGAAGCTGTTGTGCCGGCGGCCGCGGGCGCCTGCAAAGGCAGCATCGGCGACGCGTTGCGCCAGAGCTTCGTCAAACTTCTGTCCCTTCAGCAGCGCCTCCGCCTCGCGCGCCCGCCAGGGCATGGTGGCGACACCGCCGAGCCCGACGCGCGCATCCCGGATCGTGCCGTCCTGCACGTCGAGCGCGATCGCAGCCGAGGACAGTGCGAACTCATAGGATTGCCGGTCGCGCGCCTTGAGATACACCGAGCGCGGCCAGCGACCCTGGATCGAGAAGGCCGAGATCAGTTCGCCGGGCTGAAGCGCGGTCTCGATGTCGGGGGAGTTGCCCGGCGCCTTGTGCAGCTCTGCGAACGGCATCGTGCGCGTGCCGGTCTTGCCGGTGATTTCGACCGCCGCATCGAGGGCGATCAACGCCTGCGCGAAATCGCCGGGATAAGTCGCAATGCACTGATCCGACGTGCCGAGCACGGCATGCATCCGGTTGACGCCGTCCATGGCCGCGCAGCCGGAGCCGGGATGGCGCTTGTTGCAATTCTCATAGGAGACGTCGCGGAAATAGCTGCAACGCGTCCGCTGCATCACGTTGCCGCCGAGCGTCGCCATGTTGCGCAGCTGGGCGCTGGCGGCGAGCTTCAGGGAATTGGCGATCACCGGATAATTGCGCTGGATCTCGGCATGGGCAGCCACGTCGGACATCCTTGCGAGCGCGCCGAGCCGCAAGCCGTCGCTGCCCGGCTCGATTGCCGACCAGGCTTGCGCGAGCGGATTGATATCGACGATCGCGGCGGGCCGCATCACGTCCAGCTTCATCAGATCGATCAGCGTGGTGCCGCCGGCAAGCGGCTGGGCTGTCGCCTGCGTCAACGGATTGTTGGCTGCCGCGGCGGCGCTCAGCGCCTGCACGGCCATGTCAGGGTCTGTTGCCCGCTGATACGAAAAGGGTCGCATGCGCCTAGCCTTTCATGATCTCGGGCGCGGCCTGCTTCACGGCCGCGACGATGTTGGGATAGGCCGCGCAGCGGCAGATGTTGCCGCTCATATATTCGCGGATGTCGGCCTCGCTCCCGGCATGTCCCTCCTTGACGCAGGCTACGGCGGACATGATCTGGCCGGGCGTGCAATAGCCGCACTGGAACGCATCGTTGTCGACGAAGGCCTGCTGCATCGGGTGCAGGCGATCGTCGGTCGCCAGCCCCTCGATCGTCGTGATCTCCTGCCCTTCCGCCGCGAGCGCGAGCGTCAGACATGACACCACCCGCCGATCGTCGATCAGCACCGTGCAGGCGCCGCACTGGCCGTGGTCGCAGCCCTTCTTGCTGCCGGTGAGCTTGAGATGGTCGCGCAGCGCATCGAGCACCGTGGTGCGCGCGTCGATGCGCAGACGCTTGTCCTTGCCGTTGATCCGCAGCGTGACATCGACGGGAAGCGACGGATCCTGCGCGGCTGACGCACTCGCATCCTGCGCGGCCGCGCGCGCGGTCATCGGCATCAGCGCACTGCCGGCAGCGCCCGCCATGAAGGCGCGCCGATCGAATCCGGATGGTCGGGAACTTGACTGCTCGGACATGGACGGCCTCCGCCGCTTTATCTGCAACAGCAGCACACGCCTGCGCCGCTCATCGCCCCTTAACCGGAAGCAACGAGCTCCGTTCCGAACGAGAAAGGGCGATGCAACAAATGCCGCATCGCCCCTTCGTCAACTTTTCCTGATCTCGCGCGGGGAACCCCGCGCGGCAACGCTCAATAGCCGAGCGCGCAGCCATCCTTGCGCGGATCGGAGCCGCCGGTGAGCGTACCCTTCTCCCAGTCGATCCAGATCGCCTGCGCGCCGCCGAGCGGGCCGACCACGCTGGTGGTCTTGTGGCCGAGCTTCTTCAGGCCCTCGACGATGTCAGCCGGCACGCTGTCCTCGAGCTGATACTGGCCCTCGTAGTGCAGGCCGCGCGGCATGTCGATCGCCTCCTGGACGTCACAGCCGTAGTCAAGGATATTGGTCAGGAGATGGGTCTGGCCGGTCGGCTGGTACTGGCCACCCATCACCGCGAACGACATCGTGGAGCGCCCGCCCTTGGTGAGCAGGCCCGGCATGATCGTGTGCAGCGGACGCTTGCCGCCTTCGATGCAGTTGGGGTGGCCCGGCTGGATGCGGAAGCCGCCGGCGCGGTTCTGGAACAAGACGCCGGTCTTGTTCGAGACGATGGCCGAGCCGAAGGAATGCGCCACCGAGTTGATGAACGAGCAGACGTTGCGGTCCTTGTCCACCACCGTGATGTAGATGGTCGATGGGTTCATCGGCGGCGCGACGTTCGGCAGGTCGAGCATGCCGTCCATGCGGATCTTGCTGATGTACTCGTCGGCAAAGCCCTTTTCGAGCATCTCGGCGACGTTGATCTTCATGTGCTCGGGAGAGGCGACATGCATCTCGCGGTTCATGTAGGCGATGCGCGCCGCTTCCGCCTCGAGATGGAAACGCTCGACGCTCACGGGCGCATACTTGGTCAGGTCGAAGCGCGACAGGATGTTGAGCATCAACAACGCGGTGACGCCCGGACCGTTCGGCGGGCACTGCCAGACGTCGTGGCCCTTGTACGTGGTGCCGATCGGCGTCGTCGTCTCGGTGGTGTGCGCGGCGAAATCGTCGAGCGTGTGCAGGCCGCCGATCCCCCTGAGAGTCTCGACCATGTCTTCCGCGATCGGGCCCTTGTAGAAGGCGTCGCGGCCGTCCTTGGCGATCGCGCGCAGCGTCTTGCCTAGCTCGGCCTGGCGGATGACGTCGCCGGCTACCGGCGGCTTGCCGCCCGGCAACAGGTAACGCACGGTGTTGGTGCCGCCCTTCAGCTTCTCGAACTGGTTCTTCCAGTCGAAGGCGATGCGGGGCGCGACGACGTAGCCTTCCTCGGCCGCCTTGATCGCGGGCTGGAGCAGCCGGTCGAAGTCGAACTTGCCGTGGTCGCGCAGCACGGTCGCGAAGGCGTCGATCACGCCGGGGATCGAGACCGCATGTGCCGAGGTCAGCGGGACCGAGTTGATCTTGCGTTCGAGATACCAGTCCGCGTTCGCCGCCTTCGGGGCACGGCCGGAGCCGTTATAGGCGATGATCTTGCCCTCGCCGCGCGGCTGGATCAGCGCAAAGCAGTCGCCGCCGATGCCGGTCGATTGCGGCTCGATCACGCCAAGCAGGGCCGAGCCCGCAACCGCCGCGTCCACCGCGGTGCCCCCTTCGCGCAACACCTCGATCGCGGCGAGCGACGCCTGCGGATGCGAGGTCGCCACCATCGCGTTGGTGGCGTGGACCGTGGACCTGCCTGGGAAATGAAAGTTTCTCATCGAATTCTTGCTCTCTTGGGCCCGTGGCGCGGATGGCGCGCCATCTCGGAAAAACCGGGGTTACATGACACATTCCGGCCCGCTGGGGCAATGCTGGCATACCAGGGAAATGGCTGCCATCCGCTGAGCGTATAGACCTTTCGAGACCGGCGGCCATGCGGGTTTTCCGGGCGGCGGCCGCCTGCTAAACGAGCGGCCATGTCTGATCCGGATTCGGTCATCAAGGTCGCCGCCTTCTACCAATTCGCCGCCCTCCCGGATTACCGCGAGCTGCGCGAGCCGCTACGTGCGTTCTGCGCCGGCCTTAAGCTGAAGGGCAGCGTGCTGCTGGCGCAGGAGGGCATCAACGGCACGCTCGCCGGTGCGCCGGAGGCCATCGACGTCCTTGCCCACGAGCTCGCTCACGGCGACATGTTCGTCGGCAGGCTGAACAATCTCGAATTGAAATTCTCGGCCGCCGAGGCGATGCCGTTCGGGCGGCTCAAGGTGCGGCTGAAGAAGGAGATCGTCACGCTTGGCGATGCGGCTGCCGATCCGACCCGCCAGGTCGGCACCTATGTCGATGCGAGCGAATGGAACGCGCTGATCTCCGCGCCCGACATGCTGCTGCTCGACACCCGCAACGCCTTCGAGGTGGCGATGGGAACGTTCGAAGGCGCGGTCGATCCCGGCATCAGGAGCTTTGGCCAGTTCAAGGATTTTGCCGCCGTCGGGCTTGATCCGGCAAAGCACCGCAGGATCGCGATGTTCTGCACCGGCGGCATCCGCTGCGAGAAGGCGAGCGCGCATCTGCTCGCGCGCGGCTTTGCCGAGGTCTATCACCTCAAGGGCGGCATCCTCAAATATCTGGAAGAGGTGCCGGAGGCGCAGAGCCGCTGGCGCGGCGAATGCTTCGTGTTCGACGAGCGCGTCGCGCTCGGCCATGGCCTGCAAGAATCCGGTTTGCGCGAACGGGACAAGGGACACGGCCGTGACGAATGAGATCAAGACGCTCGCCGAGCGCATCGACACGCTGGAAACGCGCCTCGCCTACCAGGACGACACGATCGAGACGTTGAACCAGACCATCACCGCGCAGTGGAAGCAGATCGATCTGCTGACGCGGAAGATCGCAGAGCTCGGCGAGCGGCTGCAGGACGCCGAGGCCAATGCGCCGGGGCCTGCCAATGAACCTCCGCCGCATTATTGAGCCGTCTTACTGGCCGGAAGCCTTGGGCATCAAATTCATGAGCTCGCCGGACATCATCAGGCGGTCGCGGCCTGCGTCCTTGGCGGCGTAGAGCGCCCGGTCGGCAGCCTCAACCAGCGAGGCCACGCCAGCCGTGCGCTCCAGCGCCGGCCGACAGGTCGCACCGCCGACCGAGACGGTGACGAATCCGGACTCCAGATTGGTGGCATGAACGAGGCCGGCCTCGTGGATGGCGCTGCGAATCCGTTCGCCGAAAAGAGCGCAGCCGGCGGCATCGGTGTTCGGCAGCAGCATGGCGAATTCCTCGCCGCCATAGCGCGCCGCCAGATCACCGGCGCGCTGCGTCTCGGCCGCGATGATCTTTGCAACCAGACGCAGGCACGCATCGCCCGCGGGATGGCCGTATTCGTCGTTATAGGCCTTGAAATGATCCACATCGATCATCAGCAAAGCGAGGCTGGAGCGGTCGCGATAGGCGCGCGCCCATTCCTCTTTCAGCCGCTCGTCGAAGCGGCGGCGATTGGCAAGGCCGGTGAGGCTGTCCTCGATCGCGAGCGTCTCGAGCCTGGTTTCCAGCTTCTTGTGCTCGGTGATGTCGCGGGAGATCGCGACCACGCCGTCGACGCGCCCATTGTCCTTGCGCGTCACCCGCATGGTCGATTCAAGCCAGACCTCGCCGTTCTGCCGGTGCGAGTTGCGGTAGGTGAGGCGCGCCTCCTCCCGCTCGCCACGCTTCATGGCGTCGACGGTCGCCTGGACCTCCGGCAGATCCTCCGGATTGACGCCCGCGAGCGCAGGCGTGCCGATCAGTTGGTTGGCGCGCCAGCCGACGACGCGCACGGCCGATGGCGAAACATAGCGCAGCCGCTCGTCGAGCCCGATGCGGGTCACCATGTCGCTGGAGCCTTCCGCGAGCAGGCGGAAATGCGCCTCCTTCTCGACCAGGGCCGCGGCCATGCGCTGGCCTCGCTGCAACTGCCGCACCAGCACGGCGCCGATGATCGCAATCAGCATCACCAGCGCGATGACGTAGAGCATGCGGGAAATTGCCGCGGCGCGCCAGGGCGCCAGCAGCTCCTCCTTGTCCAGCGTGGCCAAGAGGACCAGCGGATAGCGGCCAGAGCGCTTGAAGAAGCTGACGCGCTCGGCACCGTCGAGAGGCGACTTGAAATGGTAGGCGCCGCTTGGCCGTTGCAGGCTGGCGTCGCGGAACAACGCGGTGTCGGCGACGCTGCGGCCGACGAACTTGTCGTTGATGGGATTGCGCGCGATGATCAATCCGTCGCCATGCACCAGCGCCGCGGAGCTGTTGCGGCCGATCTCGAACTGCTCGTAGAAGTGCGCGAGATATCCGGAACTGATGGTCGCCAGCACCACGCCGCCGAAGCTGCCGTCCGGCTTGTTGAAGCGGCGCGACAGGGTGACCACCCATTCGCCTTCGAGGAGGCTCTTCACGGGATGGCCGACATAGGGCTCCCGTTTCGGGGAGAGCTGATGATAGCGGAAGAACGCGTCGTCGCTGAGCGTCGAGCCGATCGTGCCGGGCGAGGTCAGCCAATTGCCCTGGTCGTCGATGATGGCGAAGCTGTGGATGCGCGGGACGGCCTTCTTGCGCACCTCCAGGACTTTGCCGAGCTTGGTGATGGTGATGGGGCCGGTGCCGTCCATCTCCAACCGGCTGACGGCGCCGACAACGCCGGAATCCAAGAGATCGAGGCTGTCCTCGGCGTGCTGGGTCAGCGAGCGGGCGACGTTCGCCATCTCGGTCTCGGCACCCCTGAGCACGGCATCGCGCGCCGCCCATTCGCGCCAGCCGCTGACGCCGAGGATGGTCGCGCAGGTCAAAACGACGAAAGCCGCCGCGCGCGGCGGCAGACGGCTCCATCCAGCTCGTTGGGTCGCAAGGCTCATGCGGCAGAATTCTCCGATGTTTCGGAACCTCTGCCGCTTCTGTTATTGAACTCTGAAATTACCGCCGGAATACGCCGCGATAGCGCGGTTTTCCGTAGTCCTACGGACGCACGGATCAGCGCATCGCTAACAGGACATTAGCAAGCCGATCGGAATCCGGCCCGCCCTCCGCTAGCTGAAGATGGCCTTAACCTTGGCCCAGAGCGAGGGATTGTCGGCATCAGCGTCGGCCTTCGAGGGCGTCGGCTGGGTGACGCTGACAGGATCGGAAGCCGGGAAGCTATCCTTCAGCCCGGCATCGAGCTTGCTGTGGCGATCGGCAGCAAGCGCTTCGCGCAGATCGTCGGCGTGCTTGTCGTGCGGCGCGGGATTGAATGTCTCAGCCATGATGTCCTCCATCGGCGGGTCAACGCGGCCCGATTGCGCTGGTTCCCCTGTTCCGCTGAGCGCCGGAGCGGTGTATCAGGAGCCATAACCTTGCTCAGGACCATTCGTGCCCCAATCTGCGACGAAACCTTTCATCGACGTGCTCTCCGGCCAGCGCCAGAGCATTCCCCCCATGTGGATGATGCGGCAAGCCGGCCGCTATCTGCCGGAATATCGCGAGGTCCGCGCCAAGGCCGGCGGCTTCCTCGACCTCTGCTTCAACCCGGAGCTTGCGGCCGAGGTGACGCTGCAACCGATCCGCAGGTTCGGCTTCGATGCGGCAATCATCTTCTCGGATATCCTGGTGATCCCCTATGCACTCGGGCGCTCGGTGCGGTTCGAGGTCGGCGAGGGCCCGCGGCTGGATCCGCTGGATGATCCCGCGAAGGTCGCAACGCTCGCCGCGCGCGCCGACTTCGGCAAGCTCGAGCCGGTGTTCGAGGCGCTCAAGCTCGTGCGCGGCGCGCTCGATCCCAAGACCGCGCTGATCGGCTTCTGCGGTGCGCCGTGGACGGTCGCGACCTACATGGTCGCCGGCCAGGGCACGCCAGACCAGGCGCCGGCGCGGATGATGGCCTACCGGCATCCGGAGGCGTTCGCTGCGATCATCGACGTGCTGGTCGAGAACTCGATTCAATATCTGCTGACGCAGCTCGCCGCCGGCGCCAATGCCTTGCAGATCTTCGACACCTGGGCGGGCGTGCTGCCGCCGGCCGAATTCGCACGCTGGTCGGTCGAGCCGACGCGGCGCATCGTGGAGGGCGTGCGGGCCAAGGTGCCGGATGCGAAGATCATCGGCTTCCCCCGCGGCGCCGGTGCGCAATTGCCGGCCTATGTCGAGGCGACCGGCGTCAATGCGGTCAGCATCGACTGGACCGCGGAGCCGGGCTTCATTCGCGAACGGGTGCAAAGCAAGGTCGCCGTGCAGGGCAATCTCGATCCGCTGGTGTTGATCACGGGCGGCGCGGCGCTCGACCGCGCGGTCGACAACGTGCTGGCCAATTTTGCGCAAGGCCGCTTCATCTTCAATCTCGGCCACGGCATCCAGCCGGAAACGCCGATCGCCCATGTCGAGCAGATGATCAAGCGGGTGCGGGGGTAATTCGACCCGCTCCTGAGGGGCCGCACACAAAAAATGCGAAAACAACCCCATGCACAGTAGACAGGTCATTGAAAAAGCTGGGCCGGCATGACCCGGCCCAGACGCGTTTGACGCGTCGGGCAAAACAGGCAGCATCGTCGAATGGCCGGTTCTACCTTCGCAGCAAAGGCTCAGCGCGGCCGGCTGCGCTCGATGATCTCGGCGGCGCCCTTCGTCAGCAGATCCAGACCCACGGCACGACCGAGCTCACGCGGGCGATTGGCCGGGCCTTCGCGCGAGGCTTCGATGATGGTGTTGCCCGAGAGATCCAGCACGGAGGCCGTCAGCGACATCTGATCGCCGGCGATGGTCGAGAAGCCCGCCACCGGCGAATTGCAGTGGCCGTTCAGCACCCACAGCACCTCGCGCTCGGCGTCCGCAGAGGCATGCGCGGCGGGATCATCGATCGACGACAGGATCTGCCGCGTCTGCCAGTCCTGCGCCGCGCATTCGACTGCGACGATGCCCTGCCCCGCCGCGGGCAGCATCTCGGCCGCGGTGAATTCGTAGGCGATGCGGCCGGCGAGGCCGACGCGATCAAGGCCCGAACGCGCCATGATCAGCGCATCCGCAGGCCCCACCGTGCCACCGTCCGGCAGCTTCTGCTTCTCGCCATTGTCGAGTTTTCGGACCCGCGTATCGGCGGCGCCGCGGAAGTGGATCACCTCGACATCCGGAAACAGGCGCCGCGCATACGCGGCCCGACGGACCGCATTGGTGCCGATTTTAAAACCCTTTCCGCGCGACTGGCGCAGCGCCTCCAGGGTCACACCATCGCGCAACACCAGCGCGTCGTTGGGTGGATCGCGCGACAGCGTGGCGCCGATGACGAGACCGGGCGTGTCCTCATTGCCGGGCATGTCCTTCAGCGAATGCATCGCCGCCTGCAAGTCGCCCGACAGCACCGCGGCGCGGATCTGCGCCACGAAGGCGCCACCCTTGCCGCCATGGGGCAGCAACTTGCTGGTCTGGTCGGTATCGCCCGTGGTGTCGAACTTGACGATCTCGACGTCGAGACCGGGCACGGCGGCGGTCAGGCGGCGCGCGATCTCTTCCGTCTGTGCCAGCGCCATCGCGCTCTTGCGTGTGCCGATCCTCAATCGCGTAGCCAAGTCCTGGTCCTCTCAACAATCGCGGGTTATCCCGCATCCTCCAATATCATGTCGGAGGCCTTTTCGGCGATCATGATGATCGGCGCGTTGGTGTTCCCCGATACGAGGTCCGGCATGACCGAGCCGTCGACGACGCGCAGGCCGTCGAGCCCCCTCACCTTCAGCCGCTGGTCGACCACCGCGAGCGCATCATTGCCCATACGACAGGTCGAGGTCGGATGGTAGATGGTGCTGCCGCGCTCGCGGCAATAATCCAGCAGTTCGGCATCCGTGGATACCTTCGCCCCGGGATCGTATTCATTGACCACGAACGGCTTCAGCGCAGGCGCGCTCAATATCTTGCGCAGGATCTTCAGGCCTTCGACGTTGGTGGTGCGGTCGGTCTCGGTCGACATGTAGTTGATGCGGATTTCCGGCGGCACCGTCGGATCGGCGCTCCGGATGCGCAGGGAGCCGCGGCTTTCAGGACGAAGCTGGCACACAGAGGCGGTGAAGCCAGAGAAATCATGCAGCTTCTCGCCCATCTTGTCGGTCGAGAACGGCAGGAAGTGCACCTGGATGTCGGGCGAGGCGAGCCGCGGGCTGGTCTTGAAGAACGCGCCCGCGGTGCCGGCCGCGATCGTCAGCCAGCCTTTCCGGAACAGCGCATAGCGCGCGCCAGCGAGCGTGCGACGAAGCGGATGATTGACGGTATCGTTCAGCGTGATCTTCTGCGAGCAACGCATCACGATGCGGACCTGCATGTGGTCCTGGAGGTCGTGACCGACGCCCGGCGCGTCCAGCACGACATCGATGCCGTGCTTGCGCAGGAGGTCGCCGGGCCCGACGCCGGAGAGCTGGAGCAACTGCGGCGAGTTGTAGGCGCCGCTCGACAGCACGATCTCCTTGCGCGCGCGGGCACGTCGGATTTGCGAGCCTTGCCGATATTCGACGCCGACGGCGCGGCGGCCCTCGAACAACACGCGCTGGCCGAGCGCGGAGGTTTCGACCTTGAGATTGCCGCGGGTCTTTGCCGGGCCGAGATAGGCCACCGAGGTCGAGGCGCGACGGCCGTTGCGCGTCGTGGTCTGGAACAGGCCGACGCCTTCCTGCGTGGCGCCGTTGAAATCAGGGTTGTAGGGCAGACCGGTCTCGACCGCGGCGTCGATGAAGGCCTTTGACAGCGGATCGGTCACGACCATGTTGGAAACCGGCAGCGGGCCGCCGCTGCCGTGATATTGGTCGGCCCCGCGCGACTGGTTCTCGGCCTTCTTGAAGTAGGGCAGCACGTCGTCATAGCCCCAGCCGGTGTTGCCGAGCTGGCGCCAGCGATCGTAGTCCTCGTGCTGGCCACGGACATAGAGCAGACCGTTGATCGAGCTCGATCCGCCCAGCGTCTTGCCGCGCGGCTGGAACACCTGGCGTCCCTTCAGCTCGGGCTCCGGCTCGGTCTGGTACATCCAGTTGACGGTCTTCTCCTTGAACAGCTTGCCGTAGCCGAGCGGCACGTGGATCCAGATGTTGGAATCCTTCGGGCCGGCCTCGAGCAGCAGCACGCTGTGCTTGCCGTTCGCCGACAGCCGGTTGGCGAGCACGCAGCCGGCCGAGCCGGCGCCGACGATGATGTAGTCGAATTCGGGATCGGTGGATGCAAGAGAGGAATTTGCGTTCATGCGCTAGTCTTCTTGTTGTGTGGGCGTTTCTGGTTCGTCACTAGCACAATCATGCGCGATGGCGCAGCGCCTCGACCAGCGACTTGAACGCACGGGCATATTCCACACCCGCTCTTGCGATATCGGCGCGCCCGGCGCAGGCGACCGCGGCCTCCGTCACCGCGCCGAGCAGCAGCCGCGCCAGCGGCTCGACCGGCTGCTTTGCGATGAGGCCGGTCTCCATCGCCACCGAGAGCGCACGTGGCAGCTTGCCGCCGAAATGCTGTGCGTCGATCTCACGCCAGCGCTCCCAGCCGAGCACGGCCGGGCCATCGCGCAGGATGATCTGGCCGGTCGGCCCCTTGGCGGTCGCCGCGAAGTAATGCTGCGTGCCGGCGACCATCGCCGCGAGCACGTCCTTCTCGGCGCGAGCGGCGCTGTCGATCTCGACGACGAGATCCCGCGAGACCTGGTCGAACACGGCTTCGAACACCGCCTCCTTGGTCTTGAAGTGATGATAGACCGCGCCCTTGGCGACAGAGGCCGCCTCCGCAATCTCGTCCATGGTGGTGGCGGCAAAGCCTTGCGCCCCGAACAGGCGGCGCGCCGCCGTCAGGATCGCCTCCGATGTCGCCGCCCGCCGCTCCGCCTGTTTCGCCATGGGTCTCGTCTAATCGAATTCGGCAGAGGCGGCCAGTTGACTTTTCGACCACCGGTCGGTATTTACCGACTATCAGTCGGTTTTAATTGCGGGGTTTTATTATGCCGAGCCGTGACGTCGTCGAAGCTTTTGCGCAGCGGCTGGAGGCCGGGGATTTCATCGGTGCGATCGAGCAGTTCTGCACACCCGACGCCGCGACCTATGAGAACAACGGCGCTCCGACGATCGGCCGTGACAAGCTCGTCGCCAAGGAGCGTGCCGTGCTGGCGGCCTCGAAAGAGGTCAGGGCCGTCCGCATCGGACCGAGCCTGATCGACGGCGACCATGTCGCGACGCGCTGGACGTTCAGCTTCACCAACGCAGAGGGTGTCTCACGAACGCTGGACGAGATCGCGTGGCAAACCTGGCGCGGCGACGAGCTGGTCGAGGAACGGTTTTATTACGATCCCAAGCAACTCGGGCGGTGACGAGTCGCGCTTTCGCAATCGATTTCAAGCCGGATCGCCTGGCGCCATCATCGCGTCGGCGAGCTTGCGCATCAAGCGCACCAGATCCTCGACATCCTGATCGTCCCAGGTCGCAAACATCCCCCCGACAATCCGTTCGCGTGCCCTGTCCACCGCGTCCGTCATGGCCTTGCCGCTGGGCGTGATGGTGGCTTCACTGACGCGACGATCCGCTTCGCTGGCGTGGCGCTTGATCAAGCCGAGATTCTCCAGTTTCGCGACCTGCCGGCTGACCGTCGTGTAGTCCCGCCCCATGCGATCGGCGAGGTCGACGACCCCGATCGGGCCGCGCCGCTCGATGCCGACGAGCAGCGGAAACAGCGCACGATCCAGCGAGATGCCCGCCTCGCGGATCATCATGTCGTCGCCCTGCCGGCGGTTCATGACACTGACGATGTCGATCAACGCTTCGTGAAGCGAGCGCACCTGCTTTTTAATATGTGTATTTTGCACCCTTCTTGACATCCCGATGCCCCTCTGCCTAATGTGTGCATATTACACATATTGAGGATGCCATGACAAAGCAATTCACGGCGGAGGTTCTGATCTGCGGAGCAGGTGCGGCCGGCCTTACGCTCGCCATCGACCTCGCGCGGCGAGGCGTGTCTTTTCGGCTGATCGAGAAGCAAGCCGGTCCGTTCCATGGGTCTCGCGGCAAGGGAATCCAGCCTCGAACCCTCGAGATCTTCGAGGATCTCGGCATCATCGACCGCATCGTTGCCGCCGGAGGGCTCTACCCGCCGCAGCGCAAATACCGCGATGACGGCAGCTTCATCGAGTCAGAGATCGCAGAGCTCGCAGTCCCCACCCCCGCCGAGCCCTACAACATGGCGCTGATGATCCCGCAATTCCTGACCGAGGGCGTGATGCGCGAACGTCTGCTCGAACTGGGCGGGCGGGCGGAATTTGGCTGCGAATTGGTCGGCCTGGAGCAGGATGAGGACGGTGTGACTGCGCGCCTTTCAGGCCGGGCCGGCGAAGAGACGATCCGCGTGCGTTACCTCATCGGTGCCGACGGCGGCCGCAGCTTCGTGCGTCACGCGCTTGGCATTGGTTTTCAAGGCAAGACGCTCGGCGTACGAGCCGTGGTGGCCGATGTCGTGCTGACGGGCCTGGACCGCCGGGCGTGGCACCGCTTCCACGATGGCGCGATGGACCGCCAGATTTCGCTGTGTCCACTGGCCGGAACGGAGCTGTTTCAGTTGCAGGCCCCCGTTCCGCTCGAAGGCGAGGTCGATCTGTCCGCCGAAGGGCTTTCGGCCATGGTCGCCGAGCGCACGGGACGCAACGACATCCGCATCCAGTCCGTGCTTTGGGCGTCGGCCTATCAGATGAATGCGAGACTCGCCGATCGCTACCGGGATCGCCGTGCATTTCTGATCGGCGATGCAGCTCACATCCATCCTCCGACAGGTGGACAAGGTCTCAATACCAGCGTGCAGGATGCCTACAATCTTGGCTGGAAGCTGGCGGCCGTTATCGGCGGTACGTCCGCAACTCTGCTCGACAGTTACGAGGGAGAACGACGCCCCGTCGCTGCAAATGTGCTCGGCCTTTCCACCGACTTGCTGGAAGCGGCCAAGCGCGGCGACGTGAGGCGCGGCCGCGAGGTGCAGCAACTCGACATCGGCTATCCGGGATCGCCCTTGGCACTGGAAAAGCCAGGGCGCATGGCAGGCCCGTCCGCGGGAGTCCGCGCACCGGATGCGCCGCTACGCGGAGCCGCCGGACAACCCATACGCTTGTTCGCGTTGCTCAAGGGGCCTCATTGGACGCTGCTTGGCTATCAGGTGAAACGCGAGACTGTATCGGCGTGCACTGGACTGCACATCCACCGTATCGGCCCGGATGCCGAGCTCGTCGACGAAAGCGAGCACTTTCGGGACGCATACGCCGTGTCGCCCGGGGATTGGGTGCTGGTGCGTCCTGACGGTTACATAGGCGCCTTCGTGGGCTCGCGGCAGATCGATGGGCTCACGCATTTCCTGGCCGGACAGGGCCTCCAGGTGTCATCGCCCGATCTGTGCGCAACTGCGCCCTTGGGCGGGCGATCCAGCAGTCCGAGACCGTTGTGATTCCTCGATAGGCCGCGGCGTGCAGGATGTCCCGCCTGCCGCCTTCGCCAAAGCTTCGGCGCGCCTGGACCTAAACCTCGGCGAAGCCTAGGCGTAGCCGGGTCGCGGGGCATGACAACGGAGTTAGAATTAGGCCGAGGTGCGTCAGCGCCTCGCTCATTTGCCGGCTCCGTAAGTGTCGAAGTCCGCATTTGTATCGATTTGTTATCGATACCTTCCTTTGAACACGCAGAAGTGGTCGCGCGGAGCGTGGCAAACGGGGATAATTCATAGTTCGTCAAAGGTTTGCGGCGAATTCTCCCTGAAGGAGCCGACCAACGGCCCGTGCTGCTAGGCTCTGAAATGCGGACTCAAACGACCAGCTATGTCGCGCGGCTGTTCGCGGGCGATCTGTCGGCCTTTGGCGGTCCCGCAACCGACGAAGCCGTGGCCGGCCATATCCGCGCCGAACAGATGTCGCTGGTGCTCGGCTATTCGGTCGGCATCATGCTCGCCAATGCCTGCAACGCCATCGTGCTCGCCATCGCACTGTGGCAATCGCCGGACAGGATTCTTGCGTTGATCTGGGCGGGCGCTGTCGCAAGCGGAGCGATCATGTTCGGCCTGCAATCCCGCGCCGCGCGCCGCATCACCAAGCCGCAATTCGTCTCGCGCCGCGCCATGCACCGGCTGGTGCAAAATGCCTTTGTCCTCGGCACCGCCTGGGGCATCGTCCCCGTCGCCTTCTTCAACAATGCTTCGACCGGCGGCCAGCTCGTCATCACCTGCCTGTGCTCGGGCATGCTGGCCGGCGGCGCGCTCGCCTTCGCCACCATCCCGATCGCAGCGATCGCCTTCACGGCCCCGATCTTCGTCGGGATCGCGATCTGCCTCGGCAGCAATGGCGATCCGGCCTTTCTGCTGATCGCCTTCCTCGTCGTGGTCTACGGCAGCGTGCTGCTGCGCGGCGTGTTCGTCAATTCGTTCTCGTTCGCGCGGCGCGTGATGCGGCAGATCGAGGCGGAGCGCACGGTGCGGCTGGATCCTCTGACCCACCTGCCCAACCGCGTCGCCTTCAACGAGACGCTCGAGGCCGCGCTCAAGCGGCTGGCATTGTCAGGCGAGGAGTTTGCGGTGCTCCTGCTCGATCTCGATCGCTTCAAGGAGGTCAACGACAAGTTCGGCCATCCCGCCGGCGACGAATTCCTGGTCCAGGTTGCAAGCCGCCTGCGACGCTGCACGCGCGCCGCCGAGCATGTCGCACGCATCGGCGGCGACGAATTCGCGCTGGTGATGGCCAATCTGGCGCGTCCCGAGGATGCACTCGAGATCGCCGAACGCTTCGTCGCAGCCTTCACTGAACCGTTCCGCATCGAGGGCCGCCAGATCGTGGGCGCGACCAGCGTCGGCATCGTGCTGGCGCCGCGCGACGGCACCACAGCGCTCGACGTCATGAAGAATGCCGATGCCGCGCTCTACCGTGCCAAGAAGGCGGGCCCCGGCACGATCCGCTTCTTCGAGACCAGCGACGACAGGGTGTCACGCGATCGCAAGGCGCTGCAATCCGACCTTGAGGGCGCGATCGCGCGAAACGAGCTGTTCCTCGTGTTCCAGCCGTTCCTCGATCTCGACCAAAGCCGGATCACTGGTTTCGAAGCGCTGCTGCGCTGGCAACATCCTGAGCGCGGACTGGTACCGCCGAGCGAATTCATTCCGATCGCGGAAGAGACCGGGCTGATCCACGAGATCGGCGAATGGGTCGTCCGCCGCGCCTGCGCGACGGTGGCCGAGTGGCCGGACGACATCAGGGTCGCCGTGAACTTCTCGGCCGCGCAGTTTCACAACGCGGGCATCCTCCAGATCATCGTGCAGGCGCTCGCGGAGGCGAAGATCGCCCCGCACCGGCTCGAGATCGAGATCACGGAATCGATGCTGCTGTCGAAATACGGCTCGGCCGAGCCGGTTCTGAACGCGCTGCTGCAGCTCGGCGTCACCGTGGCGCTGGACGATTTCGGGACCGGCTTCTCCTCCCTCACCTATTTGCGCAAGCTGCCGTTCAGCCGCATCAAGATCGACCAGTCCTTCATCCGCGACATGCTGGTGCAGCCCGACTGTGCCGCCATCGTCAAGTCGGTGATCTCGCTCGCGCGCGACCTGCGCATCGCCGTCGTCGCCGAGGGCGTCGAGACCGCCGACCAGCTCGACTATCTCAGGCAGATCAGTTGCGACGAGGTGCAGGGCTATCTGATCAGCCGACCGGTGTCGGTGGACGGCGTGCTGGCGCTGCTGGATACGAAGAAGCTTCGGGCGACGTTTGCGGCGTAGGTGGAATTGAGATTTGGCCTAGTGACAACCACGACGGCGGTAAGCCCCCTCGCCCGCTTGCGGGAGAGGGTTGGGGAGAGGGTGTCTCCGCAACGGGACACTCCCTCAAAGGAGAGAGCCCTCACCCGGCGCTTCGGCGCGACCTCTCCCGCAAGCGGGAGAGGTCGAGCCCGCGGCGCCGTCCATTCCTTCTTAATGGAGTCCAGCTCAAGGCTCGCTCAAACCGCGTCCGCGCGCAGCAGCGTGTCCACGGTGATGGTGCCACGGGCCCGCGAGACGCAGGCGCAGATCTTCTGGTTGCTTTGCTTCTGATGGTCACTGAAGAAGACGTCGCGGTGGTCGATCTCGCCGTCGACCTCGACCACGTCGATGGCGCAGAGGCCGCATTCGCCGCGCTTGCAATCGTACATCACGTCGTGACCGCTGGCGTTGAGCACGTCCAGCATCGAGCGCTCGCGCGGGATTTCGAGCTCGACATCGGAGCCCTTCAGGCGCACGCGAAACGTCTCGGTCGGCAGTGTGCCGCTGGAGCCGAAGGTCTCGTAGCGGAGATCGGGCAGCGGATGGCCCGCCCCGATCCAGGCGTGGCGCGCGGCATCCAGCATCCGCATCGGGCCGCAGAACAGCGACAGCGCGCCTTGCGGCAATGACGCGAACACCGCATCGAGGTCGAGCCGTCTGCCTTCATCGCTGGCATGAACGACCAGGCGATCTCCGAGCATCGCGGCGAGATCGTCGAGATAGGCGGCCTCGGCGCGCGAGCGCACCGCATAGTGCAGCGTGACATCCACGCCGCGCCGCGCCAGCGCCTGCGCGGCACCGAGGATCGGCGTGATGCCGATGCCGCCGGCGATCAGACAATAGCTTTCGCGAGCCCAGTCGACCGCGAGCAGCGAAGCCGGCTGGGTGATGTCGAGCCGCGCGCCCGGCGCGAGCTGCCACATGTAGCGCGAGCCGCCGCGGGAATCCTCGGCACGGCGCACCGCGATCTTGAAGCCGGCCGAGGTGGCTTCGCCGACCAGCGAATAGGACCGCGTCTCCGGCAGGCCGTCGATGGTCACGCTGATATTGATGTGGCTGCCGACCGGATAGGCGGCGGCGTCGAACCGATCAGGCCGGATCAGGAATTCGCGGATGCCGGGAGCGAGTTCGCGCGTCGAGACGAGCGTTGCCGGAATCCAGGTTTCGATGAAGCGCATGGCACTGCCCTCAATCGGTTGCGGTCTTGATCAGCGCCAGCGCCGGCAAGAGGTCGAGATGGGTCCGGTTGCGCAGCGCCAGCCTCAAGTTTCGTACCGCGAGCCGCGCGTGCTCGCGCATGATGGCTTCGGCGCGCGCGCCTTCGCGGTTCTCGATGGCGTCGATCACGACGCGGTGGTGCTCCTGCCCGATGATCAGGATCTGCTGCGCTTCCGGGAGCGCCGACTGCGCCATCACGAAGCCGCTCGGGGATGCGAACGGCAGCGCCGACGCGCGGTCGATCTGGCGAACCAAGGGTGGGCTGCGCGACAATTCCGTGAGCAGAGCGTGGAAGCGCGCGTTCAGCGTGACATAGGACGAGAAGGCTTCGATCGAGATCGGCACCTGGCGCAGCAATTCGTCGATCGCGGCAAGGCACTCCTTGAGCGGCTCGAGCTCGCGCGCGGAAACACCGCGCTCGGCGGCGAAGCGCGCAGCGAGCCCTTCCAGCGTGCCGCGCAGCTCGATGGAATCGGAGATGTCGCGTTCCGAAAACGCCTTCACCATGAAGCCGCCGGACGGGATCGCCTCCAGCAGGCCCTCCTCCTCCAGCCGCACCAGCGCCATGCGCACCGGGGTGCGCGAGGCGCCGGTGGTCTCCACCGCCTGGAGCTCGGAGATGCGCTCGCCTGGCCGCAGAGAGCCGGACAGGATCTGGTCGCGCAGCGCGAGCTGCGCCTTCACGGTCTGCGAGACGGAGCGGTCGACCTCACGTTCGGGGGCTGCTTTCACCTCGCCTACTCCGCCGCCTGAAGGTGATGCGGCCCGTTTTCCTTCGCCACCATCCGGTCGATCAGCTTGCGCGTCCACATCGCGCCGGCGTCGATGTTGAGGTTGTAGAAGATGCGATCGGGGTTTTCGTCCATCGCGCGCTGCTGCGCTTCCAGGATCAGCTCGTCCTCGTGGAAGATGCCGGAGACGCCCTCGCGGATCTCGGTGGTGATGCGCTGCTCGCCGAGCTGGTAGTTGCGCACGAAGGCCCAGAAATAATGGCAGGTCTTCTCGGTCTCGGGCGTGATGGTGTTGAGCACGAAGCCGTTGACGCCCTGCGAGCGATCGCCTTCCGGCGCACCGGTGCCTGTCGGCGCCACGCCGACGTCGATGGCGATGGTGCATGGCGCCTCAAAGCGGATGATCTGCCAGCGATCGACCAGGCCGGTCTTGCCGAGCTGTTTCGCCCAGAACGGCGGCGGCTCGATGTTCCGCATCCAGCGCGTGACCGTGACAGTCTTCTCGCCATGAGTGACGTCGAACGGCGCCTCCGCCACCGCATCGTTGCCGATGGAGGAGCCGTGCACGAAGGTCTCGTGGGTGAGGTCCATGAGATTGTCGAGCACGAGGCGGTAGTCGCAATTGACGTGGATGGTCTTGCCGTCGCCGGCCCAGGCCGGATCGTGATTCCAGTGCATGTCCGGCACGAGCGCGGGATCGGCCAGCGCGGGATCGCCCATCCAGAGCCAGATGTAGCGATGGCGCTCGACCACGGGATAGGCGCGGACGCAGGCCGACGGGTTGATGGTCTCCTGCGAGGGCATGAAGGTGCAGCGCCCCTGCGCGTTGTATTTCAGGCCGTGATAGCCGCAGACGACGGTGTCGCCTTCGAGCCGGCCCTTGGACAGCGGCACCAGACGGTGCCAGCAGGCATCCTCCAGCGCGGCGACCGAACCGTCGGCCTTCCGGTACATCACGACATGCTTGCCGCAGATCGTCCGCGGCAGCAGCGCAGCTTTCACGTCCGCGTCCCAGGCCGCGGCGTACCAGGCATTCATGGGGAAGGGCTTTGTCATTGGTCTCACTCCCACGGCTTATGTATGCGTTATGTATACAATAACTGAGGGATGGAATTATTCAAGGCCGAAATCGGCGTACCGAAATACCTATAACTTCACGAATGTATACATATCAGCAGAAGTGATTCGGAAGCGGGGATCCAGGACTCCGCAGCGGACATTGGTTCAGACAATTTCTGCCCGGATCGCCCGCCCCTGTGCGCAATTGCGCACTAGGCGGGCGATGACACCGTGTGATGCGGCGAGACCTACCCATGGTCGAAGAAGGCGGTACGGCGATTTGGTCCGGCGCTTTACGCCCCGAACACCTTCGCCAGTCCTGCCTTGGCCTCCTCCTGAATCCGCGTCAGGTGCTCGGTGCTGCGGAAGCTCTCGGCGTAGATCTTGTAGACGTCCTCGGTCCCTGACGGCCGCGCGGCGAACCAGCCGAAATCGGTCTCGACCTTGATGCCGCCAAACGGCTGACCGTTGCCGGGCGCCTTGCTGAGCGTGGCGCGGACAGGATCGCCGGCGAGATCCTTCAGGCCGAGCTGCTCGGGCGTGACGGATTTGAGGATGTTCTTTTGCGGCCCGGTCGCGGCGACGTCGATGCGCGCGTAATGCGGCACGCCGAACTCGGCGGTCAGATCATTGAAGAGCTGGCTGGGATCGCGGCCGGTCTTCGCCATGATCTCGGCGGCGAGCAGGCCAAGGATGACGCCGTCCTTGTCGGTCGTCCACACCGTGCCGTCACGACGCAGGAACGAGGCACCCGCACTCTCCTCGCCGCCGAAGCCGAAGCCGCCCGTGAGGAGACCGTCGACGAACCATTTGAAGCCGACCGGCGTCTCGACCAGCTTGCGCCCGAGCTTCTTGGCGACGCGGTCGATGATCGAGCTCGACACCACGGTCTTGCCGATCGCGGCGTCCCTGCCCCAGTTCGGACGATGCGCGAACAGATAGGAGATCGCGGTCGCCAGATAATGGTTCGGATTCATCAGGCCGCCGGAGCGCGTGACGATGCCGTGGCGATCGGCATCGGTGTCGTTGGCAAAGGCGACGTCGAAACGGTCGCGCATCGCGATCAGGCTCGCCATCGCGTAGGGCGAGGAGCAGTCCATGCGGATCTTGCCGTCCCAGTCCACCGTCATGAAACGGAAGGTCGGGTCGATCGCCTCGTTCACCACCGTCGCCTTCAAACCGTAGCGCTCGATGATCGGATGCCAGTAGTGTACGGCGGCGCCGCCGAGCGGATCGATCCCGATCTTGATGCCGGCCGATTTGACGAGGTCGAGATCGACGACATTGCCGAGATCGGCGACGTAAGGCGTGACGAAGTCGGCAGCATGGACGTTCGAAGACTTCAGCGCCTTGGCATAGTCGATGCGCTTCACGCCCTTGAGGCCGTCGGCGAGGTAGGCGTTGGCGCGCTTCTCGACCACGCCCGTGACGTCGGTGTCGGCCGGCCCGCCATGCGGCGGATTGTATTTGTAGCCGCCATCCTCCGGCGGATTGTGCGAGGGCGTGATGACGACGCCGTCGGCGAGGCCGCTGGTGCGGCCCTCGTTGTAGGTCAGGATCGCGTGCGAGATCACCGGCGTCGGCGTGTAGCCGCCGTCCTTGTCGATCATGATGTCGACGCCGTTGGCGGCGAACACCTCGACGGCGCTGACCAGTGCCGGCTCGGCCAGCGCGTGGGTGTCGATGCCGATGAACAGCGGTCCGGTCAGCCCCTTTTCCCGTCTGTAGTCGCAGATCGCCTGCGTGGTCGCGAGGATATGGCCTTCGTTAAAAGTGTTCTTGAACGAGGTGCCGCGATGGCCTGAGGTGCCGAACGCCACGCGCTGCGCGGGATCCGCAACATCGGGCTTGCCGGCGAAATAGGCCGTCACCAGCCGCGGAATGTTGGTGAGCGCGTCCGGCGAAGCCTGCTTGCCTGCCGCGGGATGAACATCAGCCACTGAAAATATCCTCGTCCTGTCATCACAGAGATAGCGGATACCATAGCATCGGCCGGGCCCCCGCCAAGGGCACAACACCCGCGGTGGGGAAGGCGTTCCCTGGGATTGCCGTAGCCGGCATGAGCGAAGCGATACCCGGGACCTCCTGCCCCGGATGTCGTTTCGCTCATCCGGGCTACGGACTGCAGCGGGACGGGACCAAGGACGACCGAGTGCAGCCGGGCGGTTGGCCTTCGAGGCTCGCCACCTCCACATCGTCGTTGCGAGCGCAGCGAAGCAATCCAGAATCCTTCCGCGGAGGGATTCTGGATTGCTTCGTCGCAAGGGCTCCTCGCAATGACGGAGTATGAGGCCACAGCGTAGCTCCTCCAATTCGCATTGAAATCGCAGACATGTCTTCGCAGCCTCGCGGCTCATTTCGCCCGAGTTTTGCTGGTCGCTTCACCCTCTGAAAGCCAAGAGGGCGCAGGGAAGGCCGGGTGCTCAGCTCGCACCCGCGGTCTGCTGCGCAATAGGCACACGCAGAAGAACCGCACAGCAGCATACAGGTGTCGCCGATCACTCGGCCTTCCCTGCGCAGTGGCTGGACGGCTTATGCCGTGATCTCCCGGGAGCCGACCATTCCTTTTGGCCTCCCTCGCCGTTCGAATTGACGATGCCGTCCACCCGGTTGGGCTCGCGCACATCTTCGAACAGCTTGACCGTGGCAACGACGGCCGGGACCACACGGTTTTGCCGTACGCACGGCCCGCCATGTCGCCGCAGTATTCCCGGACTCCGTCGACAGAGCCGGAAACTTACGAGCGAGACGAAGCCTGACAGCGCCGTCGTCCGCACGCGGTTACGAGCTCACAGGGACTACCCGCCCTGCCCGCACCTCTCATGCCGACGCTGCCGCGTCCACCGCAAGCCCGGCTCGCGAACAAGACGACCTCAAGTCGCCCCTCTTGGGTGAGCCGGGATGGGCAACACATACGCCGAAACCGAATTTCGGTAAAGTGGAATATTTTCGCGGGGATGGGTTGACAGAGGGCGACACAGCCGGCGCCGGTCCCGTCATCCGCAGGGCACGCATTTGGTTCTTTGCACGAGCTGAGCGCGCGCCTCGTCCTTCGAGACAACCGCTTCGCGGTCTCCTCGGGATGAGGCTGAGCGGCATCAGAGCCCGTTGAAATGAGCGCAACGGACTCAGTCCTCATCCTGAGGGCCCGCCAACGGCGGGCGTCTCGAAGGATGGCCACAGGCGAGATCGCTCCATATGCGCTTCCACTGCGTCATCCCCGGGGACGAGGACGGCGATGGCCGCGGGGGTCACGGTTCAAGTAAGGAGATCATGCTATGCTTCCCGCCATCGAGGCCCTCCGAATCGCCCAATGGCTCTTTCACGCAAGCTGCTTCTGCTGATCGCCGGCCTCGTCATTGGCGCTGCCTTGGCCGGTGCGCCGGCGCGTGCCGCGGAGTTCTACACCGAAGACCTGCGCATCCCCATGGCGGAGGCCGGGCCGCAGGGGCTGGAGGCCTTCCTGGTCCGCCCGGCCGGGACGAAGCGCTATCCGCTGGCGCTGCTCAGCCACGGCTCGCCGCGCAGCTTCGACGACCGCGCGACGATGTCCGCGCACAAATATTACGGCATCGCGCTCGAATACGCCCGGCGCGGCTTTGCCGCGCTGATCGTGATGCGACGCGGCTACGGCACCTCGCCCGGCGGACGCGTCGACAGCGTCGGCGGCTGCGCGAGAGCCGCCTACCTGCCCGCGGCGGCGGTCGCGGTCGCTGACTTGCACGCCGCGATCGATGCGATGGCGCGCCGGGCTGACGTGACGACGTCAGGCATGATCGCGGCCGGCCATTCCGCCGGCGGGCTCGCAACGATCGCGCTCACCGCGCAGGCGCCGTCGGGTCTCGTCGCCGCGATCAACTTCGCCGGCGGCCGCGGCTCGCGCGATGACGACGACGTCTGCAATGAGGATGGTCTGGTGCAGGCCTTCGTGACCTTCGGCAAGACCTCGCGCGTGCCGATGCTGTGGGTCTATGCGACCAACGATTCCTACTTCGGCCCCGACCTCGCGCGCCGCCTCCATGACGGATTTCGAACCAGCGGCGGCAACGCAAAATTCATCGCGGCGCCGCCGTTCGCTGACGACGGCCACTACCTCTATGCGGTGGCAAGCCGTGCGCAATGGACGCCCTATGTCGACGCCTTCCTGCGCGAGCGCGGCCTCTTCAGTCGCGACGTCCTGAGCCCGCCCGACCCGCTGCCGCCGCCGCGCCAGCTCAACGAGGCCGCGCGGACCGAGTTCGCGCGCTATCTCGCCAGCATGCTGCCGCACAAGGCCTTTGCAGTGTCGCCGAACGGCGGCTACGGCTGGCGCGCGGGACGCGTCACGGCCGACGAGGCCCAGCGCGACTCGCTGGCGGCCTGCATGAAATGGTCGCCGACCTGCACGCTCTATGCGATCGACGACCGGCTGGCTGAACCTGGGCAAGCGGCGTCCACCGATCAGAGCGCCCGCGCGCGCTAGTCGCCGCGCAGCGGAGGCCGGTTTATTAACTCCGGAGCTCTATGACGGACCCATGCTGTGGGATCGGGCACGCTTCAATCCTGGCGCGACGTGGAGACACGTGGCCGTCGTCCTGCTGTTGTCGGTCCCGATCTGCGCGCAGGCTGGAGACGGCGCCATCGACGAGCCGCGCGCGACGTCGGCGATCTCCACCAGCAGGACGGAGCTCGGTGCCGGCGAAACGCCGTCATCCCGGGCCATGATCCGGAAGATCATCGAGCGAGAAACCGCAAACACCAATTTACCGGCCGATGTCGCCGAAGCCGTCGTCTTCGTCGAAAGCGGTTACAATTCGGCCGTCATCGGCAGCGTCGGCGAGATCGGCCTGATGCAGGTGCGGCCCGAGACAGCGGCGATGCTGGGCTTCCGGGGCAGCGAGGCGGAACTCGCCGAGCCCGACATCAACATCCATTATGGGGTGCTTTATCTCAGCCGGGCCTGGAGTCTGGCGGGCGGGGATATCTGCCGCGCCCTCATGAAATATCGGGCGGGTCATGGCGAAGAGGCGATGACCGTGCGGTCGCAGGTCTATTGCAACCGCGCCCGTAACCGTCTTGTGGCCATGAACTCGACCTCGGTGGGGACTGAAGCGGCGGCTGTTCCGGATCCGGCGCCCCCGGCCGTCGCTGCGGCTCCGGCCAAACCGGCGAGCCGGCCGAAGCTGTCGGCGCAGCCCAAAACGGTCTATGCCCGCTATCGTCAAGGCACCCCGGCCGCCAGCCGCGCTTATTGGGCCGCCCACGAGGCCAGGATCAGCCTCATCAAGGCTCGCATCGAAGCCAGATGGAAGCGCGTCGCATCGCGCTGACGATGCTGCTCTACAACCGCTCGCTGAGCGCGAGCTTGTAGCCGACGCCGGTGACGGTCGCGATCACGGGCGTACCGCTGCCGACGAGCTTGCGGCGCAGCCGCGCCACGAGCGCATCGACCGTGCGGATGTCGACCTCGGCTTGGCGGTTGCTGACGACCTCGATCAGATAGTCACGGCTGAGCGGCCGTCCGTCGGCGCCGACCAGCGCCGCGAGCAGATCGAATTCGGCGCGCGTCAGTGCCACCGGCTTGCCGTCGCTGCCGAGCAATTCACGCCGGGTCAGGTCGATGATCCAGTCGCCGAAGGCGATCGAATTGTGGTTGCGGGCCGCCTTGCGGTCGAGCGAGCGCCGTCGCAGCACGCTGCGGGCGCGTGCGAGCAGGTCACGCAGATTGATCGGCTTGGTGACGTAGTGGTCGCCGGCGATCTCGAGGCCGAGGATGCGATCGACGTCGGTGTCGCGGCGCGTCACGAAGATGATGCCCGCGTTGCTGGTGGCCTGGATCTCCTTGGCAAGTTCGAAGCCGTCGCCGTCGGGCAGCTGCACGTCGAGGAAGATGAGATCGGTTCGGGCGCGCAACGCCTGGCGGCACTCAGCGCAGGAACTGGCGCCGACCACATCGAAATTGTTCTCGCTGAAATAGTCGACCAGCATGGTCCGCGTCACCGGATCGTCCTCGACGACGATCAGCCGCTCGCGGCCGGCGGGACGCAACTCCTGAAGTGCGGAATCAACCACGGTCTTGGGTGTCCTGTGTGCCTGGGACCCGACCTGGAAATTCAAGTCACCGCGCAACGCGCTGTCATGTGAACGGACATTCACGACTTGTTCGAGCCCCCGAAATTGCCTGATGGAATATTAGGCGCGTTGTGATGCGCAAACAATATTGGTCATGATCTCTAGGGATTAAGTATGAATTGGCCCACAATTCTCATTCCGCGCATCATAGCGCAGGACGGCCCCTACGGGGGCCGTGCGCCGGCCCGTGACCGCCGATCCCGCACATTCGGCTTTGGACTCAACCGGCGATTAACGTAAAGAAGGCCTTCGGCTTCGGAAAGCCCACCTGCGCCTCTATGGTCCCGCCTGCACAATGCGGAACCATGGAGCAGGCGTGATGCAGGGGCAGGCCCGGTTGGCTGCCGGTCGAATCGAGCAAGGCACGGCACCGTTCGGCCGTTCGCACACGCTCGATGTCCTGCGCGGCCTCGCCATCGCCGGCGTGATGGCCATCCACGTTTCGCAATCTTTTCCATCACATATCCACGCCGTCGACTACGCTTTCATGTGCGGCTGGACCGGCGTCAACGTGTTCTACTTCGTCAGCGCCATGACGATGTGCCTGATGTGGACGCAGCGTGTCGAAACCGGTCCGACGCGCAAGTTCTACATCCGCCGCTTCCTGCGCATCGCGCCGCTGTTCTGGCTCGCGATCCCGGTCTACCTCCTCATCAACGGCACCGGACCGAGCGACAACGCGCCTGGCGGCATCGGGCCCGTTCAAGTGATCCTGACGGCGACGTTCCTGCACGGCTTCTGGCCGGACAGCGTCAACAGCGTCGTGCCCGGCGACTGGTCGATCGCGGCCGAGATGACCTTCTATCTCGTCTTCCCGCTTCTGATCACCGCGTTCGGCTCGCGCCGTCATCTCTATGTCACGCTGGCGATCGTGCTGCATCTCGTCAATGTCTGCCTGTTCAAGCCGTGGGCTTTCGCGCTGTTCTCCGCCTATTACGGCCCCGGCCACGAAGCGTTCGTCTGGACCACGCTGCACATCAGCTTCCTGAACCAGCTTCCGGTTTTCCTGGTCGGATGCGCGCTGTTCTTCGCGCTACGCGACGGGTTTTCCCGGTCGGACGCTGCGATCTACGCGGTCTTCATCGCGCTGTCCTTCGTCGCCAACCGCGTAACCGGCTCGCATGAATTCAACTATCTGATGATCAACCTGGTTCTCGGAGCGCTCGTGGCCGGCTGCATCAAGCTTGCGATCCGCTTGCAGCCGCTCGAGGCGCTCGGCCGCAATTCCTATTCGATGTATCTGTCGCACTTCGCGGTGATCTACGGCCTGCGTCAGCTCTGGCCGCTCGCCGATGGACTGGTCTCGCTGCTCATCGCCTATGTCGTCACCGCCGCGCTGAGCTATCTCGTCGCGCGCGCGACCTGGCATCTGGTCGAACGGCGCGCGCAGGATTTGGCGCACCGTCTGACATCGGCGGGATTGGACCGATCAATCCTCCCGCCGACCATCGCCGCCACTGCTGCCGGCACGCGCTGAGCGCCCCTGCTCCGTCCCTGCCGGCCCGATGCGGCTTGCTTCATTGCCGCCTTAAACTCTACTGTGGAGACTCTTTACGCTGGAGTAGGCTCCATGGAGGTCATACTGCTCGGCACCGGCGGCCCGCGCCCGGACCCGCGCCGCATGGCGACGACCACGCTGATCAGGCTCGGCGACGAGAATATCCTGTTCGACGCAGGCCGCGGCGTCGTGGTGCAGCTCAGCAAGGCCGGCGTTCCGCTCGGCGCCATCAACACGGTATTCCTCACCCACCATCATTTCGACCACATCGGCGACCTCTACGATGTGATGCTGAATTCATGGATGCACGGACGCAAGGACGAGCTGCGCGTCTATGGACCGCCGGATACCGAGCGGCTCGTCGACACGCTCGTCACGCAGGTCTACGACAAGGACATCATCTGGCGCGATAAGGGCGAGCCGACCTTCGGCGGCTGGAAACCCGTCGTTGCGACGGACATCGTCCCGGGGCCCGTTCTCGACACCGGGCGCTGGAAGATCAGCGCCGAGCTGGTCTCGCATGGCGACGGCCTCGACATGCCGCCGGCCTTTCTCGCCCGATGGATGTGTCTCGGCTACCGCTTCGAGGCGGAGGGCAAGGTCATTGCGATTTCGGGCGACACGGTCCCCTGCCCCGGGCTCGAGCGGCTGGCAGAGGGAGCCGACCTGCTCGTCCAGTGCTGTTTCCTCGCAACGCCGGAGATCAACAACGAGCACCTCCGCCGCCTTGCGAAATTCACGATCGCCTGCGGCGACACCGTCGGCAAGGTTGCGGCCAAGGCCGGCGTCAGGAAGCTCGCGCTGACCCATCACCGGCCGCGCGCCGACGATGCCATGCTGAACGCGCTGCTTGCGGATGTCCGGCAGGATTATGCGGGGCCGGTCGTGCTCGGCGAGGATCTCACGCGTATCGAGGTCTGAGGGCCAACGACCAGTCCGCCCTGCGACTCAGGACGATCCGACCTCGATCCGGAACGACAAGCGCTCTTCCGCGCCTGGCGCGATATGCATCAGGCCCGGCTTGTCCGTGAACTCGCCGTCAAAGCCGGCGGGACTGGCATAGCCGTGCCAGGGCTCGATACAGAGGAACGGCGCGCCCGACGGTTTCGACCAGACGCCGAGCTCGCGAAAGCCGCGCCAGGACATTTTCAGCCAGGGGCCGGCGGACGCAGCATAGCGGACCGCGTTGCTCTCGATCCGGTCGAAGATGATGGCGTCGTCGACGAACAGGGATTCGGACAAGGCGAGCCGCATACCCTTGACGGGACCAGGCTCCGCGGCCGCGCGCAGCAGTCCGCCATCAAGACGGCGGACGGGAGAGGATTCCGCCTTTGCAAAGGTCAGCGCGTAGTCCTCTTTCGCACTTTCGGGCTGGAGCGGCCAATTGAAGGCGGGATGGCCGCCGATCGAAGCCGGCAATGTCTCCTTGCCGGTGTTGGCGATCCCGAGCGTCAGATCGAGACCGGCATCGTCGAGCGCATAGATTGCGGTCAGCCGGAACGCGAACGGATAGAGCGCGCGGGTCGTGTCGCTGTCTTCGAGCACCAGCGTGCAGCGGCGCTCGCCGCGCTCCGCCCAGGCAAAGCGGCTGTCGCGCGCGAAGCCGTGCTGGGTCATCCGGTATGTCTTGCCCCGGTGCCGCAATTCGTCCCCGGCAAGGCGCCCTACGATCGGAAACAGCAGCGGCGCATGGCGTTGCCATTCCGGCCCGGCCTGCCAGACGAATTCGGTGACGTCGTCCTTCAACGAGCACAGCTCGGCGCCGTGCGCTTTGATGGTCGCGGTGAGAGAGCCGCTGCGGAGGGAGTGGGTATCGTCACTCATGGCCGACATCTACACCGCGACCTCATACGCAGCAAGGCAGCGCCAGCCATGCAAGCGGAGCGCCTCCACCGTGCAGGGCTGCGTCATATTTCTGTACCTAAACGGTTGCTCCTTTGCGGCTCGTCCTCCACCTGCTTCCCCGCAAGGTCGGCCCGGGCTCCGATCAACCAATGTGGTAGCCAATTGAAATTCTTCATCAACGGCCGCTTTCTGTCGCAAAAGCTCACCGGCGTTCAGCGTTATGCCGCCGAGATCGTCAAGGCGATCGACGTGCTTTTGGCGTCCGAGCAAACTCCCGCCTCGCTGCGGAACGCAGACTGGCAGTTGCTGACGCCCGTGGATGCAAGCGAGCAGCTCCAGCTGGAGCGAATCAAGATTCGCGCCGTTGGCCGCTTGCGAGGGCACGCCTGGGATCAAATAGACCTGGCGCGCGCCGCTGCGGGAGGCCGCTTGATCAGTCTCGCCAATTCCGGCCCCGTGTTCCATCGCGACCACATTGTCGTGATCCACGACGCACAGGTCTTTCGCAGGCCCGACTTCTTCAACTGGCGCTATCTGGCAGTTCACCGAACCATGGGCCGGCTGCTCGCTCGGCATGCTGCTATCGCAACGGTGTCGGCATTTTCCCGCGGAGAGCTTGCCGAGGTGCTGAATCTGTCGGCATCGCGCATTCCGGTATTTCCCAACAGCGCCGAACACTTCGCGGCGACCAAGCCCGATCCCGGCATTCTTGCCAGGCTGGGCGTTCAGCCGCAGAAATTCTTCCTCTTCGTAGGCTCGAAGACCAAGAACAAGAATCTCTCCGTCGCGATCCGTGCTGTCCAGCTGCTCGATCGGGCCGACGTTCCGCTCGTCATCGTCGGAGGGGATAACAGCAAGGTCTTCCAGGACAATTCGGGCGACGGAGTTTCCGGCCTGGTGCTCGCCGGGCGTCTGACGGACAGCGAGATCGCCGCCCTCTATGCGCATGCATCAGCGTTCGTGTTTCCCTCGCTCTATGAAGGCTTCGGCGTGCCGCCGCTCGAAGCCATGATCTTCGGTTGCCCGGTCATCGCTTCGACGGCCGATGCGGTCGTGGAGACGTGCGCCGACGCCGCTGCGTATTTTGACGCCAATGATGCCGAATCGTTGAAGCAACTGATGCTCGAAAGATTGGCAATCGGCGCCATCTCCGATCAGGAACGCAGGCTGCAGCAGGAACGCGTTGCGTTCTTTTCGTGGCAAAAGTCGGCGAAGTCGTTGCTCGATCATCTCACACCACCAGCAAAAATTGCCAGCGCTGCTTGAAGTTCGATGCACTTCGCTTATCACGCGCATCGGTTTTCGCACAAACAATTTGCAACTGGCTGCAACTCGCGCACGGGCGCGTGGTTCCACCAAATATCTTCGTTCTTCCGATGACAATCATGCGCGCAAAGAGCTTGGCGCAACATCACCACATCACTGCCCCAATATCGCTACGTATTCGAGGAACTGTGTTTCGCACTCGCGAACTCAGAACAGGGATACACGATGTCCGGCTCTCCAACGCCGCCCTACGGAAGGCAAACGATGAAAGTGCTGCACATCGCCGAGACGATCCGTGGCGGGATTGCGAGCTACCTGAACGAGTTGCATCCACAGCAACAGGCGAGCTTCGGCACCGGGAACGTGCACTACGTCGTGCCGTCGGATCATCGTCGCGATCTTCCGGCGATCAATGACAACCAGATTACAACGTTCGAACGATCCGGCCGCGGCATTGCCGGGCTGTTCCAGATGTTGCGCGCAAGCATGCAAGCGCTGGACGCCTTCCGTCCCGATGTCGTGCACTTGCATTCCTCGTTTGCAGGCCTCGTGCTGCGCCCGGCGCTGGCGGCCCGCTCGGACGGGCCGCGCGTCGTCTATTGCCCGCACGGCTGGGCGTTTTCACGCGAGACCGGCCGTCTCAGTCATCTCGTGACGAAGGCGGCGGAGAACCTGCTTGCGCGCACGTCGGACCGAATCATCTGCATCTCCGGCGACGAGTTCAACGAAGCCGTCCGCGCCGGGATTCCCGCCGAGCGCCTCACCCTCGTCCATAACGGCATCTCGAAGAGCCGCACGCCGCAGCCTGTCGCGGCCGACTGGACGTCCAAAAAGGTCAAGGTGCTGTTCATCGGACGGCTGGACCGCCAGAAGGGCTTTGATCTCCTGATCGAAGCGGCTCGCTCGCTCGAGGATGTGCTGGAGATCCGCATGATCGGCGCCTCCGTCGTCAACAAGTACGAGGGCCCGAGCGTCCCGTCCAACGTGTCCCTGCTGGGCTGGCTCGATCGCCCGACCATCGAGACCCAGCTTGAGGCCGCCGACCTCGTCGTGATCCCGTCACGATGGGAAGCCTTCGGCCTCGTTGCCCTGGAAGCGATGCGCGCGGCCAAACCCATTCTGGCGTTCCGCAGCGGAGCATTGCCCGAGATCGTCGTCGATGGCGTGACCGGCGTGCTTTGCGAGCCCGTCGCGGTCCAGCCGCTCGTCGACGGCTTCCGGCGAGCACTCGATCTCGATCTCAAGGTGTTGGGACAGCGCGGCTACGACCGGTTCAAGCAGTTTTATGACGTTCAGAAGACGCATGGGCAATTGCAGCAGGTCTATGCCGAGCTGCTCCACGACGACCGGACACCAATCGACGCGAAGGCGGGGCTGCAATCCGACCTCTCCAAGAATTTCTGATGGCTGGACGGAGAAACGTGCACGCTTGCCCTCGCAGATGCAGGAGATCGCGATGGCGATGTCATGGACCGGACTGGGTGTCACCGCGAACGCAGCGCTCGCGAGCATGATCTAGCCGATGATATTCTCACGCACCTCGGTTCGCGGCAGCTTGCGCCTCGCGGGCTTCATCGCATCCATTCTTCTGCCGGTCTCCGTCTGCGCACAGCAGGCGCAGCCGCTCGATGCCCGATTCCTGCTGGGGGTCGGCACCCATCAGGGGCTGGGTGGCCCGGTGAGCGCGCGCGGATACGTACCTTCGGAGAACGTCGCGCAGATCAAGCAACTCGGCCTCAACGCCTTCCGCGATGATTTTCCCTGGTCCGATTTCGAGGTGGGAGGACGCCGGATGGGCTTCACGCCCAGGCTCGGCAGGCTCGAAGCGCAGGTCAGGTCCGGCGTCGCGCGGCCCCTCCTGATCCTCGCCTTCGGTCATCATCTGGTTCCGAATTCCTCGCCACCGACGACCGATGAGGCACGGCAGCGGTTCGCCGATTATGCTGCGGCGGCGGCGCAATCGGTCGTGGCGCAGCATCCGGTCTTCGAGCTCTGGAACGAATGGAATCTGGCGGCAAAGAAGGATCCGGCGTACTCGCCGGAGAACTATCTGGCGCTCGCCGAGGCCGCACGGCCGGCGGTGAAGCGGGTTGCGCCGAATGCGCCTTTCCTGGTCGGGGCGCTCGGCGACGATCCGGGCTGGACATGGACGGAGAAGATGCTACGGACCGGCATTCTTCAGCATGCGGACGGCGCTTCGATCCATCTCTATAATTTCTGCATGGGCCCGAGCAAACGCACGTCGGCCGAGATCATCGACCGGCTCACGGCGTTTCACCGCCTCGTCGGCCAGGCCAGCGGAAATCCGGACTTCCCGATCTATGTCACCGAGACGGGCTGGACCACGGCCACCAACAAATGCGGCGTCAGCGAGCAGGCCCAGGCTGACAATACGGCGCAGCTGATCCTGTGGGCGTCGACCGCGACGCGCTGGCTCAAGGGCATGTGGCTCTACGAGCTCAAGGACAGTGGAAAGAACCCCTCGGAGCTGGAGGATAATTTCGGACTCTATCGTTTCGATAATTCGCCAAAGCCCGTTGCCTGCGCGGCCCAGGGGGCCTGGGCCTTCATTCGCTCCAGCCTGAATGCCGAGCGACGCGAGCTCGCCAGCGGCATCGTGTCGATCAATGCATCGACGGCGTCCGGCGGCAGAGTTGCAGTCTGGTCCGAAGCCCCGGACCGACGTTACGAAATCCGGCTCAAGGGCGACCCGCAAGGCGCAAGCTTTGCGATGCCGTGCGACCAGGCGGCAAGGCCTGCGTCCGGAGTCTGGATTCCCGTCTCGAGCACACCTGTCCTGATTGCAGCCAATGACAGTGCCGTTCCCGCCCTTGAGATCAGGCCGGCACGGTAGACGCGATTTTTTTTCAGACATGAGGTTGACGCGATGAAAGTTCTTTTGACGTCCACGCTTTATCCGACGCCTCAGGCCCCAAAGATCGTCGGCGGCGCGGAGATCTTCGCCCGACGCTTCGCCGAAGGGCTGGTGCAACGCGGCGACGAGGTGGAAGTGATCCGGGCCGCATCCACGCCCGGGCAGGGTCCGGAAACCTGCGACGGCATCAACGTCTATTCCGCGCCGGTGCGGAACGTGTATCTGCCCTTCACGGAGCAGAAGAACGTCGCATTGCGCAGCATCTGGCATGCGGTCGACGACTGGCAGATGCAGGCCCCCCTGATCGCGGAACGCATCCGGGCCTTCAAGCCGGACGTGCTGCATTCCAACAATCTGTCGGGTCTCACCACCGCGGTCTGGCGCGTTGCCGCCCAGCTCGGGGTCCCCGTGCTCCATACGCTTCACGACTATTATCTGACCTGCCCACGATGCTCGCGCTTCGAGAACGGACGGTCCTGCGAGCACACCTGCACGAGCTGCGGAATTCTGACCTTTCATCGCAGGCGCGCCACGCATTGGCTCAGCGCCGTGGTCGGCGTGAGCGAGCGCGTCCTGTCCATTCATACCGACATGGGCATGTTCTCGGAGACGCCGATCCGCACCGTGATCCGCAACGCCTCGACCGAGCCGCCGCACGCGCCCTATCCCCGCCCCACCTGCACCACGGAAGTGACGTTCGGGTTCATCGGCCGCCTCACGGAGGAAAAGGGCATCGATAACCTGATGCGTGCTCTGACCCTGCTGCCCCGGGATCGCATCCGCATGATGATCGCCGGCCGGGTCAGCGACGAGGAACAGCGACGCCTGAGGATGCTCGCGCCGGATGCGCGAATAGAGTTCATGGGCTTCGTGGCGCCGGACGATTTCTACAAGCAGGTCGACGTGGTGGTCGCGCCATCCATCTGGCACGACCCCGGTCCGCTGGTCGTCGCCGATGCCAAGGCGGCGGGCAGGCCGCTGCTGGGAACGCGCTTCGGCGGCATGCCCGAGGTCATCGAGCACGGCATCACGGGCTGGCTGACCGAAGCCGATCCGCAATCGCTGGCCAGGAGCATGCTCGCGATCGCAGCCGATCCGCACAAGATCGACGAGATCAGCCGGCGCCTTATCGCCGATACCAACAAATGGATATTCTCCGACGTGCTGTCTTCATACAAGAACCTGTATGAGCAATTGCGCGAGCAGCGGATGTCGCACGTGCGCGCAGCAACGACCGAAGCGCCACAGGGATCGGCAATCGTCGGCAAGGAGCGCCTCATTCCGCGATGACACGCCTCCTCGCGATGGCGGGCTATGTCTACCAGAGCGCCGCGGCGATCATCCTGATCTTCGCGATCAGCCATCTGCTGCCCGCCGCCGACTATACCAACTTTTCCCTCGCGCTGGCCTCGAGCCAATTGCTCTGCGTCCTGATGTTCGAGTGGCTGCAACTGGCCGGACTGCGGTTTCTGGCGGCAGCCAGGGAGAACGAGGCGGCGCGGCTGAGGTGGTCGCTGTTTGCCGCGGGCCTGTCGAGCGCGGCCGCGCTCGTCGTGGTCGGGAGCTGCGCGTCTCTGGCCAGCGTGCTCCCGACCGGGATCGTCGCGTTGGGCCTCGGCATATCCGTGCTTCAGGGCTTGACGGACCTCTACTTCCTGTCGGTCCGCCTGTCCGACCGGCTGGGCATCGCATCCTTTCTGCTTGCGCTGCGGGCCACCGCCCTCCTGATCGGAGCCGCCGCGGGCGCAATGATCTCGGGAACGGCCGAAGCGGCGCTGCTCGGTATTGCCTCGGGTCACGCCTTCGGCCTTCTCGCCGGCTTGGTCGCCTATCGCACGCCGATGGAGCGCGTCTCGTTGCAGGCGATCCTGGCCGACTGGAAGGACTTCTCCCGCTACGGCATGCTCGCGGCGGGCGCGTCCGTCATCCATCTGTCGGTGCCGGTGCTGCTCCGCGTCATCGTCCTCGGCCGGCTCGGCGCGACCGGAGCCGGGGCTGGATTTTCGATCGCGCTCGACCTCCTGCAACGTCCCTTCTGGGTCCTCAATGCCGCGATCCATACCGTGAGCTATCCCGAACTGGTCAACGATTTCGAACATGGAGGCTGCGCGAAATCGGTGCAGTCGGCGCGGCGGATGTTCGAATTCATGATCTGCACCACCCTCGTGCTGCTCGGTGGTCTCATTGGATTCATTCCAGATGCAGCCCGTATCCTGGTGCCGCAGGCGAGCCTGGATGGCTTTCTGGAGACGGCGCCGACGGTCGCGGCTTTCTATTTCCTGCACACCCATCTGCAGGCGACGATCGCTGTCGTTCCCCACCTCGAGAAGCTGGCGACCAGGCTCGTCGTCGTCGCGGCCGGCCAGCTCGCCCTCGTCGTGTCCTTCGCCCTGGTCGCAGTGTCGGCCGGCCTGTCGCCGCGAGGGGCTGTCAACTGCGCCGCGCTCGCCACGCTCGCGACCATACTGGTCGCGCTCGGTCCTACCCTGCGGTTTGAGGCGTTCCCGCGCTGGCCGTTGGTCATGCAGGCGGGGGTGGCCGCAATCCTGATCGGATCGCTCGGCTCGATACCGACGGAGCCCGCGGCATGGCTCGCCGGCAAGATCGTCATCGCCGCGGTTGCGACGGCGGTCATCGGATGGCGCGGAGACTTTCTGATGCTGGCCCGCCGCGGATAATTGGTCGCAGGGCGGTCGGCAAAGCCAATCCGGTTCCGATGCGGAACCCGCCTGCCTTTATCATCTTCGGCTGCTTCAGCAGCGAACGCTGCACCATCTCTGAGCAATCACAACCATTGCGAGTAAATTGATCAATTTGATCGCCCATGGAAAGGGCATCTGCGAACTTCCCGTGCAGGCAAGCGCGGGCTGCACGAGGGAATGAGACGAAGATACCTCGAACGAGGGACAGCGAGAAAATGTCTTGCTGCTCTTTGACGACCTCGCGCACCGCGAGCGCGCCGATCACTCGTTCAAAATCTGTCATATGAAATCCAAATCGCGCAGCCTGCGCATACATTCAGCAGCGCAATTCGCGAAAATCTTGAAAGCGCCTTCCTGACGCCATGCTGAACCGGCATCGCATTCATATTCTGCTGCAACCGAGCGCGTCTGTTCCTGGACAAGGAACCTCGTTTCGCTCGCGATTTGTAGCTTCCATTTTTATCTGAAATTCACACTCGACAGAGAAGCTTGAACGCAATCCCTGCGAGCAATTTCGTTCGCGCTGAAATCGAGTGTGCAATGTCCGATCAAACCATCTTGTCCGCCAGCGGCTTCATCAGCTCTATCGGCGTCAACACGCACGCCGGCTTCGGCTGGACCGGCTACAACAATCTCGCGCTGATGGCCGATGACCTCAAGTATCTCGGCGTCACCCATCTCCGCGACGCCATGGGGACCAGCCCGGCCGCGCAACCCGTCGTCGAGGGTCTGGCCGCTGCCGGCTACAAATTCGACTTCCTGGTGTCGTCCGCGCTGCCCCAGACCGGCACAACCGGGCTGCAGAACTACATCGCCTCGCTCCAGAAGTTCGCCACGAGCCACCCGGGCAGCATCAGCGCCATCGAAGGGCTCAACGAGGCCAATCACCAGCCCTTCAGCTACCACGGCAGTTCGAGCCTTACCGCCGCGGCTCAGTTCCAGAGCGCGCTCTATCAGGCCGTCAACGCCAACGCCGCGCTCGGCAGCATCCCCGTCTATAATCTGTCACTGGCCTACAACGATCCGCAGGGCTACAGCCAGCTCGGCAACATGTCGGGCTCGGTCGACTACGCCAACGCCCATGCCTATGTCAGCACCAGCCTGACAACCAGCAGCTCCATTGCGGAAACCCTGAGCGCCGTGATGACCGCGGCACCAGGCAAGCCGGTCGTCATCACCGAGACCGGCTACACCACGCAAGCCAACACCCAATATCTCGGCGTCAACGAGACGGTGCAGGCCAAATCAATCCTGAACACCCTGGTCGACGCCTACAAGGCCGGCGTGAGCGCGACTTATCTCTACGAGCTGTTCGACCGCGACTCCTCCGCCGGCAATACCAATCCCGAGGCCAATTTCGGGCTGTTCAATTCCGACGGGACGCCGAAGCTCGCCGCCACCGCCATTCACAACCTGACGACCATTCTGGCCGACGACGGCAAGGGCGGCCTGCAGCCGACTGATCCGTTGAACTACACCCTGAGCAACATGCCGGCCACAGGCAACAGCATGGTGCTCGGCAAGAGCAACGGCGCTTACGAGCTCGTCGTCTGGGCGGAGCCGAAGCTCTGGAAGGACGCCAACGACACCGAGATTTCCAATCCGACCGAGACCGTCACGGTAAACCTCGGCGGGGTGCATCATTCGGTGAAAGTGTACGACACCCTGACGGGAACCACGGCGATCGCCAGCTATACCGACGTCAGCACGATCACGATCCCGGTCAGCGATCACCCGCTGATCATCGAGATCGACGCGCCTCCGACCACCACGACTCCGCCGGACACGAGGACCAGTGTCAGCGGCACCGCTGCCGAGATCGTGCCCCAACTGTCCGACCTCAGCGACTCGACGGCGCTAAAGACCATCACGCTGACCGACTCCCACGTCCTGCCGGTCGCCTCGAAGGCGACCATGGACTACATGATCGCCCATTACGGCAGCGCCCTCTCCAAGATCCAGGGCGGATACTCGTTCTCGGTGACGAACTCGGCCGCGACCTGGAGCAACACCAAGACTTATAACGCCAGCGGAACGCTTGTGTCGAAGTCGGACACTGGCCTGAATGCGAGCGGACAGCCGACCTCGACCACCGTCGCCTACACCGATGGGTCCAAGGACCTGATCAGCTACACCGGCGGCGTGAAGACGAAATTCGTCCATGTCGGCACCGACGCAACCAGGACCACCGACACCTACAACACGGCCGGAACCCTTCTAAGCGAAGTCGTCCAGAAGTCCGACGGCTATTACTCCACGACGCTCTACACGAGCGGCGTGAAGACGGCCGCCTACGTCAAGAATGCCGATGGCTCGCAGGACAACTACACCTACGGCATCACGGGCAAGAGCTTCACCACCCAGGTGCAGCATCTCGACGCCTCGGGAAAGGTCACCTCGGTGACCCGCAGCCATGCCGACGGCTCGCTGGAATCGACGCAGGTCTACAACGTCGACGGCAGCAGCGTGATCACCACCTATAGCGCCACCGGCGTCAAGATGGTCGAGACCGCCTATCATGCCGACCACAGCAAGGATGTCTGGACCTACAACATCACGGGCCAGAACTACGCGACCGAGCACGACGTTTACAGCACCACCGGCTTTCTCACCAGCCTGACCCGCCTGCACACCGACGGCAGCCTCGCCTTCAAGCTCACTCAGACGACCGACGGCACCAAGACGACCGATTGGTACAATGCCGCCGGCAGCCTCACCAGCGAGGTGATCCAGAAGGCCGACGGCTTCTCCTCGACTACGCTCTACAGCAACGGGGTCAAGACCAACGCCTATGTCAAGAACGCCGACGGCAGCCAGGACAATTATGCCTACGGCATCACCGGCCAGAGCTACGCCACGCTGATCCAGCACGTCGATCCGTCCGGCAAGGTCACCGCCGTCACCCGAAAGCATGCCGACGGCACGCTCGACTATACCCAGGTGATCAACGGCGACGGCAGCAGCGTCGTCACCAATTATGATACCGCGGGAACGCGCACCAAGGAAACCGACTATCACGCCGATGGCAGCAAGGACGTTTTCCTCTTCAACATCACCGGCCAGACCTACACGACCGAACACGACATCTACGATGCGACCGGCTTCCTCACCACGCTGATTCGCAAGCACGCCGACGGCAGCATGGCGTTCAAGCTGGTGCAGAGCGCCGATGGGGCCAAGACCACAGACTGGTACGACGCCAGCGGCGTGCTCACCAGCGAGGTTGTCCAGAAGCCGAGCGGTTACAACTCGACCACGGTGTACACCAATGGCGTGAAGACCGCGGCTTACATCACCAACGCTGACATGAGTCACGACAATTACAGCTACAACATCACCGGGCAGAGCTATACCACGCAGTACCAGCACCTCGATCCATTCGGCCAGACGACCGAGGTAACCCGCTGGCATGCCGACAACTCGCTCGACTATACCCAGGTCATCAATGGCGACGGCAGCAGCGTGGTCACCAACTACGATGCATCAGGGGTCAAGAAAACGGAAACCGATTACCACGCTGACGGGTCGAAGGACGTCTTTCAGTTCAACGTCGTCGGCCAGAACTACACGAACGAGCACGACAGCTACGATTCGACCGGCTTCCTCACCGATATCGTTCGCACCCACGCGGACAACAGCCTGGCCTTCACGCTGGTGCAGAGCGCCGACGGCACCAAGACCTCCGACTGGTACGACGCCAACGGCGTCATCACCAGCGAGGTCACGAGCAAGAGCGACGGTTACAACTCCACGACCGTCTATACCGGCGGCGTGAAGAGCGCTGCCTACATCAAGAACGCCGACGGCACATCCGACAACTGGAACTACAACATCACCGGGCAGTCCTATACGACCCAGCATCAGCACCTCGATGCCTCGGGCAAGATGGTCGAGCTCACCCGGACGCACGCCGACGGCACCCTGGACTATACCCAGGTCATCCATGACGACGGCAGCAAGCTGACCGACATCTACAACAGCGCCGGCACCAAGACCCAGGAGATCGCCAACAACACCGACGGCTCGAAGGACGTCTTCCTGTTCAACTTCAACGGACAGATCGAGACGACGCAGCACGAGAACTACAACTCCGCCAGCGCGCTGCAATTCTTCGATCAGACCAAGGCCGACGGCACGCACAATGTCACGGCTGTCGCCGGCGGCGTGACGATCCAGGGCGGGGCCGGCAATGACGTGTTCTCGGCCGCGCCAAACTCGACCACGGTCGCCTATGATCATGGCCAGGACCAAATCCTCAACTTCCAGGCCGGTGACGGCACAACCCACGACGTGGTCCAGATCTCGAAGCTCCTGGCCGCTGACTACAGTCACCTGCAGATCACGCAGTCCGGCACGAATGCGCTGATCACGTTCTCGGCCAATGATTCGATCCTGCTGAAGAACGTCTATGTCAGCAGCCTGACGAGCCACGATTTCTTGTTCGTCTGAGCACGGCGCACTGACGAAGCATCAATGTTGACACGGGCCGGGACCAGCCAAGGTCCCGGCCCGCTCATCAGGCGCCTGCCTCATCAAGAGGCAGAGTTTGCACCGATGAAGACGTTCACTTCCCTGGCAAGATGATCTCGAGGAACTCGAGGCTGACCGATCCGCGATCACGCCACCTCCGCCGCTCCCCAGCGAACTTGCGTCACAATTCGTCCCTAGAAGTGAGACGAACCGCGCAAGGATACCGAGGCCCGATGGAAGTCAGTGAAGCAAGACGTTTTGTCGTTCTCGACTTCTACCGCTTCGTCGCTGCGCTCGGGGTCTTCATCTTCCACCTGAAGCTGATCGACACGGGCATTTCGCCGGCGTGGAACGGGTCCTACGGCCTGTTCGTGGACATGTTCTTCATCCTGTCCGGCTTCGTGATCTCCTATTCCTACCCGTCCGACGCACGTGGGGTGGTGGCCTATTCCCGGTTCATGATCCGGCGTATTGCGCGAATCTATCCGCTGCACCTGCTGAGCTTGCTCATTTTCGTGGTGCTCATCGGCGTCGGCCTGGAGCGCACGGCCCGCTCGACCCCACTGGACTTCCTGTACAATCTTCTGCTGCTCCAGGCCTGGGGCGTCACCGACCATCTCAGCTTCAATTCGCCGTCCTGGTCGATCAGCGCGGAGTTCTTCTGCTATCTGATCTTTCCGCTGCTGATGCTGCTTGCCCGCAAGGTGCAACCGATCGTGCTCGGCGCGATCGTGGCCGCGCTCTATCTGGTCCTTGCCCACGGCCATCTGCCGATCTGGCAGGAACGGTCGCAGATGTATGGCGCCAATTTCGATTACGGGATGCTCCGCGCACTGCCGAGCTTCCTGAACGGTATCCTGCTCGCCATACTATTCCGGATGTCGCATCCCTATCGGCACAAGCGGATGATCTTCGCCGGCATCGGCACGTTCGGCCTCTCCGTGCTCGTCCTCAACGTCTTCGCCAAGCCGGATCTGGCCATTGTGCTGTTCTCCTGTGCCATCCTGCTCACTGCGGTCGGAGAAAGCGCCTTCAAGGAGTTTCCGGGCGCCCGCCTGCTTGGACGGCTCGGCAACACCTCATATGCGATCTACATGCTGCACGATGCCGTCCTCATTGCCGTGTTCAAGCCGCTGTGGACCTGGCTCGGACTGCGTCCTGATCAGTTCGGCCTCTTCGCCCTGGCATGCTGTGCGGTCCTGACCGTCATCGCAGACCGCACCTACGCCTATTTCGAAAATCCGGCGCGGCGCTTCATCAACCGCTGGGCCGACATCGGTGTCACCTCCTCGCGCAAGGTGACCGCAGCCGACACCTCCGTGCGCTTTGACAACACCGAGCGGGCGGTCAACTGACGCCTGCCGGCGACAGAGGGCGCTCAGGCGACCTTGCCGCCGGCCTCCTGCGCCGCCCGCATCGCGCTCTCGCCCAGCAGCGGTGCGATGTTGGCGCGGGACAGCTCCATGACATCAGGCAGCATCTGACGTACCTTCTCGCCGACGGCTTCGTGTGTGCCAAGGAACTGCAGCGCAAACTTCTCAAAGCTGTCGTCGACCAGGAACTGGGCCGGCGACAGCAGCAGCGATTCGCTGACGCCAAAGTGCGCGAACAGGCCCTGGAACTTGTCCTGATATGTAATCGCTGCGACAGGCGTTCCCTGCCCCAGCGCCGCAATCGCCAGATGCATGCGGCCGGTGATCACGCCGTCGACCAGACCGACAACGGCCTTGATCTCGCCCGCCGATAGCGCCTGATCGACGTGATGCACGTGATCGCCGAGCGTGGGCTTCAGGCGGTCAACCAGCGGCCGAAGGCAGTTGTCGTCGGCGATCTCAGGGCGGTAGTCATGCGCGAGCAACAGCCAGCTTGCATTGTGCTCGCGAGACAGCCGCTCCATGGCACCGGCCGCGAGCTCTATCATTTGCCGCATCTTGGCCGGCTCCGGCTTCTTGAACAGCATCGGATGAATGTTGAAGACGAAGACCTTGCGACCCTGCTCGCGTTGTCGCGCGATCGTGGCCGCGATCTGCTTCACTGCGGCCGTATCCGCCCGCGGCGTCAGCATGAACGCCGCGTCAGCGACCAGATGGGCGCGTTTCCGTGCAAAATCGTCGAAACGCTGAAGAGATATCGCATCACGCAGATTCAGGACCACGCCCGGGTCAAGCAGTCGGAACACCTCGCGTAGCGCCTTCGCCGGCCGGGAATTGAAACTGAAGCCGAGCACGCTGACCTTGGCGCCGAACGCAGCCATCAGATCGGCCACGAGCAGCATGCGCGCGGCATCCACCGGAGAATAGTAGCCATCGAGCACGTCGGCCCCCAAAACCAGCCCGAAATCCGGCCTGGTGAGCGACAGCTCCTGCGCGACCGTCTCGTATGAGAACGGCTGTCGCCAGAGTTCGAGCGGCTTGAAACCCATCGCGCGCACGTCCGCACTGGCCGCTGCGGTAGCGGTGACGATGTAGACCTCGAGGTTCGGATAGGTCCGCTTCACCTCCCCGGTGGCCGCTTCGATCATCGCCTCATCGCCGCGCGATTGACGAACGCTCCAGGGATCGGAGGGCAGCACGACGAGCCGGCGCGGATCGTTGCGGGGCGCGACGTTGACGCCGACGTCTCTCCGGGCGATCTGCCACCTGCGCAGCTCGAGCAGATCGAGTGCCAACGGCGTATTCTTCGCGCTGTTGAGCCAGCCTCGGAGCTGCCTGCGTACGGGCACCGGGATCAATTGCTTCACGACATCCTCCGCGTCTTCATCAAGCGGTCGCACCGCGCTTCACGACGAAATCAATCAGGGAAAGGAGCTGCTTCCGCCAGAACAGCAGAATGCCCGTCAAATAGGTCGCGCCAAAACAGGATGCCAGCAGTCCAATCCGCAAATAGGGATTCATGCCCGGCGTCGCCTCCCGGCACAGCACGACCGCGCCGTAAGCCAGAACGATGGCACAAAGGCAGCCCGCAATGGGACGCAGAAACTGGCTCCAGCTCAAGCCCAGCAGCCGAAGCGCCAGCGCAAACGTGACGGGGGTCACCACGAGCTGCGAGAATGCGAAGATCGTGGCCAGTTGACCAATGTCGCGCGAGGGAAGCAGGAACATTGCCGGCACGACCGTACAGAATTTCAGGATGTTGAGCAGAAAGACGTAGTTCGGTTTGCCCAGAGCACCAAAATAGGCGCTGTTGACGAACTGCACCGTCTGGACTGCGCCAATCAACATCAGCGGCCGCATCACCGCCTCGCTGCCACCCCACTTTGCGCCAAACAGCAGCAGCGAGAATTCCGGCGCGATCGCCGCGAGCAGCACGAAGACCGGAGATCCGATCAGCGCGCCGAGACTGACGCTGCGCAGATAAGCGCCTGCGATGCGATCCCGCTCGTGCGCGATCTTGGACAAAGCGCTCAGCGCCACATCCATGACCGCCTGGGTGAGCAACTGCATCAGGATGATGTAGACCCTCGCGCCGACCGTGTAGATGCCGAGCGCCGCGACGCCATAGAGCGACAGGATGATCATGTCGATCGTCCGAACGATGGCGAAGTCCAGCAGCCTGTTCAGCATGACGTGGATGCTGTAGCCGGAGAGCTCGCGAAAGCTCTTCAGATCGTAGCCGCGCATCGGCAGCCATCGCGGCTGGCTCCAGAGCCACAAGCCGCTGATCGCGCTCTGCACGACCACCTGGATCACGAGGCTGAGGGCGCCAAACCCGGCATAAGCACAGGCGATCCCCACGACGCCGGAGATGGCTGTCGCCACCATGGTCCTGACCGCGAGCACCCGAAAATCCATCTGGCGCTTGTAGAGCGCCTCCTGGAACAGGGTCGCGGTGCCGATCGGAAGCGAGAGACTGGCGGCGGTCAGCAGGGGCGCGAGCCCCTTCACGTCGAACCAACGCTCGATATGTGTCGCGAGCAATGCGATCAGAACGGCCAGGAGCACTGAGGCTGCAAACGAGCAGAAGAACGGCAGCGTCACATCGGCGGGCTCGAGCGTCCGCCGCTGGATCAACGCATCACCGAAGCCGAATTCCGCGATGGAGCTCAAAAGCAGCAGGATGAAGGCGACCAGCGCCGCAAGTCCGAAATCCGCGGGATCGAGCAGCCGCGCCAATACCAGGAACAGCACGAACGACAATGCGCGGCCGCCCCAATTCTGCGCGAGCGACCAAAACAGCGCCACCACGACCTGATGTTGCCTGCCTCGAGTGACGTTCATCAACAATTCGACCCAATTCCGATCCAGACGACGCGGCAATGATGATGACATGCCACCGCTTGTCGCCGCTCACAACGGCGACTGATTGCTCGCTACAATACGACGGAGTGATGGCAATCAGATGAGCGCCACCACGATTCCGATTTAGAGTGGAAGTGAGTTCAAATCGTGGACTACACTCCAATCGCTCTCTGCGATGTGATGCAAAATGGATGCCTTGATGAATTCGCCGGCCCCGCGTTCTCTCCGTAGCTCCAAACGCTTGCGCGTGGCGATTTACGCCCCGCATTTTGCGGAATATTCCTATCGGCTCGCTTCGGGATTGGCTCACCATTGCGACGTCAGGCTTGTGCTCAACCGCAAGGACGCCAACCAGCAATGGGAACTGGCCGACATCGCCGTGGCGGCTCCCTTCGAGACCCGGGTTCGCGATTTGAGCCTGCGCCGCGGCGGCGTGATCGGCATCCCGGCCTCTTTCTTCGACATAATTTCGTTTCGTCCGGACGTCGTTCATTGTCACGAAGTTCCGGAGATCTACACGTCCAAGCTGATTCAGTTCCTTCGACCACTCGGCATTCCCCTGGTGCTGACAGTTCACGATGCTATCCCGCATTCGGAAGGCGGCTCCGGCACCTCGCCGCGCGAGGACGCATGGCGCGGGCGCATGCGTGCCGCCGCGTCGATCGTCACCACGCATGGCGAAAGCTGTATTGCCGATTTTCGTCGCGCCTCGCCCGACTTCGAGGGCGGAACGGTCTCCAGCATGCACGGCGTGCTCATGGTTCCACCGGCCCGAGGTGCGGTCACCGCGCCCGAGGCTGCACGCATCCTGTTTTTTGGGCGGATGTGGGCCTACAAGGGCCTCGACGTCTTTATCGATGCGATCGACATGTTGGCCAAGCGTGGTGTGGCGCATGAGGCAATCGTCGCCGGTCGCGGCCCCGAGATGACACGGCTCGGCGCGCGGATGGAATCGATGCCGACGGTCAAGACCATCAACGCCTACATTTCGCCTGCGGACACCGGACAGCTGTTTCAATCCGCCACCGTGGTCGCCTTGCCCTACAAGGATGCAACGCAGAGCGGCGTGCTTGCCTCCGCTTACGGCAATTCTCGTCCCGTCGTTGCCAGCGCCACCGGTGGTATTCCCGACGTCGTCACCGACGGCGTCAATGGGCTGCTGGTTCCTCCAGGGGATGCCACTGCATTGGCCGATGCACTCGAACGCGTGCTGACCTCGAAGCCGCTTGCCGCGACATTGACGGATGGCGCACGGCAGACCGCGGCCGGCCTCCTGAACTGGGATCGCATCGCCGAACAGCTGCTGGGGTCCTATCACAAGCTCGCCGGCCGTACCGTGAGCTGACTGCGACGGGCACGCGGTCGCTCAAACCGATTGCCCGACCTTCAGCGGTCGAAAGAACATGCCGCGGATCGCGCCGTCCAGCAGGCGCCTCAGCCTGACCTCGATCAGCTCATAACTGATCGCGCTTGCGACCAATGACATCACCAGCCCGAGCCCGATGAAGGCGGCCCACAGCAGCCAGCGATCGACGCCGGCGGCGACCAGCTTCAGGCCGATCACCTGCAACGGGAAGAGCACGAAGGGATGCACGAGATAGAGGCTGTAGCTGATCTTGCCGACATATTGCAGGGCCGGGGCGCTCAGAGCCCTGCCGAGGCCCGACTCCGGGGCAAGCACCATGCTGAACAGCAGGAATCCGGGAAGAAGCCCCACGAACGGGTGAAACAGCACCAGGCTCGCATACATGGCGGCTCCGCAAGCCAAGCCCGCAACCAGGCCGAGACGCCCCGGAATCGGGATCCGAAAGCCGGTGGCGCTGAATAGCATGCCGATGCAGAAGAAGGCCGTGATCGGCCAATGCAGCAGGCACGCGATACCCAGCAGGATCAGGGGCGCAGCCAGCATCCTGCCTCCGATGCGCAGCATCGAAAACGTCGCTGCGAACCAGATGTAGAACGCCCACTCATAGGTCAGTGTCCAGGCGTTCTGCTGGGCAATGGGCAAGCCAAGCGCGTCCTGCACGAAGAACAGATTGGCCGCGAAGATCCCGAGATAGCTGGTCAGGTCGATGCCACGGAAGAACTTGTAGCCGACGATCGGACCGATCGCGAACAGCGCAAGATGCAGGACGACGAACACCGGCATGATGCGCAGGACGCGGTCGAAAAAGAACCGCGGCAGCGAGCCGTGCCGCACCAGGCTCGCCGGGATCAGGAAGCCGCTGATCATGAAGAACAGCTCGACGCCATGCCCGCCGACATTGATCACCGATTGCAGCCAGAGCCAGAGCGGCGGCAGGAAGCCGGGATCCGGGATGTCGTACATGCCACCCTTCGGCATGTCGTAGAAATGATCCATCAGCACACTCAGCGCGGCAATCCCCCGAAGCCCCTGGACCGAGGGAACGAACGATCCGTCGTAGGCGGCGCCCGGCTGGTGCAGCGCTTTACTCATTCCGCAGCACCCTGGGTACTGAGGGCAGGCTCGAGAACGACCTTCTTTCTCCGTGCCGAGCGGAACCTTTGTCCGAAGGCGATGCTGGGCTTCTCGACGAATGTAAACGTCATCCAGCTGACGAGGATCGACAACGCCAAGATCAGGGTCAGGAAGATCGACCATCCGAGCGGCCCGTCGCCGAACCAGAGGAGGCGATGGATGAAGACGATCACGAACGGCGACATCAGGTAGACCGAATAGCTGATCACGCCGACGAACGCCATCGGGCGCCACGCCATTCTCTCGCCGAACACGGCAAAGCCGATGAAGACGAGCGCCGCGCAAACATAGGCCGCTGCGATCGAATAGCTGTAGAAGAAATTCTCGTGGTACACGCCTCCGAACCGCCTGTCGGCCAGGGTGATGGCGAAGATCGCATACAGGAGTGTGCAGACCGCCACGTGGGACCATCGCAGCTTTCCGCCGATGATGGTGTCGCGGATGATCTTGCCCAGGAACATCGCCGACAGGTTCAGGCCGACCTCCATCACCGAGGAGACGGCCCTGTTTTCCACCAGGAGCGCAGCGGTGGTTCCGACCAGCGCGGCCGCAACGACGATCGTCACCGCCGTGAAGCGCCGGTTCAACAGCCCCATCGCAAAGAGGATGGTGCACCCGGCATAGAACAGCAGCTCGATCGCCAGCGTCCAATAGAACACCCAGAGGTTCGGGACGTTCACGAAGGTCTGCAACATCGTCACGTTCGCGCCGATCTGCCCCAGCGGATAGATCTTCGAATCCAGCAGCTGCATCGTCACGAGCCCGACGACGAGCGAGGTCCAGTAGGCCGGGTAGAGCCGGAAGAAGCGACTGATCGAAAAATCCCGCACGGGCGTGGCGCTGTCCGGGAAGCTGAACGGAATGACGAAGCCGCTGACGAAGAAGAACAACACCACGCCGAACCGGCCAAAGTTCATGTAATAGCCGAACAAATCGTGGATCGGCCAATAAAACGCACCCGTCGGGTGCTTCTCGACGATGATCTCGAAGACATGCTGAACCAGGACCGACAACACGGCAATGCCGCGCAGCGTGTCGATGAATGCGAGCCGTTTATGCATCATTCGTTCTCACCTGCTTCCGCTCGCCGCCGGTATATCCGGGCGGAAGCCTTCCAATGACGGCATCGGCGGCCGCATGACAATCGGCACGGCGTCGCCCGCCCGTGCGGAGGCCGCGCGGCGCGAAAACACTTCGCTGAAGCTCAATGCGATGATCAGGAGGCCGGACGCCGGGCCGTAGTTCAACACCGTGATCGTGAACAGGTTGACGACGAAGATCAGCGTCAGCTTGTACACGTCGGTCGCGCCGAACGTCGCCCTGAACACCATCACCATGAAGGCGACGAACGGCAGACCGAACATCAGGTAAGTCCCGATGTAGAAGTTGTCGACGGGCACCCAGAAGTGCGCGAGCGGCGAAAACAGCTTCTGCGGATAGTTGAAGCAGCCCGCGCCGCAGCCCGTCACCAGACCGATCGGCATGAGCTGGTTCATGTAGACGAACGGCAACTGCCAGCTGTTGTTGATGCGATCGACGATGCTGAACAGGGTCGAGTGCGGCACCGCCGCGGTACCCGATGCGACCACGATCATGAAGAACGGAACGAAGATCGCGGCAAAGGACCACTGCGCGATGCCCCTGATTGCGGGAAAGCGCGACTTCTCCGGCAGCATACGCACGAACACGAGCAGGAGCAGATAGAGCACGAGGACGATCATGGTCGTCTTGCTCGTGGTCAGCTTGATGACATAGACCGCGAGGGAGCCGAACAGAAGGCACCACGTCGTGCTCTTGCGAATCGACGTGATCGCGAACGACACGAGGATGAAGAAGGCCGCCATGGTGTTGTCGGCCGCAAAGCCCATCAGGCGCTGGTCGTCGCCGCCATAGGCCCACCACAGCCGGCCCGCCTCCCGAACCGCGCCAAAGGACTCATATTTATACCCGACCCAGGGCATGAGGTAGAATTTGGTCAGCAGCACCCCGATGACCGAGAGGTAGAAGGTCACGGCGATGACCGCCAGAAGCTTCTTGTACGAGCCGAGACTCGAATCACAGAAGCAGAAGCCGACGAACACCGGCAGCATCATCTTGAAAGACGAGATCGCCGCGTTTGCCGTTCCCAGCATGAAGTAGCCAAGCACGAGCGACAGCATGATCTGGACCAACACCAACAGGGCCAGGGTGCTGCGATTGCGCAAGATGCAATGCACGATGAACTGGATCAGGCACGCGAGCGCGACGGCATCGGGCAGATACCAGAGCGCATCCATGTGATAGATGCTGGTGTAATAGCGGATCACGCCGCCAAAGGCGTCGCGGACCAGATAGACCCCGAGCGCGATCGCCTCGATGCTGAGGCTGATCAGGATGAGCCGCGGCCGTTGCAGTGCGAGGATAGTCATGCCCGACTCAGTTCGTCAGCCGCGCCGATGGCGCGGGGGATCGCGCGAAATCCCGACGGCTTCCGAGCACATTTCGCATGAACTTGCCGCCGGGGATTTCGACGTAGAGATAAGTGAAGTGCGAGACCACCAGCACGGCGGCCAACGAGACGACGAGATTCAGCGTCGCCGGCAGGCCCGCCCAGACCGAATCCAGCGCGGCGATCCGCCCCGCCCCCACGGCCCGCACGAAATATTCGGCGAGCAGCACCACGAGCGCGTGCACCATGTAGATGGAGTAGGACCGCTTCCCGAGCCAGACCAGCGGCCCGGCCACCAGCATCCGCGGCACCAACAGCGCATCCGGAAAGGCCATCAAACTGCCGAGGAAGACCGCAAACGTCACCGGCGCGAGGAAAGTTGCCGCGGGATTGGTCTCCGCCAGGGACACCAGGGCGATGCTCGCGATCATGGCGGCGAATTGCAGCGCTCCCTGCACCCACTGGCTCGGCCTGCCGGGCAGGCGATCGACGATCCTCACCGTCAGCACGCCCAGAAAGAAGCTCACGAAGCAGCGCAGGATGCCGAAGTCGGTTTGGAGCCCGAGGCTCCTCTTGTCGAGCACGAAAATGATCACGACCAGGCTTCCCACCGCGAGCAGTCCACAGAGAACGTAGAACCACAACAGCGAACGCATGCGCTGGGCCAGCAGCACGATCAGGCCAAACACCAGATATGTGTAGAACTCGACGCTGATGCTCCAGCTCGGCGCATTCCAGCTGAGATAATCGATGAACCCCATCGAATGCAGCAGCAGGACGTTGAGACCGAAGGAATAGGCATTGTTCACTTCGAACGCCGCCGGCGCGGCCACCACGACACCGGCCATGACCAGGCCGATCCTCAGGAGGCGAAACAGAAGATTTGCCATCAGCATGACGATGTGCAGCGGATAGACCCGCGCCAGGCGCCGCACCATGAACTCGCGCAGCGAGAAGCGCCCGAAGTCGCTCTCGACGTAACTGAGCGACATAACGATCCCGCTGAGAACGAAGAAAAGATCCACCAGCAGCCAGGAACTCCTGAAGAACGCGCAGTTGATCCACGCATTGTGCGGGAACGCCGCGAGGAAAGTCGGCATCAGCAGGAGATGGTGAATCACCACCGACGTCGCGGCGATCCCCCGGATGCTGTCGAGCGGCAGGACATGCGCCTTCTCACGATGAACCATCTCCGTCACATCAACATTCCGTAGCTATTGCACCGCAGCAGTGTGTATCAGGTCTCGCGCGCATTCAATCTCTGCGATCGCGGACTCGCATTCGACGCATGAGGGTCGACGATAATTTCAACGCTCGCAGATCATTCGGACATGCGAGCGCCAAGTTCACGCCACTTTTTGCTTGAGATCGAAATGCGTCGACGCGCAAATCAATTCGGACGTGATGATTGCGAGTATTTGCGTGCAAAGTGTGCGCGAAATTCGGCGCTGTTGCGATCATGACGACCGCAAGGACATTGATCTCTCCGCATTCACGATGCGCGTATATCTCGCTGATATCTTCTCGCAGGCGGGAACAATGACTCGCGTGACGACTTGTGTCGGTTTTGCGACGCATGCTCGCTACATTTCGACGTGCAACGCCTCATATGTTTTCAGTTTGCAACATTCCTGGGCGTGAGCGTGCCGATCTCGCAGGCATTGCATATCTTCCTTTTGCAACCGATCGGGAAACGGGCAAGGCACGCGTTGTCGTCGAGCACACGCACCCATCTTTTGCGCCGCACAAAAATTGACACAGTTGCCTGCCAAGTTTCGCGTGTTCTCCTATTGCAACAGGGAGGAAGGGACACAGATGGGTTGCGGACTGACACGTCGTCTTGCGAGATCGCGATGGCTAACGATCGTCTTGGCAGGTTTTGCCTTGATGGTGTCGAGCATCGATGCTTGCCGCGCCCAGTGCGTCGAATTTAAGGATCGTGCCTCGCAGCTCCAACTCGACACGTTCGTAAAATCGCCCTCCTCGCTTCTGGAGCAGCTGCGCAACGACAAGGAGAAGCTGAGATATCGGCTCGCCACCTTTATCGCCACGAACCCGTCGGTGTTGCCGTCCGTGCAGACCCTCATCTCGGCGTCGACTTCAACCGACCGTTCAGCCATTGGCGCCGCGTTGAGGATCGCCGAAGGGCGGTGCACGTCGACGAAGCCGGAGGCTGCGCGCAAGATCAGGGATTTCACGCAGCGGATCGGCGATCTCAACGTGCAAGCAGGTTATTCCGCCGCCGGAGAGGACGCCTCCGGCGCCCAGGCCCAATCGCAAGACAAGGGCCGTGCGCAACCGCCCCGAGGCGGGGCGCTGCTCGAAGGCGAGTGGAAGACCAAGCTGGCCAACCCGTTCAAACCCGTCCCCCTTCCGAATTGATCAGCGATCGTCAAAAGGCAGCGAATTAGCAAATGTATCAGCCTAGAGAGCATTTCCCGTCGGGCCACAGATTCGGGATCGAATTCGGCGGAGCGGTCCTCAGCTTCGAGCGCGTGGCCGACGTCCTGCGCCGGCAGTGGCCGATCATCGCGGTGTGCACCGGCGCTTCGCTGGCGCTGGTGATCGTCTATCTGATCATGGCGCAACCCATGTACACGGCGAATGCCCGCATCATGATGGATACCCGTCAGGCGCAGGTGCTGGACAAGGACAGCAACGCCAACAGCGCCCTCATCGATACCGGATACGTCGACAGCCAGGTTGAGGTCATCAACTCGGACGACCTGATCCTCTCGGTGGTCCGTCGCCTGAAGCTGACGGACGATCCGGAGTTCAATGGCTCCAATCCGGGTCTGCTTTCGATCGTCCTCGGCAAGTTCATGTCGTTGTTCGGCACCGGAGAACCGGCGTCGCAGGAGCGACTGGAGCACGCCGTGGTCGAGCAGGTTCAGAAGAACCTCAGGACGGAGCGCGTCCTGACGACCTATGTCTTGTCGCTGAACTATCGCTCGCGAAGCCCTGACAAGGCCGCCAAGATCGTCAACGCCGTCGCCAGCGCCTACCTTGTCGGCGCCCTGGAAGCCAAATATCAGTCCACCAAGCGGGCAACCGAATGGCTTCAGCAGCGCAGCATTGAGCTGAGCGAGCAGGCAACCGCCAGCGACCGTGCCGTGCAGACCTTCAAGGCCGAAAACAACATCGTCGGAACCAGCCGCGGCCTGATGTCCGAACAGCAATTGTCGGACCTCAACACCCAGCTGGTTCAAGCGCGGGCGTCGACGGCCGAAGCCAAGGCCCGGCTCGACCGGATCACCGCGATTTCGGACCAGGACGTCGCACAATCGACGGTGACCGATGCTCTCAACAACTCGGTCATCACCCGCCTGCGCGCGCAATATCTGGACCTCCAGGCCCAGTATGCCGACTGGTCCCGGCGCTATGGCAAGCAACATCTTGCTGCGGTCAATCTGGCCAACAAGATGGAGGAGCTGCGCAAGAACATCGCCGACGAGTTGCATCGGATCGGCGACGCCTATCGCAGCGACTATGAGATCGCAAAGAGCCGAGAAGCCTCGCTCGAGAAGAACGTAAAGGAACTCGTCGCCCAGGCCGGCGATACCGGCCAGGCTGCAGTCAAGCTGCGCGATCTCGAAAGCGCCGCCGACACCTACCGCAACCTCTACAACAACTTCCTCGAGAAGCTGCAGAGCGCCACGCAGAACCAGAGCTTTCCGCTCAGCGAGGCGCGCCTCATCAGCACCGCCACCAAGCCGGATCGCAAGAGTTCACCGCGCACGGTCCTGGCGCTGGTGGGAGGCCTGGTGGGCGGCCTCTGCCTCGGCTTCGGCGCCGCCTTTGCCCGCGAACTGCTCAGCGACGTGTTGCGGACCCCCGGCGAGGTCGAGGACGAGCTCGGCGTGAAGTGCCTCGGTGTCCTGCCCGACATTCGTCCGCCGATGAAGACCGGCGCGTTGCTTTCCACGTCTGCGAAGACCAGTCCACCCGATCTGTCCCGCTACGTCGTCGACCATCCATTCTCGCGGTTTGCCGAGACGTTGCGCAACATCAAGGTGTCGATCGACGTTGCGCGCCTGACCCGCGAGATCAAGGTGATTGGCATCGTGTCCTCCCTTCCCAAGGAAGGAAAGACGACGGTGGCGGCCAACTTCGCACAGTTGATTGCCCTCACCGGGCATCGCACGGTCCTGATCGACGGCGATCTGCACACGCGCTCGCTCACCCGAGAGCTTGCGCCGAACGCCAAGAGCGGACTGGTAGAGGCGCTCAGCGATCCGTCCAGCCTCGGCTACCATGTGCAGCGAAGCAAGGAAACGGGCCTGGATTTCCTGCCGTCGGTCGTGGCCTCCCGCATGGTCAATTCGGCAGACGTCATTGGATCGAAGGCGATGGCCGATCTGCTCAAGGTGCTGAAAGAGCATTATGAGTATATCGTGATCGATCTTGCCCCGGTGATGCCGGTCGCGGATTCCAAGGCCGTCAGCTTCCTGATCGATGCCATGGTCTATGTGATCGAGTGGGGGCAGACGACACGAAGCGCTCTTCAGGAGTCGGTTTCCGGGTCGGAAGTCCTGCAGAAGAAATTGCTCGGTGCCGTGCTCAACCGCGCCAACCCGAAGATGCTCAAGCGCATCGAGGCGTACAAGGGCAAGCACCACAACAGCTACTACGTCGAGCATGCCTAGAGCATGATGCGGAAAAGCGCGCAGCGGTTCTCCGAAAAGATCATGCTTAAACAACAACCTAAAGGCCGATGACGATTCATTCTGATCGCATCGCGCTTTAGAAGGCGCGGCGACGCGCCCAGCCGAACTGGAACGACCTCGGGCCCGCTGCCATTTGACAGCGGGCCCTTTTTCGCGTTTTGCGGAACTGTCGCCTGAAGGCGATCGAGGGCGCCTTCGCGCACGAGACCGAAGATTGCGCCGAGCCCACCCGGACAGCTGAGGCCTCCGTATTCCTCCGGAATCCACAACTTGCAGTTATTGCTCTAGCCAAAAGCAAGGATTGACGAAGGCGGTGGTCGCCAGGACAGTGCACCTCCTGGCAATCATCTGTCGATAAGACGAGACAATCCGAGGCTGATGCCTCACAATGCCGAAACTTTGGGCATCTTTCCTTCTGGGGTCACTGAGGCTAACCTCGGCTGATATTTATCGTTCTTTTCCGGCGGACTCGAAATGCTGATCGTCCTGACGATTTTGACAATTTGGGTTCTGCTCAACATCCTGTTCGTGTTGATCGTGGTTCCCCCACGCAAGCCGCGTCCGCAGCCGATGGCGACGACGTTCTCACCCGCGCCCATCGACCCGAGCCAACGGGAAATCGAGCAGGACGAACCTTTCTCGATCCGCCATGTCATCGTTTCCGTTGCGATGGGGGCCTTCTTCGTGCTGGTGCCACCGTTGCTCGCCTTGCGCGATGCGATCATGCGGCTCTTCAGCAGGTCGTCGAGAGACGGAACCTGATCCCTCGAGGCTCCGGTTCCGGACCGTGAAGAAACTGAACGACTAGTAAGCTTCCTGGAACATGACGGCGGACGCCGTCCGGGCCATAATCTTCAGGTCGAGCCAGATACTCCAGTTGCTGACGTACCAGACGTCATATTCGACCCGCTTCTCCATCAGATCGATCGTCGGCGTTTCCCCTCTGAACCCGTTCACCTGGGCCCAGCCGGTCAGGCCCGGCTTCATGTGATGGCGGTAGACGTACTTGCTGATGATCTCATCATAGTAATTGTCATGGGCCAGCGCGTGCGGACGCGGTCCAACCAACGACATGTCCCCGCGCAGCACGTTCCAGAGCTGCGGCAGTTCGTCGATGCTCGTCATACGAAGGAAGCGCCCGATCTTGGTGACCCGAGCATCCCTCTTGGTCGCCTGGGCAATCGTTTCGCCGTTTTCGCAAACGGTCATGCTTCGGAACTTCCAGATCTCGAACGGCCTGCCATTGAAGCCGCGGCGCGATTGGCGGAATATGACCGCACCCGGGGAATCCAGCTTGATCAGCACGGCAACGGTCAGCAGCAGCGGCGTCAAGATCACGAGCGCGAACAGGGCCACGCCGACGTCGAGACAGCGCTTTTGCAACCGCTCGAGAATGGTGAGAGGCGGCCGCTGAATTTCGACCGCGACGGTTCCGCTGACCGGCAGGAAGGGACGAGCCACCAGATCGGCGACCGGATCGTCCGGCAACAGCCGTATCGGCTGGGGGACGGCCCGCAGATATGGCCCGAGCTTGCGGAGCATCGGCAATTCGTTCCAGTCGATCGCAAGCAGGTATTCATCGACATCCGCGGAGCGCGACTGACGGATCACGTCGCGAATCTGCCGCTCCCAATGGCCGTCATCCCGCTCCTCGCCGAGCACGAAATGGCGCGTGACGTCGAAGCCATTCCTCCGAAGGTCCTTGAAGCGGCTGGAGGTGAAGTCGAGCGGCTTGAGGCTGAGCAGGATCACCTTGCGATCGACCAGCCGGCTTCTCGCAAAGCTCGTGCCGAACACCGCCTGCCAGACGAAGCGGAGGCTGATCAAGCCAGCTCCGCCGATCACGGCGAAGACGATGACGGTACCGCGGGACAGATTGTCCGTCGATTTCAGCAGAAAGGCCGCAACGGCCAGGATCGTCAGCGACGTCAGCCAGATCAACACCGCCTTTCGAAGCTGCCAGACGACGTTGAGCAGGCGATGCGTGGCATAGACATCCCGGAAATAGGCGACCGCGACGAACACCACGCCGACGAACAACCCGGCTCCCACCGAAGCACTGTCGGCGGGCGAAGCGACGGCCGCGCCGTACAGCGAAGCGCCGGCAGCATAGCTCAACAAGATCACCAGAAAGTCAGCAGCCATGACGACGATCTGAAATGGCCTCTGAAGCGCGTTGCCGCGCGTCGACGACAACGTGTGAGCGTTTTCAGAACCATAAGTTGCAACAGCCATTCGAACCTCTGCCTATCGAGAGAGTGCCTGACGCTCATCGTGATGCTGAAGACTCGTCACTTCCCCGCGCGGAAAGTGTTGTTTGATCGCAGCGACATTGTGGCGCCGCACGCAAAACTTTTGCGGCGCACGGATCATGCGCCGTGTTGAAATGCGCAGCGAAATTCGGCGCGCTGAAAATGTCGTCACAGTGATGACATACGAGCGAACGCGTTGCCCTATTTTGAATCAAGTTCCACGTTCGGCGAGACCATATGATCGTCGCGCGAGCGCTTCTTCGCTCATCTTTCAGGCGAGGCGACGCTCCGACGACTCGCAACGAGTCGTTTACGAGAACTCCGTTGGATTTCTATCTTCGCGTGCGCCGCGAAATTTCGCTTAGGCATGCATCTTTGCTGCGCTCTCGCATTCAGCGATGCAATTTCTGCGGGACCGATCTTTCGCACCATAGTGCCGCGAGGTGGGCAAAAAGTGCCGTGCCCTTCTTTTGGCGTGATCGAACCGGAGAACAAGGACGCTCCCTTCGCTGTTCGTGTCGGATGGACGCTCTCCGGTGCCGGCGACTTGGGGAAATTTTCCAACCACCCGATCGATTGAGCGCCATGATATCTCTCGCCCGACCACGCCCGCCTATTCCCAAACCGCAATTGCCGGAGGGAGTCCGCATCTATGCGATCTCGGACATTCATGGATGCGCGCATCTGCTCCAGCCCATGTTGCGGGTGATCGACGCCGACGTTGCCTGCAGCCGGCCGCGCTACGCTATCGAGGTCTTCATGGGCGATTACATCGATCGTGGCCCGGATACGCGCTCCACCCTCGACGTCCTGATCGAACGGAGCCGCCGGGGCAATGTGGTTTTCCTCAAAGGGAATCACGAGGCATTTCTGGTGAGGGTGTTCGAAGACCCTTCGCTGTTCGAGGATTGGATTGCCGTCGGCGGGACCCAGACGCTGATGTCCTACGGGCTCGCCCCGCCGGACCTGAAGCGCGACGAACCGGCATCGATCATGCGCGATTTGATTCGGGCGATGCCCACCGAGCATCTGGAATTCCTCGACAATCTGCGGCTGAGCTTCAGTTGCGGGGACTTCTTCTTCGTTCACGCCGGCGTTCGCCCGGGCGTTCCGCTGGCCGAGCAGACGGAGCGCGATCTGCTCTGGATTCGCGAAGAGTTCCTGCGGAGCGAGGAGCAGTTCGGCAAATATATCGTGCATGGTCATACGCCGGTTCGCAGCGCCGAGTTCATGGCGAACCGTGTCAACATCGACACCGGCGCCTATGCGACCGGCAACCTCACCCTAATGAGCATCCAGGGTAGCCGCATGCTCGCGGTATGACGTGGGAACTTGGCCGCGACAGCTTGCCCATCGGCCCGCCGAAACTGTCTCGCGACCCGGATAGCATCGACCTCTGCGGGATCTAGTTGAGCAAGCGGGGCTTTTCCTGCCGCGCACGTGTTTCGGCCATCCAATCGTTCCAGGCTCGCTCGTGCTTGACGTAAAGCTCCAGCCAGCGCTCCCCATGCCTGTCCTGGCGGACACGGCGCGCCTCGACCAGCAAGTCGGCGCCGGGGCGGGTGCTCGGATTATCCAGCGCTTCAAACTCGACCGTCTCCGAGATCGTCAGTCCGACAAGCACGCGCTGTCCGGCGCCATCGACGATGTAACGCCGCGGCGCGTCCTTCTTGGGTTCGCTCATCTCGTCATGCCCCATTCGTGTCAGTGAGATCCGCCAGCGAATCGGACGTTGCCTAAAAGGCTCGTCGTGCGTGGCCGAACGTCGAGGTGGGAGTCGGCCCGGCCATTCGGCGCGAGGCGCCGCGGGATGAGTTCGCAGGGCTTCGTTGGACGCGCCAACCACGCGCCGCGTAGCCCAAGGTGAGGCCAGCGCCGAAAATGAAAGCGGAGAGGAATGCAGAAGTCATGGGAGTCGCCCTAGATAGTCCGAGACTCATCAAGAGGGAGCAGTGTGTCGACATCATGATTCTCGCCGCATCCGGGCGCCGAAAGATTGTTCATGCCTGACCTCTTACGTGCATGCGGCACAACTTCCCGCGCGTCGACCGCTGCGATCAAGACCACTCTATAAGAATCACTCTATTAGAGAGGTGCCCCTACGATCCCGGTCCGGCCAAGCCGGTTGCCGTCGAACGGACCTGGCGCGCCTCCCCACGAACAGGAAATTTCGGGCCAACCGGCCAATCCATGCCCTTGCAACCATTCGAGACCCGTCGCATTATTTCGCATCTCATTTTACGAGGGATTCAATCCAATGACCGTCCGCGCTCGTATTCCATCCATTACCCTGTCTGCTCTCGGCCTCGTTTTGACAGCTTCCGCAGCGCCGGCCGCCGAGCTCGCGCTTGCTCCGGCACATCAGCGGGCGGCCTACGCGCAAACCGGGGCCGTGCTGTGGGATGACGTCTATCCGCCCGCGATCTACGGCCCGCAGCTTCGCTCCGTCGAGGAAGTCGCCGCCATGAAGGCGCAGGCGCGTCCGGTGTCTCAGCGCTGGTGGGGTTATTGGTACGTTCGGTGAGCGGGGGAACGCTTGGGTAAGAACCCTTAAGAGCCCAGCCCCTTCGACCCAGCCACCTTCGATCACAGACCGCCGATCCACCGGATAGCCGGTGGCGGCGGTTTTTGCTTGGGCTCGCGTGCCGATTGCCTCGCCGGTTTCGCTCGGATTGAAAGCCAGCGAGCGATGCGATCCAGCCGCGAACATGCACGTCGTAAATCCCAACGGCGACTGCCGGGACGACGGCTGGTGACCCCCGCTCCGAAGCCGGTTCCCTCTTAGGCCAACAGGAAGTTGCTGTTGTGCAGTGTGCCCGTCGCATTTTGCAGGCTCACGTCCATATCGCTCGTTCCGTCGCCGTCGACATCGATCTGAAGATAGTCGTTACCGGGCCCGGAATTCTGCAAGTGAGCCGAAGCCTGGTTGCCGCCGAGCAGCGCGGCATTCTCCACGTACTCGATGTGACCGCCGGCGACGCTGATGCCCGAGAACCTAAAGCTGTCATTGTCAGCGTCGAAATTGTGAATGGTATCAGCAGCACCGGCGGCGGAATCCGCGGTGCTGGCGAAACGGAAGTTGTCATGGCCCGCGCTGGCGAAGATCTCATCCGCACCCGCGCCGGCAGTGATCGTCGTGTTACCTGACGCATTGCCGATCGTGATCCTGTCGAAGTTCGCGACGGCATTGACGGTTTCGACGTTGGTCACCGTGATGTCGTAGACGTTCCCGTTGAAGTTCAGAGTGTCGTTGCCGTCACCGAGATCGATCACATTCGCCGGGCTGCCCTGCAGCGTCAGAACGTCGTCCGACGAGCTCCCGTTGAGCAGATTCACGTTCCACAGATTGTCGAACGAATTGCTGCCTGCGGCGAGATTCAGGACGTTGGCCGTCCCTTCGCCGAGGTTGACCGTCACTCCGGACACGGTGTTCAGAAGCGTGACCGTATCGTCCGACGGGTTGAGATTGCCCGTGAAATCACTGCCGTTGAGGTTTTCGACGCCACTGATGCTGACCGAGTTCACCCCATTGGCGAGGGACACCAGATCGTTTCCACCGCCCATGTCGATGACGATGCCATCGACATTGTTCGTCAAGCTGAGCGAATTGTCGCCCGAATTGCCGTTGATGTGCTCGACGCCGGTCGCGGCGAATGCAGCGAAGCTTCCGTTGAGGGCGATCGTATCCTCGCCGCCGCCAAGGTCGATCGCGACGCCGTTGACCGCTGCAATCGCACCGGTGACAGTCAAGGTGTCGTCGCTCGCGGTTCCGTGCACGTGATTGACGTCGTAGATGTTCACGAACGAGTTCGCGCCGGCAGCGAGGTACATCGTATTGTCGCCGTTGCCGAGGCTGATGTTCAGGCCCGTCACCGTCGTCGACAAGGTGAGCACGTCGTTGACGCCGGGCGTCGCACCGAAATCGGATCCGCCGACCCCCTCGACGCCAATCAGGCTGACCGTGTTGGCGCCGCCCGCGAGATTGAGCTGATCATTGCCACCCCCGAGGTCGACGACCAGTCCGTTGGCGGTCGTCGTGAGGTTGACGAATTCGTCGTTGCCGCTGCCGACCAGGTTTTCGACACCCGAGAGATTGAGCGTGTAGCCGTTACCAAAGGTGCCGTTGAGCAGGACGGTATCGCCCGTCCCGGCTCCCAGATTGAGCCCGTGTCCGAAGATATTGGCTCCGACGCGAAGATAATCGTCTCCGGCCGTTCCGATCACGGGTGCTGTGTTAGAGAACTGTTGCGTCGAGAGATCGATCGGACTCGCCAACGAGCCCGATGACAGCAACACGATGGCGTCGCTGAACTGCAGCACTTCGACATTGGTCAGACCGTCGGTGCCGTCACGGTTCACGACATTGTCTTGAACCTGGATCGTTCCAGCCGTCGTGACGGTGTATTGCGATTGCGTACCCGAGAAGATCACCATGTCGGTGCCGGCGTCGCCGTCGATCGTATCGTTGCCGCCCTGGCCGGTGATGCCGTCGTTCCCGCCACCTGCGTTGATCGTGTCGCCACTGCCGCCGCCGAAGAAGAACTCGTTATTCGAGCTGCCGAACAGCGTGTCGGCCTGGTTCGAACCCTGGACGCTGTTGACGCCTCCCGTGATGAAGTCGGCGCCGGCCGCACCGCTCACAAGTCCGGTCGAAAGGTCGACGGAAACTCCGCCCCCGCTCGCCTGAGAATACGAGACTCGCGTATTGCCGTTACCGGTGATGGTATCGTTGCCGAGCAGGCCTTCGAACAGGTTGAAGGTGCCGAACGATCCGGCCGAGGTGACGCCGGTGAAGCCTGCGGCATTGTAGGTGTCGTTCAGGTTGCTGCCGGTCGCACTGTTGACGCCCACATAGGTGTCGGTGCCGATCGAGCTGCCGCCGGTCGCAGTTCCCGCCTGCAGGTTGATCGTCACGGCATCGGTCGCGCTAGCATAAATGACGCGGGTGTTGCCGTTGCCGGTGATCGTGTCGTTGCCGGCCAGGCCCTCGAACTGGTTGAAGTTGCCGTTGTTGCCGACGTTGTTGGTTGCGCCGTTCTGGAAACCGACGGCGCCGAAATTCGTGGCCGTGAAGACATCGTTGAAGTTGGTGCCCTGGGCGCCCTCGATCCCGCGGAACGTATCATTTCCGATCGATCCGTCACCGGTCGCGGCGCCCGCCGTGAAGTCGATGGTGACCGGGCCGCTGGAGAAGTAGAGGTTGTTGTAGCTGATGATGTCGAAGCCACCGCGGCCGTCGATGAAGTCGTCACCGGCAAAGCCGGTGAACGTCTCCGTTGCCGTTGTAATGTTGCTGCCGCGGATGGTGTCGTTGAACATCGACCCCATCACGGCGTTGACGCCGCTGAACGTATCGTTGCCCGTGGAGGCGTCGCCACTCGCAGTACCTGCCAGCAGATCGACGGTCACCCCGCCGGTTGCGTTGGTGAAGGCAACGCGCGTGTTTCCGTTGCCGACGATGCTGTCGTCACCTCCCATGCCGATGAATTCGTTGAACGTGCCGTTGGACCCGGCATTTTGGCTGGATCCGCTGAAGCCAACAGCGTTGAAGACGTCGGCGGCGTTCGAGCCGCGCACGGACTCGACCGATCGCAGCGTGTCGGTGCCCACCGTCGCGGCGTCGCCCGTCACGGTTCCCAAGGCCAGTTGAACGTCGATTCCGCCCACCGCGGCCGGATCGAGCGCGTAGTCCGCCCGGTCGAAGCCAGCCCGGCCGTCGATGAAGTCGTCGCCGGCGCGGCCTTCGAAGATTTCCACCGTCCCCGGACCATTGGCACTGCCGAGGAGTTGGTCGACAAATCCGGAGCCGACAACACCCCCGAAGCCCGAACCCACCAAGGTATCGGTACCGACCGAAGCATTTCCCGTCGCCGAATGGGCCGTCAAATCGACGGTCACGCTGCCCGTTGCGTTGGCATACGAGATGCGCGTCAGCAGCGCACCCAGGCTGTTCATCGCTCCCGTGATGCTGTCGTTCCCGCCGCGGCCTTCGAACTCGTTGAAGCCCACATTGGTACCGGCAATGCCGGTATCGCCTGCAAAGCCGGTCGCGTTGAACGTGTCGGCATAGTCGCTGCCCACGATCCCCTCGACGTTCGCCAGCGTGTCCGTGCCGACCCCTGGACCTGTCACGGAGCCTGCCGCGAGATTTGCGGTAATGCCGCCCGTTGCCGCGACATAGTCGGCGCGGTCGAAGCCGAGGCCGCCGTCGAGTAGATCATTGCCGTCGAGGCCCTTGAGGCGATCGTTGCCCGCAAGGCCACTCAGATTGTCGGCGTAGGCGGTGCCGATCAGCGTATTTGCGCCGGCGTCGCCGGTGAGATGCACGCCCTGCCCCAGGATGAAGTCGGCAGCCGTGAGGTTCGACAGCGTCACGTTCAGCAGGGTGAGGGTGTCGCCATTGCCGAAGTTGATGACCGTGTTCGGCCCCTGTTGAGTGGCAAGCGCCTGAACGTCGGCAAGGGTCGAGACTCCAGGGATCCCCGTGAGGTCGATCTTGTCGGCGTCCGCCTGCAGGAAGTCGCCGATGGTGTCGGCGCCGCCGCCGGTGGCGTAGACAAATGTGTCTGCACCGGTGCCGCCGTTCAGGCCGTCGTTGCCGGCGCCACCGCTGAGCAGATCGTTGCCACCGTTGCCGAACAGCTGGTCGTTGCCGCCAGAACCGGTGATCGTATCGTTGAAGTTCGAGCCCGCAACGTTGGTCACCCCTCCAATGATGGTGTCGTGACCCACCGAACCGTCGCCGTCCGCGGTACCGCTTGCGAGGTTGACGATCACGCCGGAGGTCGCATTCCCGAATTGGATTTGCGTGCTGCCGTTGCCGGTGATGCTATCGTTACCGCCCTGGCCCTGGAAGGCGTTGAAGCCGGCGAACCCGGTTGCGTCGAACAGGTCGGCATAATTGCTGCCGGTGGCGCTGTTGACACCGGAGAACGTGTCGTGGCCGACCGAGGCATCGCCGCTGGCCGTTCCGGCCTGGAGGTTGATGGTGACGCCGGCGGTCGCATTGGCATAAATGACGCGGGTGTTGCCGTTCCCGGTGATGGCATCATCGCCGCCGAGGCCCTCGAACTGGTTGAAGGTGCCGTTGTTGCCGATATTGAGCGCACCGGGCTGGCCATAGCCGGTCGCCACATAGCTGTCGGCGTAGCCCGTGCCCTGAATGCCCTCGATCGAACGCAGCGTATCGGTTCCGATCGACGCGTCGCCGCTCGCCGTGCCCGCCGCCATGTCGATGGTGACGCCGCCCGTGACCGTGCTGAGGCTGTTGTAGATGGCGACGTCGAAGCCGCCGCGGCCGTCGATGTAGTCGTCGCCGCCAAGACCGGTGAAGTTGTTGTTGAAGCTGCTTCCGAGCAGCGTGTCGGCGAAGGTCGAGCCCTGCACCGCATTGACGCCGGTGAAGGTGTCGGTGCCCTCGGTCGCACCCGTGGCGCTGCCGGCAACCGTGACGGCATTCGTGGTCCCGACGACGCTGGTCTCGAGGTCGACGCTGACGCTCGAGGCGGCGATCTGGTAGTTCAGGCGGGTGGAGCCGTTGCCGATGATGGTGTCGTTGCCGCCGGCGCCGGCGAAGTCGTTGAAGGTTCCGGAGGAACCGACATTGGTCGCCCCGACCTGACCGAACCCGGTCGCGTCGAACGTGTCGTCGAAATTGGTGCCGCGCGCGGCCTCGACGCTGCGCAGCGTGTCGGTGCCGACCGTGGCGTCGCCGTTCACGGTGCCTGCGGCGAGGTGAACATAGATGCCCGACGTGGTCGTCGTATCCGAATTGTAGGTGACCTGATCGTAGCCGCCGCGGCCGTCGATATAGTCGTCGCCGCCGCGACCTTCATAGGTCTCGTAGGTGAAGGCTGCATTGTCGCTGCCGTAGATCGTGTCGTTAGAGGCCGAGCCCCAGATCGTCGAGACGTTGGAGAAGGTGTCGTGCCCGACGGAGGTATCGCCATCCGCGGTCCCGGCCCCGATGTCGACGGTGACCGCGCTGGTCGCGCTCAGATAGGACAGTCGCGTCACTGCCTGCCCCAGGGCGTTGAGATCGCCGACGACGCTATCGTCGCCGCCGCGCCCTTCAAACTCGCTCTGGCCGGTGGCCACGCCGGGCAGACCGGTCGATCCGGTGAACCCGGCCGCATTGAACGTATCGGCATAATTGCTGCCGAGGATCCCCTCGACATTCGCCAGCGTATCTGTGCCGACGCCCGGGCCGGTCACGGAGCCGGCCGCAAGATTGGCGGTGATGGCTCCCGTTGCATCGCCGTAATCGGCGCGGTCGAAGCCCTGGCCGCCATCGAGCTGGTCGTTGCCGCCAAGGCCTTGCAGGACGTCGTTGCCGCCGAGGCCGCTCAAATTGTCGGCATAGATTGTGCCGACCAGCGTGTTCGGGTTGGCGTCGCCGATCAGGTGAACGCCCGGCGCGAAGATGAAATCCGCAGCAGTCAGGTTCGATAGAGTCACGTTCTGCAGCGTCAGGCTGTCGCCATTGCCGAAATTGATGAACGTGTTCGGTCCCTGCTGCGAAGCGATCGCCTGCACGTCAGCGAGGTTGTAGATACCTGCGCCCGAAAGGTCGATCTTGTCGGCTTGCGCGTGCGAGAAGTCGCCGATGAAGTCGGCGCCGCCGCCGCTGACATAAATGAAGGTGTCGGCGCCGCCGTTGCCGAGCAGATTGTCGGCACCGCTGCTGCCCTTCAGCGTATCGTTGAAGCCCGATCCGGACACGCCGTTGACGCCACCGGTGATGGTGTCGTGCCCAACCGAGGCATCCCCATTGACGGTGCCGCTGGCGAGATCGACAACAACGCCGCCGGTCGCGTTGGCGAACAGCAGCTGCGTGCTGCCGTTGCCGGTGATGAGGTCGTTGCCTGCAAGACCCTGGAAGGAATTGAAACCGATGAAGCCTGACGCTTCGTAAGTGTCGGCGAAATTGCCGCCATAGACGCTGTTGACGCCCGTGAAGGTGTCGTGCCCGACCGACACGTCACCCGTGACCGAGCCGGCGTTCAGGTTGACGGTGACGCCGCCGATGGCATTCGTGTAGAGCAGTCGTGTGTTGCCGTTGCCGGTGATCTGGTCGTCGCCGCCGAGGCCCTCGAACTGGTTGAAGGTCCCGTTGTTGCCGATATTGAGAGCACCGGCCTGGCCGTAGCCCGTCGCCACATAGGTGTCGGCGTAGCCCGTGCCCTGAATGCCCTCGATCGAACGCAGCGTATCGGTCCCGATCGACGCGTCACCGGTCGCCGTGCCCGCCGCCATGTCGACGGTGACACCGCCCGTGACCGTGCTGAGGCTGTTGTAGATGGCGACGTCGAAGCCGGCGCGGCCGTCGATGTAGTCGTCGCCGCCGAGACCGGTGAAGTTGTTGTTGAAGCTGCTTCCGAGCAGCGTGTCGGCGAACGTCGAACCCTGCACCGCATTGACGCCGGTGAAGCTGTCGGTACCCTCGGTCGCACCCGTGGCGCTGCCGGCAACCGTGACCGCATTCGTGGTCCCGACGACGCTGGTCTCGAGGTCGACGCTGACGCTCGAGGCCGCGATCTGGTAGTTCAGGCGGGTGGAGCCGTTGCCGATGATGGTGTCGTTGCCGCCGGCGCCGGCGAAGTCGTTGAAGGTCCCGGAGGAACCGACATTGGTCGCCCCGACCTGGCCGAAGCCGGTCGCGTCGAACGTGTCGTCGAAATTGGTGCCGCGCGCGGCCTCGACGCTGCGCAGCGTGTCGGTGCCGACCGTGGCGTCGCCGTTCACGGTGCCTGCGGCGAGGTGAACATAGATGCCGGACGTGGTCGTCGTATCCGAATTGTAGGTGACCTGGTCGTAGCCGCCGCGGCCGTCGATATAGTCGTCGCCGCCGCGACCTTCATAGGTCTCGTAGGTGAAGGCCGCATTGTCGCTGCCGTAGAACGTGTCGTTGGAGGCCGAGCCCCAGATCGTCGAGACGTTGGAGAAGGTGTCGTGACCGACGGAGGCATCGCCATCCGCGGTCCCGGCCCCGATGTCGACGGTGACCGCGCTGCTCGCGCTCAGATAGGACAATCGCGTCACCGCCTGCCCCAGCGCGTTGAGATCGCCGACAACGCTATCGTCGCCGCCGCGCCCTTCAAACTCGCTCTGGCCGGCGGCTACGCCGGGCAGACCGGTCGATCCGGTGAACCCGGCCGCATTGAACGTGTCGGCAAAATTGCTGCCGACCACACCCTCGATGCCGATGAGCGTGTCTGTCCCGACGCCAGCTCCCGAAGCCGTGCCGGCCGCGAGGTTGACGGCGATGCCGCCGGTCGCATCGGTATAGATGACGCGATCGAAGCCCGCACCGCCATCCAGAAGGTCGCTGCCGCCGAAGCCCTGGAGGCGGTCGTTGCCACCGAGACCGCTGATGGATTCGGCATTGGCGGTGCCGACGAGGTCGTTCGCGTTTCCGTCGCCGACGACCGGCGCGGCCGGCGCGCCGAACAGGAAATCGCTCGCCGTCAAGCTGCTCAGATTGACGTTCTGAAGCGTGAGGCCGTCCCCCGAGCTGAAGGTAATGACCGTGTTGGGGCCGCTCTGCACCGCATGCGCTTGCAGGTCAGAGAGGCTGAAGATGCCGTAGACCCCGGTCAGATCGAGCTTGTCCTGGCCATGGACGAAGTCCTGGATGAAGTCGAAGCCGCCGCCGCTCGCATAGACAAAGGTGTCCACGCCGGCGCCGCCACTGAGGAAGTCGTTGCCGGCACGACCATCGAGGATGTCGTTGCCGACGTTGCCGGAGAGACTGTCGTTGCTGGCGCTGCCGATGATGGTGTCGTTGAAATTGGACCCCAGGACATTGAACACGCCGCCCGTGATGGTGTCGTGGCCGACCGAGCCGTCGCCGTCGGCGGTGCCCGCAGTGAGGTTGACGGTCACGCCGGCAGTGGCGTTGTTGTACTGAATCTGCGTCGCGCCGTTGCCGGTGATCTGGTCGTTGCCGCCCTGCCCCTGGAACGAGGTCCCGCTCGGACCAGAGAATCCCGTTGCGTCGAAGATGTCGGCAAAGTTGCTGCCCAGGGCGCTGTTGACGCCGGTGAACGTGTCGTGACCGGTCGAGCCGTCGCCGGTGGCGGTGCCGCCCGCGAGATTGATGGTCACCCCGCCGGTCGCGTTGGCGAAAATCAGGCGCGTGTTGCCGTTACCGGTGATGAAATCGTCACCGCTCAGCCCTTCGAACTGGTTGAAGGTCCCGTTGTTGCCGACATTCGCGCCGGTCACCCCGTAACCGGTCGCATCGTAGGTATCGTCGAAGTTGGTGCCCTGAATGCCCTCGATCGAACGAAGCGTATCCGTGCCGTTCGAGGCGTCTCCGGTGACGATGCCGGCCGCCATATTGACGGTGATGCTTCCCGTGATGAAGAAGATGTTGTTGTAGGACGAGACGTCGAAGCCGCCGCGGCCGTCGATATAGTCGTTGCCGGCGAGGCCGGTGAAGGTGTCGTTGGTCGCCCCGCCCAGCAGCGTGTCGTCGAACATCGAGGCCTGGACGGCGTTGACGCCGGTGAAATGATCGGTGCCGACGGATGAATCGCCGGTGGCGGTGCCGGTGACGAAGTCGACCTGGACTCCGGCCGTCGCGTTGTTGAAACCGAGCCGCGTGAAGCCGTTGCCGGTGATGGTGTCGTCACCGCCATTGCCGGTGAACTCGTTGAACGTCCCGTTCGAGCCGGCGTTGACGCTGCCCGAGCCGAAACCGGTGGCATTGTAGGTATCGGCGAAGTTGGTGCCGCGGATCGCCTCGATCCCGCGCAACGTATCCGTGCCTATGGTCGAATCGCCGGTCACAGATCCGGCGGCGAGATTGACCGTAATTCCCGTCGTGGTGTTCGGATCGACGTTGTAGTCCACACGGTCGTAGCCACCGCGGCCGTCGATGTAGTCGTTGCCCGCAAAGCCCGAATACACCTCTGCGGTGAACATCGGATTGTTGCTGCCCAGAATCGTGTCGTTATGCGCGGAGCCCCAGACGCCGTTGAAGCCGGACCCGACGAGGGTGTCGTGGCCTACCGATGCATCACCTTGGGCATAACCGGCGGCGAGATCCACCGTCACCGCGCCGGTGGCGCTGACATAGGAGACGCGCATCAGCTCGGCCCCCTGGCTGTTGGTGTTGCTGATGATGGTGTCGTCGCCGCCTCTGCCTTCGAACTCGTTGTAGCCGACAGGGCTACCCGGGACATGTGCATCGCCGGTGAAGCCAGCCCCGTTGAACGTATCGGCAAAGTCGCTGCCGACGGCTGCCTCGATGTTGACGAGGGTGTCCGTCCCCACGCCGGCGCCAGACGCCGTTCCCGCCGCCAGATCGATCGTGACGCCGCCGGTTGCGTCGGTATAGATGGCGCGGTCAAAGCCCGGGCCGCCGTCGAGGATATCGTCGCCGGAGCCGCCGCTGAGATAGTCCTTGCCGGCTCCGCCGAAGAGGATGTCGTTTCCGTCGCCACCGCTGATGCGATCGTTGCCGTCCTGGCCATCGATCAGATCGTTGCCGCCTCCGCCCGAAAGCACGTCATCGCCGAGCGAGCCCAACAAGGCGCTACCGACCGGGGTCAGCACGGCATTCGCAACCTCAGTGTCGAGATTATCGACAAAACGGTCTGTGAGCTGATCAATCGATTGTTGATCCGAAAAATCGGTCGCGGCGATTTGGTCGGCAGCAGCGCCTTGAGCGACTTGGCCGGCCTGCGCCAATTCAGTGACGTTCGTGGCCGCCTGAATGCTGTCGTTCGCGGCAGCAACGACCTCGATAACCGTCGCGGCGGCCGCCGCATCGACGCCGGAGGATGTGACGACGCTCTGAACCGTATCAGAAGATGCCAGATCGAAGACGGGCGCGCCGGGGCCGCTCAGAGACGCCGTAATAGCGCTTGCAATGGCTGTAATGACCGCGCCCGTCTCCACGCCGACGGCCGACACCTGAGCGACGGTGCTTTGGACCTGGATGGCTGCCGCGAGCACCGCGGTCGCGGTGGCGTCGTTGTTTACCGCATCGGGCACCGGGTCGAACGACCTCAGGTCGACACCTCCGGTGAGATCGAGGTTGAAAGCCGCCGCCACGGCGCTCATGGCCTGATCCGCCGTCAGCGGGTGCTCATCGTTGGCCGTGCTATCGACCAGTGCGGCGATCAGCGTCGTCAGCGGAGTGATGACGGTGGAGCCCTCCGGTGCCCTCAGCACGCCGGCGACCTGCAACCCCGTCGAGATATCGACGCCGCCGATACTCACGAGCGGACCGGAGCCGCCCGCCAACGTAAAACTGCCGTCAGCCCGCGTCGTCGTGTGCGCCTCGCCTGCGTCGAGTATTCCGTTGTTGTTGGCGTCAGCAAATACGGTCGCGCCGCCGATATATCCGTCGATATCCAGCGCGTTGATTTCGTTGGCACCGGACGTCACGGTCAGCGAGAGATCGGCCGAGCTCACCGCCTGATGAACGCCGTCGTCGGAGATGGCGGTGACTTGCAGCGTGAACGGATCCGCGCTGCCGACGGCATGGTTGGGGATCAGAACGACGTTCTGGATTGAGGCGCCCGTCACGAGCCAGGCGCCGTCCCCGATCGCTGCGCCGTTCTGTACCGTAAAGCTCGACGGCACCCCCTCGATCTTCACCGACAAGGTGCTGCTCAGATCGACCTTGTCGGCCGCTATGTGAAGCGTGATGTTTCCGTCGGCGGCGCCCGAGGAGTCCTGGACGCTCAGATTCGGTGCGTCCTGCGCGCCATGGATATCGAAGCTGATGTTCTTGGTCGTGCCGTCGACGGACGTGACCGTGAAAGTCTCCGTCTTGGTGTCATTGGCGCCGAGATACTGAACAGCGGCGTTGTCGACCGAATAGGTGTAGTGGCCGTCGGCCAGCAGCGTCACCGTGCCGAGGTTGCCTGGTGCCGTGATCGCGCCGGCCTGGAACGCGGCCTGGTTCTGGTCGGCATCGACGATGGACAGCTGCCCGGACGCTGTCAGTTGGCCGTCCTCGGCGACATCGTGATCCCCGACATTGCCAATGGTCGCGCCGTCGTTCTCGCCGTGGATCGTGAACGTGACGTCCTTGGAGGTGCCATCCTGAGAGGTGACCCTGAACGTATCGATCTTGGTCTCGCCGGCTCCGAGATATTGCACGGCGTTGTTGGCGACAGCGTAGGTGTAGCTGCCGTTGGCCGAGAGGTTCAGCGTGCCGAGATTGCCCGGCCCTGTGAGCACGCCGGCCTGGAATGACGACTGGCCCGCATCCGGGTCGCTGACCGAGATGCTGCCCACGGCGGTCAGATTCCCGGCGTTGTTCGCCGCAAGGTCTTCCGTCACGTCGGCAATGGTGGGATCGCCGATCGTCGCCGCGTGATTGCCGCCCGCCGGGCCATGAACGGTGAAGCTGACCTGCTTGGTGGTGCCATCGACAGCGGTCACGGTGAAGGTGTCGACCTTGACGGCGCCGGCCGCCAGATTGTGCGCAGCGCTTTCGGCCACGACGTAGACATAGCTGCCGTCGCCCGACAGCAGCAGGAAGCCGAGATTGCCGGCAGCGGAGCCAACGGCCGGCTTGAACGCCGCCTCGCCCTGATCAACATCCGTGATGCCGATGCTGCCGGACGCGGTGAGCACGAGTGCCGACGGATTGTCGTAGACGTCGTGAACCGTGGGTGTGCCGATCACCGCTGCGTCATTGACGCCCTTGATGACGAAAGAGACCTGCTTGGCCGTGCCGTCGAACGACTTGACGGTGAAGGTTTCGACCTTGGTGTCCCCCGCACCGAGATATTGCACGGCGCTGTTGGCGACCGAATAGCTGTAGGTGCCGTTGGCATTCAGCGTCAGTGCGCCCAGATTGCCCTGCCCCGTGATCACGCCGGCCTGGAACGTGGACTGGTTCTGGTCGGCATCCGAGATCGAGATCGTGCCTGACACCGACAGCGTCGGCGCGCTGGCGTCTTCGGTGACGGTGGTGAAGGCGGGCGCACCGATCACGGCGGCGTCGTTGGTGCCGTGAACCGTGAAGGAGACCTGCTTGGCCGTGCCGTCCAGCGCGCTGACCGTAAACGTCTCGACCCTGGTCTCGCCGGCGCCGAGATATTGAACGGCACTGTTGGCGATCGAATAGGTGTAGCTGCCGTCGGCCTTCAGGGACAGGGTGCCGAAATTGCCCAAGGCGGATACCACGGTGGTCTTGAACGCCGATTCGCCCTGATCGACGTCGGAGATCGCGATCGTCCCAGTGAGCTTCAGGGTCGGATTGCGGGAATCTTCCGTGACATCGGCAGCCGAGGGTGTGCCGATGATTGCGGTATCGTTGGCGCCCTGGATCGTGACGGTCGCCGTCGCCGTCGATGTCAGGCCGGCGCTGTTGGTCACCGTGTAGGTGAAGGTCTCGGTCGCGGACTGGCCGGCGCGCAGCGACTGGAACGCAGAACCCGGCGTATAGGCGATGTTGTGGCCATCGGCAGCGATGCTGACCGTCCCCAGAATTCCCTGCGTATTGACGGAGGTGACGCGCAGCGTCCCGCCCGCGGGGTTGGTGTCATTGGCGAGCACGTTGATCGCAGTGGCGCCGGCGTCCTCGCCGATCGTGACGGCGTCGGCATTCGCAACCGGCTTCTGCACGATCGAAACCTGGAAGACGGCGTCATTGTAGTCGGCGTCGCCCGGCGCGGTGTAGCTGCCGTTGGACCTGCGCGTCGCGGCGGTATCCTCCCAGGCGATGGTGCCGGTCGCGCCGTCGGCAGTGTCGCCGGCGAGCTTGGCTGCCGTCTGCTGGCTGCCCGTGACCGACGAGGCATAATCGACGCCGCCCGCGTTCTTGGAGGTCTCGGTAAACAACGCATTGGCGCCGGCGCCCGTGAGCAGATCGGGCTTGCCGGCAACGTAGATGACGTTGCCGTTGGCATCGACATCGGCGACCGCCCAGGTGCCGTCCGAGAGCTTGATGACCTTGATGGCGCCGGTGAGATCGTCGGCATCGTTGCGGCCCTGCGCCGCACCATCCGGAATGAGGAAGAACTGGATCTTGCCGAGATCGGCGGTGTTCACCGCGAAGTCGACATGGGAGACACCGGGGGTGAGAGCGCCTGCCCCTTGCGAATCCGCATTTGCAAACAGGATTCCGCCGAGCCCTGTTGAGCTGTTGTACCAACCAAAGGTGTTGTGAAAGGCCGCGGACTCCGAGACAAAACTGGCGCGCAAAATCGTCTGGTCGCTCATGGCGAGCCCCCCTTTTACATTCTGATGCTCAAAGTTCGCCGTCAGCCCAACGGCGCGAGTTGGAAATGAAATGGTCTTGTTATGGTTGTATTGGGTATCGATTCGACGAGGCGTCGTTGCCCGACGGCGAACGGCGAAGTCCTGTCACGGAGCGACGAAGGACTTCTGATAATTGCAAATTGTTTCCATTGTTGCGTGACTGCGTCAAGACAGCACAGCTGCTAACCTTAAGCGCGGCGTGAATTGAACAGCGCAGCCGGGAAAGCGTGCGTCCCGGCATTGCGATTGCGCCCGATTTCGGCAGGCCATGGGATCGAAGCTGTGCCGAACTGCAGCACAATACGGGATGGAATGAAGCAATCGCCTTGCCTCCCCGGCTGGCCTTGACCAGATCGCTTAAGCTGCCGAGAAAATAGATTGCGACCGTTGATAGCGCGGCTGAACAATTCGCGCCGCGCCTGGGGACCCGTACTGCGACATTCTGACGCGCCCAGATATCCCTTCTGCAGTTCGATATCGGGAGCCGAAAGCCGACGCCGAGATCCGACTGACTCAAGCAAAGCAATGTCATCTCAATTCCTGGTGCGGCAAATATTCCTCTTCCATGGAATAGCGCCGGCACATCTGGACGCATGACCCGAATGGGTCATTCCGGTCCTGGCCGCCGCCTCCAAGCAACCATCCGCTAAACTTTCGTCGAGTCCAATTTTTCAGGAAAAACAGGCAAGGGGGCTTGCTTCGAGCCGCCTCCTCACGAAGCATCGCCGGTCAGGGAAACGCGTTGGAGGGCCTCAGATGTCGGGGACTTTCTGCACGGCATGCAGCAAGGATGCATGCCGGGCTGCAACGAAATGCGCGGGGCTGGGCGAAGGGGACTGCGCTTGAAAGCCGACAAAATCGACGGTGCGGGACTGTCGAGGGTCCTCAATCGACTTGGCGAGGCCGCCGTGAATCCTGAAGCATGGCGCGACATCATGGATGACATCTGCAGGGCGGTGGGCGCGTCGGCGGCCATACTGCTTCAGAGTGACATCAGGACCCCCGACGTCCCACGCACGGCATCGATCGCCGAGGCTACCGATCTCTACTTCAGGAACAACTGGCACTTAAGAGACCCGCGCGCCAAGGCTTTTCCGCGCATGATGGCGGGCGAGGTCGTGACCGACCTCGATATGATGACCCCGGAGCAGATTCGCGCCGATCCCATGTACAACGAAGTGCTGTTCCCGTTCGGATACCGGTGGTTCGCCGGCATCGGCTTCTGGGCCGACAGCGCAGCATGGGCTTTGACGATCCAGCGAACCGGCCACGAAGGCGCATTCGAGGCACCCGACAAGCAACTGCTTGCCCAATTGGCGCCGCGCCTGACCGAGACCGCCACGCTTGCGACGGTGATGGGAAGGGTCGCGCTCACCTCGATGACCGATGTCCTCGACCGGGTCCGACAGCCCGCATTGATCCTCAATCGGGAAGGAATGGTCCTGCGCACCAACGCAGCAGCCGAAACTGGATTCGACAACGAGATCCGCATCAGGGAGCGGCGCCTCGTTGTTCACGACAAGCAGGCGATGACAAGGCTCGATCAGCTGATCAGCATGATCCGATCGACGCCGGATGCCGCCGCCATGCCCGCCTCTCCGATCCTCGTCCGCCGGACGACAAAGCCACCGGTCGTCTTGCGGATCCTGCCAGTGGACGGCGCGGCGCGCTCCGTCTTCCTCGGCGCTCGCGCCATGCTGATCCTGTCCAATCTCATCCCGCGCGCCGCGCCGGACCCTGCCCTCATCGGCCAGGCCTTCGACCTCACGCCGGCGGAATCGCGACTGGCCGCGCTGCTTGCAACCGGCGCATCGATTGCCAGCGCTTCCGAGCACCTCGGCATCTCGCGCGAAACCGCCCGCAATCACCTCAAGTCGATCTTCTCGAAGACGGGAGCGCACCGCCAGTCGGAGCTGGTCGGTCTGGTTTCGCAGCTGGTGTGAGCGACTTACCGCTGGGCAGCCGCGGCTGCGATAACAGGGAAGTCGCCCGACGCTCTCATAGACGAAGATGACGGCTTCCATGTCTCAAGGGCGGTGGATACTGCCGAGAGTCGACGAGGGCAGGCTGCGCATGACGGTCTTCGGCCGGTTGGGATCGAGCACGCGCACTGCTCCACGATTGGGCATGAATTGCCTCACAATTGTCATAGCGCTTCCACTGCGTCGCAATATAATTCGACTAGCAATCAGGAATGATCAGGCGAACTTCAATGATCAGACATGCCATGCGCATGCTGGCCATCATGTATTGCGTTTGCGGCCAGCCCGCCTATTCAAACTACGAATCTCAAGCGGTGACACCACCGCTGTCATTCTCTCAATTCTGCATTCAGTATCCTGAGGATTGCCAGCGCCATGATGATCGCAGGATCCGAGACTTCCGCTCCTCAATTCAGCGTTGGCGAGAACTCGCCCGGATCAACTCGACGGTGAATTTCGGCATAGCGCCAAAGGACCCGCCCGCAAGCCGACGTGACGCGGAATGGCAGATATTCCCTGACGAAGGCAATTGCGGCGACTATGCCGTCACCAAGCGCCATCTGCTGCTGCGATCCGGCTGGCCCAGCTCGGCCCTCCTCCTCGCAGAGGTCGTTATCCGAGCAACCGGCGAGCACCACCTTGTATTGCTGGTGCGCGAGGGAAAAGCGGTCCTCGTGCTCGACAATCTGAGCCCAGTGGTCACGCCGCTGGTCGACGCTTTGGATCGGTACGTCATCATGCGCGCGGAGTCTGGCACCGAGCCACAAGAGTGGACACGACACGTCACCACCTTCTAGCTGGTCTCGCTAGTCCGGCTACTGCCAAACACGGTACGGACGCACTGAAGGTCATTACACCTCGTGTGCGCGTCTGGTCGGAGGATGCTTGGCGCACTCGCTGGAGCCAGCCCCTGTTAATCTAAGCTTGATTTTCGTTGGGTTTCACCCTCCCTAACGAATTCAATTTCGTGTAAGCACAAATTTCAATTTTGGGACTGATATGACAAAGAAACGAGCACTTATTACCGGGGTCACCGGCCAGGACGGCGCCTATTTGGCCGAATTGCTGCTGCAGAAGGGATACGAGGTTCACGGCATCAAGCGCCGGACCTCGCTGTTCAACACCGATCGCATTGATCATCTCTATCTCGATCCGCACGAGCCCGATCCGCCCTTCCGGCTCCACTATGGCGATCTGACGGATTCCTCGAGCCTGATCCGGATCGTCGGCCAAGTGCAACCGGACGAGATCTACAATCTCGCAGCGCAGAGTCACGTTGCCGTTTCATTCGAGGAGCCGGAATATACTGCGAACTCCGACGCCCTTGGCGCATTGCGCATCCTTGAAGCCATGCGCATTACAGGCCTGGAGAAGAGGGCCCGCTTCTATCAGGCCTCGACGTCTGAGCTCTACGGCTTGGTCCAGGAGATCCCCCAAAAGGAAACCACGCCGTTCTATCCCCGCTCGCCGTACGCCGTCGCCAAGCTTTACGCCTACTGGATCACGGTCAATTACCGTGAAGCCTACGACATGTATGCCTGCAACGGCATTCTCTTTAACCACGAGTCTCCGGTTCGTGGCGAAACCTTTGTCACTCGAAAGATCACCCGGGCCTTAGCGCGCATTCATCTCGGCTTGCAGGATCGCCTTTATCTCGGCAATCTGGACGCCCTGCGCGATTGGGGGCACGCGCGCGACTATGTCGAAATGCAATGGCTGATGCTGCAGCAGGACAAGCCAGAGGATTTCGTGATCGCTACCGGCGTGCAACATTCTGTCCGAGATTTCGTGAATGTCGCTGCGAACGAAGTGGGCATGACCGTTCGCTGGGAAGGAAGCGGCGTCGAAGAAAAGGGATATGACGCCAAGACCGGAAAGTGTGTCGTTTCGGTCGATCCGCGCTATTTCCGCCCTACCGAAGTCGCGACGCTTCTTGGGGATCCGTCAAAGGCAAAGCAGAAGCTCGGCTGGGAGCCCAAGACGTCGTTCGAAAGCCTGGTTCGAGAGATGATGAAGGAAGATCTCGAATCCGCAAAGCGCGACGAACTCATCAAGCAGCACGGCTTCAGATATTATCCGCGCCACGAGTAGTCCCTGTCGATCGGCCAACAAGGCGAGCGAGCCAAGCAAGTGAGCGCCGATTACGGCGCTCATTTTTTTGGATGCATTAGGCTACCCAATGGAGATTTGCGTGCCTCAAGACGACCGAACGGCGTCCTCCACCGGAAGCGCAAACTCGCCAGCAGCGCCTTCGATGTGCGTATCCTTTTGCGCTGTCGCATTGCCCTGCCCTGCCATGGCCTCCAACCACCGGTGCACAATTGCGCCTCGGTCCCAACGATCTAGGGCGCGCCTTCTTCCTTCTTGCCCATAGTGTTCACGGAGGGCCGGCGCGTCGCTGAGTTGGCAAATAGCAAGCTCGAGAGCGGCCGAATCTCCGGGCGGAATCACAAGGCCGGCATCCGTGACCTCCGCAGCGAGCCCGGTGCCTTCTTCAGCCATCGCAATGACCGGCCGAGCGGACGCGAAGATTGCGCCAAGTTTCGAGGGCAACACCAGATCGGCAGCCTCAGCCTTCTGCGGAATCAGATGAAAATCGGCCGTGGCCATCAATTGATTGAAGCTTTCGTTGGGCTGAAGCCCAAAGAAATGGATATTGCGATGTCCGGCGGCGAGCTGCTCGAGCCTCGTTTTATGAGGCCCCTCGCCTGCAAGGATGAAGTGGATGTGCGGATGGCTTTGCTCCAGCCCAATCGCGGCCTCGATCACGAGTTCAAGGCCCTGCTTGTTCGACATCGTTCCTGAGTAGAGTGCAACGATATCGCCCTCGCCCAGCTTCAACTCCTGACGGTATTTGGTCATTCGCGAACCGGGGCAGATCGCGTTGGTGTCAATCCAGTTTCTCACCTCGGCTGTCTTGTCGGGACTGAGACCCTTGATTATCAACCGTTCCACCATCGCTTGAGAGATAGTTGAAACGTGGTCGAACGATTTGAGGATCGCCGCTTCGGCTCGAAGCATCCATTTTCGCAGATATGGATTGCGCAGCAGACCAAGATCGAATGCCGCGTCCACCTCGAAATCCTGCACATGAAGCCATGATTTGGCACCGACGCGACGAGCGACGAATGAGACGAAGGCAGCCGACATCAGCGATGGCGCGACAGCGATCATAACGTCGGGCCGCCAGGATAACGCCTCAAAGAGGACTGGCGCACCGCTCGTAAGCGCGAATGAAGCGTGATGGACCAGCCGTTTTGCTCCCGAGGGATGTCCGGGCACATAAATCGGCGTACGTGTCACGCGAACGCCGTGAATATCTCTCGATCTGAAGTACGACGACTTGAACGCCGGGGGAATCTTCCAGGCCGGATAATACGGCGGCGCCGTAATGACCTTAACTTCATGCCCCTCGGCGGCCAGACTTTCGCAGAGCTCGGCGTTGTATTTCGCCACGCCGATCAGATCGGGGGCATAGTTGATGCCGACCAAGAGAACACGCATAAAGCCCCGCCCAAATCAAAGTTCAGAATAAAAAATCTTCTTGCAATCCAGGTCGTCTTCTCAGCGCGTTGCGCTGACTTCCAGATGACGTCCGTAGCCCTTCAAAAAATCTGCGTAGGCGGCCGCGAGACCGGCCCGCAGAGCAACGTTCGGTCGCCAACCAAGCCCTCGAATTCTCGAGCTATCGAGCAGCTTGCGTGGCGTCCCGTCAGGCTTCGACGTATCGAACGCGAGCTCGCCTTGATAGCCGACGACCTCCGCGACTGCCGTTGCAAATTCGGCGATCGACAATTCGTCGCCACTACCGACATTGATCGGCAGATCGCTGGAATAGTTCTTCAGAAGGAAGACGCAGGCATCGGCGAAATCGTCGACGTTGAGAAACTCGCGAAGCGGCGTGCCGGTACCCCATACGGAGACGCTAGACGCATTGGCGATCTTGGCTTCGTGGAAGCGTCGGATCAGTGCCGCCGGAACATGGCTATGATCCGGATGATAATTGTCGCCACGGCCATAGAGATTGGTCGGCATCACGGAAATGAAATCATCGCCATATTGCCGACGAAAGGCTTGGCACATCTTGAGGCCGGCGATCTTGGCGATTGCGTACCACTCGTTGGTCGGCTCAAGCGGGCCAGTCAGCAATTCGCTTTCGGCGATCGGCTGCTTGGCGTGCTTGGGATAGATGCAGGACGAGCCGAGGAACAACAGGCGTTGCACGCCGATCGCGTGGCTCGCGCGAATGACGTTCAGCTCCACTGCAAGGTTGTCGCAGAGAAAGTCGACCGGGAAATTATTGTTGGCTGCGATACCACCGACCTTTGCCGCCGCGTGAACCACGACCTCGGGACGATTGGCCTCGAGCCATTTCAGCGTGGGCTCTTCCTTGGTGAGATCAAGCTCACGCCGATCGGCAACCAGCACGGTGCAATTCTCTGAGGCAAGCCTCCGGACGACAGCCGATCCGACCATGCCGCGATGACCCGCGACAAAGACACGTTTGCCCGTGAGATCGTAGGTTGAAACCCCTGTCATCGTATCCTCTACCGGCGTTCGATCGGCGGGATCGTCACTTCCGTGAGATCCGGCTACCGCCGCATTACGCAATCACGCTGCCGATGCAGCCCCGCCAAACTGGTAACACAATCTTCACCATGCAACAGCCTGTCCCGGCTCGACAAAGATATTCATGGTGAACCCGTGCTGCGCGCACAAAAGAGCAGCACACGGCGAAACAAAAATGAGCAAGGCAGCCGCATGAGCTGTGCGGCTGCCTTATGAATCTCTTCTAAAAAGCGGCGCTGGCCGCTTAGGTCAGCCGAAGCTCAATATGCCCGACGCAGGACAGGGCCGACGGGCGCGCAAACGCGGTCTATATACCAGCCATAGGGCGTCTCGACCCGCACCAGGGGGCAGTGGCGCGCCGGCACATACCGATATGGGTAGGGCTGCGCCCAGAACGTGACAGGCGTCGCCTGGCTTGCACCCGTGAGCAGGACCGCCGGCGCAGGCATCTGCATCGCCGCGCTTGCTCCGCTCGCTGCACAGAGGGAAACGGTAGCGGCCAAAAGGCCTGCTCGCATCAAGGTCTTAAACATCCCAAAAAAGCTCCTCGCCCCTGCGGATTTGGTCCATTCCCCGCGCCCTACCAGGAGGCCGCAACCCGAGAACCACCGCGAACCAGCCTAAATAGTAAAGCCTAGATTACCAAGGCTAGGGCCAAAAAGGCAACCGACGCCGCAGCTTGGGGAGGGACTTTGTAGCGATATGGCGCGCTACTGTGGCTTCTTGGTCCTATTTTTCCTCGCTCCAGGCGCCCGGGGCAGCAAGGTCCGGTGAACGCCGGTACACATCTCGAAGGAACTGGTAGTTGACGGTCTGGGCCAGCGGCACGTCTTCTTCGCCAAGCTTGGCGAAGAGGAGGATGTCCCGAAGCGTCCGCCAGCGGCTTTCGTCGTAATCGCCGATACGGCCGCCGGTCGGCAGCACCAGCGGGCGCTGTTGCTGCAGTTCGAATTTCAGTCGCTCTGAATTCAGCCTGGCCGGTCCAGCGCCGGCCAGAACGGGCACACTCCGTGCATAGTCCGCATAGGCAAACTGCCACCCCCGAATGAGGCCCTGAAGAACGTCGGCGATTACGGACGGCTGGTCATGGATGAGATCATTGCTCGCGAAGTAGACCAGGCCCGGGACATGGATGCCGTAGTCCTGCGGCTTGATGACATTCAGCTTCAGGAAGGCCGGACTGGAGGGATCCGGCTGCTCGTCGATGGCAGCGATGATCGCATCCACCTGCCCGCCCCGCAGGGCTTCGAAGCTGTCGCGGTCCGGCACCTTGGTGATCTGGCTGCGGGGCAGCCCGAGCTGCGCCATCATGGCATCAAAGACGACCTCTCCCTCGCTCGCCCTGCGATACCCGACCTGCTTTCCGACCAGGTCGGCCGGACGCCGCAATCCCGAGCTTTCGAGTGTGAAAATCGCGACGGAGGTATCGAGGAAGCTTGCAGCAAACGCAGTCACGGGCGCGCCGCGCCAGCTCGCCAGCAGGAACTTCTGGCCGCTCGTCACGCCGATGGCATGTTGGCGTGCAATCGTCTGGACGAACTCAGGATCTTCGGGCTGGGCCGCCATTTGAATGCGGGAGGAGAAGTACCCCTGTCTCGATGCAGAGAGTTCGCCGGCAAACCGCGCGCGATATGGTCCGTCGAGGAGGAGCTTGACCGTGACGGCTGCGGAGGCCGTCGGAGTTCGTACGGGGGCCGCATCGGGGCGAAGAAGCAGAAGCGCGGTCCCCACCAATGCCGCCGCAGCGAGGCCAATGGCAAGGTAACGCCTCCCTTTCGGCCGGGGCCGCCGCCGGGACTGGGTTCGGGGCAACGAGAGCTTCCTAACGGGTTGTGAAATTTAACATATCAGTCGAGGCGAGATGGGCTACAATGCAGCTTCTGGGGTAAGGTTAATTTTCCCTTCGCCTTGTTTTAACAGCGATTTTGACCGATAGCACGGCGCGTTCGGATAATGAATTTTGCGTCAATGGGCTTGGCAGGATGACAATTCTTTCCACTCGACCGGTGCCCGTCCCTGATTCTGCGACGGAAATCCGCGTGGTCGAGCCATCCGCGACAGCCGCCACAGGCTTTGCACCGAGCTGGTTGCGACCTGTCGTCGTCGAGCGGCTGATGGCCGTGGTCGATGCGGCGCTGATCGTGGTCAGCGGGATCGGGTGCGCGGTCGGCTATCATATCGCAACCGCAGGCACGCTCGGCAAGGCGGACGTCTATGCGGCGGCGAGCGTCCTGGTCGCAATCAATTTCATCCTTCTGACCATCGTGCAGCACGGCTATCGCCTGAAAGCCATCACCGACTTAGCCCGCACGTTCCGGATGACGCTGACGACGTGGACCGGCCTGTTCGGCGCGTTGCTGGCGATCGCCTTCACGATGAAGGTCAGCGACGAGTTCTCCCGCGGCACCACCATCTCGTTCTATCTGGTCGGCCTCGCCGTTCTGCTCGCCTGGAAGACCGCGGCCGCGCGCTGGACCGCGCATGGCTTGCGCACCGGCGCCTTCGCCAACGGCCGCGCGATCATGATCGCCGAGTTCGGCCTTGCCACCTCGTCCAACGCGGTCGATGACCTCGGGCAGCACGGCTACCGCCTGATGCGGGTCATGGAAATCCCCGCCAAGGAGCTCGCCTCGCCGCTGCTGCTCTCCTCGCAGGCGCCGCGCTTCGAGGAGCTGATCACTTATGCGCGCGAGAACCGGATCGAGCACGTCTTCCTGCTGATGAACTGGAGCCGGCAGCACGCGATCGACAGCATTCTGGATGCGCTGAAGATCCTCCCCGTCCCGGTGCATCTGGTGCCGGACGCCAACACGGCGCGCTTCCTGCGCTATCCGTTGGTCGGCACCGGCAACACCTTCACCGCCGAGCTGCGCCGCGCTCCGCTGACCTTTCGCGAACGTGCGCTGAAGCGGGCGCTGGATCTCGTCGGGGCGAGCTTTGCGCTTCTGGTGTTCGCGCCCGTGATGCTGGTGACCGCGATCCTGATCAAGCTGACCTCGAAGGGCCCGGTGTTCTTCCGTCAGACCCGCCACGGCTTTGGCGGGCGCGCGTTCAAGATCTTCAAGTTCCGCACCATGCGCGTGCTGGAGGACGGCCCGACCATCGTCCAGGCGCAGAAGAACGACCCGCGCGTCACGCCAATCGGCAAATGGCTGCGCAAGACCTCGATCGACGAGCTGCCGCAGCTTCTCAACGTGCTCAAGGGCGACATGTCGCTGGTCGGCCCCCGCCCGCACGCGGCCGCCCACAACACCGAATATGAGCAGATCATCGGCAACTACGCCTTCCGCCACCACGTCAAGCCCGGCATCACCGGCTGGGCCCAGGTTAATGGTTACCGCGGAGAAACCCGCACGCTCGAGCTGATGCAGAAGCGCGTGGAGTATGATCTGTGGTACATCAATAATTGGAGCGTGGCGCTGGACATCAAGATCATCATGCGAACCGCCTTCGGCGTGCTTGATACCTCCGCATACTAGTTCGCATTTCGGGCAACTATCGTCTTATGAACCCTAATCGACGTTTCATCGTGGCGATCGGACAAATTCCACCGCCAACAGACGGGCTCGCCTACATCACGTCGGAATACGTCAAGCTTTTCGCCGAAGATCACGACGTCAAGGTTCTGAATATTTCCCCGAGGGTGTCGAAGCGGGGCCCGGCTTACCACCTGTCAAGGACCGCAATCGTCTTGCGCGCGTCGCTGCATTTGGCGCTGAACGCTTGGCGCGGAAACCGCGCCTGTTACATGCCATGCCAAAGCGATTTTGGACTTGTCTACACGGCGTATCTTTTGGCGGTCGCGCGGTTGTTCGGCTATCCAACCTATCTTCATCACCACAATTTCGGATACATCAATGAGCGGCGCCCGTTGATGGTGGCAACCCTCCGAGCGGGCGGCCCTGAGGTCGTGCACATCTTCCTTTGCGATCACATGCGGACGCGCTTCGGCCAGACCTACTGGAAACCGGAACGCTCCCTGGTGATTTCGAACGCCGCGTTCGTTTCTCCTCAAGCCAGCCTAACCCCTCTCTCGCACAGCGGATCTCTCAGAATAGGACTCCTGAGCAACCTTAATCGCGAAAAAGGGCTCTATCTCTTCCTCGATCTGTTGCGCGCGGCACGCGACCAAGGCTTAAACATACATGGAACGCTAGCCGGTCCGGTGCGCGAGCGCGACGACAGACGCGCTCTCGAGGCCGCGCAGAAAGAGCTCGGCGGTCAATTGCAATATGTCGGCCCGCTCTATGGTGATGAGAAGAACCGATTTTACGAGTCGATCGACGTGTTCGTGTTTCCGACCATTTATGCCAACGAGGCTCAGCCTACGGTGCTCTACGAAGCTCTGGCGGCCGGCAACGTCGTGATCGCATACGAGCGGGGCTGTGTTGCGTCACAAGTCGGAAGCAACGGGATCATCATACCACAAGGCGAGCCTTTTGTGGACGCAGCCCTCGCTTCGGTCCGCAATCTTGGGCTGAACCGGGAGCGCATGGCACCTCGCGCTTCCATAGCCTGTCAAATGACTGATATGCATATTGCGGAAAGAACGAAGGCGCGAGAGGCACTTTCGGCACTTCCTTCAATTTCGTAGTCGCAGAGATTTCATTTCATGAAGATTGCGATCTGGCACAACATCATGTGGTCTCGCTACAAGGCGGTGGTGTTCTCTTCGATCTACCGTCAGGCCCAGGCCGAAAACCTCCCAATCAATTTCTACCAGATCGCAGAGACAGACGCGAACCGCGCAGGACTGTCTCCGATCGATCAAAGCTGGCATCAATATCCCTTTAAGCTGTTGTTCAAAGGCGCGTCCTCAGAGATTCCCGCTCTCAAGTTACTATGGAGAGCAGGTCTGCTCACTTGGAGGGATCCTGCAGACATCGTGGTTCTCGCAGGATACGAGAGACCTGTCGTATGGCTTCAGGCTCTCATTCTGAGTTTCAAGCGACGACCTTTCGCGCTGTTCTGCGATTCCACGCTCTACGATCAACCCCAGACTTTTTGGAAGGGAATAGCAAAGCGCATTATCTTCAACTGGGCGGACGGAATTTTTTGTTACGGTGTGCGCGCGATGGAATATGTGAGTTATTACGGCGTCCCGAGCAACAGGAGCTTCGTTCGATGCCAGGCCGCGGCTCTGCCTAAGGAATACTCGGTAGACAAGGCCCTCGAGCAGCGACTTGAAAAGGCGCGACCCAATCAGCCTCCTCGGTACTTGTATGTTGGACGCCTCTCGCGGGAAAAGTCACTAGACCACCTGCTGCTTGCCTTCAAGCAAGTGCTCGCGACAGCGCCTGGAGCGCAATTGATCCTTGTAGGTAAGGGCCCGTCCGAGAAGGAGCTCAGGGAGCTGGCAGTTGATCTCGGGATTGAGGAGAGTGTTTCATTCGCAGGGCCGAAGTTCGACGCCGAACTCTTTGACGAATATTCAAAGGCAAGCTGCTTCGTTCTCCCGAGTCATAGCGAGCCTTGGGGCCTCGTCATCAACGAAGCTCTAAGTTATGGCTGCCCCACAATCGTCAGCCATCGTTGTGGGTGCGTCCCTGAGCTTGTAGACGAAGGCAAAACTGGTTTCGCATTCACGTGGGGCGGCGTGGATGAGCTTGCGGAGAAGATGAAGCTCGCGCCCACGGCATTCTCCGACGTCGCCCGTACTGCTCGCGCCTGCCTCGCGAGAATTGCGCCCTTCACACCAAACGCTGCGGCGAAGAGCATTGTCGACGGCTGTCGAACCATCATGAATATTCGAGATGCAGCAAAATGATCGCCGTCTTGCTATTCTTTGAATTCGCCATATGGATGGCGTGCCTGCTTCACTGTCAGGCTAGGCGCCAGCTCAGCGTCTTACAACCCGTCACGATCTTGCTAGCCTATCACTTCCTTTTTCATCTCATGAAACCGGCGCTGTGGTATTTTTTCGACCACAATCACGCCTTCGAGTATATGAAGTTCTATCCGAACGAGGAAGAGGCGACAAATTCGATCCTCATCTCTATCGTAGGGTTGCTCACGAGCTATCTCGGCTACACCTTTTTCTTTAGCTTTAGCAATGCATCGATACAACGGCGCCTTGCTCCCGCGATCAATGGCGCGCGCGTTCCATCAACCGCACGCATCCTGATTCTTCTCACGCTAACTGTCTCGTTCATTGCTTTTGTTCAACGCGTACGCGGCTATCTTGGATCAGATGAAGGCTTTCAACTCGTCCAAGACGCGCGGACGGGGAATTTTGGCTTTAGCCAAGGCAGCGGCTGGTGGTTTGAGCTATCCTCAGCCTACGTATTTTGCGCGCTGTATCTCTGGATGGCGTCCAGATTTTCTAGAAGTTGGACGATCGCCGTCTGCGTTCTTGGTTCTTTCTGGTTGACGCTGGGATCTTCCAGATTTGTCTTCGTATACGCGGTGATAACCGGGTCGATCCTATTCGTATTGCGATCAGGATTTAACATCAGGAAGTTCCTGCTGCTGCTGCCATTTGCAGTCATGTTGATCATTGCCTTCGTTGTCCTGGGGCAGAATCGTGCCGCGATACGAGAGATGGTCTTCGACACAAGCAGCACGACCAGGCCAACGGATGAGTGGAAGAGAGTGTCGCCTCTCGACACCCTCGATATGTCTACATTCGAGGTACAGACAGCGGCGATTAGCATTGTGCCCAGGCTAACGGACTCATACACCTACTTCACTGAACACGTCCGACTATTGACCGAACCAATCCCCCGCGCGCTCTGGCCCAGCAAGCCATTTGGTGATCCGATAAAGACCATCGAGATCAACCGCTTTGCAAATATGGTCACCCTCTCAACAGGATGGTATGGGCAAGGTTGGTTGAGCTTTGGATTGGTTGGAGTGGTAGCCACCTGCCTGATCTATGTAATGCTTTCATCGTTCATTCTAAGGACCCTGCTGCTGAATATTGGTCCGAATGCCGCATTTGCTTACACGGTCTTGATACCGCTTCATCTCCAATGGATGCGCGATGGCGTGCTGGTCTCCGTCACAAAATTCACACTGTTCCTCACTTTGCCCGCCATTATCTCAGCGGTCGTCGGACGCCAGTCATCGCGCTCGAAATCGCGAACCGCCTTGGCCAGGCACGCTTCGGACAGCTCTCGCCATCCCGTCTAGATTGCCCGCCCCACCTCGGCCGACACCAAGGCGCTGGCGCGGCGCGATCTACTTCGAGATGCTTCTGTTGCTCCAGCTTTCCTGGATTCTTGCGGCGGTCCCAAGCTACGCCATGGAACGCGCCCCGAAGTTGGTCTTCGCGCACTATATGGCCTGCTGCCCATTCGCCGGCCACGAAGCCTCCATCGATGCATTGAGACACGAGATGGACGTGGCTACTCGTGCTGGCATCGACGGGTTTGCGGTCAACGTCGGCGCTTGGCTAAAAGAGCCGTATTACCAGGACATTTCCTCTCGCCTGTTCCGTGCTGCACAACAAAGCACGTTCAAACTCTTTTTTTCCGCCGATGCTTCTACCGGCCTCTCCGCGTCTGAAGTAGTCGATATGGTTACTCGATTTTCGAGCGATCCAGCTTACCTCAGACACGCAGGCCGGCCAGTTCTATCGACTTACGGTGGTACCTTGGCGTGGTACCAGGACATTTTGAGGGGCCTGCGGGACCAGGGACTTGCCGTCTTTTTCGTACCGAACTCGCACCGCCCTGCTGGCGGAACGAACATTCCGGGAATCCTTGTTGAGACGCCCGATCGCGCAACGCTAGATGCAATTTTGGCAGATCTAACCTTCAGCGATGGATTATTCTATTTCGGTGCCGCGGGAAAATATCCATCGCTCGCTCAGTCGAGCCGGCTCGGAGCCGAACTGTCCCAGGCACGATCCAAACTATACATGGCCCCAGTTACCCCCTATTACCGAGGTCTTAAGCAGAACTTCAGGGTATTCGAAGCGGATGGTTTCCTCGGGATGGCAGAGCAATGGAAAGCGGCCATCGAATCCGGATCAGATTGGGTTGAGATAGTCACCTGGAATGACTGGGGTGAGGCCAGCTACGTACGGCCCTTCGAGGGACAACTCACAGTTCCGCTTTGGAATAACCATTGGGGCTTACTCACGGCTCACGACGCATACTTAAGCCTGAGCGGGTACTACATCAAATGGTTCAAGGACGGTGAGCCCCCACGGATAACGCAAGATAAAATCCACGTATTCTATCGCCCACAGTCGTCCAGCAAATGTGGATATGTATTAAGCCTCTGCCCGAGGGGCTCCTCAGAACTACGAGACGATCTTCATATTGTTGCTGAGGCGAGTCGGCCATTTGAGATCGAGGTAATGATGGGCGCCGAACGCCGATCCTTCAGTGCTGGAAGTGGCCTGCATTTTTATCGTGTCAAACTACAATCGGGCCCGATCTCCATCACGATAAACTCCGCAAATGCAAAGGTGCGATGGGACGCACCAATTGAATATGCGAGCAGGGACAGCGAAGTAACGGTATTCAACTATCTAGCAACTTCAATCAGGTTCGACTCGGATCCTCCGCTTCGCACACCCTGAACATCTCAGTCGAGAAGAAACAGTGACGGACAACAACTCTACTTTAAGCCGTGGATATATTGTTAATTTTCTGCGCGACCGAGATTCCTATGTGATCCCTCGGGCCTTATCGTCTCAGGGACTCCTAGTTAAGCTCGTTACAGATATTTACTTCAGTAAGGGATCGAACTGGCGTCAACGGACTTTCCCTCACCTTGCTGATCATTGCAGTTCGGAAATACACCCGGATCTAGTCGAAGAAAGCCTACTCGCGGCCGCAGTTCAATTTATCGGCGGACGCAAGCTGAGCAAAATAATTGACACTCACTTTCTGGCTGACCGAATCTTAGCTTGGAAAACCGCCTCGACTTGGAAGCGACAGCCTACAGATCTCCTATTGTATTCAGGATACGCGAGATCCGCATTTCGAGCAGCCGCCGGATCGAGTTCCCGCCGCCTTCTGTTTTTGTACCACCCGCATTACAAGATCATCTCTGATCTGCTTCGTGAAGACGCAATTCTATTTCCAGAGTCAGCAAAGGCGCTAAAGTCGGATCGCGAAGTTACGACCTGGTGGCGATGGAATCATGCGGACGAGGAGGTTGAGCTCGCCGACGGCGTGATAACCGCGAGCAGCTTCTCTCAACGTAGTCTAGAGTACGCTGGGTTCGCGAAGCCAAGTGCCATTGTTCCATATTTCTCTCAACTGAAAGCCAATGCGTTCAGTCTGTCAGAAAAAATGGGCGAGAACTGCCGCTTTCTGTTCGTTGGTCAGGGCGTCATTCGAAAGGGGCTTCATCACCTATTCCGCGCGTGGCGCGAAGCAAAATTGCACAAGGCGACGCTAACTTGCGTATGTGGTCACCTTGATCCAAGCATTGCCGATCTGATCCCCTCGGACGTGATCATGAAGAAGCATTTGAGTCGAGCCGAGTTGCAGAAGGAATATGCTCGTTCGCATGTCTTCGTTATGCCATCAATCATTGAGGGCTTTGGCTTAGTTTACAATGAAGCGAGGAGCTACGGAAACTATATCGTCTACACTCCGAACACGGGCGCCCCTGATATGGGAATAGATAACAAGAGTGGACAGATGGTGCCAGTAGGAAACATCTCCGAACTGGCGAGCGCTCTGGCAAGTACGAACGAGCGCTTTCACTTCAATCAGATCGATTTTGAACACATTGCGCAGGCGAATCGTGACAGCCAGTGGAGTCAGTACGTCACTTCGCTGATCGAAGCCTGCAACACTTTGAAGGAAAGGTCGCGCTGATGCCAAGTGGCTAATCTTGATAGGCGAGCTAGCTTGGAATCCGTACAAGCGCGCCTTGCGCCGGGTTCAAGAGTCCGGGGGGAATTCCTCGAAAGAATTCAACCTGAGCGTTTCGCTCTGAGGCTAACCGAAGCAGTTCCGAACGCGCTTGATACGCATCTGACCCCGAATCGTTTCCGGGCCGGTCAGCATTGTCGAGGTAAAGGTAGCCACCCGGCTTCAGATAGCGAAATGCCCAAACAATGCAATCACGTCGTCGCTCGGCATCAACGATGACGAAGTCTGGCGCCTCATCAAGCTCAAGATCATTGGGATTATAGGATGCAACGCTAAAAATCTCCATCTCGACGTTGTTCAGTCCCCGCGCTTGAAGCTGATTCGAGATTTTACTAGCCCAATCGTTGTTCGCCTCGACTGTTACCACTCGCCGAACGCGTGGAGCAAGCCAAAGAGTTGACATTCCCGATCCGAATTCAACCACCATCCAATTCGGGCGTAGGATATCAGCAATTTTTCGTTTTGCTTGTTCTGGCCACCACGGCTTTTCCGGGTAAACGTCGAACAACCTTGCCAGACGTTCCTTCAGCCTAACAGGAATAAGAGGGAGGTCCGAAAGGGGCAGCAGCTCACCTTGCTCGTCTCGCAAGCGAGATTTTCGGTTTGGCTCGGCACCCAAAATCTTGCTGAAAATGCTCATTCGTCGATCCTTTCTATCGCCATCAGCCGGGGTGTGCCCTTCGACTCGGCTTACCTTGCTGTTCGAAATTGCCGGTAGGCTAGAAACATAACATAGGCGACGCCCGCTTGTGAGAAGACAAATGCACAGGCAGCTCCCCATGCACCTACAAGATGGACTGCCAAAAATATCGTCGCAATCGTAACCGGCACTGCATAAACATCAATTTTGCTCGTGATCCAAGGTTGACGGATCGCAAGTGCATGAGCCGAGATCAATGCTTTCATCGAGGCAAAGACCATCCCAACGACTAGTACCGGGGCTAGCTCTCCCGCCATAGCGAATTTGCCACCAAAGATCGCGACGACAAGCCAATCACTCGCCAAAAAGCTAACCGCGATAGCAGCAATCCCTCCTCCCAGCACGAGAAATGCCGCCTGACGCTCGATGAGAGCGTGATGGCCAGAGTTCACCAAAGCGCCAATTCGTGGAAAGTAGAGTTGAATGACTGTTTGCGAATAGGCGTTGAAAATCTGAGCGACAGAGACTGCTACGACGTATTGAGCAAGAATTTCCGGTGCAAGGAGCGTTCCGACTATGAGGCGGTCGGCGTTATCTCTGATGAGATCGGACAGTCGGCTTCCGAAGCTTTGCATTCCAACCTGGAACACCTCTTTCATATCAAGCCAGCGAGGTTTCGCGAGAAACGAGGAAACCGAAATCTGGCAAACGCCCACTGCAACGGCAATAATATGAGCAAAGATGACTGAGAATGCGAAGGCCGAAATCGATGCGCCTTCGATCACGAGGAGACAGACCAACGTAAGCGGCTGTGATATTTGAACTAGAACTCGCTGGATATTCCAGGCCCGCGTCAGTCCGCGGCCAGCAAACCAAGCAACTAAGCAAAGGGTTAAGTAGTTGAGGACTGGATATGCCATGAATACAGCATAGGCAAGATACTGATCATGATTGGAGATCATTGCTATCATTGGATAGACAAACAGCCAAGCCAACGCGCCTGCCGCTCCATAAAGCACTGAAGCTACAATGTACGTAGAATGCCGAAACCCCGCTCTATTTGCAGAGGCTACATAGGCAATTGCCTCACCTATTCCAAACGAAAACAGTGTGGCGACGACAGTCGATAGGGTGACTTGGTACGCGAATATTCCCCTGTCATTGGGTCCAAGCAGACGTGCGGCCGCGACACCAAACCCTAAATTCGCTGCTTGAACCAACGCGGTGGTTAGCAACGAATATACGAGCCTAGTCACTTCTTGCGGTCTCCCCCGGCCAAAACATCGTCACCAACCCGGCCCGAACGGGAGATTGATTGTCCAGACCTACTTCTGATTAAGAGTGTAGCGAAACAAGCTCACTCCTCGCATGGTCCCCAAAATTGTGTCGACCCGCTTGTAGGCCTGGACGTCGAATTGCTTGCAGCTATCCGAATTGTAGTAGCAGAGTTTGACCTTAATCGTCCGCGAGCAATTGTTCTTAAGGCTAACAACGTGATCGAGCATTTCTCGATTAACTGTCTGGGGACGGGCTGCAGCCTCCACATCTAAGCAATTTTTCCCCGTTGCATCTTTCACGACGCTGCCTCCCTGCTCCGCAGGGCCTTGCAGCGTGAAATTGCTCGCGGCTCTGTTGAACTGGGCATACGCCGCGCAGTTACTCGAAAGCAAAAGAACTAAACCAAGACCAAGAACGTGTTTCATTGGCGCCACGGCCTTTCATCGATACCTATGTCAGGTACAGTTATCGGTATGCCATCGCGTGCCAATCGTCTGGCAAGGGCTTCGCGTTCGATGAGATCGACTCTCCGAAGACTATCCATCAGTTGCGCCCGATAAGCCCATCCCGCACCTGTCACACTCGCCGCCGCAGCATCAATAAAGCCGCTGTCGACGAGGTGAGCGAACTCCGAAAGTACGCAATCTTGCATTTTATCATCCAGCATCGGAAAGGCTGCCAAGGCCATTCGATTGCGACCCAAGGCAATCCAGCTCTCTAGCGGACCCGTCCCATAGGATTGACGCAAGAGGCGGATATTGACGTTGTCGACTCCACTATGAAGCATCCCGCTGAAATACAGACGCAGCCACAAATACGAGTCCATCGGATTCAGCCCCAGAGCCGCTCGGACTCCCGCTCTCGACGCGTCGAACTCGTGTTCGGTCTGACGAGTGCTATCGATATCAAAGGGGCTCAGACCCATTAACGCCTTAGCACGTTCAAGCGAAGCATTGTGGACAGCCAAACTTTGCCATGCCTCAAGTTCGGCACTGACACTGACCAGCACGCTTCTCTTGAAGCGCTCGTTGGCCAAGATTCGCACCGTCATCTCGCGTGCTGGCGCAACAACCCAGAACGACTGGATCGCTACGGATGACCACAGCACGCAAATAAGACCGAACGTCAGCTGAAGAGTTCGAGCGAAGCATTTAGCCTTGCGAAGCGACGGCCTTCGTTCCTCGTTCATCCTTCAAGGTCATTCCACATAACCATAGCGAGCATAATACTTCTGATAGTAATAGCGCCCGTGGTAGGACTCGTAGCGGGCTAGCAGCTTCGTGTCGGCCTTATTCAGCACCACGCCGAGAAGCTTGTCTTGGATCTCGGGCGCCCCTCGTAGATTGTGACGCACGACATCGATCTTGGTCTTGCCCCACTCCACCACAAAAACGAAGGAATCGATGAATGGTGAGGTGACGCGCACGTCCACTACGGGCGCCATGGGTGGCATGTCGATAACGACGTAATCATATTTTGATCGCAACAGAGTGACGAGATCGCGCATAGGCTTGGACGCTAACACTTCATTGGTATGCAGTAGCTTGGAGGTGGTGCCCGCAGACAGGAGCGCAAGCCCAGTTTGCGGATCGATACTAATGACGTCTTCCAATTGGGCCTTGTGCGCCACGACGTCGACAAGGCCGACTTTCGCCTCAGGTAGCAGCGCTCGGGACAAGGAGGGGTTGCGCAGGTCGGCGTCAACCAGGATCACCCGCGCGCCGCCATGAGCAATGAGCTGAGCGAGGTTGGTCGAGAGCGTGCTCTTCCCCTCGTTGGGCAAGGTCGAGGTCACCGCCAGTACTCGGTTTTCGCGTACGATGGAATTGAGGTCGACTGCCACTTTGAGCGAGCGCACTGCCTCGGCGAAACGCGACAGCGGATTGTCGACGACATAACGCAGCAGATCCGGTTCTGGGTTGCTCTTCTTGCGGGCGAGCTTGCCGGAAAGCGCTCCAACCGCCGGAGAGCCGAGCGCCGGCAGAATTGCGACGCAATTAGCGCCCAGTTGCTCCTCAACCTGCGAGGTGGTGCGAAACACTTTGTCAGAGAGCTCGCGCGCCATGGCGGCGCCAAAGCTCAGCATCAAACCACCTAACAGTGCGGCCCCGAGGATGACCAGCGACTTCGGCGCGCTCTTGATAAGCGGCGTGGTCGCCGCACTAATGACACGTGCCTCGGTGATCGGGAACGATTGCTGCTGCACGCTCTCCATGTAGCGCTGGAGGAAATTGTCATACATCGCCTGGTAGCTCTGCGCGGTGCTTTCGAGCTCGCGGAGCTGGATCTGCGCCTGGTTGGTGAGCTGCGATTCCGAGACGGCGTTGGCTAGGCTGGACTTGATCGCCTCCTCGCGGGTCTGGGCGATGTCGTAGTCGCTCTTGTAGGATTCCTGGATGCGCTTGAGCTCGTCGATGATGTTCTTCTTGATCTCGGCCATCTGCCGGCGGAGATTGACCGCTGCGAGGTGATCCGCGCCATACTTGGCCGACCAGATCGATTCCTTCGAGGCCATGTCGACATATTGGCCGCGCAGCTTGACGATGGTGTCGTTCTTCAGCGCGTCCGCGACGCTGGCATCCGGAATCTCCTGCTTGAGGATGTCGTTGATGCGGTCCATCCGCGCCTTGGCTTCGGCGGTCCCCGCATGCGCCATCACCAGCTGGCTGTTGACCTCAGCGAGCTGCTGCTCGTTCATCAGCCGGCCGCCGCTGTCGACGATGTTGTTGGCGATCTTGAAATCCACCACCGCCTTCTGCGCAGCGGAGGCCTGGGTGCGAAGCTCCTTGATGCGGTCCTGCAGCCAGACGCTGGCGCGGCGCGTGGCCTGATACTTCGCCTCGAGCTGATCGACGATGTAGGCATCCGCAATGGCGTTGGCGATGCGCGCGGCCTTCTGCGGATCGCGCGAGGTGAAGCCGATCTCCATCACATAGGTGAGGCCGAGACGCTTGACGGTGCGGTTGCTCGCGAAGACACCAAGCGCTTTACGCGTCAGCTCGAATTCGGACGGGGCACGGCTGGAGGAGAACAGGCCAGTGACCGAGCCCATGATGGCGCCGAGCAGGCCGCCGCCGCTGCCGCTGAACTCAGGGTCTTCGGTGAGGTGCAGATCACGGATCACGGCGAGGCTGATGTTCTCGGATTTCAGGATCTCGACCTGGGTTTCCACCGTCGCGGAATCGATCGCGATATCGCCGAGCACCGACTGCTGCTGGAACAGCTGCACCTTGCGGGTGTCGATCACCATCGACGCCGTGGAGGTGAACAGCGGCGCGGCGGTGAAGAGATAGAGCAGCGCCAGGATCACGCAGGCCGAGACGATCGCGATGATGGTCGGGAACTGGCGCCTGACAATGTCGAGATAGGAGGTCAGGGTCTGCGACGGGGAGCCGTCGGCCTCGGCGAAATCACGGTTGATCTCCGAGGTCGGCTTGTTCACCTGCAACATCTAGCAATTCCTGAAAATGGATCGATGTGTGTTCTTGGGATTAATGTTCGCCAACAGCCCAGCTGCGTCCGGGGCAAATCTGATGCCAAAGCCCGCGCTGGGCGAACCACTAGCACAATCCTGCCTGCAATTGAACGCGGTCGATGCAGTGCACAGCGCGTCTTACGCGACATTTTGCAGGAAGCTTAACGGCGCAAAAGCAAAGCGGCGCCCGCGGGCGCCGCTGCCGTGAAGTGTCATGGATCGGCCGAGAGGGCCGGTTCCGGTCAGCGCGGGCTGACGCTGTTCGTGGTGCCGCCGACGCCGCCGCTACCCGTGCCGGTGCCGTTGTTGGCCGTGGTGTTGTTGCCGAAGGTGGTGCCGCCGCCGCCATTGCCGCCGGTGGCAAAACCACTGGTGCCGGTCGGGCCACCTGCACCGGTGCCACCGCCGCCCGCGCCGCCGCCGGTCGCGGCGATCTGGACGTCGCCGGTCGCGGCCTGGTAGGCGGCGATCACGTCGGCGTTGCCGGTGTTGGCGATCGCGGCCTGGATCTCATTGGCGAAAGCCTGGTCGGACTGTGCGGCCATGCGGGCGACCTGAGCGAGGCCGCCGACGATCGCGCGCATCTGGTCCTTGGTGGTCGCGGGATCCTTCAACAGCGCGATCAGGCCGGGAAGCGTGGTCGGATCGGAGGCGCCGAGGTCGCGCACGCGCGAGATCAGCTGCGGGCCGCCGGTCGGATATTGCTGCAGCAGGCTATTGGGCGAAGCCTTGAAGTCGGAAATGACGGTGGCCGGCAGTTGGCGCTGCGGCGGGTAGACGGCGGCGCTGGCGGCCGACGAGATCGTCGCGGCGAGGGCCGCGGCGGCAGCCATGCGAAGCGCAATCTTGATAACGCTCATAAATCAACCTCCAAAAAATCAGCTGCCCCGATGTGCTTCCTCGGCCCGGGCAAATGGCTGTGCAGTGCAGGAACCTAACCGAAGAGAAAACAGCTGTCCACTTATTCTAAAGACTTCGTAAACGACGCAACTGCTTCAAATCTAGACACTTTTATGAAGCTGAGGCACCCGGCTCGCGGCTGCGTCAGCGGTTGTCGGATGGCCGTCGCCTCGCCGCCTGGTGGCACCCGCCTCCGCCATCGGGCGGCCCTCCTTGCTGCGGAAGGACTGCGCCAGGCCGGCGCCGAAAAGCGCAAAGAATGGAATGCTGTAGCCGGGCACCTGCAGCGTGAAGTCGAGGCACGAATGCAGCAGCGACAGCGTCGCGGTCGCCACCGCCGCCAGCGGGATGATGGCATCGCGCCGCCGCCCGAACACGCCCCTCGCCAGAACCAGCAGCATGATGGCCCAGCCGAGCGCCACCAGCAGCGCCATGGGAATGCCCACCTCGGAGGCAAGCTCCAGCGGCGTCGAATGCGCGGCGTCCCAAACCCCGCGAATCGAGATGTTGGGGCTGCGGTACGGCGGAAAGGCCCATTGGAAGGTGCCCATGCCGGTGCCGAACCAGGAATTGTCGCCGATGATCCGCAGCGTCGATCTCCAGGCCTCGATGCGGCCTTCGTCGACCAGGCCCTGGCTGTCGAAGCGGCTGGAGACGCGGCCGCCGAGCAGCTGCAAGAGGCCGAGCGCGACGGCGAGACCAGAGCCCAGCGAGATCCAGATGCCGGTGCGCGGCGGCAGATCCTTCCTGAGGAAGAGCGTGAACGAGACGATCATCGCGAGCAGCGACAGGCCGACGCCGGCACGCGAGGTCGTCATGAACATCGCCATCAGGCAGATCAGCAGACAGCCGAGCTGCGGCAGGATTTCTTTTGGGGGGATCGCGCGCACATCGAGCGACAGACGTCGCCACTCAATGTGCCGCTCAGGAAGCCGGCGGCGGACATCCTCCAGGATCAGCAGCATCCAGATCACCGCGCAGGAGCCGAAATAGGCGGCCGCCGTGTTGCGGTTGATGAACGTGCCGGTGACGCTGCCGAGATAAGCCGTCTTGTCCCGCCACAGGATCATGGTGGGCTCGATCAGGAACGAGAGCACGCCGTAGAGGGCGTATGCCGCACCCGAGATCGCGATCACCCACAGCATACGGCGTGCGCGGTCGCGATCGGCGCCGACGGTCATGCCGAGGACGACCGCGAGGATGTTGGCGAGCGGCGCGCCGAGCGCAAAGAACGCCTCGTTTTTCACGATGGAAGCCGAAGGAGCGATCGGCACGCCCAGCAGCTCCGCGGCCTGCTTCCAGATCGGCTGGAATGGCGCGATCCAGGGATGGTCGGAGAGCTGTTCGTGCAGCACGAATGCGTAGGCCACAACGATCACCCCGATGCCGGCGAGCAGCCACAGATGCGGCCGGCGCAGATCGCGCGTCGGCGCGAAGATCACCGCCACCCCGAGACACAGGCACCAGAACGCGATCGAAAGATCATTGGTCGAGCCGAACGGAAACGGCGCGCCGGCCACCACAAGGAACAGGATGAAGGTCGCGGGCAGGCTCCATGACCAACGAATCCTGAACCAGCTCATATTGGGAGGCCAAAGGCGCATCGTCGTTCTTGCGAGCTGCTTGAGCTTAGAGGAAGCAATCGATCGGATAGATTTTCAGATCCACGTTGAGGCGGCTGTTCCGGGTCTGCGCCCGGAATGCCAAGAATACTCCAAAGCTATCACTGCCCGGATCGAGTTTTATTCCAGGGGTTAATTCGTCAGGCGGGACCAGGACTCCGATGTGCCGGTTGATGGCCGAAATCTCGATCCGCCCCTCCCCCTCGCCGAAATGCCCGCCGAGCTGCGTCACCGTGACTTTGGGCAGGCCGCGGCGCTGATGGCAGACATCCTCCTCCCACAGCTTGGTCTGTTGGACCAGCGGTTTGCCCGGACCATCGGGAATGGTGATATCGGGGAAAGACGGGCGCAGCATCCCGAAGAACTTGCTCTCCTTGGAGTTCGCCGACAGCCGGACCGTCAATGACAGCTCGCCCTTGGCTCCCTTGAGGCGCGAGAGGATTGGAGCATCAGGCTCAGTGGAGACCACCACGTCAATCCGATGGCGAACGCCTAGCTCTGCAGCAGCGCCGAGAGCCTGCCCGAGCGGTGCAAACCCGAGGGCGACGGGGACGAGAGCCAGAAGACGGCAAAGTGTTCGAAAGCGCATGAAGCCCCTTGCAACATCGCGGGGTGACCGATGACCGGCGCGCCGTGCTCAGTGGCGCCTTGATTCAATTCCCGAACTCGTAGCCACAGCAGAACCGCTTCGATCGCACAACGAAAATGGCACCGGGACCAAGCCCCGGTGCCATCGGTTTCGGTGGACCAAGTTGGCGTCTTACGGCGCCAGCTTGATGTTGTTGCGGAAGATCAGGGCATCGTTGGAGAGGTTCACGGCATCGCCGCCGGTCGCCATGATCACCCGCATGTAGTTCAGGAACTTGGCAACTTCGACGTTGCGCGAGTTCGAGACATAGATCACGTCGCCATTCTTCATCATGACCTTGGTGGCGAGGAAGAAGCCGCCGGGATCGCGGAAGTTCACGTTGAAGATGACCGGGATCGTCTCGGAGGTGTACTTGCTGACGTCGATGCCGAGCTGGGCAGCGACATCGCGCGGCTCGCGGCGATACATGTACACGGCAGCCGGATCGGCCTGGCCATCGAGAAGACCGCCCGCCTTGCCCACGGCTTCGCCGAGGTTGATGCGCCATGCATCGAAGTTGAACTCGCCGCTCTGGCCGCTGGCGCCGAACGCCAGGAACTTCTGCTGCTCGCGATAGACGTAGATGCTGTCGTCGGGGCGAACATAGACGTTGTTCTCGGGCGCCATCACGAGATTTTCGAACGGCACGGTGGCCCGCTTGCCGCCACGCTCCAGCATGACCCAGGTCTCGAAGCCCTGGCCCTTGATGCCGCCGGCTCGGGTGATCGCGTCGAGCACCTTGTCCTTCGCGCCTGCCGCGCTCGCGGGATAACGCGCCGGCGAATTGACTTCGCCGAGCACACTGATGAGCTGGGTGCGCTGCGAGGACATCGAAACCACCGCCTGCGGCTCGATGGCGCGGTTGCCGATCTTCTCGATGATCGAGCGCTGGATTTCCACGGCCGTGCGGCCCGCAGCCTTGATCTGGCCGGCATAGGGCACGGTGATGAAGCCATCATTGTCGACCGACTGATCCGGGATCGTCACATAGTTACCGGGACGGACGCCGGCTTCCGCCGGGATGAACAGACCGCCTGCCGCAGCTTCGAAGATGGTGACGCTGACGACGTCGCCGATGCCGAATACGATGCTGGCGGGCGGACGGCGATCGGTGAACACGCCGGCGAGCCCCTTGGGCTCGTGGGTGTGCAGGATCTTCACAGTCGCCGGATTGAGCGGCACCAGCTCGTAGGCCGGAGCGTTTTCAGTCTGAATCTTGTTGTTAACGTCGTCCGTCAGCGGACCCGAGCCGGGATTGGTCGAGCACGCTCCGAGCGCCAAAGCGGCCATCAGAAACGCTGGTTTGAATAAATAAGACTTGGCAAAGGAATGCATGAATCGCGCCCCAGGAGACCCCAATTAGCCCTGATTGGTACGGCCTAGGGGGTGGTGCGACAAGGGTTCCCGGTGGTTAACGGAGCGATCGGTCGGCTACTGTTGCGTGCGGGTCACTCTTTGGGGCTTGGTTTAACCCTTTGTGACCATTTGTTGTATTTCGTGTGCCCGGTCGGCGAGCAAACCGCCCAACTCAAGGGCTCCGTGTGTCGAGCGCGAGGCTTCTTGACCTCTCTCCGCTCTGCTAAGTCTGGGCCGTCAAGGATAGGAACTCCCATTGTCTGGCCTCCTTCTTGTCCCGCTGTTGGCAGGCTCCCTCCTTGGCGCCGCTGATCGCCCATGGGGCTCTGCTACCTCATGCGCTGGCAGCGCGCGGTCCTCGTGCCAGGGCGCACCCGCCGTTGAGGTGGCCGCCCCCACCCCCTCCTCCGTCTGGAAGTTCAGCCGCACCCAGGGAGGCAAGGACGGCGAAAGCTTCGCGGCCATCACGAAGACCGCGGATACCGCCCAATCCGACCCGGACTTTGCCGGCCTCATCGTTCGCTGTGCGCCAAAGGGCAAGATGGACGTGCTGGTGGCCTTGATCCGGCCCTTTCCGCCGCGGAGCCATCCCAAGGTCACCATCGCCGCGAGCAGCGGCGGCACCCTGACCTTTGACGCCAGCATGGTGGCCGCAGGCGCCGCGGTGCTGCTGCCCGACGAGGTCTCGGCCTTTGCCGCCGGCAAGTGGCAGACAACGGCCTCGCTGTCAGTGGTGGTCAGGGAAAGCGACAGCGAGATCAAGGGCGTGGTGGCCCTGAACGGCTTGCGGGAGGCCTATCATTCGCTGCTGGCAAATTGCAGCCAATAGGCCAAATTTAGCCATACAGCTTAAGGGTCTTTTTAGGGAGGGGAACCTAGGGTCCGAAGCACGGAGAGTGTTTCGGATGACCGCGCTTTTGATTTTCAGCTTTTTGGTGGGTGCAGTGCTGGGCCAACGCTTTCGCGTCCTGGTGTTGCTTCCGTTGACCTTCGTCATGGTGCTCGCGGCCATCCCGGTCGGCTTGATGCTCGATCTCACCGTGCTCGATAGCCTGAAAGGCGTGGCACTCGCGGCCATCGCCCTCCAGGGCGGCTATCTCTTCGGCTCGGCCGCGCGCTTTGGCCTTGCCGCCGCACGCGCCGCCCGCGTCTTCGGCCGTCCGATCAAGGCCACCCGCTGATCGCGCCGATCAACGCTGCGACGAGCCCGCGCGCAAATGGCCCAAAGTTCAAGGATCTGGGTTCAAGGATCTGGGTTCAAGGTTTAAGCGTTGGACCGAGGCAGGCCTCTGTTTGAAAACCACCCGCTCGCTTGTATGGTGACCTGACCGTTTCAGGATTCCCTTCGAGCGCGCCGTTTGTCCCTCGCTTATTTTGCCCTCATCGTTTCCATCGTCTCCGCTTCCACTCTCGAAATCGCCGGCGCCAAGTTCGGTGCACAGCTCGGGACGATGGCCGCCGCGCTAAGCCTGCTGGCAGCCACCGCGAGCGCGCGAAAAGCCGATTACGACCACTATGTCCGCGCGACCTCCTGGGGCCGCTGGATCCCGATCGCGATTCCGCTGTTCATCGCGGCTCAACTCGCCCCGCTTCCACTGAGCTTTGCCCATCCGATCTGGGCCAGCACGCGCGATGCCATAGGCGGCCTGCCGTTCGGACCGATCACGGCCGACATCGGCTTGACCGTAAGCACGCTGCTGCTGGCGCTTGCAGCGATCTCGTTGCTCGGCGTCACCATCCTGGTGGTCCGCAACCGCAGCCGTGCCGAGCTGGTTCTCTTTGTGCTGGGCGGAGTAACCGCGATCTCCGCCTTGATGTTGGACCTGCATCGGCTCTCGCCGGCACTTGCTGGAGCCGCGCCCTCGGACTTCACGACCACTTTGGCCGGCTTCGGCCTCATGCTCAACCTGGCGGTGATGCAGCTTGCTGCCGAACGGGCCGAGACGCATCACTCGGTCCTTCGCTCGGTGGCGATCGGCCTTGGCGGGCTCGTGGGCGCGCTGGCAAGCGCGCTTGCGGTGTTCGGCCTGTCAGGCACGAACAGCGCGATCGCAGCAGGCTTTGGCATTGTGCTGATCCTGCTGATCCTCGTCATTCGCAGGCTCGACCTATCGCCATTGGCAGCGAGCGCCTTGTCGGCCGCCGCCCTGATCGGAGCGGCGATCGTCCTGTCCTTCCTGTTCGAGAAGGGCTCCGGACCGGTCCTGCTGCGGCTCGTCCCGGATATGGGGGCTGAAACGCGGGCCGCGCTGGAGCGCATGTTGTCCGATACGCGCTGGTTCGGCGCAGGCGCCGGGACCTTTGCTGCGGTGGGCCGGATCTATCAGAGCGATGCCGGAGCCGCTTTGGCGGCGCCGTCGACGGCCGCAGCCGTCTTTGCCGGCATGGGATGGATTGGCCTGGCCGCCACGCTGGCGGTGAGCTCGATCGCGCTGGCGCGCCTGTTCTTCGGCGCCTTGCAGCGCGGACGCGACTCGTTCTTCCCAGCGGCCGCCGCGGCCTGTGTCTTGTTTGCGCTGGTTCAGAGCTTCGCCGGGCCCGGGCTGCTGCGCCCGGCAGCAATTCTGTGTCTTACAGTGATCGTCGGACTGGGGCTGTCGCAGAGCGTCAGCCAATCCGGATCACGATAGAGCGCGGGTGATCAGACCGCGCGATCGCCGAGGGAGGCCCAGTAATTCGGGTTCTTGGGCGACTGAATGCGGACCCAGCGATAGGGCTTCTTCGACCAGGGCATGATGTGGCCGGAGAGATTGTCCAGCACGAGATCGCCGGCGAAGGTGCGCACCACGACCACGAGATGATGCTCGCCCCAGGTGGTCACGACCTCGCTGAGCAGCACCGAGCGCGCCGGAAAGCCCTTGGCAATCAGCTCGTGGCGTTTTGTCACAGCGTAATCGTTGCAGTCGCCGCTGGTCGGATGCAGCAGCCACTTCTCGCCGCGCAGCCCTTCCAGATTGGCCTCGGGGCGGATGGCGGTATTGACCTGCTGGTTGACCTCTTGCATTTGCACCAGCCGCTCCGCCGTAAGCTTCAGGCGTCCGCCCCTGAACACGATGTGCTGCGGCCGCGGCTTGCACTCGTCCTTGTACTTCAGGCAAAACAGCGTGAACGCCATCGGCGCCAGCGTCGGCTGATCGAACTTGATGTACTGGATGGCGCCGCGCAGCCCCAAGGGCGCACCGACGAACGCGGCTTCAGCACGCTGCTGCACCCCTGCAGCAACGACGATGGCGGCCACGGCCGCCAGGAACTTTACAACTTTGCGCATGTCGCGCTCCCCGTTCTTGTTGGGGAGACGCTACGCGAGACGTCTTGAAATACGGCTCAAAGGCCGCGCGATCCTTTAATCAAAATGCGGGCGCGTTGGTCGGAAACAATTAAGAATACCGATGTGTGACTTGTTCTGCTAAGAGCGGACAAGACGTTCCGCTCGTGACGCTGGAAGCGATTCGACCGACCTGATGGGCCTCTCCTCACGCTTTCGAAAGAAGACCAAGCCTCGGCTTCCCGACGGCGTCCGCGTCTATGCCATCGGCGACGTGCACGGCCGCGCCGATCTGCTTCAATCGCTGTTAACCGTCATCGACGTCGATCTGGCCCGCTCCGCTCCCGAGCGGGCCATCCAGGTCTTTCTCGGCGACTATGTCGACCGCGGCCCGGACTCGCGCGCCGTGCTTGATCTTTTGATCGAGCGCTCGAAATCGCACGAGACGGTCTGTCTGAAGGGCAACCACGAGATCTTCCTGCTCGAGGTCCTCAAGGACCCCGCCCGCCTGCAGGAGTGGCGCCACTATGGCGGCCTCCTGACGCTGGTCTCCTACGGCATCACGCCGACGATGAATCCGTCAACGGAGCAACAGATCGAATTGATCGAAGGATTGAAGCGCGCGTTGCCGCCCGAGCACCTGGCCTTCCTCCAGCAATTGCCCTCGTCCTTTACCTGCGGCGACTTCTTCTTCGTGCATGCCGGCGTCAAGCCTGGCGTCCCGCTCGAGCGCCAGAGAGATGAGGATCTGCTCTGGATCCGCGAGGAATTCCTCGCGTCCGAGGAGCGCTTCGGCAAATATATCGTCCACGGCCATACGCCGGTCAGCGTGCCCGATATTCGTCCGAACCGCATCAACATCGACACCGGCGCCTATGCGACCGGAAACTTGACGCTGCTGACGATCCAAGGTGATAGTCTGATGGCGATTTAAGGGCCCTGCTCTCGTTTCAATCCCGTGCTCGCTTCGCCCTCACAGGCCTCGTCGATTTCCAATGAACCGCATGTTCCTGCTTCGCGTCATCGGCATCTGCAGCGCCATCGTGCTGGCGCTACATGCCGGCATGGAATTCTACGGCGATCTCATCCGACCGAACTTTCGCGCGAGCGACCTGTTCTCGGGCGAGATTCCGCCCGAGAAGGCCAAGCTGGCGGCCGGCGGTGTCTTGGCATCGGTTTCGCTGGATGGGGACCTGCTCGCGAATTACGCGGCCGCAATGGCCGCTGACGTTCTTCACCGCCCTTCGTCCGATGCCGGCGGACGGGCCAGCGAAAACAAGGCGGCCCAGGCCGCCGTGGTCGCGGCCTTGAAGGTCTCACCGATCAGGCCTGCGCTCTGGCTCACGCTCGGCACGCTACAGGCCCAGGCCGGCGAAGCGGCGACGCCCGCGGTGAAGATGTCCTACTTGACCGGATCGGTGCCGATCGACGTCGCCTTCGCTCGCGTCCGGACCGTGACCTCGAGCGCGGCTGCGACGGACGAGGAGATCAAGCTGCTGGCGCAATCCGACATCCGCTCCGCGCTCGCCAACCGCTCGCGTTACGAGCCGTTGCTGATTGCGGCCTACGTGCAGGCAACTCCGCAAGGCAAGGCGCTGCTGCTCGACACCACGAAAGTGACCGATCCCAAATTCAACGAGATCCTGCGGCGGTACTGAACTTCAGCGCACCGATTTCGGATTGACCGGCACAAAGTCCTGTTCGCGGCGCGGTTGGTCGGATCGCCCCTGATAGACGAACATGCCCTTCTTGGTCGTGACGATGTCGCCCCGCTGCAGGCTGTCGTCGCGGAGAAGGCGTTCGGTCGCGACAAGGTCCGGATCTTCCGGAATTGGCTTATAGAGTTCGGGATGCTCCCGCCGCTCGCGCGAGACTTCCTTGGCTCGGCGCCGTGCGTCCTCGATCCGCTGCCGCCATTCGTCGCGCGTCACTTCCGGCTCGCTTGGTGGAAGATAGTCGTTGAGCGAGGGCTCCGGCTCGGTCTGAGCGAGACACAAAGACGGACTTGCGAGGCCAAGGCCGAGCGCGCCGACAACGGTCATGACCGCACGAGCCAGCGCCCCAAACCGCCTTCCGCAGGCGAGCGAATGGTTACTTCGGGCGGTGCGCACGCGGGTCACTCCAAGTCCAGGGCATGAGGACCATCGTTAGCCGCACCAGCCTCATCTCAGGTTCAGACTATACCTTTGCGGATTGCAAGAAAGCCAATTCGCGGGCAGAGTTTCCACTTTAGCTCCGAGGATTTCAGCACGTGGTTCGCAGCATTGCCCCCTTGGCTCTGGTCATCTGCTTCGCAACGCAATCGGCGACGGCCGGCCAGATCGAATACCCGCAAGTCATCCATACGCAATATGAGGCGGTCGATCAGAAGGCCGGCGGTCACTTCGTCCTGTGGTCCGAGCGGGAGAAGATCTTCTACGGCCTCGACCAGAAGCTCTTTCCCGGCGCCCGTTACGTCGATATCACCCAGGTCACCCCGAGCGTAGGCTCGATCACGTTGACTTACGTTGAGGTCCGCACGGTTGGCAGTACCACCTCGGACTATCTGTACCTGGCCGGAAATGTGCGCTTCCGCGTCAGCGGAATGACACTCAAGGCCAGCAATTTCCCTGCCGGCGGCGGGATGTCACCGAACGGGCAATAATCGGACAGCTGGCTTGGCGCCGTCGGGAGCCCTTCCTCAAAAATTGAAAAACAACCCCATGCACAGTAGCCGGCATCAGCGGAATCAACGACTTACGCCTTTTCCGAAACTCGAATTGACGCGTCGGGCAAAACAGGCGCAGGATGGCATGGTGCCGAGAAAGTCAGACGGATGATTTGGTGGACCTGAGATCGGCGTCATAGGATCGACTCGAGGGCCGCAGATCTGCCCTAAGGCCTCGTTAGATCATTGCAGCTAGCTTTCGACCTCCCCTCGTGGAGTTGCCGAGAATGCGTGCAAGGCCGGTATTGCTGTCAGGTGTTGCCGTCGCGGTTTCCGCCATGTCCTGCCTCGCGGCGCAGGCGAGCCCACTCTGCATCAAGGAACGGACGCCGTTCGCGTTGTCGCACGACACGGTGAAATGGACGATGTCGATCGCGCCTGGGACGGCTTGTATCCAGGGACTGCGTTGGTCCTATATGCAGATCTTCAATGTATCGGTCGTGAGCGGACCCACACGGGGACAATTGGCGGTGGTCGGGTCCGGCTTCCGCTATTCGGCGGACAACGGAATACGCGGCACCGACAAGTTCACGCTGCTGATCTCTGGCACGAACCGGCGCGAGCCGGGGACGTCGACCCTGGAGGTCGAAGTCAACCCGCAATAGCTGCCCTCGACATTGCGGGGCCTCTGCACGCCTAGCGACGGCTCGACCCGCTGCCCCGGGTTCTGCTCCCGTAGTAAGGGCGCGCGCGTCCGCCGCCGGTCGTCACGGGGGGCTCGATCCGGCTCGGGATATTACGCGTCGCGTTGGGGGGCGCGGACTGCGACGGATTGACAATGATCACGTTGCGGTTGGGCGTCGAAGGATCGTTGACGCCCTGGGCCCAGGCAGCGGCGGGCATAAGCAACGCAATGGCGATCAGAACTGGTCGTTTCATACGATATCTCCCGAGCATGAACGTCAGGGAGGCGATCACCGTTCCTTCACGGTTCGTTGGGTGAACCTTAGCGGGGGACGGCAACCAGCTTGCCATCGCGCCAGACGCCTTGGGCCGACTTTCCGGCCGGAAGCCCCGTCACATGCCGGACCGCGGTCGGCCGGGACGCCGCTTGGGTGGTTTGCGCCTTCTTCGTCGGCGTCGTGATGATGCTGGAACTCGTGGTGTTGGCCTGATCCTTGATCCCTTGCGCAACGGCAGGCGAAGCCAGGAAGGTCAAAACCGAGAGGACTGTCAGAACGCCGCGCATGGTCGAACACCGGAAAGAGGGGCTTGGCGAAATGTCACAGGTTTCCCCCTAAAAGCAAGCACCTTCAAAGGACCGAGAGGGGACGTCTGCAGACCCGGTCATCAGCGGGAGAGCTCCTCGATCGCGAGGTCTCACGCGGAAAAACCTAGCGAAATAGCCCTATCCGGGCTACTTGATCGGCCTTGATGACCGACTCCGGTGAAACTGCGGCCAACGCTCCCTCGACGCAACAGATCAAAGCCGGGTTTATCCGTCTCCTGTCGAGCCGAATCCGCGCCGTGTCTGACGATCCCCAGCAGATACGGGAGATCGTCTATGAGCTGGCGCGCGTCAAGCTTCTGGAGCAATTCACCCACGCCGACGCGCGGGAATCTCGCGAGCTTCAGCAAGTCCTCGAACGTGCCATCAAGGAGGTCGAGCGCACCTTCGAGCGTAGCGCCGCGTCCGAGCCGCACAAAATTGTCGCGGCAACCGCCGCTCCGGTCCCTACCCCCACTCCCCCGCCCATTCCGATGTCGTCACCCGTTTCGGCTTCGCCGCCTACTGCGAAGGACGCGGAAGCACTGCGCCGTCCCGTGGCTTCGCCGCGATCGCCGGATCAACTCAAACGGAGCGGCGCCTTCACCTTTCTGGTTCGACTGGCCGGCATTCTCGTGCTCATGGCCGGCGCCAGCACCGCGGTGATCTATTGGCCGCGTTTGAGGACACAGGTGTCCGAACTGTCACAATTGGCACTGCCATCCGAGCGCGCGCCGAGCAACGCCGAGCCCCGGCCGACCGCAGCCCCGCCGGAGAGCGTGACTATTGAACGAGCGCCCGACAGCGCAAAGGAGCCGGCGCCACCTGCACACCCCTCCATGCCTTTGCCGACGACCTTCGGCGTCTACGCGCTGAACGAGGGGCAACTGCAGGAATTGAAACCCGTCCCCGGAAAGATTCCGGACCGCCGCGTTGCGATCTCGGCGGCCATCAACACGCCGAGTGCAACGACCCTGACAAGCGGCGATGTCAGCTTCATCGTGTTCAGACCGGACGGAAGCATCGAGGCAAGCGTGACCGAAGTTCGAGTCGTCGCAAAGGTGTCCCGGTCGATGGGCATCGATGCCTCCGGCAAGGCCGCCATGGTCAACGCGGGCGATTCCTGGGTCATTCGCAGCATGTCCTTCCCCTACAAGGTAGGGCCGGTCGAGGATCAGCCGAGGATGCTGCTGCTGCAACCGGAGCAGGACGGCTTCACGCTTTCGCCGGGCCGCTACGTCGTCGTCGTCAAGGGCATGGGCTACGATTTCACCGTGGCCGGGACCGTCACCGATCCCAACCAATGCGTCGAACGCATCAATGCGGCGAACGGCGCGTTCTATTCTCCCTGCCCGCCGCCGCGGCGTTAGCCGAGCTTCGATTTTCTATCTTGACGGCTTGCTGTCCTTGGACGCCTCCGCTGGCGCGTCGTCGACCTTGCCGTTGTTGGCGACGCATTTTTGGAAGTATTCGCGCTTGTCCTTGGCCGTTCCCTTGAGACTTCCGGCCGCGGGGTTGCCGACTTGCTTGGGCGGAAAAGCCTTGGCCACCGCCGCGTCGCATGCCCGCGCCACCTCGGCGGTAATGGCCAACGCCGTTGCCGGCGCAGCCAGGGCCAACACGCACGCCAATCCAACCAACCTTCGCATGTTTCTGATCGGCACCTTGTTGCTCCCTCGAACCGTGAATGCTTGCCGGAACCATAGCAAAAAGGATCGAAGCGCCAAACGGCAAAGCGACGCCGAATTGTCACGCGGTCTGCCTGTGCGTCTCGAAGGATGGCCGCAGAGCGCGTAGCGAGAGCCCCAATACTAGCTGTTGAGCTGCGGCGGCTTGAAATCCGGAAAACGCGTGAGCATTGCGGTCTTGACGAACTTCAAATGGGCAATGGTGCTTGCCAACTCCTTGAGCCGCCGCTGGCCGTTGGAGATGTCCGCCGCGAAGAGATCCTGGTGATGGTTGTCGAGCGCCTCGCGCTCGAGATACTCGTCGGTGCCGTTTCCGAAGGTGACGGAAGCACGCGCAAGCGCGTCATCGACACGCCGACTGAGCCCGACCTGCTCCCTCTCCGCATCTCGTAGCGCTGTGTCGATGGCGACCATGACGGCATCGACCCTCGCGCGGTCGGTCTCCGCATCACGCTCGGCGGAGCGGGCTTTGAAGCCCTTGTCCTCACGGCGGGAGCCGAGAAGGTTGTGCGCGCGTGCTCTCAGGAACAGCTGAAACATGTGGGCCATCCCCATTTTCGAGATCTAAGCCGCTACCATCGGTCAGGCATAGTTAACAAAGCCTAAATCCTGCATCCGCCCCGCCTGGCTTTGTGCGATCCACACCCGCCAGGCTCCTTCGTGCTTGGAGTAGAGCTCGAGCCACCGAACGTCGTCAACCGCGGCCGCTCCCTTGCCTGCGCGGGTTTCGGCCACGATTTGGACCGTCTCCTTCGGTGCAAGATCCAGCGCCTCGAATTCCGCCGTCTCGTCCAGCGAAAGGCCTATCAGAACACGATGCCCCTGCGCGTCAACAAAATACCTGCGCGGCGCGTTGTGCCGTTGATCAATCATTCGAATGACCCTCGTTCATGATCCAAGGACCAGGAAGATCTTCCAGATGCCGGCCATAGCTAGAAACAAACGCAATCAAAATGAGGGCGCAAGTCGTCGCGCCCAGCAACGCAATCAGCCACGTCATTTACGCCTACCCGCGCGGCCTCCAAAATCGAAGGCCCAAGCTCACCATGAACTGATCCGTCTTAGGTTGCCTTTCCAGAGCGCTCAAGGGCGGCGACAGATTAACCTAACCACACATGGTTATTCGACATCGCCACGACCGGCATTCCGTTGGACGGCGCGCGCTTTGCGGTCACGATGGCCGCTGGGGCCGACCGGCTTCCATCGAGGCGGGAGTATAAGGTGCATAAAGACGATATCGTGCCGATCGCTTCCGCGAGCGCCACGCCCGTACGCCATAGCCGCAGCCAAAGCCCGCTGCGAAAATCGATATCAAAACCAAGGCAGCTAACATTGGAATGTTCCCACGTTTGCCGGAACGTTCCTCCCGCGCTCATTTTCATCTTTTCGTTGCGTCGACTTCAAGATCGCGACCGCTGAAAATTTTGTCAGACGAACATGAAGTTTGTGCAACGTGATGCATGAAGATTGGTCGGCACGCCGAGGGCACAGAGCGCAGAGAAGAGGCTCGAGTTCTTTTTACCAGAACTCGGCAGGCCGACACCATGAACCCTCGTTCATCTGGCGTTTCAAACGTTGATCGGCGCGACTGAGAACGGCCGTCGGAAGGCGCGCATCGGATTCACCTGCGAAATACCGTGGTTATACGGAGCGTCGCGCGTCGATTTCATCGCGGTAAGGTTGAGCGGTTAGCTTAATCCGCGTTGTTTGTTGCGAAGTCTCACCGATCGCATATCCATCTTCGCACCGGGTTTCCCCAAGCCCGGCCCCACCCAAGCAAAGCCGTCGAGCGAACATGGGTCGCTTGGCGGCTTTGTCGTTGTGTCGACAAGAGGATCATTTCGGTTATGGCGCGCAAGCCCTGGTCGTTCAAAGAAGACCGCCGGCTCATGGAGCTGGCCAAGTCTTCGGCTTCGCTGGAAGAGGCGGCGAAGGTTCTCGGACGCTCGCCTGATGCGATCAAGCGCATGGCATTGCGGCTTGGTCTTTCGCTGAAGCCGAAGGCGGGCAAAAAGAGCTAGGCTCGGAAATGCGACGGTGCTCGCCTTGAGCCTCGCAGGACGACCTCCCGCGCTGCGGTGAATGACGATCGACCTCGCTGACGAGGCCAGCAGGTCACTCCAAATGGCTCAGCGGTCACGCCTTCGCAGATGCAGGCGTCAGCCCACCCAAACGAGTTGGCTCGTCAACGCCTGACCGAACGAGCCGACGAACTTTGCGGGGTCTTGAAGACGTTCGGCGGATCCCTCGGCCAGCGCCGCACCACGCTTTCGAAGCAGCCATTCTTCGAAGCAGACATTCTTTCAGAGCAGACGTTCTTCAGAGCCGGTATGGCTTTGTCTCGCCGGGACGGAACCAAACTCACGTTCGCGTGTTAATTCCAGTCCCACAGCGAGGTCTGGCAGTGCTCCACTTTGCCATTTCCGCGGTTTTGGTTTGGCTGGCGATCAACATCGCCTTCGTGGTGCTTCGGTTGCGGGCCATCCGCCGTCCCTCCACGCCCCACATCCAAGGGTCCAGCCTGCCTTATCCGGAGGCGATTCCCCTTCGCCACCGGCCCGGACGGTGAGCCTCGATCGAGCGTCCTGTAGCGGACTTCGTCCGGCCCGTTTAGCCTAGTTGTTCGTCTTCTTCTGGGAGCCCATCCCTGGGCTGGTTCCGTAGCTGGGCGTTCCCGTTCCCTTGAAAGCCCCACCCATGGTGTCCGAGCCGGAATTGCTGCCTGTGCCGCTGCGGGTCGCGGAGGTGGGCTGAGTGCCTGACGGCCTATCCTTGGTTCCCTGGGCCGAGGCCGCGGAGCTCCCGAGGGCCAACGCGAGGAGGAATAGGCTTACCGTTCTGGTCATACTGCACAACTTTCCATGCTTGAGGTCGCAAGACCATTCGTCAGGCAACCGCTGGGATCGGGCCTTCGGGCGCCGGTCTGGCCGTTAAACCCTATCTTAGCCCCCTCTGGCTAGGATCATTCGCAAGATCAGTCCCCAGCCTCTCCTGAATTCCTCCCGGACCGGATGAGACTCCAGCGATCGAACCTTCCATTTGCGGCGCTCGTTGTTGCGAGCACAATGGCGTTCGGGCTGGCGGGCCATTTTGCGGCGGACGGCGTCATTCGCCACCAGCAGGCGCACCAGTTGAGCGAGCTGACCGAGGTCGTTCTGCGCCGCTCCGAACTTGCGGTCGATTTTGCCGCGGCCAGCCTGGACGAGCTTGCCAAGCGCGATCTTGCCAGCTGCAAGCCGGCAGCGCTGCAAGCCATCCGGCTCCACGTCTACCAACGCTCGGCGATCAAGGACGTCCGTCTCGTCAACCCGGACGGATCGGTGATCTGCTCGGCCTATTCCGAGACGCTCGAGTTCGACAAGGGATGGGCGGATCGCCGCGACATGCTGCCCTCGCACGACAAGAAGCTCTCGCTGTTCCGCGTGGAGCAGTTCGGCGGCGACGCGTTGGGCGTGCTCAGGGACGTCAATCGCAGCTCCGCGCTGGTCGCCATCGTCGGCATCAACGCCGGCCTGTTCGATCTCATGCCCGCCGAGTTGCGTGCGCACAGCGAGGTGATCCTCGCCTTGAGCAATGGCGAGAAGCTCGGCGAATTCCGGCTCGATGCCGACCGGTCCCTGCCAGGGCCGATCAGCTTCGAGAGGCATTCCACGCGCTTGCCGCTTCACGCCACGATCCGGCTCGAGCACGCCGTGCTTTCGAGCTGGAACAGCGAGGCTTATTGGCCGGCGCTCGCAGTGGCCCTTGGACTTGGTGCACTGTTCGGCATCCTGCTGGCACGCAGCCGCCGGATGGAAGGGCCGGTCGCCGATCTCGATCGCGGCCTCGCGGCCGGCGAATTCAAGCCGTACTACCAACCCATCTTCGACCTCGGGACGGGCCGGATCACGGGCTGCGAGGTTCTGGCGCGCTGGGTTCGTCGGGACGGCTCGGTGGTGCCGCCGATGAACTTCATTCCGCTGGCCGAATCCAGCGGGCGCATCCAGGTGATGACCTGGCAGATCCTGAGATCAGCGCTCGCCGACCTGCAGGGCGTGTTGAAGGCGGACAAGACCTTCAAGATGTCCGTGAATGTCGTGCCCAAGCACCTGCTGAGCGCCGGCTTCGTCGAGACGCTGCGTCGCACGGTTCTAGCGGCTCGTGTCTCCGCACGCCAGATCGTGGTCGAGGTCACCGAACGCGACGAGCTCGACGATCTCGCGCACGCCGCCGCCGTCGTGGCCGAGCTGCGCGACCATGGCTTCCGCGTCGCGATCGACGACGTCGGCGTTGGTCACAGCGGCCTGTCGCGGCTGAAGGGACTCGGCGCCAACACGATCAAGATCGACAAGTTCTTCGTCGACACCATCACCGTGGATGCATCGACCACGACGATCGTCGAGATGTTGGTCGCGCTGGCCAGGGACTTCCGCATGACGGTCGTAGCGGAAGGAATCGAGACGGAGGAGCAGCGGCGCGCCCTGATCGCCTCCGGCGTCGAGGAAGGACAGGGCTATCTCGTCGCCGCACCGCTGCCCTTTGCGAAATTCAGCGAGCTGGTCGATTCACGCCGCCACTCCGCATCCGCAGCGCCGGCCGGCGACGTCCTCGTCGCCTGACCATCTTCGCCGGACTGCCTCCGGGCCGGCGATGGCGGCCAGGTTTTGGGCAGCCCGCGCCGCCGGAAGAACGACGAGGCGCTTTAACGATGTTCTCGTCTTTCGAAGCGGAATGGCCCTCAAACGGCTATGGTGGGCCATGCGTCGAAATCACCTCATTGCAGCCGCGGGAATCTGTCTTGCCCTCATCGCCTATGCCACCTTGGCAAGGCTGGCGGGGCGGCCGGCGCTGATGGGGCATCACGAGGCCTACTGGATCGTCGTCATCGAGCGCTTCAGCGCCTATGGCCTTTTGGGCTTCCTGCTGGCCTTCCTGTTGCCCGGCCGGCTGGCTTTGGCCTGCTCGCTCGTCGTCGCAGTCGCAATGGGACTGGAAGTCCTGCAAACGTTGACCCCCGATCGTGATCCGGGTTTCCTTGATGTGCTGCAGAAGGCGGCAGGAGGCACCGTCGGCGTCATCCTCGCCCAGACGATCCTGGCCTTCTTACCTCGGCCGCCAGCCTGAGGCCCACGGCGCTGACAACTTCTTCAGCGCAAAGCATGATCCGGAAAAGTGCGCAGCGGTTTTCGCGCTTTAGGGCGACATCTCTCCTACTTCATCATCTGCCCGCGCAATTCGCCGCCTGGGTTCGCGGCCGTATGAATGTTCGCGTACCATTTGCCGGCCAACAGGTCCGCCGCCTGGGCATCCGTGAGCGTGGCGCTGCCTTGGATGGGACTCTGGACCGTCTTGAAGGGCAAAGCGATGCCGGCGTTCTTGCCCGCTTCACTGGGACCATGAAAATGAGCCCCCATCGCCGGACCAGTCAGATTGGCAAACGTAATCGCATAGGTCAGGACTTTGGTTTGGGTGTCGAACGCGGCCTCGGCCTTGCCTGAACCGGAGGAGCCGTTCGGAGGCACTTCGTTGCTGCCCTTGAGGTCGGCCTGCAGCTTGACGACCTCCGCCCGTGACGGCGCGGACGTGACGATCAGCAGCCCGCCGAGCATCACCGTTCCCAACAGTGTCACGCCGACCCGATACCTGGCTTTCCTCATGGCATTCTCCTACAGGCTCTGTGGCCCGCTGCGGTTGAAACCCCGGCCCCGGCTTGAAATTCCGGAGACGAGTCTATGCCTGATTCGCCAAAGGCTATCGGAGATACCACCGGGGTCGCTGTCGCCGCCGGTCCGAGGGTATCGCGCGAAGCGGGCTACGCTGCCCCGCGCTCGCGGAACCCGGTCGGGGCCAGGAGTTCGGCCATCTGCCTGTGCGTGCTCTGGAGCGCGGCGATGGCGCCGTCGAGATCGAAATCCGCCTCGCGAACGGACGCGAAGAACCTGGCCGTCAGCGCGAGGTCAAGCTTGACGCGCGTTGCGCCGTCGCGGCTCTTGCGACGGTCGAGCGACAGATGGATGGCCCGTAGTCTGGCTTCTGCCGGCGTACAGCCGCTGAGTGTCGCCAGTTCGTCGTATGTCATCCAGATCTGAGGCATGTTCTCGTCCGTCCTTTATTGCCGCCTCATCCTAGATCTCTGCGCCTAAATGCACCGTTGCCGCCGCGGTCGCAGCCCGCTTCGCTGCGATAGCGTCAACGCAAGACTAAGATACGGAAGGCCTGGAAGGCGCAGGAAATTGGCGCGGCCGCGAACGGCTGTCGAGGCCCTTGGGCAATTTGTCATTGAGCTTCACGACGGCGCCTCGAGCCTCCGTCGCCGGCGCATCTTCCTGGCTGTAGATCAGCGTCACCTCGAACAGCACGTCGGGCGCTTCCCTGGCCGTTCCGGAGCAGGTCGCCATCGCACCGGTGCACACGCCCGCGAGACGGACCTCGACCTCGTCCAGACCGAACACGGTCGGCGGCCCCTCGGCATACCGCCGCGTGGTCAGGACGGCCGTGAAGCGCTGGTCGTCACCGAACTGATAGGAGCCGCCATAGGTGAAGAAGCTGTCGCTGCCGGAAATCCGTCCGTCCGCCAGATGCACGATGCCCGTGCCCTGGCCGCGCGGGGTTCTGAACCAGGCCGCATATTTGCCGTCTCTCATCATGGAAACATCCGCCGTAGAATTCACTGGTATTTGCAACCAACTCTGGGGCGCGACAATGACCGACGCGGCGAGTATTCCGCGACGGTTAACGCCCTGCAAAGCCAACCCGTCAAATTGCCACCGCAGCACGCGGCGACGCCGTCAGAACAATTCTATGCCGTCATCCGCGGTCTCGACCGCCTCGACGCGGCGCGTCGCGGCAGTCGACGCCAGTCCGAGCGTTTGCAGGAATTCACGATGAACGTCCCGCTCACGCTCCATCGTGTAGCGCGCGAAGAGATCGTCGAGGATCGCCTGATCCTGCAGCTCCGGCTGTAGCCGCTGCGCGCCTGCGCTCGCAGTCTCGAGCCGCGTGGCGACCGCAGGCAAGGCTGCGGAGCTTTCGCCGAGCCTGGTCATCAGGCCCTGAGCCGAATTCATCAGCCTCTCGAATTCCGCGCCTTCGTCGACGAGCCGGCTCATCAGCTTGCCGAGCCGTTCGTTGCCGGCCTCGACCTCGCGTAGCGCCTGAAGGATCTGCGGCTCGAGCTTGGCAAGCTGGGTGGGGTCACCCTGCACGCGGAGCTCCTTCAGCTCATTGGCCGAGCGCTCGATCCCGTCGAGCACGGGCCGGAGGCGCCCGGCCCCCGCGGAGACCTGGTCGGCGGTGGCCTTGAGCTCGTTGGCGATGACGACGAAGGCGCTGCCGCGGCTGCCGAGATGGCTCGCCTTGAGGCCGGCATTCATTCCGATCAGCGTGATGTCGACGGTCGCCTCGGCAAGCCCGGCGATCGCCTGGCGAAATTTCGTCAGCGTGTCCTCGACGATCGCGAGCGCCTCGTCGACCGAGCGGCCCGCGCTTTCGCAGGTGGCGATCAGGGTCGATGCGTGCGCCAGCGTCTGCTTGATGCGCGTCAGGAACGACGACGAGCCGCCCTCCTCGCCGCCGAACAGCGTGCGGCCGTGGCCGACGACGCTGCCCGCATCGTGCAAGATCGCAGTCAGCGCGCCGACGATCTGGCCGACGTCGCCGCCGAACTCGCGCTGGGCATCCCTGAGCTGGGCCGCCTGCAACCGGCAAATCGCACCCACGCCGTCATCGCTCGTAACAGGCGCGGGAACGAGGCTCTGCGCCGATTCCGACGCAAGGCCGAGACCGTGGGACACGTGCTCGAGACGCTGACGCGTGCTGTCGCCCGCCTGCAGCGAGATGATCGCGCTGCCGACCGCCTCGGCGATCTTCCTGGTGCTGGAGCTGGCGCGGTCGGCCAGGTGGCTGCTCTTGCTGCGCTGGTCGCGTAACCCGGAATAGGCCGCGCCGAGCTCGGCGCTCTCCGACATCAGTTGGGCCCGGTACCGGCTCTCGAACTCCTTTTGCCGGCCGGAGGCGGTGGCAACCGCCTCGGACAGGCGCTGCTGGTCGCGCGCGCAGCCTTCGATCGAACCCTGCACGGCCCTGCCGAGATCATAGGCCTCCTGGGTGAAGGCGAGAAAGCCCTCGCGGTCGCCGTCGAGCGAGGCCGCCTCGATCCGGGCGCTGCGCGCGATGATGGTGATCATCTGGATGTGCTTGAACAGCGGCTTGAGCAGCGAGGACGCCTCGGCCGTGCTCTTGCCGATCGTCTCCAGCAGGGCGCTCTCCGCCGGCAGCGCCTGCGCCAGCTCGCTCAGCCGCGCGGCGATCTCCTGCAGCGCCGTTGCGGCCCCCTCGATCTCGGCGCCGGAGAGCTCGCCCGAGAGCGTAGCTAAGCCCTGGTTCAGCTCCTTGAAGATGAGGTGGCCGCGTCCGAGTTCCTGACCGACGCGCGCAAAGACGTCCTCGATGCGCGAGGAGACGTCCTCGATCGCGGTGGTTGCCTCGGTGAGCGTGTTGGCCGGAACGGGCGACATGGCCATCAACCCGCCACCGCGGCGTGCCCGGCCTGATACCAGAGCATGATCTCCCGCGGGATGTGATGCAGCGAAACGACCTTCTCGACGCCGCCATGGGCGATGGCTTCCTTGGGCATGCCGAACACCACGCAGCTCTCCTCGTCCTGCGCCCGCGTCGAGGCGCCGAGCTTGCGCATCTCCAGCATCCCGCGCGCGCCGTCGTCGCCCATGCCGGTCATGATGACGCCGAGCGCGTTGGCGCCGGCATGCTGGGCCGCCGAGCGGAACAACACGTCGACTGAGGGGCGATGCCGCGACACCGGCGGGCCGTCCTTGATCGCGATCTGGTAGCGCAGACCGATGCGCTGGAGCAGCATGTGCCGGGCGCCGGGCGCGATATAGGCGCAGCCCGGCAGCACCGGCTCACCGTCCTCGGCTTCCTTGACCCTGATCTGGCAGACGCCGTCGAGGCGCTTGGCAAAGGCCGCGGTGAAACCTGCCGGCATGTGCTGGACGATGAGAAGCGGCGGACAGTGGGGCGGCAGCATCTCGAGGACGTCGTTGAGCGCCTCGGTCCCGCCGGTCGACGCACCGATGCAGACGATGCGCTCCGTCGTCGGCCGAACCCTGCCCTGCACCGGCGGCGGGATGATCGCGTCGGCGGTCAGCTTCTTCTCGATGGCCCGGCGTTCGGCACGCGGGCGCACCCGCGCGCGCGCAGCCGACTTCACCGCCTCGCGCAGCCGCGTCGAGCATTCGAGCAGCGCCTGGCGTGTGTCGATCTTCGGCTTGGGCACGATGTCGACCGCGCCCGCCTCGAACGCCTCGAACATCACGTTCGAGCCTTCTTCAGTGAGCGAAGAGCAGATGATCACCGGGATCGGGCGCTGCGCCATGATCTTGCGCAGGAACGTCATGCCGTCCATGCGCGGCATTTCCAGATCGAGGATCATGACGTCGGGGATCTCGTTCTGGAGACGCTTCGCCGCCACGAACGGATCGGAGGCCGCCCCCATCACCTCGATATCGGGGTCTTCGTTGAGGATCGTCTGCAGGATTTGGCGCACCGACGCCGAATCGTCCACGATCAGTACGCGAACCTTCTCCCTCGGCATCTTGGTTGCGCTCCGGCTAGACCTGGAAAATGGTTGGCTGAACCTGCTTCAGCCCGGGCACGGCACTGTGAATCATCGATTCCGAATGTCCGACCAGCAAATAGCCGCCCGGACGCAAATGGCTGCACAATTGCTCGACCACCTTGCGCTGGGTCTCGCGCTCGAAATAGATCAGGACGTTGCGGCAGAAGATGATGTCGACGTCGCGATCGACCGGATAGGACTTGTCCATGAGGTTCATCCTCATGAAGTGTGTCGCGCGCCGCAGCTCGGGTACGACCCGCACCTCACCGCGCGACTTGTCCCGCGACGTCGAAAAATATCGTTTCACGAATTGCTCCGGCACCGGGCCGAGCACGTCGCGCGTGTAGATCGCCGTCTTGGCGAGACGCAGCACCGCGGTCGAGATGTCGGTCCCGAGAATGCGGTACTGGAAGCGCGAGCCGCTCCGCGTCATGTCGTCCAGCACCATCGCGGTGGTGTAGGCCTCCATGCCGGTGGAGCTCGCCGAGCTCCAGATCTTCAGGTTCGCGTTCTTGCGTCCATGCGACTTGAGCAGGCCGGGAATCGCGACGTCGCGCATGAAGGTGAAGTGCTGCGGCTCGCGGAAGAAGTCGGTCTTGTTGGTCGTCACCACGTCGATGAGATGGGTGAGCTCGGTATCGAAATGATCCGCCTCGAACAGGTTCTCGACATATTCGTTGAGACCGGAGAAGTTGAGCGCGCGCACGCGCTTGTGCAGCCGCCCCTCCAGCATCAGCCGCTTGCCCTGCGGCAGCTTGATGCCGACCTGTCCCTCGATCAGTTCGGCGATGGTCCGGAAGTGGCGGTCCGACAGATGCACGGCGGTATCCTGTACGGCGGGCATCATGGCCGCCGGCCCCGGTCCGCGACGGCGACCTGCACTGAATGTCGGGCCGTACGGGCCATCTCGAATCCTACGCGTTTAAACAACCGCTGAAAGAAGACCGGTCCACCGTCCCAGGGCAGACCGGCCCGCAAAAATCCTAGCGCTGGAAATCGGCGTCCCGATCGTCCTCGCCGTCATGCATGTCGAACGCAAAGCCGCCGCCACCGGCAACCTTCACGGCGCGCGCCGGCCGGGCCTGCACGATCTTTTTCGCCGGACGCTCGGCAGCCGCCATGGTGGCCGCCTTGGCGCGCAACTGGCTCACCGCCCGATCAATCGGCGCCGGCGCCTGGCTCTTCGCGCCCTGCTCGATGCGGAAATAGGCGATGGTGGACTGAAGCTGTTCGGCCTGCGAAGCCAGCTCCTCAGAGGTCGAGGACACCTGCTCGGACGCGCTGGCGTTCTGCTGGCCGACCTTGTCGAGCTGCTGGATCGCCTGGTTGATCTGGGCCGAGCCGACGTCCTGCTCGCGGCAGGCCGCGGTGATCTCCTCGACCAGCTCGGCGGTCCTCTTGATGTCCGGGACGAGCTTGGACAGCATCGCGCCGGCCTCCTGGGCCACCTTGACGGTGTCGGTCGAGAGCGTGCCGATCTCGGCCGCGGCGGCCTGGCTGCGCTCGGCGAGCTTGCGCACCTCGGAGGCGACCACCGCAAAGCCCTTGCCGTGCTCGCCGGCGCGCGCGGCCTCGACCGCGGCGTTGAGCGCGAGCAGATCGGTCTGCCGTGCGATCTCCTGCACGATCGTGATCTTCTCGGCGATGGTCTGCATCGCGTTGACGGCGCGGCCGACCGCGGCACCGCTGGCCTCGGCGTCCTTGGCCGATTGCGCGGCGATCTTCTCGGTCTGGTTGGCGTTGTCGGCGTTCTGCTTCACGTTGGAGGCCATCTCCTCCATCGAGGAGGAAGCCTCCTCCGCAGACGAGGCCTGCTCGGTCGCGCCCTGCGACAGCTGCTCGGCGCTCGCCGAGAGCTCCTGGCTGCCGGCGGAGACGTTCTGCGCCGCGGTCAGGGCTTCAGACACGATCTGGCGAAGCTTCTCCACCATGCGCTCGAGCGCAAAGCCCAGCGTGTCCTTGTCCGACAGCGGCTTGGCTTCGATCGTGAGGTTGCCCTGCGCGATCTCGTTGGCGACGGCCGCGGTGGCGTTCAGATTGGCGGTCATCGCGTTCAGGGATTTCACGAGATCGCCGATCTCGTCATTGCTGGACGTATCGATCTTGTGGCTGAGATCGCCGATCGCGACGGCATCCGCCAGCCCGACGGCCTTGGCGAGGGACCGGCTGATATTGAGCGAGATCCAGACTGCGCCAATCGCGGCAACGATGAGCGAGACGATGACGAGGACGATCAGAATCAACTGGGCGCGACGGCTGTCTTCGTTGGACTGCACGGCCTGCTCGGCCATCTGCCTCTTCGTATTGGCGACATAGGCTCCCATCGCCTCCGTCGCATCTGCAACCACCTTGCGCCCGTCACCCATCGAGCGCTCGGTTGCCTTGGTCTTATCGGTCTTTGCCAGCCTGATCGTCTCTTCCTGATAGACGTTCATTCTGGCGTAGGCGCTGGCGAAGTTGTCGAGCAGCTTCCTGCCGCCTTCGCTGGCGAGGGCATGGACCTCGTCCCTGATCTTCATGGCCTCATCGCGGAGCTTGGCCGCGTTCGCCGCGAATTCCTCGGCCTCGCCTGCCGTTCCCAGAATTGCGTTCTTTTCCGCCCTGACCTGCTGCCAGATGATCTTTTCGACCTCGGCTGCTTTCTCCATCCGCTTGGCGCGAAGCACCATGGAATCTGCGGTCGCGGCCATGTCGGACAACTTCATGTAGCTCACGGCGCCTGCTACCATGAACAGAAGAATGACGACGCCAAACGCGCTGGCGAGCTTGGCTTTGACGGTGAATCTCATTTTCAGTCTCGTTGGTTCGGATTGGGGTGCTTACGCGTGACCACGCTTCACTCTTGCAAACTCAGGCGGCGCGAGGCGCATCTGTTGCCGTGTCGCGGCCTTCCGGAACTTCGTCATTGGCCATCAGCTTGGCGAGATCGAAGATCACGACGAACTTCTCGCCCTTGCGGCCGATGCCGGCGGCATAGTCCGATTGCCATTTCCCGCCGACCTCGGGCACGGGCTCGATCGCCTGCTCGTCGATGTCGGTGACCTCGAACACGCAGTCGGCGACGAAGCCGACGCCGACCAGGCGGCCCTTCATCGGCACGTCGAGGATGATGATGCGGGTCGCTTCGGTGGCGGCCACGCTGGGCAGGCCGAGCTTGTTCCTGAGATCGACGATCGGATAGCCGCTGCCGCGCACGTCGATCATGCCGAGCAGAAAGTTCGGCGCGTGCGGAAGCCGCGAGATCGGCCGCATGTCGAGAATCTCCCGGACGTTGCGGATGCTGATACCGAACGTCTCGCCGGCGAGCCCGAGCGTCAGATATTGCGAGGTTGCGGCCATGATGCAGTCCAGGATTCCAGATTGGAAATGGGCACGGTCCGGCACAAGGCCGGACCGGTCGATCAGCGTTGGAACTCGGCGTCGCGATCGTCTTCGCCGTCATTCATGTCGAAGGCGAAGCCACCGCCACCGGCGACTTTCATCGCGCGTGCCGGCTTGCGGGCAGGCACCGGCTTCTTCATGCCGCGATCGGCGGCCGCCATGTGCGCAGCCTTGGCCCGGAGCTGACCGACGGCGCGGTCGATCGGCTCGGCTGCCGCCTTCTCTCTTCGCGCAGCCTCCTCGATCCGGAAGAACGAGATGGTGGACTGCAGCTGCTCGGCTTGCGAGGCGAGCTCTTCCGAGGTCGACGACACCTGCTCGGAGGCACTGGCGTTCTGCTGGCCGACCTTGTCGAGCTGCTGAATCGCCTGGTTGATCTGAGCCGAGCCGACGTCCTGCTCGCGGCAGGCCGCGGTGATCTCTTGCACCAGCTCGGCGGTCTTCTTGATGTCGGGCACGAGCTTGGACAGCATCTGGCCGGCTTCCTGAGCGACCTTTACGCTCTCCGTGGACAGCGTCCCGATGTCGGCCGCGGCGGCCTGGCTGCGCTCGGCAAGCTTGCGCACCTCGGAGGCGACCACCGCAAAGCCCTTGCCGTGCTCACCTGCGCGCGCGGCTTCCACCGCGGCGTTGAGCGCGAGCAGGTCGGTCTGGCGTGCGATCTCCTGCACGATCGTGATCTTCTCGGCGATTGTCTGCATCGCCTCGACGGCACGGCCCACCGCGACACCGCTGGCTTCGGCGTCCTTGGCCGACTGCCCCGCGATCTTCTCGGTCTGGTTGGCGTTGTCGGCATTCTGTTTCACGTTCGAGGCCATCTCCTCCATCGAGGAGGAGGCTTCCTCGGCGGACGAAGCCTGCTCGGTCGCGCCTTGCGAGAGCTGCTCGGCGCTCGCGGACAACTCCTGGCTTCCGGCGGAGACGTTCTGCGCCGCCGTGATCGCCTCGGCGACGATCTGCCGGAGCTTTTCGACCATCCCATTCAGCGACCTGACGAGATCTCCGATCTCGTCGTTGCTCGCCGAGGGAATGGTCTGGCTGAGATCGCCCTCCGCGACCGCACCTGCAAGGCCAACGGCCCTTCCGAGCGCACGGCTGATCGAGATGGAAATCCAGAGCGCAGCCCCGATCGCAACCGCCAGCGAGATGCCGATCAGCGTCATCAGCAGGAACTGGGCCTGGTGCCCCTCTGCCTTGGACTGGACGGCCTGCTCGGCCATCTGCTTCTTCGTATTGGCGACATAGGCGCCCATGGATTCCATCGCGTCCGCGACGACCTTGCGGCCGTCACCCATCGAGCGCTCCATGGCCTTCGTCTTGTCGGTCTTCGCCAGCCGGATCGTCTCTTCCTGGTAGGCATTCATCTTGGCGTAAACGGCTGCGAAGCTGTCGAGCAGCTTCCTGCCTCCCTCGCTCGCCAGCGCGTAGACTTCATCCCTGGTCTTCGTCGCCTCCTCGCGAAGCCTGGCGGCCTCGGCGGCAAACTGGTCGGCCTGAGCCTCCGTGCCGAGCACCGAGTTCTTCTCGGCGCGCAGCTGAAGCAGGATGTCCTTTTCGATCTGCGTCGCCTTTTCCATGCGGTTTGCGCGCAGAACCATGCTGTCGGCGGTCGCCATCATGTCGCCGAGCTTCATGTAAGCCACGCCGCCCGCGATCCCGGACAGGACGATGATCACGCCGAACGCGCTGGCAAGCTTTGCCTTGACCGTAAATCTCATTTCCAGCCCCCACCCAGGTCTCGCCCGAGACCTCATCTCAATTTAGAATGCGTTCCATGTTCGGAACGATGACGAACTCTTCACGCCATTTCGCGATGAAGCGAATGAACTCCGGCTTCCAGTGCATGCCGACGCGCGGCGTCTGCTGCACGTCGGTCTGGGAAATCTCCGTGACCTCGTAGACCTTGTCGGCGGTGACGCCGACCAGGACCGGCTCGCCGTCGAGCTCGAGCTCGATGACCACGATGCGCGTATCGGCGGAATCATCGAGCTGCGGCATGCCGAAGCGGATGCGCAGGTCGGCGAGCGGAATGACATTGCCGCGCACGTTGATCACGCTGGGAACGAAGGCGCGCGCGCCTGCCACCTTGGTCACGGGGACGGGATCGATGATCTCGCGCACGAGGCCGGCGTCGAGCGCGAACTTCTCCTCGCCAAGGCCGATCATCACGACCTGCATCGCGTCAGCCTGCCGTTCGCCAGCCAAACCCTCGTTCATCACGCCGCCTCGCTGATATGCTGCTTCTCGACCTTCGACTGCGCCAACGCGACGAGCTGCGCGACGTCGAGGATCAATGCCGCCGTGCCATCGCCAAGGATGGTCGCGCCGGAGAACATCGTGACGTCCGAATGCAGCTTGGAGAGCGACTTGATCACGGTCTGGTGGTTGCCGATGATCTGGTCGGCTACGAGACCGACGTGAGTCTCGCCGGTCGAGATGATGATCGTCTTCTGGTGCCGGTCGGGCGTGCCCGATGCGGTCATGATCTCGCGCAGCCGGAGGAAGGGCACGAGATTGCCGCGCACGTTGAGGAAATTGCGGCCGCGGGAGCGCTCGTCCTCGGCGGTCAGCTCGATGCATTCCTCGACCGCCGACAGCGGAATGATGTAACGGCCTTCGCCGACGCGGATCAGCAGGCCTTCGATGATCGCCAGCGTCAGCGGCAGGCGCAGCGTCACCGTGGTGCCCTGACCCGGCCTGGTCGACAGGTCGATCGTGCCGCGCATGTTCTCGATGGTTCGCTTGACCACGTCCATGCCGACGCCGCGGCCTGACAGCGCCGAGATGGTCTGCGCGGTCGAGAAGCCGGGATGGAACAGGAACTGATGGATCTCATGATCGGTGAGCACGGCTCCGGCCGCGATCAGCCCCTGCTCTTCCGCTTTCGCACGGATGCGCGCGGTGTTGAGGCCGCCGCCATTGTCCTTCACGGTGACGAGCACCTGCGCGCCGGAATGGACGGCGGCGAGCTCGATGCGGCCCTGCTCGGTCTTGCCATTGGCAGCACGCGTGGCGGTATCTTCGATGCCGTGGTCGATCGCGTTGCGGATGAGGTGCACCAGGGGATCGGCCAGGCACTCGATCATGGTCTTGTCGAGTTCGGTGTCCTCGCCCGTGGTGACGAATTCCACCGGCTTGGACAGATCCCGCGACAGATCATGCACGAGGCGGCGGAAACGGCCGAACAGCGATCCGATCGGCACCATGCGCGCACCCATCGTGGTATCGCGCAAGGAGGAGGCGAGGCGCTCGATCTCCTCGGCGATCATCTTGATCGAGAGGTCGGAGCCGGAGGCGGCGAGCTGGGTCAGCCGCGCCTGGGCGATGACGAGCTCGCCAACGCGGTCCATCAGCTCGTCGAGACGCTCGGCCTGGACGCGGACGGTGGCGATGCCGCGATCGTCGCGCTTGGCCTCGAGCTTCGGTTCGGGCTTTGATTCGGATTTCGGCTCCGCCTTTGCGACGGGCTGCTCGGCGACGGGCGCGGCAGCAGCCTCGACCAGCGGCGCAGGCATGTCGACCACCGGGGCCAGCTCCTCGTCGAGCAACTGGAACAGCGGTGCCGGCGCAGGCGCTTCGACATGCTCCAGGGGCGAGAGCGTCAGCTTCATCTCGTCCTGGACGAACATGAAGACGTCGTCGATCGCGTCCTTGTCGCAGGCCGCGTGCAGCTTGACGTCCCACTTCAGATAACAGTCTTCCGGCTCCATCTCGTCGAGGAACGGGACGCCGTCGGTGACAGGCACGACGAAGCAGGGGCCGAGCTTGCAGAGGTCTTCCAGCAGGTCGAGTGGGTTCGAGCCGTTGCGCAGGATATGGGTTTCGAATTCCAGATAGAGGTGCCAGCCGGCCTGCTTGCTCCCGGCGGGAGCCAGCGGCGGGGCTTCGGCAATCTCCGCGACCGCTACAACGGGCTGGTCGGCCGAGACGAAGCGCTTGAGGTCGTCGAGGATGGCCTCGCCGATGATGTCGTCGGTCGACTGGGGATCTTCGATCAACGCGCGGATGTAGTCCTTGGCGGCGAGCGCGACCGAGATCAGCTCCTGGGTCGGCTTGATCTCGCCCTTGCGGACGCGGTCGAAGGCGGTCTCGAATTCGTGGGTGAAGGAGGCGACCTTGTCGAAGCCGAACATGGCGCCCGAACCCTTGATCGTATGCAGGGCGCGGAAGGCGGAATCGACCAGTTCGCGGTCGTCGGGACGCTGGCCGAGATCGAGCAGGGCCCCTTCAAGAACTTCGAAGAGCTCGCTGGCTTCCTGACGAAAGACCTCGGTCGGGTCCATTGCGCTCATGCGCGCACCAGCTTGCCGACCACGGCGAGCAGCTGCTCGGGCTTGAACGGTTTGGTGATCCAGCCGGTGGCGCCGGCGCTCTTGGCCTCCTGCTTCACCGTGTCGTTGGATTCGGTCGTCAGGAACACGATGGGCATGCCGACCGCGCTCGGCAGCTTGCGCAGCGCCCGGATCAGCTCCAGCCCGTTCATGACGGGCATGTTGAGGTCGGTGATCACGAGATCGAGCTTGCCGGCCTGTGCCTTGGCGAGCCCTTGCGCACCGTCGCCGGCCTCGATCACGCTGTGACCGGCCGGCTCGAGCACCACCTTGATCATTTGCCGGATGCTGGGGGAATCGTCGACGGTCAGAATCGTGGCCATTAGGTGCCATCTTTCTTTTGCGGGAAATGCTGATCGATCATCGCCTCGCTGGTGAAGCCGGCGCGGCGAAGGGTGTTGCGAAGAGACTGTGAGAAGGAGGTCAGCACCACCGGACGGCCCTGGGCCTGCCCCGTCTTGGCTGTCGACAGCAGAAGCTGGATCGAGGTCACGTCGGCCTTGTCGACGCTCGAGCAGTCGATCTCGAGCCGCTCCTGGCGGCCGAAGGCTTCGCGAATGAGCTCATAGACATTGCGAATGGCCGCGATGCTGCAATCGGCGGGCAACCGCAACGACCACTTCGGCTCCGTGGGATTGAGCGCCATCGCTGCCCGCCTTTTGCTTAAATCCGATACTCGTTTGACGTGAATCGAATGAGCAAACCCCTAACGCGAGCATCCGTACAACTACGGGTCACATTCCCGCGGAATTCGCGCAACTGCATGCAGACGTGCACAGCCTGCCGACGTCTTTCATGCGCGGCGCGCATATCCGCGGCGCGTGCGCTCCCGTACGGCGCATTTGCTTCGCGTTAAATTCACTCGGGCTATGGCTTGAGTTCGTGTCTTTGCCAGCGAAGAGAGCCCCGGCCGCCGATGCTGACCCAAGCGCTTCTGGTTGACGACAGCCGCTCCGTCCTCAACTTCCTGAAACGTCACATCGAGGCCGAAGGCCTGGTCGAGGCCACCACCTTCCTCGATCCCGTGGAAGCGCTGACCTGCGCGCGCGAACGCGGCTTCGATCTCGTGCTGGTCGACTACGAGATGCCGCACATGGACGGCATCAGCTTCATCCGCACCTTCCGTGCCCTGCCCGGCTGCGCCGACATCCCGATCGCGATGATCACGTCGCGACAGACCGATGACGTCAAGATGGAAGCGCTGCGGGCCGGTGCAACCGATTTCCTGCCCAAGCAGCCGCAGAGCGTCGAGATGACGGTGCGCCTGCGGAATTTAATTCAGCTTGGTGCAGCCGTGCGCAAGCTCAACGACCGTGCCGCGCATCTGGCCAGCGAAGTCGCGGCCGCGACACGAAAGCTCGGCGAACGCGAGGAGGAGATCATCCTGCGACTCGCGCTCGCGGTGGAATACCGTGACAACGACACCGGCGAGCACACGCTGCGGGTTGCCAGGTACAGCCGCATCATCGCCGAGCAGCTCGGACTGCCGGCCCGGCTTTGCCGCGACATTTATCTGGCCGCGCCCCTGCATGACGTCGGCAAGGTCGCCATTCCCGACAACATTCTGCTCAAGCCCGGCAGGCTGACCGACGACGAGATGGCGGTGATCCGCACCCATGCGACGATCGGCGAGCGGATCCTGGCGGACTCCGGTTGCGAGCTGATCCAGCTCGGTGCGCAAATTGCCGCAGGCCATCACGAACGCTGGGACGGTGCGGGCTATCCAAACGGCCTGAAGGCAGACGCGATTCCGGTGGCGGCGCGCGTGGTTGCGGTCGCCGACGTCTTCGACGCGCTGACGACACGACGACCATATAAAGAGCCGATGCCGATCGAGATGGCTCGCGGCTATTTGGTCGAGAACATGGGCCGGCAGTTCGATCCGGCCTGCGTCGAGGCCTTCTTGTTGCGCTGGGACGAGGTGGTCGAGATCGCCGGTGAGCGGGCGACGCCATTTCACAAGGCCGAGGCTCCGCTCACTCCGATCATGGCGTCTCCGGCCGAGCGCCGTTCGCCTGAGGCTGCCACGGCCATCTGATTTCGCCGTCCGGCCAACAGCTTGGCCCCCTCCTTTGTCGGCGATGGCCGGCTTGAACCACTTCCTGCTAGAGTGCACCAATAATCAAAGAGTGATTCTGGTCACACTTGCCTGGGCGCCTCCGATGCTAAAAATCGCACCGGGACGGGGACCAGCAATTATCGGTCGAATTGAATGAGAATAGCCATGAGAAGCCTGATCGGCGCTGTTGTCGGCGCATTCTGTACTGCGGCCCCTGCCTTGGCAGAGACGCCAGCCGCGATCGTCGAGGATCTGCAAGGCAAGGTCGATGGCGTCGAGTTCATGGACTATGTCGCCGCGGGCAAGATCATCAAGCTCGGGCCCAAGGCCAGCATTACGCTCAGCTATCTCAAATCCTGCCTGCGCGAGACCATCAGCGAGGGCGTCGTGCTGGTCGGCGCCGAGCAGAGCACCGTGCAGCTCGGCGACGTGCAGCGCGCCAAGGTGCCATGTGACACCAAGGCGGCGCAGCTCTCCGAACGCGAGGCGAACCAGAGTGCGGCGACCACGTTCCGGACCATGCGGTCCGACGCCAAGGGCGCTCCGTCCAAGCTGCCGACGATCTACGGCACAGCGCCGCTGATCCAGGCCAAGAGCGGCAGCACGCTGGTGATCGAGCGCACCGACGGCAAGGAACCCACGATCAGCGTGCCGCTCAAGAACGACATCATGATCCGCGGCAAATTCTATGACTTTGCCAAGGCCGGGAAGTCGCTGACCCCGGGCGGCAGCTATCTCGCGAGCCTCGGGGCCAAGCGGTACACCTTCCAGGTCGATGCCAGCGCCACCTCGTCGCCGACCCCGATCATCGGCCGCCTGTTGCGGCTCGAATAAGAGCCTGCGACGGAGCGATGCGGCGGATCGGGGGACGGGACATCGTTGCGGCGATCCTGATTGCGCTCCTCACGGGCGCGATCTTCACGTCGCCGCCGCTGCAAACCCTGCAAGGCCTTTCGCTCGACATCCTCACGGCGATGCGCGGAAGGCTTCTCGGCGACAGCCGCGACACCGCGACATCGCCGGTCGTTGTCGTGGCGATCGACGGGGAAACGTACGAGAGCCCACCCTTCCAGGGATCGCCGACACAAACCTGGACGCGCGAGATCGGCCGGGTGCTCGGCAGCATCACCGAGGGTGGCGCCAAGGTGATCGGCTTCGACGTCATCTTCAAGAATTCGATCGAGCAGTCTGAAATTCCCTTTGGCGACACCGCCCTTGGCGCCCGCGTGAAGGGTTTCGATCGGGATTACCTGATCGCGCTGCGGCAGATCTCTGACAGCGGCAAACTGGTGCTCGGCGAAATCCTGAGCAACGACCATCCGGAAGTGCCCTATCGCGCCCAGCAAGTGGCCGTCCGCAATACCGTGCGGGCGCTCAATGTTCACACCGACCACGACGACGTCATCCGGCGAATGCCGCTGAGCTTTGCCATCGAGGGGCGGCCGGTCCCCGCGATGGCGGTCGAGCTCGCTGCGCGCGCGACCGGCGCAAAGCCCGAAATTGCACCCTCCGGCGCGACCGAATTGTCCGGCTACGCGATCCCAAGTGCCGTGCCGAATACAATGGCGCTCAACTTCCGGGGGCTGGGACGCGACATCCCGACCTACTCTTTCGTCGATCTGCGCGCCTGCGTCGAAAAGGGTGACCGCGACTTCTTTCGCCGCGCCTTCGACGGCAAGGTCGTGCTGCTTGGTACGGTCCTGAATTTCGAGGACCGCAAGCTCACCTCGATGCGCCTGGCCGGCGGGTATGACGGCACGCCGGCGGCGCGATGTGCCCTGCCCGCGCCGGCAGGCACCGTGCAGAAGTCCCGGAGCGACATCGCCGGCGTGTTCGTGCACGCCACCGCGGTCCGAAATCTGATCGAGCGCGATGCCGTGACCGAGCTCGGCTTCCCGATGCGGACCATTCTTGCGATCGCGTTCGCAGCGATCATCGCCTGCGCGGCCTGCATGCTCGCGCCGAGCGGCGCACTGATGGCCTGGTTCGGCCTCACGGTCGCCTATGCGGCCATAGCCGTCAGCGCGTTCGTCCATGCCTTGGCGCTGCCGCTGACGGAGCCGGCACTCGCCAGCCTTGCCGCGCTTGCGATCATGATCGGCTACCGATTCATGCTGGCCGATCGCGACGAGCGCTTCCTGCGCAAGAGCTTTGCCTTTTACCTCGCGCCCGAGGTCATCGAGACCATGGTCACCTCCGGCAAGATGCCGGCGCTCGGCGGCGAGATGCGCAACGTCACCATGTTCTTCTCCGACCTCAGCGGTTTCTCGTCCATTGCCGAGACCATGACGCCGGGAGAACTGGTGACGCTGATGAACGAATATCTGTCCGCCATGACGGATATCATCGAAGGCCACGGCGGTTACGTCGACAAATATATCGGCGATTCCATCGTCGCGATGTTCGGCGCGCCGGCCGACGATCCCGCCCACGCGTGCAACGCGGTTCGCGCCGCGCTGAAGTGCCATGAGAAGCTTGCGGAGCTCAATGACGGCAATCCCGCTTTCGCCGGTCACGGCCTGTCGCATCGCATCGGACTGAACAGCGGCGAAGCCGTGGTCGGCAATATCGGCTCGCGCCGCCGCTTCAATTACACCGTGATGAGCGACACCGTGAATGTCGCCTCGCGGCTCGAGGGCGCCAACAAATATTACGGCACCGCGATCATGGCCTCGGAGACGACCATGACGCAGAGCGGCGACGCCTTTGCCTGGCGCGAGCTGGATGCGATCAGGGTCATGGGGCGCGGCGAAGCCATCAAGGTGTTCGAGCCGCTGGCGGAGAAGGGCGCGGAGAGTGCCGAACAGGCGAAGCTGACCGCAGCTTATGCTGAAGGACTGGCGTGCTGGCGGGCAAGGGAGTTTGCGAAGGCGGCCGATGCGTTCGGGCAGACGGCAAAGACCGATCCAGCGTCGGCGCTGTTCGCCAAGCGCGCGAGCGCGCTTGCGGCAAATCCCCCAACGTCGGATTGGGCGCCGGTCAATATCCTGGAAGGGAAATAGCGATGGCTCACCCTCCCCAGGAGCGAGGGTGAAAGTGGCGACTGCCTAGAACGGCAGTCCCACGTAATTCTCCGCGAGCAGGCGCTGCGCCGTCTCGGACGAGAGCAGATAATCCAATTCCGTCTGCTGAAGCCGGTCCTCGTATTCGAGGCGATCGGGGAAGCGGTGCAACAGCATCGTCATCCACCAGGAGAAGCGCTGCGCCTTCCAGATCCGCGCCAGTGCCTTGGCGGAGTAGCCCTTGAGGCCGGAATCATCACCGCTTTGATAATGCGCGAGCAAGGCGTGATAGAGATAGTAGATGTCGGAAGCGGCGCTGTTCAGCCCGCGCGCCCCTGTCGGCGGCACGATGTGAGCGGCATCGCCGGCGAGGAACAGCCGGCCATAGCTCATCGGCTCGGCAACGAAGCTGCGCAGCGGCGCGATGCTCTTCTCGATCGACGGCCCCGTGATCAGGTTGCCGGCGACCTCTCCCGGCAGGCGGCGCTTCAGCTCGGCCCAGAACGCATCATCGCTCCAATCCTCGACCTTGTCGGTCAGCGGCACCTGGATGTAGTAGCGGCTCAGCACCTGCGAGCGCAGCGAACAGAGCGCAAAGCCGCGCTCGTGCTTCACGTAGATCAGCTCGGGCGACACCGGCTTCGTGCGCGACAGCACCCCCAGCCAGCCGAACGGATAAACCTTCTCATATTCGCGCAGCACGTCCTTCGGGATCGACTTGCGGCTGACGCCGTGAAAACCGTCTGCGCCGACGACGTAGTCGCAATCGACGCGGACAGTCTCGCCGTTCGATCGATAGGTCACGTAGGGCCGGTCCGAGGTCAGATCATGCGGCGTCGCGTCCTGCGCATTGTGGACGACCTTGCCGCCGAGGCGGTCCCGCGCCTCATAGAGGTCGCGCGTCAGCTCGGTCTGGCCGTAGACCAGCACCGAACTGCCGCCGGAATGCTTGTGCAGATCGATCTTGGACAGCACGCCGTCATGGGCGATCTCGAAACCGGTATGGATCTCGCCCTCACGGTCCATCCGCTCGCCGCACTGCGCCTCGCGCATCAACTCGGCGAAGCCATGCTCGAGCACGCCGGCACGGATGCGGGCGAGCACATGGTCGCGGCTGTATTTCTCCAGCACGACCGCGTCGATCCCCTTCAGGTGCAGCAGCTGGGACAACAGCAGCCCGGACGGCCCGCCGCCGATGATACAGACCTGAACTTTCATTTTTGCGTCCTCCCGTCTGCACTTTTTTGCAGATTCAATGTCGCAAACCGATGGAGGGTTTCGTCTTTGTCTTGTACTATTCGAACATGATCACCGCGGTCCCCGCCCCGGCCATCCGGGTCTACAATTTGTTCGGCGAGTCCGGCGATCTGCCTGACGTCGTGCATTGCGAGACCATCGCGTCCCGCTCGGTGCTGCACGACTGGACCTTGGCGGTGCACCGCCATGCCCGGCTGCACCAGGTGCTGCTGATCGAGCGCGGCGGCGGCGAGGCAACGCTTGACGGGCGCGTGGTGCAGCTGAAGCCGATGCAGATCGTCAACGTGCCGGTCGGCCACGTCCACGGCTTCCGCTTCGTGCCCGATACCCAAGGCTGGGTGCTGACCATCGCCGCGGAAATTCTCGACGAGGCGCTGCTCGCCGCCGAGGGCCTGCGCAGCGCGCTGGCCCGCTCAGCCGTGGTGCGCGGAACGCCGCAGATCCGCACCACCATGAAGCAGATCTTCGCCGAACATGCCGCGCGCGATTTCGGCCGCGCGCATGTGCTGCGGGCGTTGTCGGCGGCCATGATCGGGCTGGTGGCCCGCGCGCTCACGAGCGAAAGCGGCGGCAACGGCACGGTCGAATCCAGCCTGTTCCGCCGCTTCGAGGCGCTGCTGGAGCAGCATCACCTGGAACGCTGGAGCGTCGCGGACTATGCCGAGGCGCTGGCGGTAACGCCGACACATCTCAACCGGATCACACGGGCGGCGACGGGTGATACCGCCTCGCACCTCATCCTCAACCGGCTGATCCGCGAGGCGCGGCGCAACCTCGTCTACACCAATCTGCCGGTCTCCACGATCGCCTACGCGCTCGGCTTCGAGGACCCCGCCTATTTCAGCCGGGTCTACACCGCAGCCACCGGGGTCTCACCGCGCGCCTTTCGCGCGCAGCTGCATGGCGATGAAGGCTGACACGTCGGACGAAGACTGAGCGCGCCCATGGTTGAAGGCTGTTTTGCCGCAATGGCCTTTGTTGCCGGCGCGACCACTTACCTTCGTATATCGGGTCCTATCCTTTGAATAGAAGCTCCTTACCTCCGTACAATTGAGCAGGGCGTACTCGCGCCTTAGCGTGGCTGCATTCGGCGCCCTGGCGCTGGTGGCATGGACCTCCTTGACCTTGGCGCAAGACGGCCACCCCCTGTCCGGTCGTCTGCGCCGCTTTTTTTAGCAAGCCATCGGCGCCTTCAGTATTTTCCGGCCGACATACCGTACCCTGACAGCTGATCGGCCAGCTTTGGTGTGGAACTGGAGATTTGAACACAATGTCTTCGATTGAGAAGATCGCACTCTTTATCGACGGCTCCAATTTCCATGCCACCTCCAAGGCGCTCGGCATCGACATCGATTACAGGCGTCTGCTCGGCGAATTCCAAAGCCGGGGCGTGCTGTTGCGGGCCTTCTACTACACGACCGTCATCGAGGATCAGGAGTATTCGTCGATCCGCCCGTTGATCGATTGGCTCGGCTATAACGGCTACACCGTCGTCACCAAGCTCACCAAGGAGTTCGTCGACGCCACCACGGGCCGCCGCAAGGTGAAGGGCAGCATGGATGTCGAACTCGCCGTAAGCGCGATGGAGCTCGCCAAGCACGTCGATCAGATCGTGCTGTTCTCGGGCGACGGGGATTTTCGTTCGCTGGTGGAAGCCCTGCAACGCCGCGGCGTCCGCGTGACGGTCGTCTCCACGCTCTCCACTCAGCCACCCATGGTCGCCGACGACCTGCGCCGACAGGCCGACATATTCATTGACCTGGCAGAACTGAGACAGAAAGTGGGGCGCGATCCGGCCGACCGGCCGGGATCGCGCGAAATGCGTCAGTCACCGCAATTCCTCGCGCGCGGAGCGATCAATCGCGGCGATCCGGTGGGGTGATCCTGCCGGACGGCGTCCGGATCCTCACACGTCGAAGAACACCGTCTCCTCCGGCCCCTGCAGATTGATCGTGAAGGAATACACGACCTTGCCGGCGCGCTCGCTGCGCTTTGCGATCAGCGTCGAGCGCCGGGCCGGCTGTTCGATCAGGTTGAGCACGGGGTCGGCGGCGTTGGCGGCCTCGTCATCCGAGAAATAAAGCCGCGTGTTGAGACCGATGTTGATGCCGCGCGCGACGATCCAGACATTGATGTGCGGCGCGCATGTCCGGCCGGCCTTGTCGGTGATCGCGCCCGGCTTGATGGTCTCGAAGGTGACGAGACCGCTCTCGAAGTCGGAGCCGGCGCGGCCCCAGCCGCGAAACTCCTGCTCCAGCGCGCCGGCCGAACGGTCGGCCGGGTGGTTGTAGCGACCGGCCGCGTTGGCCTGCCAGATCTCCAGCAGCACGTCGCGCAGCGGCGTTCCGGTGCCGTCGAGCACCTTACCTTCCAGCGTGATGCGCTCGCCTTCCGTATTCGGCGTTGTCAGGACATTCGAGAAGTTCTTCTCGAAGATGTCGAAGCCGGCCATCGCGGGGATCAAGCCGATATGGACGTAGGGCCCGGCCGTCTGCGAGGCGGTTTCCTTGAGATAGTTGAGCGGCTGCGGCATGGCTCAGTTCCCCGCGGTGCGGTTTTCAAAATAGGTGGAGCGCTGGCCGCGCAGGACGATGTCGAAGCGGTAGGCCAGCGAGTCGAACGGCGTCGAGGCGTTGAGATCGAGCGGCGCCACGAGACGGTCGAGCGCATCCTTGTCCGGAATCGTCGTCAGGATCGGACAGACCGGGATCAGGGGATCGCCCTCGAAATACATCTGCGTGATCAGCCGCTGCGCAAAGCCCGAACCGAACACGGAGAAATGGATGTGGGCGGGACGCCAGCTGTTGACGTAGTTGCGCCAGGGATAGGGCCCCGGCTTCACGGTGCGGAAATAATAGTAGCCGGTGTCGTCGGTCAGCGCGCGGCCGCAGCCGCCGAAATTCGGATCGATCGGCGCCAGATAGGTGTCCTTCTTGTGCCGGTAGCGACCGCCGGCATTGGCCTGCCAGAACTCGACCAGCGTGTTCGGAACGCCCCGGCCGGTCTCGTCCAGCACGCGGCCGTGGACGATGATGCGCTCGCCGACGGGATCGCCGTCCTTGGCGTAGTTGCGGATCAGATCATTGTCGAGCGGGCCGAGGTCGTTATGGCCGAACACCGGCCCCGTGATCTCCGAGACCGAACCCTCCAGCGACAGCAGCGACTGGCGCGGCGAGCGCAGCACCGAGGATTTGTAGCCCGGCGCATGCGCCGGCGGATGAATCGAACGATCCCGCTGGAAGAAGCCCCCGTCGCCGAGCGGCGGCGTCAAGGGCTCGGGGCGGTTGAGGCGGGGATCCCGCAAGACTGGCGCCTGGGCATTCATCGTGTCTCTCCCTGGGGCGCCCGGGTCCGGACGCGCGGCTTATCGGGAGATCATGGGCCGGTCTATTCCACAGATAAATAGATCGATTATAATATATTGCATGAAAGAAATCGATCATTTGGCCCTCGACGGCCACGCCCTCGAACTGTTCCTCGCCGTGCTGGAGGAAGGCTCGGTCACGGCGGCCGCGACGCGGCTCGGCCTGACCCAGTCCGCCGTCAGCCACGCCCTGAACAAGCTGCGGCGGATCGCGGGCGATCCGCTGTTCGCCAAATCCGGCCGCGGCATCGTCGCAACCGCGCATGCGCAAGGATTGGCCGCGAAGGCGCGCGCACTGATCGACGAGATGCGGAGCTTTGCCGGCGGCGTCAGCTTCGAGCCGCCACGCGCGCAGCTCTCGCTGACGGTCGCTGCCAATGACTTCCAGCGCGATCTGCTGCTGCCCCGGTTCTTCGACCATGTCGCCGGCCAGGTGAAGAGCCTGAACCTGCGCGTGATCCCCTCGCAGTCGCCCTCGCCCGCGATGCTGCGCGAGAACCGCTGCGATCTCCTGATCACGCCGCTGCCGCCGTCCGGCATCGACATCGTGCAGAAGCGCCTGCTCCAGGACCATTACGTCTGTTACTTCGATGCCAAGGCACGCACCGCGCCGGCCAGCCGTAGCGCCTATCTCGCCGCGCGCCACATCACCGTCGTCTATACCGACAATGAGCGGCTCGACTTCGACCGCCGGCTGGCGGCCAACGGTCTTCACCGCGACATCGCGATCTCGGTGCCGAGCTTTTCCGGCGTGCCGTCGTTCCTGCGCGGCTCGCAGATGCTGGCGAGCATGCCGAGCCTGCTCGCATCCGGGGTCATGCGCGGCTTCGCGCAAACGCGCATACCGCTGGCGTCCCGCACGCAGATGCTGGCCGAGCTGCCGATGTTCATGGTCTGGCACCAGCGCTATCAGAAAGATCCGGCTCATCGTTGGGTCAGGAGCCAGCTCGAGACGGTCGCAGCGACGGCTGCCAAGGCCTGATCGCCGTTACCGCCTTTCGGAAGACCACCCCTCGCCAAACCCACTGGTTGCGCGCGGGCCGTCGCGCTAAAATCCCCCCATGACAGTGACCGATATTGCGAGCCGAACCTACAATCACAGCTGGCGGCTGGACCCCATCATCCGCAGCCTGCTTGATACCGACTTCTACAAGCTATTGATGTTGCAAATGATTCGGGAGTCCTACCCGACGCAGCAGGTGACCTTCTCGGTCATCAACCGCTCGCGCCATGTGCGGCTCGCCGAGATCATCGACGAGGGCGAGCTGCGCGCCCAGCTCGACCATGCCCGCACCATCCGCTTCACCAAGAAGGAGCTGATCTGGCTGGCCGGTAACACCTTCTACGGCAAGACCCACATGTTCTCGGCGGACTTCATCCGCTGGCTGGCCGAATTCCGCCTCCCCGAGTATGAGCTGCGCAAGGTCGAGGGCCAGTACGAATTGCATTTCCACGGGCCCTGGACCCACACCACGATGTGGGAGATTCCGGCGCTCGCGATCCTCAACGAGCTGCGCTCCCGCGCGGCGATGAAGGGCCGCGGCCGCTTCGAGCTCGACGTGCTCTATGCCCGCGCCAAGGCCAAGCTGTGGACCAAGGTGGAGCGGCTGCGCAAGCTGGAGAATCTGCGCCTGTCCGACTTCGGCACCCGCCGCCGTCACGGCTTCCTCTGGCAGCGCTGGTGCGTGGAGGCGGTGAAGGAAGGCCTGGGCCCGTCCTTCATCGGCACCTCCAACGTGCTGCTCGCGATGGACAATGATCTCGAAGCCATCGGCACCAACGCGCATGAGCTGCCGATGGTCGCAGCCGCACTCGCCAGGGACGACGAGGAATTGCGCTGGGCGCCCTATCGCATTCTCGACCAGTGGCGCCAGACCTATGGCGGCAATTTGCTGATCGCGCTGCCCGACGCCTTCGGCACCAAGGCCTTCCTGCGCGATGCGCCGGAATGGGTCGCGGACTGGACCGGCTTCCGGCCCGACAGCGCGCCGCCGATCCAGGCCGGCGAAGAGATCGTCGCCTGGTGGGAAAAGAAGGGCCGCAATCCCAGGGACAAGCTGCTCGTCTTTTCCGATGCCATGGATGTCGGCTCGATCGAGGAGACCTATCACCACTTCGCCGGCCGGGTGCGGCTCTCCTTCGGCTGGGGCACCAACCTCACCAACGACTTCGTCGGCTGCCCGCCGGACGGCTCGTTCAACCTCGATCCGATCTCGCTGGTCTGCAAGGTGTCGTCGGTCGACGGCCATCCGGCCGTCAAGCTCTCCGATAATCCGGAAAAGGCGACCGGCATGCCCTCGGAGATCGAGCGTTATCTACGCGTGTTCGGCGACGCCGGCCGCGTCCGCAAGCCCGTGCTGGTCTAACGGCGCGACGAGATTCTCTCTATCGGGTAAACCGCGCACGACGAATGCGAGGCATTGCTTCGTCGATACCGCGCCTTTTCCGATTTGCCGGCATTTGAAGCGATCTGCGCATATCGGCTTCACAGCGCCTTCACCCTGCGATGCGGTCTCCCGCGCCTTTCAGCCCGAGTTAAGCAACCATATTCTCTACTTCGCGTTGCAGGCGCAGCGCTCCGCTGGGGGTCATTGCGCGATTTGGGGAACGCTGGGTGTTTCGCAGAACAGCGACGTCGACGAAGGGACACAGCTTCCTTCATGTCATCAAGCTCGTCTCGCCTTTCGTGATGGTCGTCGTGCTCCAGGCGACGATCGCGGGATTCAGTCTCGAGGTGATGTCGTCGGTCCGCGCCTATGTCGCGGGCGAAGCGATGTGGTCGCGCTCGCAGAAGAACGCCGTCTATTTCCTCAATCTCTACCTGCATTCGGGCGAAGCCAGCCAGTTCACGCAATACCAGGCCTCGCTTGCCGTTCCCATCGGTGACGAGTTCGCGCGCTGGGCGCTCGAGCGCGATCCGATCGACGTCGAGGCCGCCCGCATCGGCTTCCTGCAAGGCGGCAACCATCCCGATGACGTCGCGGGATTGATCTGGCTGTTTCGCTACTTCAATCGCGTCAGTTTCCTTCAGGAAGCGATCCGCGAGTGGGCCGCCACCGACCCCATGCTGCTAGAGCTGAGCGTCTTCGGCGAAGTCATCCGGTCCGAATGGGAGAACGGTCCTGTTCAAGACGCAAGCCGGCTGCAATTCCTGTCTTCGCGGCTCTCCGAGCTCAACGCCCAGTTCACGGTGCATGCCAACCGGTTCTCCACTGTGCTTGGCGAAGGCTCCCGCGCCATCAAGCTGACGCTGACCGGCATCAACATCGTCACCGCTGTGACGCTGATCCTGCTCCTGATCTGGCACACCAGGCGATTGGTGCTGCAGCGGCAGGCCTTCGAAGATGCCCTGCATGCCGAGAAGGAACGCCTGGCGTGGCAGGCATCGCACGACTGGCTGACCGGCCTGTCCAACCGCCGCGCCTTCGAGGCGCGCCTGCAAAGCGAACTGGACGTTGCCGCGGCGGGTTCGCTGGGCCTGATCCTGCTCGACCTCGACCAGTTCAAGAACGTCAATGACAGCTGCGGGCACCTTGCCGGCGACCGCCTGCTCTGCCAGGTGTCGCGCCTCCTGCAACAGGACCGGCAACCGCATGACCTGGTAGCCCGGCTCGGCGGCGACGAATTCGGCCTGATCCTGCCGCATTGCTCACCCGCGAACACAGTCGACATCGCCGAACGGCTGCGGCGATCGCTCGAGCTGTTCAACTTCGCCTGGGACGATCGCTGCTTTGCGGTGTCCGCCAGCATCGGCGTCACCTGCATCGCCGACGCCGACACCACGCTCGAAGGCGCAATGCGGCGCGCGGATGCCGCCTGCTATCGCGCCAAGGAAAAGGGACGCAACCGCGTTCAGGTCGACGGCGGAAGACCTGATGTCGTCGTCGTTGCGGCCCGGCCGCGCGAGGCCGCGCGGGCCTGACGCTCTCCGCCGTCACCGCGGCAGCACGATCCCGAGACCCACCAGATGCGCATCGAGGAATTGCTCGACCTGCTGACGCAGCATCTGGGGCGGCACGGCCACCATCCGCTCCTCGAGACCGAGCGAGATGATGCCGTGCACGGCAGAAAACAAGGTGCGCGACAACAGCGCGATCTTCACGTCATCCGCATCCGGTAGCAGCCGGACCAGGGGTGGGTGCATCAGCGCGAAAGCATCCATCACCATCTGCAGGATGTCGTCGGGATAAGGACGGTCGTCCTCCATCCGATGCTCGAACAGCGAGCGCAGCAGATTGGCGTGCTCCGCGAAGAATTCCAGATAGGTCTCGGCGAGCCCATAGAGCTGGCGCACGGGGTCATCGGCCGGAACCCCGCGAAGCCGGGCCGTGAGGGCCTGAACGGTCTCCCGATTGACGGTCAGGATCACCCCGTCGAAGTCGCCGAACTCGTTATAGACGCTGCCGACAGAGCAGCCGGCGGCCTCGGCAACACCCCGAACCTTCAACGATCTCAATCCCTTAGATGCGATGATACCGCGGGCGATCTCCAGGATCTGGAGCCGCCGCCGATTTTTTTTCTGATCCCGCAGCGATTCTTCTTGAACATTGTTCATTTTAAAGCTACTCATGTGAACATTGTTCAATTTAACCGGGAGACAACCAAAATGCAAACCCTCGCTGTTGATATTGCCACCACCTTCGTCGATGACGCCGCAGCCCTCGTGACCGGCTTTGGCCGGGCCGTTCTCCGGTTCGCCATGACGCCGATCGATCGCATCGCCAATGCCTGCGACATTGCCGGCGTGCTGGCAGAACGCCGGGCGACTTTCCGGATGTGGCAGGCGAGCCGCGCGCGCGCCCGTCAAGAGGGCCGCCGATTCAGCCTGCTCCGCCGCCTCTCGCCCTTTCGTCACCTCGCCCATCTCACCTGAGGCGCACGCGACCTGCACACGCGGGTCGGCTCGAATGCAAGAACTGGTTGCAAGGAAGGACTCACCATGTCCCGACGTTCGCGGCCGATCTCGCCAGACTTCAGTGACGGGGTTCAGCTTTTCCTCATCGCTCGGCGCATACCGGGTAAGGCGCGCCCAGATATTTGCGAACCTAACGACACCGCTTGGAGACCAACAGGATCAGAGGGATCGAGGGGACAAGGCAGGCCGGCGATCAGCGCCCGCAATCGTTCGTCCCCTCCCCTTCCGGTCGTGACGCTTCAAAGACAACGTAACGAACCTCATTCTGCCTTTCCAAAACAGGACTAGTCATGATCAGGGAATTGATGTCGTCACGCCGTTTCGCGCCGCTGTTCTGGGCGCAATTCTTCTCGGCGCTCAATGACAACGTGCTCAAGAACGCGCTCGTCATCATCCTGCTTTACAGCGCCGCAACCGGCCACGGCGATGCGCTGGTGACGGTGGCAGGCGCCGTCTTCATCTTCCCCTATTTCATCCTGTCCGGGCTCGGCGGCCAGCTCGCCGACAAATACGTCAAATCCGTCGTCGCAAGGCGGCTCAAATTCGCCGAGATCTTCGCCGCGGCCTTTGCCGCCGCCGGCTTCTTTCTGCACTCGGTGCCGCTGCTGTTCGCAGCGCTCGCCCTGTTCGGCATCATCGCCGCGCTGTTCGGACCCGTGAAATATTCCATGCTGCCGGATCAGCTCGAGCTCGGTGAGCTTGCGACCGGCAACGCGCTGGTCGAAGGCGCGACCTTCATGGCGATCCTGCTCGGCACCGTCGCCGGCGGCCAGTTCGTGGCGGGATCCGCGCATATGGGCTGGGTCGCATCGGCCGTGGTCGTGCTGGCCCTGCTGTCCTGGGCCTTCGCCTCCCGCATTCCGCAGACGACGCCGTCGGCGCCCGATCTGCCTGTCGACGCCAATCCCTGGACCTCGACGGTGAGCCTGCTTAGGACGTTGCATGCCGACCACCGGCTGTGGGACGGCACCGTGATCGTTTCCTGGTTCTGGCTGGTCGGCGCGATCGTGCTGTCGCTGCTGCCGGCGCTGGTCAAGGAAGTCGTCGGCGGCACCGAGGGCGTGGTGACGCTATGCCTTGCGATCTTCGCAATCGGCATCGCCATTGGTTCGCTGTTCGCCGCGAGCCTCAGCCACGTTCGGCCCAACCTCGCGCTGGTGCCGATCGGCGCCATCATCATGGGGTTTGCTGGCCTCGATCTCGCCTGGGCCATCGGCGTGACCGCCAAGGGTCAGGACATCACCGCGGCCGGTTTCGTGACCTCGTTCGCGGGCCTGCGCATGCTGGTCGACTTCGTCGCCTTCGCGTTCGGCGGCGGCCTGTTCGTCGTTCCCTCCTTCGCCGCGGTCCAGGCCTGGTCGGCGCCATCCGAGCGCGCCCGCATCATCGCCGCCGGCAACGTGCTGCAGGCCGCCTTCATGGTGGTTGGCTCGCTGTTCGTCGCGCTATTGCAGGCGGCTGGCCTCCATATCGGCTGGATCTTCTTCGGGCTCGGCGTCGCCAGCTTCGGCGCGGTGTGGTTCGTGCTGACCAAGTGGGGCAAGGAAGGCGTGCGCGACTTCGGCGGCCTCTTGTTCCGTGCTCTCTTCCGCACCGAGATCCGCGGGCTCGAAAACCTGCCGCCTCCGGGCACGCGGATGCTGATCGCACCCAACCATGTCAGCCTGATCGACGGTCCGCTGCTGCACGCCGTGCTGCCGATCGACGCGAGCTTCGCGGTCGACACCGGCATCGCCAAGGCCTGGTGGGCCAAGCCGTTCCTGCGCGTCGTCAAGCACTACACCATGGACCCGACCAAGCCGCTGGCCGCGCGCGACCTGATCAAGCTGGTCGCCGCCGGCGAACCGGTGGTGATCTTCCCCGAAGGACGCATCACCGTCTCCGGCTCGCTGATGAAGGTCTATGACGGCACCGCGATGATCGCGGACAAGGCCGACGCCGTGGTCGTGCCCGTTCGCATCGAAGGCGCGCAGCGCTCGCATCTCAGCTACCTCAACTCCAGCCAGATCAAGCGCTCGTGGTTCCCGCGGGTGACGGTCACCATCCTGCCGCCGGTCAAGCTTCCGGTCGACCCGGCGCTGAAGGGCAAGGCACGCCGCAATGCCGCCGGCGCCGCACTTCAGGACGTGATGATCGACGCCCTCGTCAAGAACGCCATGCTCGATCACTCGCTGTTCGAGGCGCTCGGACACGCCTATCGCGATCGCGACACCGGCAAGGTCATCATCGAGGACGCGCTCGGTACCAAGCTGACCTATCGCAAGCTGATCCTCGGCGCACAGGTCCTGAGCCGGAAGCTGGAGACCGGCACGGCCGTCGGCGAGAATGTCGGCGTGCTGCTGCCGAATTCGGCGGGCGTCGCCGTGGTCTTCATGGCGCTGCAGAACATCGGCCGGGTGCCGGCGATGCTCAACTTCTCGGCCGGCCCCGTCAACGTCCTCGCGGCCATGAAGGCCGCAGAGGTCAAGACCGTGCTGACCTCGAAGGCCTTCATTGAGAAGGGCAAGCTCGACAAGCTGATGGCTGCGATCTCCGCGGAGGCCCGGGTCGTTTATCTCGAAGACGTCCGCGCCTCAATCGGCACGGCCGACAAGATCAAGGGCCTGCTCGCCGGCACCACGCCGCGCGTCGTCCGCCAGGCCGGCGACCCCGCCGTGGTGCTGTTCACGTCGGGCTCGGAAGGCACGCCCAAGGGCGTGGTGCTGTCCCACCGCAACATCCTCGCCAACGCGGCGCAGGCGCTGGCGCGGGTCGATGCCAACGCCAATGACAAGGTGTTCAACGTGCTGCCGGTGTTCCACTCCTTCGGGCTGACCGGTGGGATGATGATGCCGATGCTCGCGGGTATTCCGATCTACATGTATCCCTCGCCGCTGCACTACCGGATCGTGCCCGAGCTGATCTACCAGACCGGCGCGACGATCCTGTTCGGCACCGATACGTTCCTCACCGGCTATGCGCGCTCGGCACACGCCTACGACTTCCGCACCCTGCGGCTCGTGATCGCCGGCGCCGAGGCAGTCAAGGACCGCACGCGGCAGGTGTTCATGGAGCGCTACGGCATCCGCATCCTCGAAGGTTATGGCGTCACCGAGACTGCGCCGGTGCTGGCGATGAACACGCCGATGGCCAACCGTCCCGGCACCGTCGGCCGTCTCTCGCCGCTGATGGAAAGCCGTCTCGACCCGGTCCCCGGCATCGAGGAAGGTGGACGGCTCTCGGTGCGCGGCCCGAACGTGATGCTCGGTTACTTGCGGGCCGAAAATCCCGGCGTGCTCGAAAAGCTTCCCGAAGGCTGGCACGACACCGGCGACATCGTCGCGATCGACGCGGCCGGCTTCATCACCATCAAGGGACGCGCCAAGCGCTTTGCCAAGATTGCCGGCGAAATGGTGTCGCTGTCGGCAGTCGAGAGCATCGCCGCGACGTTGTGGCCGCAAGCCGCATCGGTCGCCGTCTCGATCCCCGATCCGCGCAAGGGCGAGCGCATCGTGCTGCTGACGACGGAGAAGAACGCCGAGCGCAGCGCAATGCAGGGCCAGGCCAAGGCGATCGGCGCATCCGAGCTGACCGTTCCCGCGGCGATCATGGTGGTCGACAAGGTGCCGCTGCTCGGCACCGGCAAGACCGACTACGTCACCGCAACGACGATGGCCCGCGAGCAGGCGTCTGCGCCGGAGCGCGAGGTGGCGTAACACAAATGCACGAGGCGCCTCGATCAGGCGACGCGCGATGCCCGGGAGTGGTTCTGCTTCACGGCATCGCGCGAACCTCGGCATCCCTGACAAAGCTCGAGCGGGCGCTCCGTGCGGCCGGCTTCGCAACGCTCAACATCGACTATCCCAGCCGCAAGAAGCCGATCGTAGCGCTTGCGGACGATCTCCATCCGGCGATCAGCCGCTTCGCCGAGCGTGACGCGCCGCTGCATTTCGTTGCGCATTCGATGGGCGGCCTTGTGGCGCGCGCCTATGTTGCAAAACACCGGCCGGCCCGGCTTGGCAGCGTCGTGATGCTGGGCACGCCGAACGGCGGCAGCGAAGTCGCCGATCTCCTGAGCGGATCTCGCCTCTATCGCGCACTCTACGGCCCCGCCGGGCTCGAGCTCACGACTGAGCTTCGGCCGGACGCCTTGCCCAGTCTGGACTATCCTGTCGGCGTAATCGCGGGTAGCCGCTTCATCGATCCTATCGCCGGTCTCTTCGTTCTACCGACGCCGAATGACGGGCGGGTGTCGGTGCAGAGCGCGTTGCTGGCCGGTATGGCCGACCATATCGTTGTGAAGACGTCGCATACCGGGCTTCCGCGCCACGCCGCCGCGATCGCGCAGACCATCGCCTTCCTGCGCGAGGGCCGCTTTCAACCGAGATAACGGGTCACGCTGCCGTCCGCCGCTCCTGCGCATAGCGCATCAGCGCCGCGAAACGATAGATGCCGTGCACGAACTTGCCGTAGGGCATGGTGACGAACAGCGCGAATACCGCGCCGAGATGCAGCGCCAGCAGCGGCCCCATCGCGGCGGTCTCCCGCAGGACCAGAAGCAGCATGCCGGTGAGGCCGGTCAGGAACAGCATGGCGATGAAGCCGACATCCATGCCGTAGCGGCTCTCGTCGAGCAGCGCCGGATCGCGTCGCATCCTGGCCATGAACAGACCGACCGGGCCGATGATCAGACCGATGCCGCCGAGCGTGCCCAGCACCACGGGCAGGTCCCACCACGGATACGGCGCCTCGCGGCCGAGCAGATAGTGATACAGCGTGGCAACCGAGGTGGCGGCGAAGCACAGCAGGAAGCCGTAGAAGGTCAGGTGGTGATACAGCTTGCGCCGGTCGGTCGGCTTGTCGTCCTCGTTGTAGCAACCGACGCCGCCGCCATGGAGATAGCGCAATTCGCCGGCATCACGGATCGCCTGAAAGATCGAGCCGCCATCGGCCCGGCCGTCGATCGGCGCGCCGATGTCGCGCCAGAACGCGCGTACGCTCATGACGAGCGCCAGGATCGCAAACAGGAACGCAGCACTGAACAGCGCAGCCATCGCGTTATGCGGCATCAGCCTGTAGAACGCGCCGGGACCGCTGTGCACGCCAAACAGCACGCTGCGGTCGTTCAAGGCGGCAAAGCCGAGGATGAAGGCCGCCATGCTGAGCGCCGCGACGATGCTGATGACGAGACCGTTGCGGGCGAAAGCGCCGGACAGCGCGCCCGGCCAGGCATAGGCGGCATAGGACTCCGCCCGCGCGACCGCAAGCGTTCTGGGAACGTTGACGTTGAACTCATGCGGCGGCGAGAACTGGCAGTCGACGTAACAGGCGCCGCATGAATGGCAGAGATTGGCGAGATAATTCAAGTCGCCGTCCGAGAAGGCGCGGCGCATTTCCATCGCCGGAAATACCGCGCAAAGACCCTCACAATAGCGGCAGGAATTGCAGACCGTCATCAGGCGGTCGGCTTCGTCCAAAATTCTGGTTCCGTGCATGGCTTACTTCGTCAGACCTTTTCCCTCGAGCCATTTCTGGATCAGGCCGGCGACCTCGAGGTTGTTCTTGTCCATCATCACCATATGCGAATTGCCTTTGATGCCGGCCTGGGGAAGGTCGACGACGTCAACGCTGCCCCCGGCCGCCTTGATAGCGTCCGCAAAGGCAACGCCGTTGGCGCGGATCTTGGGCCAGCGCGAATCGCGCTCGATATAGTCGCCATAGATGACGAGGGTCGGGATGTTCTTCAGCACCTCCGCTTTGGCGGGATCGCCGATACCGGCCGGCTCGATCGCAATCAGCGCCTTGACCTTGTCAGGCCGGGCCTGCGCGACCTTGAAGCCGAAGCTGCCGGCCTGGCTGTGGAACAGGACCACCGAGGGGCCGACGCGATCGATTTCGGCGATATAGGCGGCGATGATCGCGTCATCCGTCGTGGTCCAGCGCGGCACGTTCTGCTTGACGAAATTCTCGTAGCCTTCGACCGGAAACTGGCTGCCCGGCAGCAGCTTCCGCTTGGCGGGATCGGGATCGTATGAGTTTGGTCCATCGCCAATGCGAAAACGCTCGAACGGATTGGCCGTGGTCAGGAAGACCGGCTCGCTCTTGAAGATGTCTGGGTATTGCGCCCAGCCGGCGCGTCCGCGCTCCACCGCGTCGGAATTGTAGACTGCCCATCCCTTGCGCAGAAAATAGTTCAGCCAGCCTTCGCGGCCGTCGGGCGTGGTCTCGTAGGTGACGCCGGTCAGTCCGCCGCCGTGCCACATCAGCAGCGGATAAACCCCCTTCTCGTTGGCCGGCAGGAAATATTGCACGTACATCTGCTCGACCTGATAGGTGCCGTTGGGATCGACCTTGGCCGGCACGCCGCCGGGCGTGAACACGACCTCCTTCACCGGCTTGCCGGAGATCTCGACAAGACGCCCGCCGACGTGGAACGAACCCATGTCGCGCAGGGTGATCGGCTCGGCGGCGTGGGCGTGGCCGACGGTCAACAGCGCCGTGATCGAAGCAATGGCAATGCGCGACATGGTTCCTCCCAGAGCCTTTTCTTTAGTTCTTCGCATGCCGTGCCGCTTCCCGTCCTGCGATCCGCCCGAACACGCTGCCTATGGTCATGCCCATGCCGGCGGCATAGCCCTTGCCGAGCACGTTACCGGCCATGATCTCGCCCGCCGCGAACATGTTAGCCGACGGCTTGCCGTCAGCCATCAACATCCGCGCCTCCTTGGTCACGCGCGTGCCGAGATAGGTGAAGGTGATGCCGGGCCGCACTGGATAAGCGAGATAAGGCGGCGTCTCGATCTTGCGCGCCCAGTGGGTCTTCTGCGGCGTGATGCCCTCAGTGCGGCAGTCGTCCAGAATGGTGTGATCAAAGGTGCCGGGCCGCACCGCGGCGTTGAATTCGGTGACGGTCTTTTCCAGCGCGGCCGGGTCGAGCTCCAGCTTGCCGGCGAGTTCGGCCACCGTCTGTCCAGCGATCGGCGGAAACAGCGTCGGCATGAAGCTCGTGACGACGGTCGAGTCGAAGATGATGTAGGCGATCTGGTCGGGCTGCGCCGCGACCAGCCGGCCCCAAATGGCGTAGCGCTTCGGCCAGATATCCTCGCCCTCGTCGTAGAAGCGTTGCGCGTGCTTGTTCACGACGATGCCGAACACCACGGAGTCGTGGCGGGTGATGATGCCGCCGTCGAATTTCGGCGCACGGGCGTCGATCGCGACCGCGTGGCACTGCGTGGGGTCGCCGACCTCCTGCACGCCCTTGTCGAGCAGCATCTTCAGGATCGAGCCGCGGTTATAGGGCGTGCCGCGGATCAGGAAATTGTCGGCCGCCTCACCCCAATATTGCTTGAGCCAGTCGATGTTGGCCTCGAACCCTCCGGCGGCGGCGACCAGCGAGGTCGCGCGGATCTCGCTCTCGCCCCTGATCGGCCGCTTCAGGCGCGCGGCGAGGAACATGGCGTCCTCCATCACGAGGTCGGTGACTTCGGCGTCGTATTCGACGTCGACGCCGAGGCGCTCGGCAGTGAGATAGAGCGCATTCAGCATCGCGCGGCCGCCGCCGAGGAAGAAGGAATTGGTGCGGCCGAGGCTCAGCGTGCCGCCGAGCGAGGGCTGCCAGCGCACGCCCTGCTCCACGATCCAGTTCAGGATGTCCTTGGACTCGCGGATCATGTGGCGCGCGAGCACCTCGTCGGTCTGCCCGCCGGTGACGCGCAGCAGGTCTTCCCAGAACTCCTCTTCGGTATAAGGGCCGGTCAGGATTTCGGTGGCCGCATCGTGAGCGCAACGCATGTTGCGGGTGTGGCGGGTATTCCCGCCGCGATAGAATTTCGGTGCGCCTTCGAGCACCAGCACCGAGGCACCGCCGCGCCGCGCCGCGATCGCCGCGCACAGCGCCGCGTTGCCGCCGCCGATCACCAGCACGTCGTACTTGCTGCTCATGCCGTCCGCCCGATGCGACGAAGTTGAGACATTCTATCCGCCGGCGGCCCCGGTCAACCGGCACCACCATTGCGTACTTTTGTATACAAAGATATACAGAGAGCCTGCAAGCGTCATCTCTGCATGGGCAGGATGCGCCTTGCTACGAGGGAACATGGCGAGGCGTCCGGCAAAGACAGGCGGATCGATCGCGCGCGGCGGCGGCGTTGCCCTTGGCGAAGCTGTATTCCGCTCGCTGTGCGAGGCGCTCCAGGCCGGCAGCTACCGCGCCGGCGACCGCCTGCGCGAGGAAGAGGTCGCGCAGCGGCTCAAGGTCAGCCGCACCCCGGTGCGCGAAGCGCTCGGCCGGCTCGCCGCACGCGGTTTCGTCGAGCCCGCCGGCGGACGCGGGCTGATCGTGCGCAATCTCGACATCTCGGAAGTGCTCGAGCTCTACGCCATGCGCGAAATCATGGAAGGTGCCGCGGCGCGCCTCGCCGCCGAACACGCTTCGGCGCCCGAGGTCGATGCACTCTGGGATATCGAGCAGGCTTTTGTCGAGACCTCCGCGACCAACGTCGCCGAGATGGCAGGAGAAATGGCAAGGCTCAACCGCGCCTTCCACGAGGCCATCTGCCGCGCCGCGCGCAACCGCTATCTCGACAACGCCTCGCGCGAATTGCAGGACTGGATCGCGCTGCTCGGCCCGACCACCTTCACGGTGACGGGACGCCCTTCGACCAGTCACGGCGAGCACCAGGTCATCATCGAGGCGATCGCCGCGCGCGACGGCGACAGGGCCGAGCAGCTTGCGAGGGCACATATCCGCGAGGCGCTGCGCTGCCGGCTGAAGCTGCTGCAGAAGCAGTAAGCGCGTGACGCTCAGGCCACGACGTCGACAACGACCGCCCTCAACGCGTCCCGCACATCGGCCGGCCTCAGCCGCACCTGCAAGCCGCGCTGGCCGCCATTGAGATAAACCTGATCATGCCCGAGCGCGCTCTGTTCGATCACGGTGCGCACGGGCTTGCGCTGGCCGAACGGGCTGATGCCGCCAACCTTGTAGCCGGTGACGCGCTCAGCCTCGGGCGGCTTCATCATCTGCGCCGACTTGCCGCCCGCGGCAGCGGCCAGCTTCTTCATCGAGACCTCCTGGTCGGACGGCACGATCACGCAGACCGGCTTGCCATCGACCAGCGCCATCAGCGTCTTCAGGACGCGCGCGGGGTCCTCAGCCAGCGCAGCGGCCGCCTGCAGCCCGATGCTCTCGGCGTCAGGATCGTAGTCGTAGGCATGGACGGTGAAGGCAATACCGGCGGCCGTGAGCGCGCGTGTGGCTGGGGTGGCTTTGGACATGGGTCACATCTACCACCGTCATTGCGAGGAGCGAAGCGGTGGGGGGTGTAATTGCCGCCACACATCCGCTGTCGTCCCCGCGCACGCGGGGACCCATAACCCCAGGGAGGAGTTTGGCGAAGGCTCGACGTTTGGTACTAAGACCGTCCGCAATCGAGAAATCACGCGGTATGGGTCCTCGCATTCGCGACGACGACAGCGGAATTTGGAGGCGCTATGCCGCCAAACCCCGCTGGGAGGAGGTCTTCCCTACTCCGCCGCGTCCCGCATCTCCGCGCGTTCGGCTCTGGCCGCGCAGAACTTGAATTCCGGGATCTTGCCGAACGGATCGAGCGCCGGGTTGGTCAACAGGTTCGCCGCCGCCTCTGCGTAGCAGAACGGCATGAACACCATGTTCTCCGGCACGTCGCGGTCGGAGCGGACCTTGACCTCGACGGCGCCGCGGCGAGTCTCCAGGCGAATGAAATCGCCCGGCACCAGCTTCTTCTTGTGCATGTCCTTCGGCGACATGAACGCGACCGCCTCGGGCTCGATCTGGTCCAGCACCTGCGCGCGGCGGGTCATCGAGCCGGTGTGCCAGTGCTCCAGCACGCGGCCGGTCGACAGCACCATCGGATATTCGGCGTCGGGGATCTCGTCGGGCGGGATGACCTTGGCCGGCACGATCTTGCCGCGGCCGCTCGCGGTCGGGAAGCCCGTGGTGAAGATGATCTCGTTGCCGGGCTGGTCCGGACCGTCGACCGGATAGGTCACCGCGCCTTCGCGCACCAGCCGCTCCCAGGTGATGTTCTTCAGCGACGGCATCAGCTCTGCCATCTCGGTGAAGACGTCGCCGGGACCGGCATAATTCCACGGCAGGCCCATGCGCTTGCCGATCTCCTGGATGATCCAGAGATCCTGTCGCGCATCGCCCGGCGGCTTGATCACCTGGCGCGCGAGTTGCACGCGGCGATCGGTGTTGGTGAAGGAGCCCTCCTTCTCGGCGAAGGCCGAGGCCGGCAGGATCACGTCGGCGTGGAACGCGGTCTCGGTCACGAAGAGGTCCTGCACCACGAGATGGTCGAGCATGGCGAGCGCGTGGCGCGCGTGCTGGAGATCGGGGTCCGACATCGCGGGGTTTTCGCCCTCGATATACATGCCCTTGATCTCGCCGGCATGGATCGCGTTCATGATCTCGACCACCGTGAGGCCGCGCACGGGATCGAGATCCTGCTGCCACAGCTTCTCGAAGGCCCCGCGCAAGTCGTCGCGGCCGACCGGCTGGTAATCCGGCAGGAACATCGGGATCAGGCCGGCATCGGAGGCGCCCTGCACGTTGTTCTGGCCGCGCAGCGGATGCAGGCCGGTGCCGGGGCGGCCAACCTGGCCGGTGATCAGCGCGAGCGCGATCAGGCAGCGCGCATTGTCGGTGCCGTGGACGTGCTGGCTGATGCCCATGCCCCAGAAGATGATCGACGATTTTGCCCGCGCATAGGCGCGCGCAACCTCGCGCAGCGTTTGCGCCGGGACGCCGCAGATCGCCTCCATCTTCTCCGGCGTGAATTCCTTGATCTTCTCCTTGAGGTCCTCAAAACCCTCGGTGTAGCCGGCGATGTACTGGTCGTCGGTCAGGCCTTCAGTGATGATCGTGTTGATCATCGCGTTCAGCATGGCGACGTCGGAGCCGGGCTTGAACTGCAGATGCTTGGTCGCATGGCGCGACAGCGTCTGCCGGCGCGGGTCCATCACGAACAGCTTGGCGCCGTTCTGCTTGACCGCGTTCTTGATGAAGGTCGCGGCGACCGGATGGTTTACGGTCGGGTTGGCGCCGATCACGATGATGACCTCGGCGTCCATCGCCGCGGAGAACGGCGCCGACACGGCGCCCGAGCTGAGACCTTCGAACAGCGCCGCCACCGACGAGGCGTGGCACAGCCGGGTGCAGTGGTCGACATTGTTGGAGCCGAAACCGGTGCGCACCAGCTTCTGGAACAGATAGGCCTCTTCGTTCGAGCCCTTGGCCGAGCCGAAGCCGGCGAGCGCCTTCACGCCGTTCGTGTCGCGGATCTTGACGAGACCCTTGGCCGCGATGTCGAGCGCCTCTTCCCAGCTCGCTTCGCGGAAATGCGTGAACGGATTGGCGGGATCGACCTGGTCGTTGGCATCCTTCTTCGCATTGGGCAGCCGCACCAGCGGCTTGGTCAGGCGGTGCGGATGGTGGATGTAGTCGAAGCCGAAGCGGCCCTTCACACAGAGGCGGTTGCGATTGGCAGGGCCATCGCGGCCCTCGGCATAGATCACCTTCTCGTCCTTGACCTCGTAGGTCACCTGGCAGCCGACGCCGCAGAACGGGCAGAGCGAATCCACCTTCTTGTCCGCGTAAGTCACGCGGGTCTGCTTCTCGTCGAGCATCACGGCCGGCATCAACGCGCCGGTCGGGCAGGCCTGCACGCATTCGCCGCAGGCGACGCAGGTGGACTCGCCCATGGGATCGTCGAAGTCGAACACGATCTTCGAGCCATGGTTGCGATAAGCCATGCCGATGACGTCGTTGACCTGGACCTCGCGGCAGGCGCGCACGCACAGGCCGCACTGGATGCAGGCGTCGAGGTTGACGCGCATCGCCGGATGGCTGGCGTCGGTTGCCCAGCGCTCGGCGGCCGGGAAGCGGCTCTCGGTGACGCCTGTCGTCTCGGCCCAGTGCCAGAACTTCGAATCCGGATCGTGCGAAGTCTCGCGCGCCGGCTGGTCGGCGACCAGCAGCTCCATCACCATCTTCTGCGCCGACACCGCGCGCGCGGATTCGGACTTCACCTTCATGCCGACCGACGGCGTACGCTTGCAGGACGCGGCCAGCACGCGCTCGCCCTCGATCTCGACCATGCAGGCACGGCAATTGCCGTCGGGCCGATAATCGGGCGCGGGTGAATAGCACAGATGCGGGATCTCGCGGCCCTGGCGTTTTGCGACTTGCCAGATCGTCTCGCCGGGATTGGCTTCGACCTGCTTGCCGTCGAGCTCAAACGTAATCTTGGTCATTCGGCCGCTTCCTTGAACTCGTCAGGGAAATATTTGATCACGGTGGCCAGCGGATTCGATGCCGCCTGTCCAAGCCCGCAAATCGAGGCATCGCGCATCGCCTGGCTCAATTCTTCCAGAAGTGCGCGGTTCCACACCGGCTTCTGCATCAGCAGCGCCGCCTTCTGGGTTCCGACGCGGCACGGCGTGCACTGGCCGCAGCTCTCGTCCTCGAAGAACTTCATCAGGTTCAGCGCCGCCGCACGCACGCTGTCCTTCTGCGACAGGATCACGATCGCGGCCGAGCCGATGAAGCAGCCGTATTTTTCCAGCGTGCCGAAATCGAGCGGGATGTCGTCCATCGACGCCGGCAGGATGCCGCCGGACGCGCCGCCCGGCAGGTACGCATAGAATTGATGGCCATCGGCCATGCCGCCGCAATATTCGTCGATCAGCTCGCGCACGGTGATGCCCGCGGGTGCGAGCTTCATGCCGGGATTTTTCACGCGGCCCGAGACCGAGAAGCTGCGCAGGCCGTGACGCTCGTGGCGACCATGGCCCTTCCACCAGTCGGCGCCCTTCTCGACGATGTCGCGCACCCACCACAGCGTCTCGATGTTGTTGATCAGCGTCGGCAGGCCGAACAGGCCGACCTGGAACGGATAAGGCGGCTTGTGCCTGGGCAGGCCGCGCTTGCCCTCGATGCTCTCCAGCAGCGAGGATTCCTCGCCGCAGATGTAGGCGCCGGCGCCGCGGCGCATGTGCAGCGTCGGGCCGCCCGGAGGAAGCTTTGCGATCTCGCGCTCCAGGATCTCGCGTGAGGCCGGATATTCGTCGCGCAGGTAGATATAGACATCGGAGGCCTGCACCACATGCGCGCCGATCAGCATGCCCTCGATGAAGCGATGCGGATCGCTTTCGAGATAGACGCGGTCCTTGAACGTGCCGGGCTCGCCCTCGTCGCCGTTGATCGCCATCAGCCGCGGGCCGGGCTCACCGAGCACCGCGCGCCATTTGCGTCCCGTCGGGAAGCCGGCGCCGCCGAGGCCACGCAGCGAAGCGTCATCGAGCGCCTTCAGCAGATCGTCCTTCAGCAACTCGCCCGAGCGCAAACGGTTGAGCAGCTTGTAGCCGCCATCAGCGACATAGGCGTCGTAGTCGACATATTTGGGCAGATGCGCGTGGGTGTCGCCGGCCTTCGCGGCCGCCATCACATTGGCGACGGTCGCATGATCGACGAAGTTGTGGCCGACTTCCGCGGCCGGCGCGGTGTCGCAGCGGCCGACGCAGGGCGCGCGGACGACGCGGATGCCGGGCCCCGATGCACTCTGCAAATCCTCGAGCAGCTTCTCACCGCCGAGCATCGCGCAGGTCAGCGAGTCGCAGACGCGGATCGTCAGCGGCGCAATGTCAGGCTCGCCCTCTTTCACCACATCGAAATGCGCGTAGAAGGTCGCGGTCTCGAACACCTCGGCGAAGGCGAGCTTCATCTCGTCGGCGAGCGCGGCGAGATGCGCGGCCGAGATCTGATGATATCTGTCCTGGATCAGGTGCAGATATTCGATCAGGAGATCACGCCGCCGCGGCCTGTCGCCGAGCAGTTGCTCGATCTCGTGCGCGGCGGTGGGATCGACCTGCCGTCCCTTGGGCGTGGCCTTGGCTCGCTTGCGTCCCTCACCGGGATGCTCGAACGGGCGGACCTTGTGCACGTCGTGGCTCATCGATTCGTCTCGATCTCGACTTTAGAATGGCTCTACTTCTAACTTCTGGCATGCCAAATGCCAAGCAAATTATCATGCTTGCGGAAGCAGTTAAGCGCAGCCCAAGGACAACCCTGGACCGCTGCCCGGACCCGGCTTTGCCGTTCGTCCAACATCCAGCTGATCAAACGAAGCCTGAATTGGCCTGAAGATCAATAAAGGCTTCTTATGCTGCGATAGCGAAATCGCATCGAGTTCCCGCCCCGAGGGGACAGGTGACCTCGCCATGACTGGTGCTGGCGGGTCAGCTTTTGCCCATGCACTCCTCGATATAGAACCAGCGATCGTCGCCCGCGAGGCCCTTGGCCTTCACGTCCTTGCGGCAGTCCTTGAGCTTCGACTTGTTGGCGCTCCACTTGGCCTTCATGTCTTTCAGCTTCTGCGCGGTCAGCTTGATCTTGCCAGGCTTGGCCTCGGTCGCGGCGGGCGGCGTTACAGCCGGTGCCGCGGCGGTCTGTGCGGACGCGGATTGCAGGGCGCCGGCGACGAGCAGCACGGCGGCGGCACAAACGAGCTTACGAACCATCGAATTCCCCCAGGGTAGTTTTGAAACAATCGAAATGAGCGGCGGGAGCGCGCATGGTGCGCTCCCGCCGCGTTGAACGTGCGATCAGAAAATCTTGACCGCGCTCTCCAGCGTCTTCCAGACGCCCCAAGCGAGCGGCACGCCGACGAAGGCCCAGAACAGCGCCGCATTGGCGTCCAGACCGCCCTTGCCGATGCCGAACGAGCCGTGCTGGACCGACGCCTCGCTCTTCGCACTGGCCGCCTGCAGGCGGGCCACCTCCTCGTGGCTCATGTTCCACTTCGGATCGACCGGCTTGATCATATAGTTGCAGATCAAACCGGCGATCAGCATGGCGCACAGGATGTACATCGTCGTGTTGTAGAGCTGGTCACGCGGCACACCTGCCGCGAGCTGGAACTCGCGGATGTAGTTGACCACGACGGGGCCGATGATGCCGGCAGTGGACCACGCCGTCAGCAGCCGACCGTGGATGGCGCCGACGAACTGCGTTCCGAACATGTCGGCCAGATAGGCCGGCACTGTCGCGAATCCGCCGCCGTACATCGACAGGATGATGCCGAAGCCAAGCACGAACAGCAGCTTCGAGCCCATCGCGGCAAAGGTCGGCGCCAGTGCGTAGAGCACGATGCCGAGGATGAAGAAGGTGTAGTAGGTGTTCTTGCGCCCCATGAGGTCCGACATCGACGCCCAGAAGAACCGGCCGCCGATGTTGAACAGCGACAGCAGGCCGGCGAAGCCGGCGGCGATCGCCGCGATCGATGCCTTCTGCTCGACCGAAAGCTGGCTGAACGTCAACTCCGGATGCCCGATCAACTTGCCGGCGAAGATTTCCTGCAGCATGGGCGAGGCCATGCCGATCACACCGATACCCGCCGAGACATTCAAGCAGAGCACCCACCAGATCAGCCAGAATTGCGGCGTCTTGTGCGCGTTGTTGAGGTGCACATGGTGCTCGGTGATCATCGACTTCTTCTCGCTCGGCGGCGTCCAGCCATCGGGCTGCCAGCCGGGCGGTGTCACCCGATACGAAAAGGCACCGATCGTCATGAAGATGAAATAGATCACTCCCATCACGACGAAGGTCTGCCAGACGCCGACGTCCGTTGCGGTCTTGAAGTAGTTGATCAGCAGATTGGCGAGCGGCGCACCGATCATCGCACCACCGCCAAACCCCATGATGGCCATGCCCGTCGCCATGCCGCGGCGATCGGGGAACCATTTGATCAGCGTCGACACCGGCGAGATATAGCCGAGGCCGAGCCCGACACCGCCGATGACGCCGGCCCCAAGCCACATGATCCAGAGTTGATGGACGTAGACGCCGAAAGCGCCGATCAAGAGGCCGCCGCCCCAGCAAAGCGCGGCAACGAAACCTGCCTTGCGCGGGCCGGCACGCTCGAGCCAGCCGCCCCAGATCGCGGCAGAGACGCCGAGCAGGACGAAGAACAGCGTGTACATCCAGCCGAGGCTTGCGACCTTCCAGTCGCAGGTCGTGGTGAACAGCTCCTGCCACAGCGAGATGTCGGGGCAAGCCTTGCTCTGCGTGATGCCGATCGCGCGCGACAGCGGCAGCCAGAACACCGAGAAGCCGTAGGCCATGCCGATGCAGAGATGGATGCACAGCGCAGCCGGCGGCACCAGCCAGCGATTGAACCCGGCCTTCGCGATCGTGCGTTCACGATCGAGGAAGCCGGAAGCACCAACCGGTGCAAGAACGGTATCGGCAGTCGTCATAAGCATTCCCTCCCAAGCGCGGCCTTGCCGGCATATCGGTTTGCGACCGGTCGTGTGCGTGCTTGGCAGCCGCGCATGACAGGTCGGACTTCATTCATGCCGAAGTGGAATCGTCTGGTGCGCATCGCGTCTTGTGCGCCGAGCAAGCAACTGATCGCGAGCGATGTCCCTTCGCCTCGCAAGCAGCGTTGCCGTGACCGCTATCGCGCCCTCATCCCCCTCAACACCCTGTCTTGAGATGAGCAACGCGCGTGCCAGAAGTCGCATCGTGATGATTCAACGACTTCCCGCAGCGCAATGTGCCGTGCCGGACAGAATGTCCTGAATCCCGGGACAAAATGTCCAATCAGGTCGCTTCCGGCAGCCACATCGTGAAGGCGCTCCCGGAGCCGAGGTGGCTTTCGGCCGTGATCTGTCCACCCTGGCGCTTGATCAGCGTCTGGCTGATGGAAAGGCCCAGTCCGGTGCCTTGCCGCTGTTTCGTGGTGTAGAAGGGGTCGAATATCTTTTCGATCACCTCAGTGCTCATGCCGATGCCGGTGTCGGCGACCTCGATGGCGACGCCTTGATGGCCGTCGCGCTCGGCATCGAAGGAGCGGAGCGTCAGGGTTCCGCCGTCCGGCATGGCGTGGATCGCGTTGACGATGAGATTGACCAGGACCTGCTGCAGCTCGTTCCGGTTCATCAGCACGAGCCGGCTGGCGCGGTCGTCCCTGACCACGGCGATCTCGGTCTTGTTCAGAAGATGCTGCACCAGCGGCAGACAGTCGGAGATGACGCTCGCCGGCGCATGGCGCTCGACATAGCCGGCATATTCCTCCGGCCTTGCAAACTGCAACAGCTTGGTCACGATCTGGCTGATGCGGTGAATCTGCTCGTCGAGCAGGCGAAACTCGACCTTCGCCTTGTCGGCATCGGCCCCGAACACGCTGCGGATGACGTCGAGATTGCCCTGCATCACCGCGATCGGATTGTTGATTTCGTGCGCAACGCCGGCCGTGATCTCGCCGATCGCAGCCAGTTTCTCGGACATGATGAGCTGCTTGGTGGTTGCCTCGAGCTTGAGATTGGCGTGCTCGAGGTCCCGGGTGCGCTCCAGCACGCGGACGTTCAGCTCCTCGTTCCATTCCCGGAGCTGTCGGTCGCGTTCCTGGATCTGGTCGAGCAGGTTGTCGAGATGAACCGCGACGCGGCCGATCTCGTCACCCAACACCGGCATCTTGGTGCGGGCGGAGAGGTTCCCGCGCTCCACCTCGCCGATCGTCGCCGTGACGCGCTCCAGCGGCATGAAGATGGAGGTCGCCCAACGCAGGAAGATCGGCACGGTCGCAGCGGTGATCGCGATGAACGCTGCGATGATGATCACCAACGTCTGGTATTTGGCTTCGCTGAACGGCTTCTCCAGAAAGCCGACATAGAGCATGCCGACCCGCTTGCCATAACTGTCGACCAGCGGCTCGTAAGCGGAGATGTACCAGTCATTGACCACGAAAGCGCTGTCGAGCCAGGTGTGCCCCTCGCCCAGCACGGCCGAGCGCACCGCCGCCGACACGCGCGTGCCGAGCGCGCGCCGTCCCTCGAACAGACGCACGTTGGTCGATATCCGCACGTCGTCCAGGAACAGCGTCGCGGTGCCCTGACTGCCCTCCGGAAGGCTCGCCGCGCGGTAGACGAGATCGTTGATCGTGTCGATGAATTCGAGGTTCTGGTTGAGCAATGTGCCGCCGACCAGCGCAGCGGCGCCCCCGTCAGGCAGCATCGCCCGGCTCGCCGCGTGCACGACCATGCCGCGCGTCTCCGTGCTGCGGTCGGTCGGCACCGCGTTCGGGGTCTGCACGAGGTCCAATCGCGCGCGCTCGGCCAGGGCCGGCGAAATTGCGGCGAGCTCGTCATTGCCGAAAATATCGACGCCCGTCGCAGGGACCTGGCCCGACAGCGCCGACATGATGATCGGCCAGTCACCTCTCGGTTGACGCTGCAGCGGGGGCGATGAGGCGAGGACGTCGCCGCGATCGTTGGTCAGATACAGGAAATCGAGACCGATCTCCTTGCGGGTCTCGTCGAGCAGGTCCCGGAGCGAGCCGTGCGCATCAGGCGCCAGCACCTCCTGGAAGCGGGCCGACAGGCTGAGCGCCCGGATCTGGACGCCGGTCTTTTCCAGGATGCGGGCGAGATATTGATGGGCGATGGTGAGATCGCCGTTCACCTTGGAGATCAGGGCCGCATCGAATTTCGCGTTCCAGCGATAGATTGCAACGCCGAGCAGGAGCGGCAGGATGACCAGCATCGGCAGCAGAGCGATCGCGAGCAGCCGGAAGCGGACGGAGCGTCTCCGCACGAGCTCGCCGCTGCGGCGGGCGCCATCAGACATCCCATAACGCGCATTTGCGGTCGATGGTCTTGCGCGAGATCCCGAGACGCCGCGCCGCCTCCTCGCGATTGCCATGGACCTCCTTCAGCACGCCGAGAATGTGACGGCGCTCGAGCTCCGCGAGACTGTCGGCAGGTGCCGACTGGCCGTCGTTGCGCGGACCGGCGAAATCGTCGGGGAAGGCGCCGAGGATCAGCGTGCGCTCGATCAAATTGCGCAGCTCGCGCACATTGCCCGGCCAGTCATAGCTTGCGAGCGCCGCCCGCACAGAGGCGTCGATCGGCACCGGCGGCATGCCGAGCTGAGCCGACAGCTTGCTCATGAAGATGGCGGCAAGCTCCTGGACGTCATCGCCGCGATCCTTCAGGAGCGGCAGGTGGATCTGCATCACGTTGAGCCGGTAGAACAGATCGGCTCGGAAACGGCCCTTCTCGACCTCTTTCTGGAGCTCGGCATTGGTTGCGAAGATGAAGCGCAGGTCGACCGGAACTTCACGCTCGGAGCCAACCGGACGGACGCGGCGGTCTTCGAGCACGCGAAGCAGCTTGCTCTGCATCGGCAGCGGCAGCTCCCCGATCTCATCGAGGAACAGCGTGCCGCCATGCGCATACAGGAACAAGCCCTCACGCCCCGAATCGGCGCCGGTGAAGGCACCCTTGATGTGTCCGAACAGCTCGGCCTCGATCATCTCGGGCGGGATCGCCGCGCAATTCACGGGCACGAAGGGCTTGTCGGCGCGGTCGGACAGCGAGTGGATCGATCGTGCCGCCACCTCCTTGCCGGTGCCGGATGCGCCGGTGAGGAGAACCGAGGTCGGCAGGCGTGCGACGCGCGCGATGGTCTCACGCACGCGCAGCGTCGCTGCCGACTGGCCGATCAGGTTGTCGCGCAGAAAGGTGCGGTCGGACGAGGCACGCAGGGCGTAGCGCAGGACATAGTTCTCGCGCTGGAGGCGGACACGGTCGAGGCATCGTGCCACCGCGTTGAGGATCTGGTTGGAGCGGAACGGCTTGAGCACGAAATCGGCCGCACCGGCGCGCAGGGCCTGGATCGCGGTGTCGAGGTCGGCATAGGCGGTGATCAGGATGGCGTCGGCGAAGAAGCCGACGGCGCGCTGCTCGGCGAGCCAATCGACGCCATTCTTGCCTGGCATGATGTTGTCGAGAATGACGACGTCGTAGCGATTGGAATCGAGCTTGCGCGAAGCCTGATCGGTATCGGCCGCCTCGTCCACCAGCTTGCAGCGCGGTCCAAGCGTGCGCACCAGGAAATTGCGCATGCCCGGCTCGTCGTCGACGACCAGGATGGAGGCCTGCGCCAGCGCGCCGAACTCCGGCCCTGCGGCCGTCTTGCCGGGCTTGGCGGCAGGCTCGCGGCTCACCGCAGGACCTGCGGCAGCGCTTGCCCTCGATGTTGAGAAAGTCATGCCCGACGTCTTAGGTTTGAGATCATCCATCGGCGCCTTTCGCATTGCAGCGAAGTTCCGGCCGTGTCCCGTGCAGGCAACATAGTCAAACGTCGCCGCCGTGAATATTCGCCTTTCTACGGGGCGTCGCTCTTTTCGACCAGGAACACGATGCGCGCCTCGTTGCGCTCGGTGATCTCGACCTTGTCGCCGGTCTCGCGGATCAGGTTCGGAATGTCAATCACCGACAAGGGATCCGTACAGTGCACTTCGAGCTGATCGCCCGGCCGCAATGGCTTCAGCGCCTTGCGCGTCTTCAGGGCGGGCAAAGGGCATTTCAACCCGGTGAGATCGAGCGTCGTTCTGGTCATGGGCACAACATGGCGGGACCGATCGATGACGTCAACGCGAGGCCTTTAGAGCAGATCGGCATAGGACAAGAAGCCCACGTCCTGCCCCGGCTCGACATTCGTGATGTCCTCGCCGAGTTCGACGAGGCCGTCGGTCTCGACCAGCGAGGACAATAACCCGGCTCCCTCGCGCGGAAACTTGACGACTTCCAAGGCCCCGTCCTGCGCCCGCCGCACGGAGACGCGAACATATTCGCGCCGGCCTGGCTTCTTCCTGTAGGTGAATGCCGCCCGCACCGGGATCGGCAGAAGCGGCTCCGGCACGCCGCCGGCGAGCGCCAGCACCGTCGGCCGCACCACATGGACGAAGGTCACGAAGCTCGCGACGGGATTGCCGGGCAATCCGATCAGCGGCGTGCCGTCGATGATGCCCATCGCCACGGGACGGCCCGGCTTGATAGCCATCCGCCACAGCACCAGCGAGCCGATACTCTCGACCGCCGCCTTGACGTGGTCCTCCTCGCCGGTCGAGACGCCGCCGGTGGTGAGGATCAGATCGTGCCCGCCGGCCACCTGCTTCAAGCCATTCGCGAGTGAAGTCCGCTCGTCGCGCAAGATGCCGAGATCGCTGACCTCGCAGCCAAGCCGGCGCAGCATCGCCATCAGCATGAAGCGGTTGGAATCGAACAGCTGCGAGGCCGCGCGCGGCTCGCCGGGCGAAGCCAGCTCGTCGCCGGTCGAGAACACCGCGACACGGATTCGCCTGACGACATCGAGGCGCGTCAGCCCGAACGCCGCGGCAAGCGCGACGTGCTGCGGCCGCAAGCGCTGGCCGGCGCGCAGCGCGATGTGGCCCTCAGGGATGTCTTCGCCCGCGGGGCGGACATTGGCGCCGGGCTTCAGCCCCGGCGGCAGCACGATCTTGCCGGAATCGTCGATGCGGACGTCCTCCTGCATGAAGACGGTCTCGGCATCCGGCGGCATCGGCGCGCCCGTGAAGATGCGCGCAGTGTGGCCAGGCTTGATCGGCGCCTGTGCAAGGCCGCCGGCCTGGATGCGGCCATCGAGCGGGAACGTTCGCTCCGCGCCTTCAGGAATGTCGGCGTTGCGCACGGCGTAGCCGTCGACGGCCGAGTTGGTGAAGGGCGGCAGCGGCAGGGGCGCTGCGACATCGCGCGCCAGCACGCGCCCGTCTGCCTCGACCAGCGCCACGGTCTCCAGATCGGCGATCGCATTGACGCGCGTCGTGATCAGGCCGACGGCCTCGTCGACCGACATCATCGGGCCGCCGAAGGCAAAGCAATCGTCCGACAGTTGCGCCATGGTGCCTCGTCAGCGCATCGCAGCGCTTTTAGCGACCACTTCCTCGACCGGCATCGCCGCGCGCAGTAGCAATGCTGCGGCTGCCGCGATATCGTCGAGATGGACAGTCGGCAGCCCAGTGTCAATGGCGGTGTCGGCCGCGATCCCGGCAATCCCGGGGTCGTCGGGAAACAGCAACGGCTTGCCGTTGGCCGCGCGATGCACCTCGATCTTGCGATGCGGCTCGCGCTTGAAACCTTCGACCACGACGAGATCGACCGCGGACAGCTTGCCCAGGAGTTCCGGCAGCCGCGGCTCCGCGGCCCCGCGCAATTCGTGCATCAGGGCCCAGCGGTTCGACGACGCCACCAGCACCTCGGCCGCACCGGCCTCGCGATGGCGCCAGGAATCCTTGCCGGGCACGTCGACGTCGAACTGGTGATGCGCATGCTTGATGACGGAGACGCGCAGCCCCTGCGCGTTGAAATGCGGGATCAACCGCGTCAACAGCGTGGTCTTGCCCGCACCGCTCCAGCCTGCAAGGCCGATGACTTTCATCGCAACTCGATCTCCGCCAGCCGTGTCATGCGGCCGGAACCGCCTTCTCCCTCGTCGTGAGCATGCTTATATCGGCTTGACCCGAATGTCATGCTAACCTCGCCGCCATGATGAAGATCGACAAAGCCCCGGTGCCCCTGATCCTCCCCAACCCGGGCGACCCGCGCCTGACCCAGAGCGTGACCGGGACCGACCAGACCGGCGCCAAGGTCGAGATCAAGGTGCCGATGGAGCGGCCGCTGACGCTCTACCTGAATTCGCAGGAGATCGTCACCATGATGACGATCGGCGATTACCCCGAATATCTGGCGCTCGGCTACCTGCTGAACCAGAACATGCTGAAATATAATGACGAGGTCACCGAGGTCGAATACGACGACGACCTCCAGGTCGTCGTCGTTCGCACCGAGCATCACACCAATTTCGAGGCCAAGCTGAAGAAGCGCACGCAGACCTCGGGCTGTGCGCAGGGCACCGCCTTCGGCGATCTGCTCGAAGCCGTCGAGAGCGTCGCACTGCCGAAGGCCGAGCTGCGCACGTCCTGGCTGTACCAGATGACGCAGACCATCAACACCATGCCCTCGCTCTATCTGGAGGCCGGGGCGATCCACGGCTGCGTGCTGTGCAAGGAAGGCACGCCGCTCTGCTATACCGAGGATGTCGGCCGCCACAACGCCGTCGACAAGATCGCCGGCTGGATGTACCGCCACGGCGTCGACGCCTCCGACAAGATCCTCTACACCACGGGGCGGCTCACCTCGGAGATGGTGATCAAGACGGTCCGCATGGGAATTCCGATCCTGGTGTCGCGCTCCGGCTTCACCGCCTGGGGGGTCGATCTTGCAAGGCAGGTCGGGCTGACGCTGGTCGGACGCACCCGCGGCAAGCGCTTCATCGCGCTCGCCGGCGAAGAGCGCATCGTCTACGACCAGGACCTCGCTTACGTCGAGGAAGAGTCGGCGAAGCACAAACGCAAGGGTGAAGCTGGTGACGACTGACATTCCGCTGACGCAAGGCGTGCTGCTCGCCGGTGGCCTCGCCCGCCGCATGGGCGGCGGCGACAAGCCGATGCGCACCATCGGCGGCCGCACCATCCTTGAGCGCGTGATCGCGCGCCTCTCGCCGCAGTGTAGCGGATTGATCCTCAACGCCAATGGCGATCCCGCGCGTTTCGCCGCGTTCGGCCTGCAGGTCGTCGCCGACGACGTGCCCGGCTTTCCCGGTCCGCTCGCCGGCATCCTCGCCGCGCTTGACTGGACCGCGGCGAACCGGCCGGGTGTCGAATGGGTGCTCAGCGCCGCCGGCGACTGCCCGTTCCTGCCGCGCGATCTGGTCGCGCGGCTGCATGAGGCGCGGAGCCAAGAGAACGCGCAGCTCGCGGTCGCCGCATCAGGCGAGCAGTCGCATCCCGTGATCGGCCTGTGGCGCGTCGCCTTGCGCGACGAGCTCCGGCACGCGCTGGTCGTCGAGGACCTCCGCAAGATCGACCGCTGGACGGCGCGCTATCCGCTCGCGACGGTGACGTGGCCGACCAAGCCGCTCGATCCGTTCTTCAACGCCAATACGGTCGAGGATATCGCCGAGGCGGAACGGCTGGCGGCACTGGACGACGCATCCTAAAAGGATGATTCGGAAAAGTACGCAGCGGCTTTCCGAAAGATCATCCTCAAACGACAACCTAAAGCGCTAGGACGATTCTTCCCGATCTCATCGCGCTTTAGCCAAAGCCCGCTCACGAGAGTTCGTTTACGCCGGCCGGAAGCCCGCCCGCTCCAGCGCGGTACGCGCTTCATCCGAACCGAGCGCGTCGAGAAAAGCCCGCACCGCCGGCCGGTCCTTGCGCGCGCTTACCAGCACGAAATCATAATGCTCTTCCGCCAGCGGAATGAAACCGAGGCCGGCCGCATGGGCGACCGGCGCGATGGTCATGCCCCAGTCGGCGCGGCGCTGCGCGACGGCCGCCGCAACAGCATTGTGCGACCGCGGCTGGTTCCAGTAGCCTTCCGGCCGCGCACCGCCGAGCAGCCGGTCGATCAGGATGCGCGTGCCGGCGCCCTGGTTGCGGTTGACCATGATGCAGGCGGGATCAACGAGGGCAGCGGCGATCGCCTCGTTCGCACCGAGGCCCTCGAAACGACTGTCGCCCTTGCGGAAGACAATGCCCTGCATCCGCCGCCAGCCGGGCACGAGCTCGAGCCCCTCGACGAGATAGGGCGAGTTGTAGGTCTCGCTCTTGTCATCGAACAGATGGATCGGCGCGAAATCACATTCGCCCCGCTTCGCCGCCGCAAGCCCGCCGAGGCTGCCGACGGCGATCGAGCGCAGGGTCAGGCTGGCATGCGCGAGCTGTGCGGTGACGAGATCGAGGCCGGTGCAGTGGCTGCCGACGATGACGAGATCGGGCACGCGCACATGCGGCGTGAACAGCGTCACCTCGGCTTCAGTCCCGGCCGGCATCTGGTCGGCGAGCGCATCGATGCGCAAAAAGCCATCGGCCTGCGCGAAGGACGTGATCGCGCCAGACCCCTTGCCGGAGGGATAGGCGATCAGGCCATCCCTGCTCTCGACCAGCGAGACCATCACGAATTCGGTGCGGCCGAGCTCGGAAGCAATGCGCACCGGCACGGTCGCGCTCACCTTGGCATCCGAGCGCGGCGGCAGGCCGGCCAGCTTGCGCAGCACCGGCACGATCATGTCGTGGAAGGTGAACATTGCCGAGGTCGGAAAGCCCGGCAGGATCACCACCGGCTTGCCGTCGCACACCGCAAGGCACAGCGGCTTGCCGGGCTTGAGCGCAACGCCATGCGCGATGATGCCGGGCTCGCCGAGCCGGCCGATGATGCGATGGGACAGATCGCCGGCGCCTTTCGACGTACCGCCCGACAGTACCAGCATATCGGACTCGGCGAGCGCGCTGCGCATTGCGGATTCGAGTTTCGCCTCATCATCTGGAATGGCGCCGAGGAAGACTGCCTCGCCGCCGTTCTCGTCGATCGCAGCCGCGACGATCGCGCCGTTGGTGTCGTAGATCGCGGCGGGCGGAAGAGCCCCGCCGGGCTGGACCAGCTCATCACCGGTGGAGATCACGGCGACACGCGGCCTGCGCGCGACGGTCACCTCGGCGATGCCGCACGCGGCCAGCATGCCGATCTCGCGCGAGCCGATGATGGTGCCGGCGCGCAGCAGCGCCTCGCCGCGCGCAATATCGGATCCGGCGTATGACACGAATTGCCCGGGCGAGACCGCCCGACGCACGTCGATCGCATCAAGGCCGGCCGGCTGGGTGTGCTCGACCATGACGACCGAGTCGGCACCACGCGGCAACGGACCGCCGGTGGCGATCGGCGTTGCGGTTCCCGCCGCCACTTGCAGCGTCGGCGCGGTGCCGCAGTGGATGGTCTCGCCGTTCAGCGTGAGGCACCGAGGAGTGCCTTCGCCAGCCGCCGCAAGGTCGGCGGAGCGCACGGCAAAACCGTCGACATTGGAGCGATCGAACGGGGGAACGTCGATCGCCGCCGTGATGTCTTCCGCGAGTGCTGCGCCGAGCGTGGCATCAAGCTTACGCATTTCGCTCGGAACGGCGCGCGGGAACAACGCGGCCTCGAAGCGCGCCAGGGCCTCCTCGCGCGAGAGGATCTTGAGGAACTGCTCCTGTTCGAGCGCGCTGCGGATTTGCGATTGCGGGTTCGTCGACATGCCAAAACCCATATCATTCCCACATCAGATAGGCATCGACCGGCACGCCTGCCGCAAATCCCTCGTGGCTTTCAGGAATGAGCAGCCATGCATCCGCACCGGCAATGGCCTGGAGCGGCCATTCGCCCACGGCGAGCGGCGTCCAGCCGTGATGTTCCCTGGCCAGCAAAGCGATCTCGGCGATGCCGACGCTGGATGCGATTTTTCGCGCAAGCGGCAGGCTCACCCACCGGCGCGGCCGGCGCCCCGATAATCGGTCGATGAGCGGAAGCACGAGCGCGAGCCACGCCGCGAGTGCATGATCCGGCGAGCCCGGCAAGGCGACGACGGGAACCTTTCCGAGCTTGGCGACCGCGGCAGTCCGCCCGGGCTGAAGCGCAAAACCGTGGGCGATCACATCACCGCGCTGAGCCAGCGCCGTGACGGCCGCATCGGCGCGACCAACGCCGCTGCCGCCGACCGTCAGGATCAGATCGCAACAGGATATATCGAGCGCATCGGCAATCGACGCCGCATCGCGCGCGCCGGCCTCATGCGTCTTCACATCCAGTCCCGCAGCGCCCGCGATCCCGGCGATCATATGCATCGTTGCCGTTGCACCCGGCACGTTGACGATGCTCAGCCGGGGCCGCCGTACGCCGAGCTTGTCCAAACCGGCAACGCGCGCGAGCAGCAGATCGGCTGCGGCGACCGGATGGCCCTCGGCGCCGGCCGGCGTGCGCTCGGCGATGTCGCTGCCGCCACGCCTGACGCCCTGCCCCGGCACGCCCTCCGCCAGCACCTGCACGAGCGGCCCCGATGCATCGACCGCGTCGGCATCGAGCACACAGTCGCAGCCGTCGGGCATCGCGTCACCGGCTTCGACCCACACAGGCGCTGGTGTCAAAGGCAGCGGCGAATAAGAGGACGCGCCAACGAGATCGTTGGCGCAGAGCGCCCAGCCGTCCGCGGCGGCGATGTCGTGATGCGGATGGGCCGCAAGCAGCGGCGTGCCCGCCGCGATGCAGCCGGCCGCTTCGCTCAGCGGCAACTCCACCGGTGCAAGCGGTTCAAGCCCGCTCAGCAACGCGGCGAGCGCAGTGTCGAGCGGCGTCAGCGATGGCGGCAGGCGCTGGGTCATGCGCCATGGTGGACCATGCATCGCCCGGTTTGGCAACCGCCGGCGATTCTGACGTCAACCGCCCGACCGGTCCGCATTGGGAAAGAACAGCTGCTGCCCGTCGACCTTGTAGCCGGCGATCGCCGCCTGCCCCTCGGGCGAGATCAGCCAGTCGATGAAGGTCTGCCCCAGCTCCTTCTTCACGTTCGGAAACTTCTCGGGGTTCACCAGCATCACGCCGTACTGATTGAGCAGCCGCTTGTCGCCTTCGACGACGGTGTCGAGATCGCCGCGATCCTTGAAAGAGATCCAGCTGCCGCGATCCGACAGCACATAGGCATTGGCGGCGCGCGCGGCGTCGAGGGCCGAGGCCATGCCCTGGCCGGCCTCTCGGTACCAGGCGCCCTTGGCAGCCGCGATGTCGATGCCGGCGACGATCCAGAGCGCGAGTTCCGCAGCGTGGGTGCCCGACCGATCGCCACGCGTCACGAACGGCGCGCCCTTGGCTTCGATCGCCTTCAGCGCCGTCGCGATGTCCTTGCCCTTGACGCCGGCGGGATCGCTCTTCGGTCCGATCAGCACATAGTCGTTGTACATCACGTCGAACCGCTTCACGCCAAACCCGTCGGCGACGAATTTCTCCTCCTGCGGCCGCGCATGCATCAGCACGACGTCGGCCTCGCCCCTTCGCGGCCCGTCGAGCACCTCGTCGGCGCGCCGCGCGATCACCGTCACGTCGATGCCGGTCTTGTCGCGGAAGATCGGCAGCAGATAGTCGAGCAGGCCGGAATCCTGCATCGATGTGGTCGAGGCCAGCACGATGGCGCGGTCTTCCGCGGATGAGGCCGCGACGCCCGCGGTGAGGCCGCAGAACAGCGCGAATGCAACGGACAGGCGGCCCATGATCAGGTTCCCATTGGCTATGACGCGATCATGATGATGATCGATTGCGCCGCACTCGTGACGCGTTTGCGCGCTGCGGCGTCCGCGATGCGGACAACAACAGATTGAATGCAAATCCAGCCACTACCGGCGGCGGGATTCGCCCGCGAGGCGGCAATCGCGCGGCTCGGGAAATTTCGGCAACGCAGATCGCCATCCGATTGCGATCGCCGGCGACGAGCGCACCAAGCGCATGCTGCAGGATCATTCACCAAAGCAAACGACGCGCGTGAGGATGTGTTGCAAAGCAGCGAGATGATCAGGCATGGTCCCGGCGGACGAGAACTTGAAATGCAGAATTCCACCTGCGTCGAACGTCAAAAAGAAGCAAGAATTTGCATAGGAATGCAGGATGGAATTCCTGACGACCAGCGAAGCCGCCGACTATCTTCGGCTCGGCGAACGCAAGCTCTACGAACTCGTCACCACCGGCGCGATCCCCTGCACCAAGGTGACCGGGAAGTGGCTCTTCCCGCGACACGAGCTCGATCTCTGGGTGCTCTCGGGCCTCGCGCGTCCGGCCGGCATGCTGATCGCGGAGCCGCCGCCGGTCGTGGGCGGCAGCCAGGACGAGCTGCTGGATTGGAGCCTGCGCGAATCCGGCTCGGGCCTGGGATCGATGAGCGAGGGCAGCGTGCGCGGGCTCGAGCGCTTGCAGCGCAACGAGGTGATGGCGGCGGCGATACACTTCCACGGCCTGGATGCTTCCGACGATCTCACGGGGGATGCCAGTGTCGAAGCGCTGCGGGCCGCTCCGGATTTGCATGATGCGGTGCTGGTCGCGTTCGTGCGCCGCGAGCAGGGGCTCGTGCTGCCGCAAGGCAACCCCAAGCACCTGCACGGCCTGACCGACGTGCTCGCGCTCGGCGCCCGGATGGCGATGCGGCAACAGGGCACGGGCGCGCAGATGCTGCTCGATGTGCTCCTGAAGCGCGCGGGCGCCACGACGCGGGATTTGCGGCGGGTCGAGACGCCGGCCCTGACGGGGCCGGATCTCGCCGAACTGGTCCGCGCCGGCCAGGCCGATTGCGGCATCGCCACGCGCGCCGCCGCGCGTTCGGCCGGCCTCGATTTCGTGCCGCTGGTCTGGGAGAATTTCGACCTCGCGATGCGGCAGCGCAGCTATTTCCGCCCCGCCATGCAGGCCTTGATCGGATTCCTGAACGAACGGCGGCTGCGCCAGCGCGCCGAGGAGCTGACCGGCTACGATCCCTCGCCCGCAGGACAGATCCGCTTCGCAGCCTGACATTGACGCCCGCCCCAAAATAGTTGCAAAAGAAACCAATTCAGCCGGGCATACCCGGGGCAACACCGGCCAACGCGCCGGATCAGGGGAGGACAAGCGTGAACCCAACGAGATTTGGACTACCGGTCGCGGCCGGCTTTGCAGCGACGTTCCTGACGGCGACGCTGATGTCGGGCGCGGCATCGGCGCAGGTTTCCGACGACCTCGTCAAGATCGGCGTGCTCACCGACATGAACGGCCCGGCCTCCGCGCCGACCGGTCAGGGCTCGGTGACAGCGGCGCAGATGGCGATCGACGATTTCGGCGGCACCGTGCTCGGCAAGCCGATCAGCGTTGTGGTCGGCGACCATCAGCTCAAGGCCGACATCGGCGCCTCGCTCGCGCGGCGCTGGTTCGACGTCGAGCAGGTCGATCTGATCGTCGACGTGCCGGTCTCCGCGGTCGGGCTCGCGGTGCAGAACATCGCCAACGAGAAGAAGCGGCTGTTCATCACCCATTCCACCGGCACCGCCGATTTCCACGGCAAGTTCTGCTCGCCTTACGCGATCCAATGGGTGTTCGACACCCGCGCGCTCGCGGTCGGCACCGCGGACGCGGTGGTCAAGCGCGGCGGCGACAGCTGGTTCTTCATCACCGACGATTACGCCTTCGGCCATTCGCTGGAGCGCGATGCGTCGGCGGTCGTCACCGCCAATGGCGGCAAGGTGCTGGGCTCGGTGCGGCCGCCGCTGGCAACGCCGGACCTGTCCTCCTTCGTGCTGCAAGCGCAGGCTTCCAAGGCCAAGATCATCGGCATTGCCGCAGGCCCCCCCAACAACATGAACGAGATCAAGACCGGCTCGGAGTTCGGCGTGTTCAAGGGCGGCCAGCAGATGGCGGCGCTGCTGGCGCTGATCACCGACATCCACGGCCTCGGCCTGCAGGCGGCGCAAGGCCTGCTGCTGACCACCTCGTTCTACTGGGACATGGACGACAAGACCCGCGAATGGTCGAAGCGCTATTTTGCCAAGATGAACAAGATGCCGTCGATGTGGCAGGCCGGCGTCTATTCCAGCGTGATGCACTATCTCAACGCCATCAAGGAAGCCGGCACCGACGATCCGCTCAAGGTCGCCGCCAAGATGCGCGAGAAGCCGATCGAGGATTTCTTCGCCCGCAACGGCAAGCTCCGCGAGGACAATCTGATGGTGCACGATCTCTGGCTGGTGCAGGTGAAGACGCCGGAGGAGAGCAAATATCCGTGGGACTATTACAAGATCCTCACCACGATCTCCGGCGACAAGGCGTTCGGTCCGCCGGACCAGGCGTGTGCGATGGTGAAGAAGTGAGATTGGCGAGTGGCGAAAAGGGAGTAGCGAATGGGGATGCTTCCATTCGCTATTCGCAACTCGCCACTCGCTATTTCACCACACCTATCTCGCGAAAATACTTCATCACGCCCGGATGGATCAGCTCCGGCCTCGGCGCCGCCTCCACCGTGTTCGACGCGGTGGTCTCGCAGGCCTGGGCGAGCTTCTTGCAGAAATTCGCCTCGACGCCGTGCAGTGTCTTCGCCAAGCGATAGGCGACGTCATCGGACAGGTCCTCGCGCGTGAGGACAAAACTCCAGGAGCCGAGCGAGGCGATCGGCGCGTCCTGCTTCGGATAGCTATTGGCCGGCACCAGCAGCGGCTTCAGGAACGCATGCTTGGCGCGGATGCGCGTCATCTCTTCAACGCTCGGCGCGATGAAGCGCGCACCTGACGCGCTCGATGCGACCGCGGCAAAGCCGGGCCAGCCGATGCCGGCGCCCCACAGCGCGGCGACGCGGCCGTCCTCGACCATCGCGGGGCCGTCGCCGGCGCGATCGAGATAGATGGCCTTGAAGTCCTCATCCTGCCTCAACCCGACGCCATCCAGCACATAGCGCGCCAGGATCGGCAGGCCCGAGCCCTTGGCGCCGAACGCCACGGGCTGACCGACGAGATCGCGGATCGTCTTGTAGGGACTGTCCGCGCGCACCACGAACATGCCGGGGTTGGAATAGATCGCCGTGAGAATCTTCAGCCGGACCGGCGCACGCCCGATGCCGGCAAAGGCCTCATAGGCCGGCTCGCCCGCGACCAGCGCGAGATCGAGCTCGCCCTTCTCCAGCAGCGGAATGTTCTCGTTGCTGCCCTTGGTATTGCGGGGCGCAATGGAGATTTGCGGATCGGCCGCGTTCATCACTTCGGCAAAGGCGTTGCCATAGAGCGGGAAGCCGCCGCCGGGCGTCGCTGTGCCCAAACTGATCGTCGTGGTCGAAATGGCCGTGCCTCCGGTTTGAGCGGCAGCGGGGCTTGCGAGCAGCACTGCAGCGAGAACGGTCGTCGCGAATCTCATGGTCATTCCCGGCGGGCCTGCGTCAACACCGACTTGCGGCGAAGTAGGCAGCGGCCCGAATTTGTGAAAGCATGTCGCCCAACGACAATAGAACAATGGGAGGCGTCATGTTGCGAATTTTGCGGTGCGGTTTTTTTGGGCTCACAGTCCTTTTAGGTCTTTTCAGCGCCACGCCTCCCGCCTCCGCCGCCTATCCCGACCGCCCCGTGCACTGGCTGATTGGATTTGCCGCCGGCGGCCCGGTCGACATCGTGGCGCGGATCATGGCGCAGTGGCTGTCGGACCGTCTCGGCCAGCAATTCATCGTCGAGAACCGCACCGGCTCGGGCGGCAACATCGCTGCCGCCGCCGCGATCAACTCGCCCGCCGACGGCTACACGTTGCTGTTCGTCGCGCCCAACAACGCGATCTCGACCTCGCTCTACAAGAAGCTGCCGTTCGACTTCTTGCGCGACACCGTGCCGGTGGCGAGCATCATGCAGCTCACCAACATGCTGGTCGTCTCCAACGCATTTCCGGCCAAGACGGTTCAGGAGTTCGTCGACTACTGCAAGGCCAATCCCGGCAAGATCTCCTTTGCCTCGTCCGGCAACGGCACCTCGGTGCACATGTCGGCCGAGCTGTTCAAGGTGATGACCAAGTGCGACATGGTGCACGTGCCCTACCGCGGCTCCGCGATCGCCTTCCCCGACATCATCTCCAACAAGGTGCAGCTGATCTTCGACAACCTGCCCTCCGCGCTGGAGCAGGCCAAGGGCGGCAACGTCCGCGCGCTGGGCGTGACCTCGCCGCAGCGCTGGCCAAGCGTGCCCGACGTGCCCGCGATCGCCGAGACCGTGCCGGGCTTCGAATCGGTCGGCTTCTACGGCATCTCCGCGCCGAAAGGCACGCCGAGCGACGTGATCGAGACCCTCAACAAGACCGTCGGCGAAGCGCTGAAGGACCCGAAGCTGATCGCGCGCCTCATTGAAGTCGGCGGCATCCCCAAGCCGATGACGCCGGCCGAGTTCGGCAAGCTGGTCACCGACGAGACCGAGAAGTGGCGCAAGGTGGTGGAGTTCGCCGGGGTGTCGGTGGATTAGCGCCGGGCCTAGCGGCTCGCCGGCAGGACATCGGAGGGGACCCGGAGGCCCCCTCCACAAATATCGCAAAACAACCCCATGCACAGTAGAAGAGGCCAGTAATTTCAATGGGTTACGGGCAACGAAAGACGAGCCTGACGAGGTGGTTTTGCTCCGTCGGGCAAAACAGGGGCATACAGGCATCATCGCCAATTTCGGTTATTTGAAAATCGCCGGCGATGCTGCTCCGGCGTTCCCATCCGCCGGGCCAGCATTGCACCCCCGCCCCCATCCCTGTAAACGAACCGCGCACCGTTGCCGGCCGCGCGTCCCGCGAGCCACCTCGCGGCGGGGCCTGTAGCTCAATGGTTAGAGCCGGCCGCTCATAACGGTCTGGTTGCAGGTTCGAGTCCTGCCGGGCCCACCACGCTTCGCCCTTCGGGCTACGCGTGGCGCAGCCATGCAAGGCCGAGGAGCGAAGCGTGTCCGGCGTAGCTGGAGCAAAGCAGACGCGAAGACGGACTTCGGCCGCGAGCTTCGGCCCGGCAAGCCAGCGCCACACATCAAGAGCGAAGCGAGTGAAGTCTGCCGCGCGGCCGGTTGATCAGAGATAGCCCTACTCGGCAGCCATTGCTGTTCGCAACTCCGGTTTGTCCGTCGCGCTCACAGGGATCTCATCCGCAGTCGGCTTGATGCGGAACCACGCGGCATACAGCGCAGGAAGGAAGAGCAGGATCAACACCGTGCCGACTGCCGTGCCGCCGATCAAGGTATAGGCCATCGATCCCCAGAAGACGGAGTGTGTGAGGGGGATGAACGCGAGTACGGCCGCAAGTGCGGTCAGGATCACCGGCCTCGTGCGTTGCACCGTGGCTTCGATGACGGCGTGGTAGTCGTCGAGGCCCGCCGCGCGGTTCTCCTTGATCTGTTCGGTCAGGATCAGGGTATTGCGCATCAGTATCCCGGCCAGTCCGATCAGTCCCAGAATCGCGTTGAATCCGAAGGGCTGGTTGAAGATCAGCAACGCTGGCACGACGCCGACGAGACCAAGCGGTGCGGTCAGCATGACGAGGGCCATCATCGAGAATGATCTGACCTGAAGCATGATGACGATCAGCGTTGCGGCGATCATGGCGGGAAAGACGGTCGCGAGCGCGTCATTGGCCTTTGTGGCCTCCTCGATCGAGCCGCCGGTCTCGATGCGATAGCCGGCCGGAAGCGATGCGATCAGCGGCTGGAGGGCTTTCACGATGTCCTTGGAGACCTCGGGAGGCTGCGTCGCCTCATTGATGTCCGAACGAATCGTGATGACCGGCGTGCGATCGCGGCGCTTCAGGATCGGCTCTTCGAGCTGGACTTCCGAATGGCCGATCTGGTCGAGCGGAATCAGACGGCCGTCTCGGCTCGTCAGTGAGAAGTCGGCCAACCGTGTCGGATCCAGCCGCTCGCCGCCGGCGCTGCGCGCTACGATCGGGACATTGCGAATGTCCTCGCGGACCTGCGTGACGGCGATGCCAGTGAGGAGGAACTGGAGCTGCCGCCCGACTTCCGCCGGCGAGAGGCCGATGAGGTTCAGCCGATCCTGATCTGGAATGAAGCGGAGCACGGGTGTGCGATTGCCCCAATCCCGATTGGCTTGTCGCACGTCGGGAACGCCCCGCATGACCTCGACGGCTTTTTCAGAGAGCGCGTACAATTTCGCGGGATCGGGGCCCATCACCCGAAACTCCACCGGGAACGGCGTGTAGGGTCCGAAGACGAGCTGGGTGACGCGCACACGCGCTTCCCGGGCAAGGCCGTGTGATACCGCCTCCCGGAGCCGCTGCTTCAAAGCCTCGCGTGCCTCGGCGTCTGGTGTCAGCACGACGATCTTGGCAAAGGCCGGATCGGGGAGCTCCGGCGCCATCGCGAAGAAGAAGCGGGGCGCGCCCTGACCGACATAGCTGGTCACGATCTTCGCCTCGGGTTGATCATGCAGCCAGCGTTCGAGCTTCTCGACGGCGGCGGTCGTCGTCTCGATGCTGGTGCCTTCCGGCAGGCGAACCTCCACGAGAACCTCGGGGCGATCCGACGTCGGGAAAAACTGCTGCTTGACCGCGCCCATGCCGAGGCCGGACAGCACGAAAGCGATCACGACGAGGCTGCAGGTCAGGAACTTGTGGCGTACGGCCATGGTGATGCCCCGCCGCAAGCGCCGGTAGTTCGGCGTGTCGTAGATCGCGTGGTGGCCGCCCTCGATAGGCTTGATCGCGGGCAGCATCTTGACACCAAGGTAAGGCGTGAAGATCACCGCGACGATCCAGGAGACGATGAGAGCGAACCCGACGACCCAGAAGATGTTGCCGGCATATTCGCCGGCGGTCGAGCGCGCGAACCCCACCGGCAGGAATCCCGCGATCGTCACGAGTGTGCCCGAGAGCATCGGCGCCGCAGTGTGGCTCCATGCGTAGGCCGCCGCACTGAGGCGGTCCATCCCCTCTTCCATTTTCACCACCATCACCTCGATGGCGATGATGGCATCGTCCACGAGCAGGCCAAGCGCGAGGATGAGAGCACCGAGCGTGATGCGATCGAAGAATCGGCCCGTTTCCAGCATGATGAGAAACACGACGGCCAGCGTCAGAGGGACTGCGGCGGCCACGACGATTCCCACGCGCCAGCCGAGGCTGAGCAGGCTGACCAGCAGCACCACAGCGAGCGCCATTGCGAATTTGATCATGAACTCGTCGACCGCGGAGGTGATGTTCACGGCCTGATCGGTCACCTTGTCGAGCGTCATCCCGAGCGGCAGTGTCCGCGCCAGGGCTGCGGACCTCTCTTCCAACGCCTTGCCGAGCGCCAGACCGTTCCAGCCCTCCTGCATCACTGCCGCGAGCATGATCGTGGGCTCGCCCTGGTGCCGGATGATGTAGGTGGGAGGATCCTCGTAGCCGCGACGAACCTCGGCGATGTCGGACAGCTTCAAGGTTCGTCCCGCAGCGACGATCGGCGTGTCGGCGATCGCCTGCACGCTGTCGTAACCGCCGTCGACCCGGATGAAGACCTGGGGCCCGCTCGTGTCGATCGAACCTGCCGGGGTCACCGTATTCTGCCGCTGCAAGGCGGCAACGATATCCTGTGCCGACACGCCGAGCGTTGCCAGCTTGGGATAGGAAAACTCCACGAAGATCTGCTCGGGACGTTCGCCGAAGATATTGATCTTCTTGACGCCGGGCACATGCAGCAGGTCCTGGCGGATCACCTCCGCCTTCCTGGCGAGCTCACGCATCGGCATGCCCTTCGCCTTGAGGGCGTAGAGCGCGAAGCTCACGTCCGAATATTCATCGTTGACGAAGGGCCCGAGCACGCCGGCCGGCAGCTTGCGGGCTTCATCTCCGAGCTTCTTGCGAGCCTGATAAAACTCTTCCTGGACGCTCGATGGCGGCGTGCTGTCCTTCAGCGTCACCGTCATGTAAGCATAACCCGGCCGCGTCGTCGTCTCCACCCGGTCGTACCAGGTCAGCTCCTGAATCCGCTTCTCCAGGGGTTCGGCGACCTGGTCCTGCATCTCGCGTGCCGTCGCCCCCGGCCACACCGTCGTGACCGTCAGGGTCTTGATGGTGAAGGATGGGTCCTCGGCCCGCCCGAGCATAAAGAAGGCGTAGGCGCCTGCTGCCGCCAGCAGAATGATAAAGAACAGGGTGACGGCCCGCTCGCGAACGGCGACCGCGGAGAGATTGAAGCTCATCATTTGCTCCCGCCGTCGGAGGCGGTCCTGACGCGAGCGCCCTCGTGCAGGAGGTGAGCGCCGAGCGAAACAATGGGATCAGCTGAGCTTGATCCAGAGATAATGGCCGCTTCGCTGGTCACGCGCAGAAGCTTGATGGGGCGAAAGTGTACGATCGAGCTGCCGCTGTCGAACACCCAGACGCCCGTTGTCCTGCCGTCATCGAGCACGGCGCCCAGCGGCACCTGGACTTCCGGCTGACTGTCCCGGCTTGCAAGCCGAAGCGTGACTGTCGCGCCAAGCGGTGCTGCCGCCGCCTCGCCGCCGAGCACGTAGCGGGCCTCGTAAGTCCGGGTCTGCGGGTCGGCAGAGTTCGACAATTGGCGCAGATGCGCCGCGTAGCGGCGTCCATCGCTTCCATACAGGCTGGCCTCGGCGAGCGAGCCGATCGCCGGCCGGATCGTTTCGGGAAGCGCCACCACGGCTTCGCGAGGCCCGGACTGCGCAAGCCGAACGACCGCCTGGCCGGCCGAGACCACTTGGCCGGGCTCGCCAAGCGTTTGGGTGACCGTGCCGTCCGCGTCTGCCACCAGGATGGAATAGGTCGCCTGGTTCTCGGCGACGCCTGCCTCGGCTTCGGCCGCGGCGAGCTGCGCCTTGGCTGTATCCGAGGCGGCCTTCGCCTGTTCGTAGCGCTGCTTGGACGTCCATCCGTCGTTGACAAGGTTGGCATATCGCCGCTCATCGGCATCCGTCTGCACGACTACCGCGCGAGCCGCGGCTACGGCGTTACGCTTCGCCGCAAGCGCAAGGCGGAGGTCGGTCTCGTCGATCCGCATGAGAGGCTGCCCGGCTTTGACCTGCTCGCCGACATTCACCAGCCGCTCGACGATCTTGCCGGCGACGCGAAAGCCGAGATTGCTCTCCACCCGCGCGCCGATGGTGCCTGTGAACCCGCGCTCGGAGCCGTTCACCCGCGCGGCCTTCACCAGGCTGACCATCGGCGGCTCCTGCCTCGGGTCGCTCACGGCAGAGGCTTTTGGGGTGAAAATGCCGAGACTGACGAATGTGGCCACCCCCGCCGGGATCATAATACCGGCCAAAACGGCAATTCCCCTTTTCATGACGGTCTCCTGTGCGATTTAGATTTCGCTTGAACTCTATATTGATTTAGAAGTTGATCGCAATCTAAATTTGCAACCTTACGGGAACGTGATCTCAGGAAATCACCGGTCCAGCTGCAGCCGCCCACTTGATAGATGTCATTCGCCATCTATATTCAACATAGATTTCGACTGAAATCCAAATGGAGGAGCACGATGCGCGTCAGTCGCGTTCAAGCCGCGGAGAACCGCCAAACCGTGATCAATGTGGCAAGTCGCCTCTTCAGGGATCGCGGCTTTGACGGCATTGGCCTCAAGGATCTGATGGAGGGGGCCGGGCTCACCCAGGGCGCCTTCTACAAGCAGTTCGCGTCCAAGGAGGACTTGGCGGTCGAGGCGTCCAAGCGAGCGTTGGAGAGCGCTTCCGGCCGTTGGTCGGACGCGGCCGCGCGCAATCCTGACGATCCGCTCAGCGCAGTGATCGGATTCTATCTCAGTGCCGATCATCGCGAAGAGAGAATGGACGGCTGTCCGATCGTGGCCCTCGGCGCGGACGCCGCCCGGCAGGGTCCCGACGTCAAGGCCGAGTTCGAAGCGGGCATCAAGGCCCATCTCGACGTGCTCGGCCGCTTCATCGCCAAGGACGGCGACCAGGGGTCCAGAGACAAGGCCATGGCCATTCTCGCGACGATGGTCGGCGCCGTGACGCTGGCGCGCGCGGTCAACGACACCGACCTCGCACGAGCCCTTCTGGATTCGGCAGCCGCGCTGGTCCGTGAAGCTGCCGCCACTTGAACGACCGCCCCCTCGAAACATGGAGAGATCGGATGCTTGACGTGAGCGAAGCCGGGCCGAGTTTGCTCAAATTATCGGAGAGGCTCAGTGTGCGTTTTCACAAGACCGGCAGCGGGCCCCCGTTGCTCCTCATCCATACGATCCGGACGCAGCTCGAGTATTTCCGCCGCCTTGCGCCTCTCCTCGCCCGGTCGCACACGGTGTACGCCATCGATCTGCCCGGCCACGGACACTCACCGATCGATCCGAGTGCGAGCTTCAACGAGCCCTATTTCAGGCAGGCAGTCATCCGCTTCATCGAGGCGCTAGACCTCTCGGATATAACGCTCGTCGGCGAGTCGATCGGGGGCGCATTGGCTCTCACGGTGGCGGCCTCCCTCCCACACCGCGTAAAGTGGGTCTATGCAATCAACCCCTACGACTACGAAACTCGCTATGGGGACGGAATTCGACGGGGCAATTGGCTCGCGAACTTCATTATCGGAAGTCTGCAGATCCCGGTGCTCGGGGCGATCAACGCGTCGCTCGAAAACAAGATCGTTCTCGGCAAGATCATGGGTGGTGGATACCACGACCCGCGCAAGCTGCCGGCCGATCTGCTCGCCGAGTTCGACAAGGTGGCCCACCGCCCGGGATACAAGCGGGCCGCACGCAAGGTGTTGGCGGGCTGGCGATCCTGGAGCACGGCCCGCGACTACTATCGGCAGATCTCGGCGCCGGTGACGCTCATCTATGGCGACAGCGATTGGTCTCGGCCCGACGAGCGCGAGCGCACACGATCTCTCATTCCCAACTCGCAGGTGGTGACGCTCAGGAATACCGGCCACTTCTCGGCTGTCGAGAATCCGTCGGAGCTGGCTCGCACGATATTGGGGACAGAATGAGCGCATGATCAAACAGAGCATGCTCCTCCAACGCTATCCTCCGCCCGGAAACAGTAACGGAGCAAGGGCAGCCTCGATGTTACCGCCTGGCTGGAATGGTTCCTGGCGTGTCTCGACCGCGCCTTCGAGGGCGCTGAACAGATACTTGCTGCTGTCTTTCGCAAGGCTGAATTCTGGAAGAAGCACGCAGCTGCGCCACTCAATGATCGCCAGCGTGACATGCTGAACCGCCTGCTCGATGGCTTCGAGGGCAAGTTGACTTCATCGAAATACGCCGAGATCGAGAAGACGTCGCCAGATACTGCCCTGCGCGATATCAACGAACTGATTGAAATGGACATTCTCGAAAAGGAGAAAGGCGGCGGGAGAAGCACAAGCTATGCGCTGGCAGGCAAACGACACAACAGCTCAACGATCGCGCAATGAGTTCCGAGACTGTCCCAGATCAGCCGCTCGCGAAGAGAATCGTCAAAAGGAGGGAGGAGTTTTCGATGCCCTTCAGCGAGTGCATCTCGCCGCCCGTGAGGTAGATCCACTCGCCGGCACTCAACGTGGTCGACGAATCCGCCAAGCCAAGCGTTATGCGCCCTTCCAGGCAATGAAGCATGATGTTGCCGGGCACCTTGTGTGGCGGGATTTCCGTTCCGGCCAAGACGATCAGCCGAATTGCTTCGAAATGCTCAGTTTTGATGATTGCCGCCGTTTTGGCGTCCGTCAATTTGCTTCCAAGCGGCCGCAAATCGACGATCTCTCCTGGTTGAGCGTGCTGCAATGCCACGATGTACTCCCTCGCTTCGTCACTGGGTATGAACCCCCAAGAACCGGCAGATGATGGCAATCGTTCCCGGTCCACGCAATACTACCACCGCGCCAGAGCTATCCTAATCGCCGGCGACCCAAAAAGCGACGACGAGGCCTCCAGCTCGTCGCCTGCGCGATCTGCCATGCCAGCCCCTCCGGAGCGGACTGTCTTCCTCCTAACCACATTCTTCTTCCCGGGCATCTTGCCGCGGGATTTCTTCGCAGCAGCCGATCGAAGCCGTCGTTTCGATCTCGCATCCGGCCCTCATTCGTCAGAAGGAGGCGAACCGCAAACAATATGTTATCCTCCGCGCGGGGCCAACAACGGAGCAAACCCAATGCCAACCAGCGTCAAGCAGATGCTCGAAGCCGCCAATTCTGCAGTCCCCAAGATCACGTCGGACGAGGCCGCCGAGATGATCAGAAGCGGCAACACGCTGGTCGTCGACGTTCGCGATGCGCCGGAGGTTGCCGCCAGCGGCAAGATCGCAGGGGCCGTGAATGTCTCGCGGGGGATGCTGGAGTTTCGCGCGGATCCGGAGTTGCCTTCCCACGACAAGGCGTTCGACAAGAGCAAGAGCGTCATTCTCTACTGCGCGTCCGGCGGCCGGTCGGCGCTGGCCGGCAAGTTGCTGAAGGATTTGGGCTACGAGAAGGTCTACAATCTCGGCGGCTTCAAGGACTGGACGGGCGCGGTCGAGAAATAGGACGCGCTGGCCGGTCTGCAGGGGCTCGTTGCCGCCGAACGCCATCGCCGGCGGCTCGCCGCGCGATTCCCGCTCTAGTCGATCGCCATCGTCTGCCGCCGGCGCAGCTCGGACGGGCTGTGGCCGAACTTCCTGCGAAACACCGTGCTGAAGTGCGACGAGCTGCTGAAGCCGAGGCGATAGGCAATCTCGGTCACCGACAGCGCGCGCAGCTCCGGGCGCATCAGCGCGTCGTAGCAACGCTGCAGGCGGCGGTTCAGGATCCATTCGGACACCGACATCTCGGTCGATCGAAACAGATAGTGCAGATGCCGGAGCGAGACACCGTTGCTCCTGGCGATCTTCTCCAGCGACAGATCCGGATCGGTCAGATGCTCCTCGATCCAGGCCTTGACCGAGCGCAGGCGCGCGTTCCGCGCCGTCGCGTCTTCCGAGAACTCGTCCTTGTCGCCCATGTCCAGCGCGAGCGCCAGAACATCCATCAGCTCATGCCCCAGCCGGCCTCGCGCCGTCTCCTCCAGGCTCGAGGCCTCCGACGCGAGCAGCGCGCAGAATTCGGCGGCGATCCGGCCCAGACCCCGCCCCGTCGCAATCGTCGCCGCCGACGGCATCTTTCCTTCGGCGAAGCGCGATGAAAATTCCTTGCGCGGAATCTCCAGATACAGCGACCGGAATTGGTTCGAGCATTCGAGATCGTAGGCGTCGGAGGCCGAGAAGATCGCGCCGATGCCCGGGCTGGTCACCAGGGTCTGGCCGGCCTGGAGCACGTCCATGCTGCCGGCTTGCAGAAACTGGACGTAGTAACAATCCTTGTCGAGCTTTGCGATGTGCCGGTCGCGCCGCGATATCCGCTGCTCCGACAGGAAGACGTCACTCATCGTGACCGGGCCAAATTGCGCCTCGCGGATAAAGCCCTGATAGTCGGCCGGCTTCACCGCGTTCACGTCGACATGGACATAGTGGTCGCAGATCGCATCCTGCCAGGCAGCGAAGCGCTTGGCGGGATCCAGCTCCTCGGTCGTGAACACCAGATCCATCGGCGGCCCGTTACATCGAAGACTTCTGTGCAGCGCACAAAAGCTGCCGGGCGATCTTAGGTTCCTGTCAGCTTCGTGCAAGACTCTTTGCGCGCCAGCGCAAAAGGTTTGCGCGTTGACGCAAGCCACATTGAGGTCTCTCGCCTATCAAGCGCAAAACAACTCTTGGGACGGGGGGAGGCAAGCGCGCGCGGAGACGACGATCCCGCACGCGTGATGCCGATCCCAGGGATGGCAAGCGATGAAGCGCGTTCGGATCAGCCAACAGGAGATCGTGTTCGCGGTCTTCGCTGCACTCTTCCTGACCTTCTCGGTCTTCCTCAGCGGCTTTCTCTCCGCCGACAACATGCTGACATTGCTGCAGAACGTGGCGGTGCTCGGCATCCTTGGCCTGGCCATGGCGATCGTCGTGATCGGCCGCGGCATCGACCTGTCGCTGATCGCGGCCCTCGCGGTCCCCGGCGGCCTCGTGCTGCAGATGGTGCAGAATGGGCATTCGCTGCCGGCCTCGCTGCTCGCCGCCGGCCTGCTGTCGATCGCGATCGGTCTCGTCAACGGCTGGCTCATCGCCTATGCGGAAGTGCCGCCCTTGTTCGCGACGCTGGCGAGCGGCCTGTTCGTCGCCGGTCTCGGCCAGGCCGCCCTCTTCCAGCTCGACGTCGTGCAATGGAGCGACGGCATGGCCGGGTTCGAGCGGCTCGGCCAGGGTAGCATCCTCGGCATCCCCACCTCGATCGTCATGTTCGCGATCGCCTGCGTCGTGGTTTTCATCCTGCTGCGCAAGACGCGCTGGGGCGCCTACATCTACGCGATCGGCGACAACCCGTTCGCCGCGCGCGTGACCGGCATCCCGTCGCGGCCCATCATCGTGCTGCAATACGTCCTTGCGGCGCTGATCGGCTGCTTTGCCGGCCTCGTGCTGGCGGCGTCCGTCAACTCCATGCCGACCCGGATCTTCAATTCGACGCTGATCTACGACGTCATCCTCGTCGTCGTGCTCGGGGGCATCGGCCTGTCGGGCGGACGCGGCGGGGTCGTCAACGTCATCATCGGCACGCTCCTGATCGGAACGATGCTGAACGGAATGACGATCCTCAACGTCCCCTATGCCGGCCAAAACCTCATCAAGGGCCTGGTGCTCCTGGTCGCGGTCATCACGGACACGCTGCTCAACCCACGAAACGAAGAAACGGCCCAACAGGGCGACATCTGATCTGCCTGAAAAAAACGCGTATCCAACAAGGAGGAAGACAATGGCCAGCGTTCATAAGTTCGCGCTTGGAAGTATCGCCGCATTGGTGCTTTCAGCCGTCCCGGCCCTCGCCCAACAGGGCCTCGACGAGCCGTTTCAAAAGCCATTCCGGGAAGCGCTCGCCGGCAAGACGGTCGCCTACGTGCCGGTCGCGATGAACTTCGACCTGACGGAAGGCTGGTACGCCGGCCTCAAGAAGGAGCTCGAGCCGTTCGGCGTCAAGTTCGTCATTCGCGATCCCAACTGGAATACGAATGCGGGCGCGCAGGCCGTCACCTCGCTGATCTCGGAGAAACCGGCGGTGATGGTGATCCACAATCCGGACGTGCAGACCTACGCCAAGCTGCTGCAGCGCGCCGAGAACGAAGGCATCTACGTCATCCAGATCAACATGGGCTCGGCCTATCGCAGCTCGGCCTTCGTCGGCGCCAACTGGATCGAGATCGGCGAGCGCCAGACCGAAGGCGTGGTGAAGGCCTGCCAGGGCAAGTCCAACAAGATCGCCATCATCCAGGGCGCGCTCTCGGCGGCGGCCAGCGCCTACACGCTCAAGGGCGTCGAGAACATCCTCGCCAAGCATCCCGAGATCAAGGTCGTCTCCAGCCAGGCCGCCGATTGGGATGCGGCCAAGGCCAAGGCGATCACCCAGACCGTGCTGAAGCAGAACCCCGATCTCTGCGGCATCGTCGGCTTCTGGGACGGCATGGACATCGGCACCGCCGCCGCGATCAAGGAAGCCGGGCTGACCGGCAAGGTGTTCCTGGCGACCTCAGGCGGCGGCGAGCGCAAGGGCGCATGCGAGCTCGTCAAGAACGGCTCGTTCGATCTCAACATGAGCTACGACGTGCCGACACAGGCCGCGCAGATGGCCGGCACGATCAAGTGGCTGTTGTCGTCGGGCGCCAAGCCGGGTTCGGTCAAGGGATCGGAGTACACCACGCTGATCCCGATCACCAAGGAAAACGCCGACACCCAGACGGCGTGCTGGAATCTCTCCGATCTCAAGAAGTGATCGCACACTAAAGCTGCGCGTTCCGTCCCTTCGGGTGCGGAACGCGCAACCTTGCTCATGGAATCAGCGGAAGGCAGATGCGCGAGACACTGACGAGGCTCCGATATCGCTACTGGCCGGACCATCTCCTCGGCGAGATCCTGTCCAAACGCTGGACCGAAACCGCCATTCCGGTGATCCTGCTCCTGATCATCGGCTTCGCGCTCAGCCGCTCGCTCGAGCACTTCCTGTCGCCTGCGAGCCTCGCCGACACCGCGCGGCAGGCCGGCGAGATCGGCTTCATCGGTCTCGGCATGGCGCTGGTCGTCATCGTCGGCGGCATCGATCTGTCGGTCGGGTCCATCTTCGCCCTGACGGATTTCTGCGCGCTCTATCTGCTCGACGTGCTCGACTGGCCGGTGCCCGCCGTGGTGGTCGTCACCATGCTCGTCGGCGGGCTGCTCGGCGCGGTGAACGGCGTGCTGATCGGGTATCTCAGGCTCCGCGCCTTCATCACCACGCTGATCACGCTGATCATCTACCGCTCGGCCTACGATCTCCTGATCCAGCGCTATTCCAACGCCATCGCGTCGGCATTTCCCGACATTCCGTCCTGGAACTTCATCGGCGGCGGCGACGTGCTCGGCATTCCCAGCGTCGCCCTGGTCTATATCGTGATCGCGATCTTCGGTCACGTCTTCCTGACGCGGTTGCGGCCGGGCTGGCACATCACCGCCATCGGCGGCTCGCGCCGCTCGGCCTACAATTCCGGCATTCCCGTCCGCCGCACCATCGCGCTCTGCTACGTCGCGAGCGGCGTGCTGACCAGCATCGGCGCACTGTTCTTCGCGGCACGGCTCGGCACGGTCGGCGGCGACATTGGCGTCGGCTTAGAGGTGATCGTGCTGACGGCAACGGTGCTCGGCGGCATCACGCTCGGTGGCGGCAAGGGGTCGGTCGTCAAATCCATGGTCGGCGTGCTCGTCGTCCTGCTCGTCACCAACGGCCTGACCGCCATGAATGCGCGCGGCGGCGTCAACCGCATGGCGCTGGCGACGATCCTGCTGGCGGCGGCGATGGTCGACATCCGCTGGCAGAAGAACCGCACCCGCATCATCAGCAAGGTCTATGTCGCCCCGACCTACCACGCATTGCCGCCTCCGCCGCCGACCGAGATCGGCAGCGGCGGACCGTTCGAGCAGAACGACAGGCTGCGCGACGTCTCGCTGATCGGGCTCGGCCGGATCGAGGCGCCCGAGGACGTCATTCTCGACCGCAACGACGTGCTCTATGCCGGATCGCGGCACGGCGACATCATCCGCTTCTTTCCGCCCGATTACGAGCGGATGGAGGTGTTCGCGCATATCGGCGGCCAGCCGCTCGGCATGGCGTTCGACAAGCAAGACAATCTCTATGTCTGCATCGGCGGCATGGGCCTGTATCGCATCAAGCCCGACGGCACCGTGGAGAAAGCCACCGACGAGACCAACCGCAGCATCTATTCCGTGAACGACGACAGCCGTCTCCGGCTTGCCGACGATCTCGATATCACCGACGACGGCTTGATCTTCTTCTCCGAAGCCACGGTCCGTTACGAGATGGACGAGTGGCCGGTCGACGGGCTGGAAGCGCGCGGCAACGGCCGCATCATCTGCTACGACACCAAAACCGGCACCACCCACACCGCGCTACGCGGCCTCAAATTCCCCAACGGCGTCGCGGTCGCCAGCGACGGACAGTCCATCCTGTTCGCGGAGACGTTCGGCTGCTCGATCAAGCGTTACTGGTTCGCAGGACCGAAGAAGGGCGACGTCGAGATCGTCATGGACAATCTGCCGGGCTACCCCGACAACATCAACCTTGCCTCGGACGGCAATTACTGGCTCGCGCTGGTCGGCATGCGCAGCCCCTCGCTCGATCTGGCCTGGAAAATGCCGGGCTTCCGCCGGCGCATGGCCAAGCGCGTGCCGGTCGACGAATGGCTGTTCCCGAACATCAACACCGGCTGCGTCGTCAAGTTCAATGAGCAGGGCAAGATCCTGGAATCGTTCTGGGACCTCAAGGGCCTCAATCATCCCATGATCACCTCGATGCGCGAGCATCGCGGCTATCTCTATCTCGGTGGCATCGCCAACAACCGGATCGGCCGTTTCAAGCTCGACAATGCCGATCCCGACTTCGTTCAGTACGACAAGCGCTGGGGGAAGCCGTCGTGATCGTCGCTATCAGAGAGTTCACCAACCGCTTCCTCGGCCGTGGCGAGGCGGCCATCACCGTGCCGTCGTTCGACGGGGCGTTGAAGCCCAACCAGGCGCTCGAGCACGCCGAAATCCTGCTCGCATGCGACGCGCCGGAGGATCTCGCCACAGACGGCACGTCGCTGCTCGTGGCCGATGGCGCGCGGCTGACGCGTCTAACTGGAACTACGGCAACGACGGTTCGCAGCTTCGAGCGGCCGATCTCCGCGCTGGCGTCCTTGCCTGGTGGGGGCCTTGCCGTCGCGCTCGGCGGCACGGAGGTCCGGGTCTACGACAGCGCTACGGCCGAAACGCCGGCGGTCACATTCACGCAGGGCCTGCACGCCGTCAACGCGCTCGCTGCCGCGGCCGACGGGACGTTGATCGCAACCGACGGATCGTCGTTGCACGACGTCGGCGACTGGGCGCGCGATCTGATGGAGCTCGGCAAGACCGGGCGGGTGCTGCGGCTTGATCCGACGTCGGGCGCGGTCACGCAGCTTGCCGGCGGATTGGGTTATGCTTTCGGCGCCATCGCGAGCAACGGCGCCGTGCTCGTCAGCGAAAGCTGGCGGCATCGCCTGGTCGCGATCTCGCCGGACGGAAGCCGCAACGATGTGCTGCGTCACCTGCCCGTCTACCCGTCCCGGCTGTCGCCGGCGCGCGGCGGCGGCTTCTGGCTCACCGCATTCACCGCGCGCACCCAGCTGGTCGAGTTCGTCCTGCGCGAGCCGGCCTATCGCCGCCGCATGATCGCGGAGATCGACCCGGAGTTCTGGGTCGCACCGCGTCTGCGCTCCGGCAACTCCTTCAAGGAGCCGCTGCAGGGCGCCCACATCAAGACCATGGGCGTGATGAAGCCCTGGGCGCCGCCGCGGTCATACGGTCTCGTCATCCGGCTCGGAGCCGACGGCCTTCCGCGCTACTCGCTCCACAGCCGGGCCGACGGCGTCAACCACGGCATCGTGTCCGCCGTCGAAGTCGGCAACGACCTCGTGATGATTGCCAAGGGCCCCGGGCGCGTCATCAAGCTGCCGCTGGCATCCCTCGGCGAGGAGGCCCGCGCATGAACGACCTCGTCCTGTCGCTGTCGAAAGCGACCAAGCTCTACGCCGGCGTGCCCGCCATCGAAGGCGTCGATTTCGACCTGCGGCGCGGCGAAATCCACGCGCTGGTCGGCGAGAACGGCGCGGGAAAATCGACGCTGACCAAGGTCATGGCCGGCGTCGTGACGCTGACCTCCGGCGGCATGATTGTCGACGGCGTCGACGTCACCCCGAGGACTCCGCTGGAGGCGCGCAACCTCGGAATCGCCATGGTGTTCCAGGAAAACAGCCTGGTTCCGACCATGACGGTGGCGCAGAACCTGTTCCTCGGTCAGGAGAAGTTCTACAACCGCCTGCGCGGCATCTACATCGCGGCCCAGCAATTCCTGCAATCGCTCAATTTCGACGTGACGCCAACGGCGACGGTCGGCGGACTTGGCGCGGCCAAGAAGCAGATGGTCGAGATCGCACGCGCCGTCCTGCACAAGGCCAAGGTGATCATCTTCGACGAGCCGACGGCAACGCTGACGCCGGAGGAGAAGAAATACTTCTTCGACCTGGTCAAGGACCTGAAGCGGCGCGGGGTCTCCATCATCTTCATCTCGCATGCCCTCGAAGAGGCGCTGCTGCTTGCCGACCGCATCACGGTGCTGCGCGACGGCAGGCATGTCGTGACCGACGACGCCGCCAGCTTCGATCGGGCGCGCATCGTCCAGGCGATGGTGGGCCGGGACCTCTCCAACACGCTCTACGGCGCGCGCAAGGCGAAGGTGCGGCCTTCAGGCAAGCGGGTGCTGACGGTGCAGAACCTGAAGATGGCGCCGATGGTGAAGAACAATTCGCTGTCGGTGTTTGCGGGCCAGATCACCGGCGTGTTCGGTCTCGTCGGCGCAGGGCGCACCGAGACGTTCAAGATCGTCGCAGGCGTCATGAAGCGTGATTTCTTCCACGGCGGCGAGGTGATCCTCGACGACAAGCCGGTCCGCTACCGCGTCCCCGCGCCGGCCGTGCAGGCGGGCATCGCCTACGTGACCGAGGATCGCAAGGTCGAAGGATTCTTCGAGACCGCATCCATTGCGCGCAACATCTATCTTGGCCTGCTCGCCAAGTTTCCCAAAGGACGCGCCTGGCTGTCACGACGCGAAAGCACGGCGAGCGGAAAGTCCTGGATCGAGCGCCTCAAGGTGCGCGCCATCGGCGACGAGGCCAAGGTCGTCGAGTTGTCCGGCGGCAACCAGCAGAAGGTCGTGATCGCCAAATCGCTGATCCAGGATCCGGAGCTGATCATATTCGACGAGCCGACGCGGGGCGTCGATGTCGGAGCCATCGTCGAGATTCACGAACTGATCAATTCGCTGGCCGACAAAGGCAAGGCGGTGGTCGTGATCTCCTCCTACCTGCCCGAGATCATGGCGCTGTCGGACCGAATCCTGGTTTGCAGGCAAGGCAAGGTCGTCGAGGAGTTTTCCGCGCTGGAGGCGACCGAGGAAGCCATCATGTACGCGGCGATCCATTGACGGTTGCGGCGCTGCAACAATCGACACGAACCGATCAGGCGGAACGCGACATCGAGGCGGGCTGCCGGCCTCGCTCGCCCAGCAGCTTGCCGGTGGTGCTGTTGACGAAGTGCAGCGACATGCACGCCGGACACCTCACGGACAAATAGCTGTCCGCCGGCTCGAAGCTCTCGGGCCGCTCGTCATCGATCCGATGCTGGACGTCTATGCCGGTGCGCGGGCACCTGAAGAGGATCTGGCGCTGCATGTCCTCATTCATGCGCCCGAACCGCGGCCGGCGAAATTGCGGATGATTCCTTAGGGGCCCTCCCTGTGTTTGAGATGGGTCAAGGCGAGCGGTCCGCCCGCGCCTATGCTCTGCATGACATCGGGTGCGCTCCTGCTCCGGTGCCGAACGAAGCGGAGCCCGGACTCCTAGGCACTCCGGGCACCGCTTCGCAAGACGGTGCCAGACCGAGCCGGCTCGGCGCGAGCGGCTTCGATGGAACCAGGGCATGAGCCGCGGGTTGAATGGCACAGCCCTGGACAGAACACGCAATCGGCCTCGGTGCTTCCAAGGAAGCCGGCTGACTGACGTCGTCCTCGTCGCCTGACCGGACCGACACGGCCGAGGGTACGCCCCTCCGCCGGAAACGGGCCACGATCGGGACCGCCGCGATCAGGAGAGCAGCCATGATGTCCACCAACGTCGACGATCTGACCGCAGTGGTACGCTACGCGCTCGAAACCACCCGTGCGACCACGGTCTGCCCTTTCCACGACGAGGTGATCGTCCGCGTCGGCGACGACGCCGCCGAGAGCCATGCCTACGAACGCGCCAAGCGAATCCTCAGGAGCGACGGTACGGCCTTCGAGGCAGACGCTCTCAGGGAAGAGATCGGCCACCAGCTCGCCGCCGCCGCGGACGGGCGATGCCCGAAATGCGACCGGACCGATCCGAGCTGATAGGCCGCGATCCCTTCAATCCTCCACCCGAAACAGCCGCCACCGCTCCGGCACGCCCTTGAGCTGATGCACGCCGTGATCCCTGAAGCGGATCTCCGACTGCGTCATCAGGTCCTTGACCGCGCTCGAGACCAGGACCTCGCCGGCGCGCGCCTTGGCGGCGACGCGCGTGCCGATGTGAAAGGCAAGACCGACCATCTCGCCCCCGCTCACACTGTACTCGCCCGCATGCAGCCCGACCCTGATGTCGAGCCCCAGCGTGCGCACGGCCTTTTGGATCGCGGTCGCGCAACGGACGCCGGAAGCCGGCGCCTTGAATGTCGCCAGCACGCCGTCGCCGGTCGTCACCACTTCCTTGCCGCGCGTACTCTTCAGCTCCTTGCGCACCGCGGCGTAATAGTGGCCCATGACCTTGGTCCAACGCGCATCGCCGAGCTTTGCCGCTTTCGCGGTCGAGCCGACGATGTCGACGATCAGGATCGTGGCCAGCGCCTGCTTGAGCTCCGCGCTCCGCTCGGCGGATCGGCGCCGGAGCGCGATCGGTTCGGCCAGCGGCTCATAGCGATGGCTGCGTCGCCGCGCGATCGCGGCCTTGGTATAGTCCTGGGCGCGCTGCGCCGTGCCGCAACGAACGGTCTTCTCCTGCGGCAGACGCGTCCAGTAGACCCTTCGCCCATCGCCGGCGCCCTGCACCTCCACGGCGCCCCACTTCAGGAACACCGCCGAGCCGACGCGCCGAACGCACCACGCCTTCGACGTGTAGCCGGATACGTTGGACTGAAGAACTCCGATGCGAAGGAATTTTGGCATGTAGGTGCGGCCGACCGAAGGACCATGGGTGAGGCAACGCAAAGCGTAGTTGCACATTCCCGCGTTGGCAACAGACGAACTGCGGTGCCCTCGCACAGCGAAGGCTCGCAGTCCACGAGGGCCTCTCGATCATCCCTTTCGCGTCGTCGCAATCGTCAGACGGATTCCGATCGCCGTCAGTGCCACTCCTGCGACGAGAGACGCATTGATCGGCTCATTCAGCACCCATGCGGAAATCAGCAGCCCGACGCTGGGTGTCGCCAGCAGCGCCATCGACATGGTGCTTGCAGCAAAGCGACGCCCGGCCTCGACCACGGCCCAGTAGGCGAACGCGGTTGCGACCGGCGCCACGTAGACGAGGGTGGCCGCGCCAAGCGGCGATATTGCCGGCGGCGCTCCCTCGGCGGAGATCGCGATCGGCAGCAGCAGGATTGTCGCGACGAGCATCTGCCAGGGGGCGAGGCTCAACGCCGAAGAGGTGAAGCGATGCCCCCGCACGGTCACGATGGTGACGGCCCAGGCCGTGGCGGCGCCCATCAGCATTGCGTAGGCCAGGGTCTGCCTGCCCACGACGGCAAAGGACGGCGAGGCGATCACGGCAGTTCCTGCACATCCGATCAACACGCCCGCCACCATCCTCGGTCCCAGATCTTCGCCCAGCCGCCAGGCTGCAAGCGGCGCGACCACGATGGGCGTGGAAAAGGCCAGCACGGACGCGCGCCCCGGCGGCAAGATCGTCAGGGCAAGACCGGTGAGCGCCGAATACGCCGCCATCTGAAGCGCACCCGAAATGACGACGATGGGGACATCAGCGGGCGGCGGCAGCGCAAGCTCACCCCGCGCAACAAGGACTCCGAACAGGATCAGTGCCGCGATCGCATAGCGGAGGCAGCCATACCAGATCGGCGGGATCTGGCCGACACCAATCTTGATGACCGGCCAGCTCACGGCCCAGATCAGCACCAGCGACAGCAGCAACAGCCAGTCGCGCGGTCTTGGGTTGCCGACCCGGGCGGATGCCGCAGCCGGCGAGCTAGAATTTTTCACTTGATGGCCGCAGGTCGAGCTCATGGGTCCAGGCGCTGCGGGCCTGCCGGTGCAATTGATAATAGCTCTCCGCGATCGCCGCCGGCTGAAGCAGGGCCTCCGAGGGATCGTCGTCCTGCGCGATCATGCCGTCGAGGATGACATGCGCCACATGAATGTTCTTCGGGCCCAGCTCACGAGCCATCGACTGTGCCAGCGCCCGCAGGGCGAATTTCGGAGAGGCAAAGGCGGCAAATCCGCCGCCGCCCCGGATAGACCCCGTGGCACCGGAGAAAATGATCGTCCCGCTGCTGCTGTCCAGCATGGAAGCCGCTGCGGCCCGGCCGATCAGGAACCCGGCAAAGCAGCCGGTGCGCCAGGCTTGCTCGAACAACTCCGCGGAAATCTCGAGGATTCCTCCCCGATCCCAGATGCCGACATTGAACACGACGAGGGATGGTGCTCCGAGCTCGCTCCTCACGCGTGCGAACACGTCCTTGACCTGCTCCGCGATCGTCGCATCGCAGGGGTAACGGCGAACCAGCTCGCGGTGGGGCTCAGCTGCGCCGCCGCTGCGCGAGATCGCAGCAACGTGCATGCCCGCATCCGCAAAGCGCGCAACGAGCGCGTTGCCCAATCCGGGACCCGCGCCAACAACGACGGCAACCTCATGTGAGTTCACGTCCGCCTCCGGGTTTCAGTTGGCCTCACTTGGATTTCACGTAACGGACGAAGCCGATCACGTCCTCGGCGACCAGCCGTCCGATCGCGCCGCTGGAATAGACCGCCGTGATCACCCTTCCGCTTGGATCGAGAACGAAGCCGGTGGATTGCAGGTAGCGTGGGCTCTCGTTGACGTAGGCGCCGGTCACCGCGGCGATCCTGTCCGCATCGGCGCGATAGCCGACCGGAAAATTCAGGCGATGCTTTTCCACCAGCGCGCTTGCGTCGATCCTGTCGTCGACGGACATGGCGACGACCCTGATCCCGAGCTCATCGAGCTTCTCCTTCGCACGCGCAAAGGCCGCGAGCTGCGCATTGCAATACGGGCACCATGACCCGCGATACATCAGGACCACGCCGTAGTGACCGGCCAGATGGTGCGCGACGGAGACAGTGCCGTCGGCGACCGTATCGAGCGCCATGGCCGGAAAGGCATCGCCATTGTCGAGACGTGACATTCTTGTTTCCTCGAAGAATTGGACTATTTAGTCCAATTACTTGCCTGCCTTCTCCCTGTCAAGTACGGTGACAGCCATGAACAAAAACGTGACTGCATTGCCCAAGACCTCAATGCCCAAGACCTCAATGCCAAAGACCTCAGTGCCAAAGACGGCACGGGGTGCGGCAACACGCGCGCGCATCGTCGATGCGGCAACGCAGCTCGTGCGCGCGCGAGGCGCCGCGAACACGACGATCGATGCGGTGATCGAGGCCAGCGAGGCCAGCAAATCGCAGGTCTATCACTACTTCGCCGACAAGGATGAACTCGTGCTGGCGGTGATCCAGCGACAGGCCGAGTGCGTGCTCGGAACGCACGAGGGTCTGCTGCGAAAGCTCAATTCCCTCGCCGGACTTCGCCGATGGCGCGACGCCGTCGTCGAGCTGACGGATCAGACCAATTGCGCTGGCGGCTGCCCGCTCGGTTCGTTGGCTGCCGAACTCTCGGAGACGCCGCGCACGCGGGCGGCGCTGGCGGCAAGCTTTGCGTGCTGGGCAGGCTATTTCGAAGCGGCATTCGCAAGAATGCAGTCACGGGCGGGGAGAACGCCGAGCGGCGACTTGAAGGAGCTTTCAGAGGCGATGCTCGCCAGCCTGCAGGGAGGACTCCTGCTCGCGCAAACCTTGCGTTCGACACGACCGCTGGAACTGGCGCTGGATATGGCGATCGATCACGTCGCGGCCCGACTTGGGCTTTAGCTTCATCGGTGCGTCCGGCGCAGCCCCTCAGCCGTGATACGCAAACAGCTCGATCGGATCGCTGAAGCCGCGCACCTCATGCTTGCCGACGCGCTCCAGCTCGCACTTCCCCTCCACCAGCTCCGCAAAGTCGCGTGACAGCAGCACGGTTCGTCCGAGCTGCTTGGTGAGGGCCTCGAGGCGGGAGGCCATGTTGACGGCGGGGCCGATCACGGTGAAGTCGAGCCGGCTGGTCGAGCCGATATTGCCGTACATGACGTCGCCGACATGGACGCCGATGCCGTAGTTCAGCGGCGCGCGGCCCGTGCCGTTGTTCCGCTCGTTCAAGGCGGCCATGGCCCGACGGGCTTCGGTCACGGCATGGAGGAGATTTGCGCAGGCGTCGGGAGCGCTGGCCGGGAAGATGGCGAGCAGGCCGTCGCCGATGAATTTCAGGATCTCGCCGCCGTGCCGCGCGATCGGCTCCGACATCGCGTCGAAATAGTCGTTGAGCAGATCGATGACGTCGTCGCGCGGCCAGTTGTCGGAAATCTTGGTGAAATCCCTGAGGTCGCAGATCATGATCGCGGCACGCACCGTCGTGCCGGTGCCGCGCCGGGTCGCGCCCGCCAGGATGAGCTCGCCGGCATGGGAGCCGACATAGGTCTCCAGCAAGGTTCGCGCCAGGCGATTCTTGATGCGGATTTCGCTGACCAGCGCCAGCACCGGCAGGACCTTCTTGAGAGCGGCGATATGCGCCGGCTCGAAACCGCCGAGCCGGTCGGTGGCGAAGGTGACGATGTGCCGCTTGCCGAGCGTGTGATACAGGGGCCAGGCGACGTAGTCGGTCAGGCCGCTGGCCCGCATCTCGTCATAGAGGGCGTGCTTGCGGCCGAGCGAGGCATCACGCTCGAGATTCTCGCGCAACTCGACGGCGCCCTCATGGATCTCGCTGGCGGGACTTCCGATGTATTCGGACCGCTCGCGGACATCGTAATCGACCCGCGCGATCTCCGCCCCCTGCATCCCGTCGGACCATATCATCCGGGCGCCCAGCCATTGCGGATGATTGATCTGGACGTGAAGCGTTGACCGCTTGAGCGGAATGCCCGCCTGCTGGAGGCGGATGCACATCTGCGCAAAGATATTGTCGATGAAGCGCTCGTCGCGCGTGCCGTTGGTCAGCCAGTCGACGACGCCGTCGGCCTGCGTGGCGGGGGCGTGGTTGTCTTGCGCGGTCATATCCTGCCCCTCAAGCTGTGGTCTGCATTAGGGCAGATATCGTGCCCCGGCTCCGCCGCGTCAACCTAGCCAGTTGCATGGATTGTGCGCACCGGGCCGTCGGGGCGGTCGCCCCTTAGCCGACGATCCGGATCGACCCCAGCACCACCAGACCAGAAACGAGCGCGAGCTTCGATGTCTCGGTCAATTCGATCCTGAGCGTGCCGTGGCCGGGGATGGCAAGATCCTCTCCATCGAGGCGGATGCGGCAATCGCCGTGCGGCGCGTAAACCAGATGCGTGCCGGCATGCAACGGTCGGTCGCCGGCTTCCCTGAGCGCTTCGAGCTCGATCTCCACCGCACCGCGCCGCGCCATGAGGTTGACGACCTCGACCGGCCCGGCGTGAAGCTCCGTCACGATCGCGAGCTCGCCGGTGAAGCGCACCGTCGTAAAAGGTTCACGCTCGTCGAACTCCTGGCCCGGGGCCTTGAGCACCAGCCCGCGCCCACTAACCACCATTTGCAAGCGGTCGATGCCCGGCATGTCGGAGAAGGGACCGGGCGCCACGATCGGCGTGCTCGCAAAGCGCCAGAGCAGAGTGTCCCAGTTCTTCGTGGGCGCATCTTTGCGATGGGCACCCGCAATGTCCGTAAAGATGCCGCCGCCGTTCTTCCACGGCGAGCGGGTATAGTCTTCAGATCTAAGCAATGTTGTCTTCATGGCTATCCTCGATGCGATGACGGTGCAGCGGCAATGCGTCAAGATCTGCGGTCATGTCACAGCTTCCGCTCGTCCGGATGCGCTGGCCTTGAGGTGGCGCAGAAGCGCTGCGGCCTCCGTCGGCGGCCGGCGCTCGATCCGGCGATACTCACTCCCGTCGGCCGTGCGGAAGATCAGGCCGTGATCGCACAGCGCGCGGCGGAGCAAGGCATCATCGGCGAAAGCGTGCTGACGATTCAACAACGTCTTGACTTGCGCCTCGGCCAGACTGCACCGCGGCGGGAAGCCCGCCCACAACACCCAGAGGCTCAGCTGCTGCAGGCTGTGGCGGGCCGGCCAGCGCAGCAGCCTGCCGTGGTCGTCGAAATGGCGCGCGGCGCGCTGCACGCGCTTCAGATCGACAGCGACAACTTGTGGTGCCGGCGTGCCGCGATCGTCCACGGCAGTGCCGACCGCACGCGCCCGGAAATGCTGATAGTTCCTGTGCCCCGTCGCACGCGCCAGAATGTTGAGCAGCTCGACGTGACCGGGTGGCGACGTGCGCTCGAGAAGCTGGGCGCGCAGGGATTTCGCGAGCGCGGAGATGTCGCCCGCAACGAATTCAATGGCGGTTCTGGTCATGACCAATCCTCGATGTGCCGATCCACAGATGGATTGTCGGAGGTCACCGGCTTACGACGCGGCACGAGGTTTGGTGTCGGTACGATTGAGCCTTGCAGGTTTAGCTTCCCTCGCGGGACGGTGACGCCTGGGTGAACTGCAGACCCGGCCAGACCCTTACTATAGACGATCGGCGAGCTCAAGGGCCTGGCCCGCCGGATGCGGAGTAACGCTGTTTGGACGCCAACGCCGCCACAGGTCGCCAGGCGAGATCGGGCGCGGCTGCAGCGAGCTGCCGGCAGCGGTCGCGCATCGGCTCGGCGGGACGATCGTGGCCGCGTTTCAGCACGGCCTCGAAATCGCACCTGGGCAGCCATGGCGCTCGGCATCATGGCTCAAGGGCCGGGCAACATCTCGCTCGACCATCTGCTCTGCCGCGCGCGAGAGACACGCGAATCTATCCACAAGCACTCCGTCGGTGTGGGTGTAGTCGGCAGAGCCCGGATTACGCTTTCGCTCCGTCCGCGCGAAGCATCCAACTCACATCCCGCTCAGGCCGCTATCGACCGCGAGCGTCTGCGCGGTGACATAGACGCTTTCGTCGGACAGGAAGAACAGCACGGCATAGGCGATCTCCCACGCCGTGGCCTGGCGGCCGAACGGGACGTGGCCCTTGCCGCGGTTGGGACGGCCGGCGCCGGCTTCGCGGCCGTTGGGGGTGTCGACGAGGCCGGGATAGACCAGGTTGGCGCGGATGCCGCGGCGCGCGCCGAGATGGGCGATGTTGCGCATGAGGCCGCCGAGTGCGGCTTTCGAGGAATCGTACACCGCCATCTGCGATCCCGCCTTCAACGCGGCGATCGAGGAGATGAAGACGATGGCGCCGGCATCGTCGAATCTCGGCAGCGCGGCGCGGCAGCATAGCATGGGGCCGCGGACGTTGACGTCGTAGATCCTGTTCCACTCCTCGGGGCTGACGGCATCGAGCCCGGTTTTGCCGAAAGTGCCGATGTTCAGCACCATGCCGTCGAGGCCGCCCATGGCGCGATGCGCCTCCTCGATCATCCGTGTAACGTCGGCCTCGGAGGTCACGTCGGCCGCGATCGCAAACCCTTCGCCGCCCTCATCGGTGATCTGCTTGACGGTCTGCTGCGCGGAGGTGCGGTTGAGATCGGCGACCGCGACCCTCGCGCCCTCTCGTGCGCATAAAATGCTCATGGCGCGGCCGTTGCCGATGGGATCGGTGGCGGTGTCGAACACGCGTTGGCCACCGCCGACGATCAGGATGCGACGTCCCCTCAGGCGCCCCCTGCCCGGCGCTTCGCCCAGCGACTCCGCACTCGGCGGTCGGACGTAACGTTCCGGCTTGCTATCGGTTTCCGTCATCGCGACCGCCTACTTCTTGCCGCCGTCATAGACCGTCATGCCGGCGGCAGGATCGAGATCGGTTTCGGTCGCTTCGGTCAGGCGCGCCATCATCATGTAGAAGCCGAGCGCGACGATGGATTCCACGATCTCCTGGTCGCTGAAATGCGCGCGGGCAGCGGCGAAAATCGCCTCGGGCACGCGGACGTTCGCGACCACCTCGCGCCCAAAATTCAGCAGCGCACTCTCGGCCTCGCTCAGCGCGCCGGCGTCGTAATCGCCGCGTTCGACCGCATCGACCTGCGCCTGCGTGCAGCCGACGCCGAGCGCGATCGGAACATGCTGGCGCCATTCATAGGCGCCGCCCTCGAGCTGGGCGGCCTGGAGGATCAAGAGCTCGCGGTTGACCGCGCTGAGCTTCTGCTTGTGCAGGATCGAATTGCCGAGCCGCATCGCCGGGATCATGTTGGCCTCGGCATGGGCCATCATGCGAAAGATGTTGAGCTTGACCGGCATGCGGTCGAACGAGGCGCGGATGTCGCCGCTCGTCGTCTCCGGATCAATCAGGGGCAGCCTTGCCACGCGTTTCTCCCTTGGGCTTTCGTTTCTTGTTGTCGGTGTCCTCGCCTGCCGCGATCAGCGACAGGAAGAAGGCGAGATAGCGGTCGATCGCCTCGATCACCTTCGGCCGCGGCGAGGGCGCTGCGCCCATCACGTAATGCTCGAGGCGGATGTAGATCAGGCCGGCCGCGAACAGCCGCGCGGTCTCACGCGGGTCCGGCGTCTTGACCAGGCCGGCGAGCGCAAAGCCGCGGAAATAGTCCGTCATCATGCTCTGCTCGCGCGCGTAGAAATGATCGGCGAATTTGGCGCGGATGCCGGGGACGCGGTTACGCTCGGCCGTGATCACCTTCTGGAACTGGTGCTCGCGCGGATCGGACCATTGCTCGACGAGGTCGAGCGCGAACTGGCGGCAGAACGCTGCGGGCTGGCGCGCCAGCTGCTTGTAGCGGGCCTCCTCAAGGCGGCTCGCTGAACTGGCGGGGCCATGCTCGCTGACGATCGCTTCCAGGATCGCGGCCTTGCCGGGGAAATGATTGTAGAGGCTGCTCTCGCGAATGCCGACGCGGCGCGCGAGCTCGCGCATCGAGGCGCCGCCATAGCCGCTCTGCGCAAACAGATTGAGCGCTTCGGTGAGGATGCGCTCGCGCGTCGTGGGCGCAGCCGCTTCCGCCGCGCTTGTGGTGTGGAGAGCCATGCGACTTGACTAACGAACGATCGTTCGCTAGTCAACCGTACGAACGATCGTTCGTCTCGCCAACTCTGGCGGCAACGGTTGCGGCCCGCAAGCCTTCGGGCGCTGTTTCTCGCGTTTCAACTCCGCTCGATCGAGAGGCGGAGAGCAATTTTTGGGAGACGACCCATGGCGCGCTTCGCCCGCCCTCGCCTCACTGCGGCCTGCATCCTGTTGCCGCTGCTCGCGGCCGGTATCGCCTCAGCCCAAACCGCAAAATACGATCCCGGCGCCGACGACAAGACCATCAAGATCGGCACCACCGCGCCGCTGAGCGGCCCGGTGTCGGCCTTCGCGCAGATCGCGAAATCGGCGGAGGCCTATTTCCGGAAAGTGAATGACAACGGCGGCGTCAACGGGCGGCGCATCCAGATGATCATCGCCGACGATGCCTACAGCCCGCCGAAGACGGTGGAGCAGACACGGCGGCTGGTCGAGAGCGAGGAAGTGCTGCTGATCTTCGGCGGCGTCGGCACGCCGACCAACAGCGCCGTGCACAAATATCTCAACGACCGCAAGGTGCCGCAGCTCTTTCTCGGCTCGGGCGCGGCGAAGTGGGACGATCCCAAGAACTTTCCGTGGACAATCGGCTGGCAGCCGACCTATCGCGACGAGGCGATCGCCTACGCAAAATACATCAAGGCGAGCCACGCCAATGCGAAGATCGGCGTGCTCTACCAGAACGACGATCTCGGCAAGGACTACCTGAAGGCGCTCGAAGAGGGCCTCGGTGGCGGCGAAGCGATCGTCGCGCGCGCGGCCTATGAGACCTCGGCCCCGACCGTCGACACCCAGATTTTGCAGTTGAAGACCGCGGGTGCCGATGTCGTGCTGGTCGCGGCGACGCCGAAGTTCGCGGCTCAGGCGATCCGCAAGATCGGTGAGATCGGCTGGAAGCCGACGACCATCATCTCCAACGTCTCGGCCTCGATCAGCGGCGTGCTGGAGCCGGCAGGCAAGGACAATTCCACCGGTGTCATCTCCAGCCAATATCTGAAGGACGCGACCGATCCGGCCAACAAGGATGACCTCGGTTACCGGGAGTGGCTGGCGTTCATGGACAAGTACATGCCTGATACCAACAAGAGCGACTGGCTCAACGTCTACGGCTACACCATCGCTCAAACGCTGGTGACGGTGCTGAAGGCCTCCGGCAATGACCTCACCCGCGCCAATGTGATGAAGCAGGCGACGACCATGAAGGACGTGCGCCTGCCGATGCTGATCAACGGCACCGCGGTGAGCAACTCGCCCGAGCGCTATACGCCGATGACGAGCCTGCAGCTGATCCGTTTCGACGGCACGCGCTGGGTGCCGTTCGGCGACCTGCTGAAGAACTGACCGATGCGGCAGGTGACGATCGGCAGCATGCGGGTCGATCTCGTCAGCGAGATCCCCGCGCTCGCCTTCGAGAAGGATTGGCTGTTCGCCAATGTCACCGACGAGGTGATCGCGGAGAACCGGAGCTGGCTCGATCACCGCTACATCGAGCCGGAGACCGGCCGCTTCATCCTCAGCCACCACTCATATCTCGTGCGCACGCCGCGCTGGACCGCGATCGTCGACACCTGCTGCGGCAATCACAAGAGGCGGCCGCGTGTGCCGGCGTGGAACAACCTCGACCAACCCTATCTGGAGAATTTGCAGGCGCTGGGCGTTGCGCCCGAACAGGTCGACTTCGTGATGTGCACGCATCTGCATGTCGATCATGTCGGCTGGAACACGCGGCTGATCGACGGACGCTGGGTGCCGACCTTTCCCAATGCGCGCTATCTGATGGGCCGCGCCGAATACCGGCACTTCGAGGCCGCGCACAACGCCGCGCCGAAGCGCCCGGTGAACCACGGCTCGTTCGAGGATTCCGTGCTGCCGGTGGTGGCGGCCGGCCTTGCCGAATTCGTCGAGACCGACCATCGCCTATTCGACGACCGCGATGCGGCCTTGCGCTTTGCGCCGGCACCCGGGCACACCGCCGGCAACATGCAGATCCACATCACCGGCGGCCACGATCACGCGGTGATGTCCGGCGACGTCATTCATCATCCAATCCAGTGCGCCGCGCCGTGGCTGTCGAATGCCGCCGACGTCGATCCGACCGCGGCGCTCGCAACGCGCATGGCGCTGCTGGAAGAGCTGGCGGATACGCCGAGCTATCTGCTCACCGGCCATTTTCCGGCACCGACCGCGGGTCGCGTAATCAGGCACGGCGATGCCTACAGATTTCGTTTCGAAGATTAGGGAATGCCATCATGATGCTGCGCACCGTCACGCTTTCGTTTCTCGCATTGCTGTCGGCGGCACTGCCGTCACACGCCGAAGATCCTGCCGCCTATCCCACGCACAAGATCAAGATGCTGCTGCCCTACGCGGCGGGCGGCGGGGGCGACGTGGTCGGCCGGCTGCTCGCCGACAAGATGGGCAAGACGCTGGGGCAGAGCATCTATATCGAGAACCACACGGGCGCTGCCGGCACGCTCGGCACGCAGATGGTCGCGACATCTGCGAATGACGGCTACACCATCACGGTCGGCGGAATGACCACGCACGTGCTGGCCCCCGCGATCTACCCAAAGCTGCCCTATGATTCGATCAAGGATTTCACCACGATCGGTCGCGTCGGCGTCTCCTCGATCATCCTGGTGGCGACCAAGGATTTTGCGGCCAACGACATCAAGGGCCTGATCGCGCTCGCCAAGAAGGGCGAGCCGATCCAGTATGGCAGCTGGGGCGTCGGTTCGACCGGACAATTCTGCGCGGAGATCCTAATGCAGCAGACCGGCATCAAGATGGACCATGTGCCGTTCAACGGCATCGCAAAGCTTGCCGGCGACCTGCTCGGCGGACACATTTCGCTGGCCACACTCGACGTGGCGACCGCGACGCCGCTGGTGAAGGACGGCTCGATCAAGGCGCTGGCCGCCTGCGGCGAGCGCTCGCCGAGCCTGCCGGATGTCGCCAGCTACAAGGAGCAGAGCGTGCCGTTCGACCGTAGCCTGTCCTGGGCGATGTATGCGCCCGCGGGCCTCGCGCCGCCGATTGCGCAGAAATTGTCGGCGGCGCTGAAGGATGCGCTCGGCGATGCCGAGGTCAAGGAGAAGCTGCTGAAGCTCGGCATCACGCCGCAATTCGTCCCCGGCGAGGAACAGCGCGACATCAACGCCCGCGACATCGTAGCCTGGAAGCAGGTTGCCAAGGACGCGGGCATCGAGGTCAAGTGAGCGGGTTGAGAACAGGAGCGCGGGCATGAGCCGCATCTTCGGCGCGGTGCGCCAAAACGGATATGTGGTGCGGGACATCCAGGCCGCGATGAAGCACTGGATCGAGGTGATGGGTGTCGGCCCCTGGTACTACATGGACCGCGTCAAGACCGACTGGTTTCGCCACCGCGGCCAGGACTCCGCGGTCGAGATGAGCATCGCGCTGGCCAATTCCGGCGATCTCCAGATCGAGCTGATCCAGCAGCGCAACGACGCGCCCTCGCTGTACAAGGAATTCCTCGACGCCGGGCACGAAGGCCTCCAGCACATGTCCTACTGGAGCCACGACTACCAGGCGCTCTACGACAAGGCGATCGGGCTCGGTTACAGGATCGGGCATGAAGGCCAGATCGGCGGCGACAAGGGGCGCTTTGCCTATTTCGACACGCAGGCCCATCCGGGCACGGTGATCGAGATCTCCGACATCAGCGGCACCAAGGGGCCGTTCTTCGAGAAGGTCCGGCAAGCCGCGATGAGCTGGGACGGCACGCGGCCGATCTGCGAGGTCGGCGGCGGTCGATCGTAGGAGCGACCGTCGCATCGTTTTCGGCGCAGCCGGCGCCAAACCGTGCTAATTTGAGCCCCGTGTTCAAACCTTCAGCGAGGCAATCATGTCCGACACTGACAAGGTTTTTGCCGGCTCGATTCCGAAGATCTACGACGAGTATCTTGTCCCGATGTTCTTCTCCGTCTATGCGGAGGACATCGCAAGACGCATTGCCGCTCGCTCGCCCTCCGCGCTGCTCGAGATCGCCGCGGGCACAGGCGCAGTGACGCGCGCCGTGGCGGCGGCGCTGCCGCGCGGCATCCGTTACGTTGCAACCGACCTCAACGAGCCCATGCTCGCGGTCGCCGCGCAGCGTCAGGCGGACGATGACCGCATCAGCTGGCGCCAGGCGGATGCATCGGTCCTGCCCTTCGACGACGCCGGATTCGACGTGGTCTGCTGCCAGTTCGGCGCGATGTTCTTTCCGGACCGGATCAAGGCTTACGGAGAGGTGAAGCGCGTCCTGAAACCGGACGGCACGTTCGTGTTCAACGTCTGGGATCGGATCGAGGACAATGTGCTGACGCATGAAGCGACAGTCGCGCTCGGCAAGCTGTTTCCCAACGACCCGCCGCGCTTCATGGTTCGCACGCCCCACGGCTATCACGACAAGGCCGTCATCAAAGCCGACCTCGAACGTGCCGGCTTTCGCGACATCTCGATCGAGACGCGATCTGAAACAAGCCGCGCGCCATCGCCCGAATATGTCGCGCTCGCCCTCTGCCAGGGCACGCCGCTGCGCAGCGAGATCGAGGCGAGGGATGCCAGCAAGCTTCAGGCCGCGACCGACATCGTCGCCGAGACGATCCGGACGCGTCATGGCGCCGGCCCGGTCGAGGGCAAGATTCAGGCTATGGTGATCGAAGCGCGTCCGTAGCTGCCAAAGCACGACGGCGTCAGGCCCGATCGGCGCTGGAGATGACCTCTTCCCGACGAGGAGAGGTCATCTGAGCTCTCGGTACGCAACGCTTCAACCAAAACACATTCCGCTTTAGGCCGCGGTCCGGGCTGCCGCCCTGCGTCCTACCACCAGCTTCGCTGCATCGGCTGCGTCGACTGATAATATTGGTACTGGCCGCGCTGCCGGCGCGGATTGGCCGGCTGCACGTAGGGGTCACGCTGGTAGAAAAAACCGAAGCCGTTACCGCCATTGTCCCAGCCGTCATCGCTGGCGATCATGGCGGGCGCGGTCGGCTTGCGCGTGATGAAGCCGCCCTGCGGCTGGTTGCTGAGCACCGCGACGAATTCGGTACGGTAATTGGTCTCGCTGCTCAGCGGCTCGTCCGAGATGATGATCGAGGAGCGCGGCAACGCGGTCGGCGCGATGCGATCCCACACCTCCTGCGGGATGGTGATGCGGTCGAGTGCATTCCTGGCCGCGTCGCCGTTTTCGATCGTGACCCCGCTCCAGCGCAGACCCGTGTCGGTCTTCGCCATCGCGGTGAAGATATGCGTGCCGATCGGCTGGTCGGGATTGTGGATGGTAACGGGAACCTCGATGCTGGTATCGAACACCTCGCCGCCGCCGTCGGGCGCCGGCTTGTGCGTGTTCCGCCGCACATAGAGCTTCTGCGTCGCGCGGCTGATGTAGACCGAGACCGGCTCGAGCGCGAGCTTTGCGTCGGTCGCAGCCTTCACGGCGTCGGCCTTCCTGGCCGCGGTGGCCTTCGCGGCCTCCTTCGTGGCGGCGACGGCATCCCGCTTCGGCTGCGCGGCGGCCTTGGCGGCATCGAGCAGCGTCGCTGCGTCGGCGGCCCTGGTCGCGGCCTTCTGCTTCAACTCCTCGGCCTTGGCGCGGGCCTGGTCGGTCTTTGCGTTCGCGAGCGTCTTGTCGGCGAAGGCGAGCTCGGCGTCTGCGCGAGCCTTCTGCTGTTCGAGCTTGCGCAACGATGCGGGCAGCGAGGCCGCTTCCTTCGCGGCCGCTGATGCGGCCTTCTTGGCCTCGTCGGCGGCCCGAACGGCCTCCTCGGCCTCGGCGGAGAGCTTGTCGATGCGGCCCGGAGCCGCCGCGATGGCTTCCCGCTTCGGCGCGAACAGCAGGGGGTGCGTGATATCGATCGGGGCCGCATCGTCCGGCGAGATGATCACCCGCATCCCGATATTGGTCTTGTCGAACAGGTTCTCGGCAAAGCCGAAGGGCATGCGCACGCAGCCGTGCGAAGCGGCATAGCCGGGCAGCGGTCCGCCATGCAGCGCGATGCCGTTCCAGGTAATGCGCTGCATGTTCGGCATCCAGGCATCGTCATACATGGTCGAGCGGTGGTCCTTGTCCTTCTCGACGATGGCGAAGACGCCGGCCGGCGTCTCGCGTCCCGTGGTGCCGGTCGACACCGGCGCGCGCAGGATCCAGCCCTCGGCATCGTAGAACGTGACCTGCTGGCTCTTGATCGACACGATCGCCATGATCGGCTCGCCGGCCTGGCGCTGCGCCACCGCCTCGGCCGGCTGACGCCCCTGCTTGGCCGCAATCGCCGGGCCAATTGCCGTCAAAGCGAGCATCGCCGCCAAGATCACCATTCCGGGAGGCCCCCAACGTCGCATCGCTACGGTGGATTGCGCCGTCGTCAGTCCGTTTTTCATGCCATCCTCGGTCGAAATGCCAGTCCGTCGGCCAACTATCAGATTGCGATCTTTCAATTAAGAAATCGCAGACACCGTTCCGAGCCGATTGCGGGAATATCCGGCGCGCGGGTGACAAATCTCTCATATACGACAGCCCGGACCGGAGGAAGGGTAGCCCGCGGGTGAAGCCGGCGTCGAGCTTGGGGCCGACGCCCGCGTCAGAATGTCCACCCTGGAGATGGCGCAATCCCCGATGTCCGTCCGGAACGGAACCGGGCGCGCCACAGATCACAATTGGATCACAGATCGCCGCATACACGTCTTGGCTAGGCGACCCGTCGTCGCCCGACAGCGCTTCGGCGTCCAGACCCTTGCTGAACGCCCGTCGCCTTCCGATCGGCCTCTCCCGGAGACGCAACGACGGGGCGCATGGATTCAAGACATTCGGCAGCCACGCTATGGAAGGGTGCGCACAATCCCCGAGATCATGGCGGCCTCTCCAAAAGAGACGAGCCGCTGCCGCTCCTCGTCCCACAGGGTCAGCCGCACGGTCCGCAAACTCTGGCGCAGTGTGATCCGCGCCGCGCCAGCGAGCTGCGGATGGTCGCGCAGCACGTCCGGCAAACGATAGCAGGGAATTCGACTGGACAAATGATGAATGTGGTGGATGCCGATATTTGCCGTGAACCACCGCAACACGCCTGGCAATTGATAGTGGGAGCTGCCGTGCAACGCAGCTTCTTGAAAATTCCAGGTCTCGTCGCGAGACCAGTAGGTATGCTCGAACTGGTGCTGGACGTAGAACAACCAGACACCGATCGACGCCGCCAGAACGATGATCGGCAGGTGTACCAGCAGGAACGGCCCATAGCCGACCAGCCGGATCGCCGCTGCGACGAGAGCCCCGATCACGATGTTCGTGCCCATCGTGCTCAGCCAGGGCTTCCAGCCGCGGCGCATGCCCCCCACCGGCAATCGATGCTTCAAGATGAACAGATACGTGGGACCTACGCCAAACATCACGACGGGATGGCGATACAAACGATACAGCGTCCGGCGCCATCGCGACTGCCCGAGAAACTCGCGCACGGTCAACGTATCGATGTCACCCAAGCCCCTGTGATCGAGATTGCCGGAATTCGCATGATGGCGTGCATGGTTGTGCCGCCAGTAATCGTATGGCGTCAGTGTCATCACGCCGATGGCTCGGCCGACCCAATCGTTCGCAACGCGGCCGCGGAAGAACGAGCCGTGTCCGCAATCGTGCTGGATCATGAACAGGCGGACCAGCAAGCCTGCCGCGGGTATCTCGAGAAGCAGAGCAAGCCAATAGCCGTGGTCGAGAGCGGCCCAGACCAGAGCCCAAAGGCCGAGGAAAGGTACCGCCGTGATCGCCAGTTCGAGGGTGCCGCGCGCACTGTCGGGCGCGCGATAACGCGCGAGCAGCTGCGCCGATGCGCGATTTTCCGGCGTCCCTCGAGTCATCTGCTGTGCTCCGGAACATGTCGTCCAAGAAGCACGGTTATCGGCCACGGACGCTTGCGGCGGCAGCCCTTGGGTCGTGCCCCGCGCATTCTCATATTGATCCTTGCCGGGGCGTGCCGCTGAGCAATATTGCTCACGGCCGCCAGCTGAAAGCGTGACATATTCGCCGACCAGCGGCCATTTTCGGCAATGTGAGCAATATTGAACAGAGGTCAACCTCGTCGCGCGGGATGCTCACCGCGTCGCAGCCGAAACGAATCGGCTGTCATCGGCGGCGGCTTTGGGTACAGCATACCCCGCCATTTGGACAGGAGCTTCATATGTCCGAGGTCTATGCTCGTCCAGAACCGACGCTGATTCCGATACCCAGACCACTCTGCCCGGCGTGCCAGCGCCGCATGATGCTGATCCACGTCGGACCAAGTTGCGAGGGTCCCGATCTGCGGATCTTCGAATGCTCCAAGTGCGGGAACGTCCAAAAGACATCCATGGACGATCCGATGAGACCAGCCAAGTAGCGGCTGGAACGTTCGAGGAAGCGGCCCTGGCACGGGGGTGCGAACCAGGGCCGCCATTCATCAGATATGATGAGTGGGCTTCACATCCGGTCGCCATAACCAAGTACCCGTGGTGACGTTCGTTCCAGGCAGACTCTCGCCCGACAAGGCCCAAACCTGTCCCCATGACGATCCGGACCGCGAGCGAGCCGGCCGCGATGCCCACGGCCAATATGACGAAAAGGCTTTCACCGGATATGTTCATATGCACGTCGTCGTCGCTCAGAGGAACCCGCGGGCGGGAGCGGGGATTTGCCTAACGCGCTCGGCACCGATCCTGCTAAACTGAACGTCCTCCGATCAGGTTTTGACGACGTCATGGCAAAAGCGCCGAAAGGCACGTTCGACCCGAAAGTCTTTCTCGCCAAAGTCGGCGAGGGCAAAGCCATACTGAAAGTCGACAAGAACCAAATCGTCTTCTCGCAGGGCGACGCCGCGGACACGGTCTTCTACATCCAGAAGGGGAGGATCAAGGTTCTCGTCGTCTCCGAGCAGGGCAAGGAGGCCGTGGTCGGAATCATGGAGCCCGGACAATTCTTCGGCGAAGGTTGCCTGAACGGCCAGCTCTTGCGGATTTCGACAACGGTGGTGATGGAGCCTTGCGTGATCACGTCCATCACGAGATCAGCGATGCTCGCCGCACTCAAGAGCGAGCCGAAATTTTCCGAATTGTTCATGGGCTATCTGCTCAGCCGAAACAGCCGCATCGAGGAAGACCTGATCGACCAGCTGTTCAATTCGAGCGAGAAGCGACTTGCGCGTCTTCTGCTGCTGCTGGCGAATTTCGGCAAGGATGGCGCCTCTCAGCCTATCGCAGCGCAGATTAGCCAAGAGACGCTCGCGGAGATGATCGGAACAACCCGCTCGCGGGTCAGCTTCTTCATGAACAAATTCCGCAAGCTCGGCTTCATCACCTACAACGGCAAGATCGAGGTTCACAGTTCCCTCCTGAACGCGGTGTTGTATGACAAGCCCGAAATCGTGAGGGACGCCTAGACGGTGTGGCGCAATGACGCCTCGCGCCGCCTGCTGCAATGAAGGTACCCCATGAAAAAACCGATCGCGCAAGCCGACGACGTCGAACCTCGGACCATTCAGAGAGCTGACATAGCTCCGGCCGACGGCTTCTCTCTTGTGGTCGATGGCCACTTCAAGACTCGCTACGACAGCGAAGCGGCGGCCCGAGAAGCTGGCGCCGAGCTGCTCGGCAGATTCCCGATGTTGCAGATCCTGGTCTACGATGCGGGGACCAGGAGGCGATCACCGCTCCAGTAGAATTTCGGTCATTCGTGGCGGCTTGGCACGCTTGCTCCGATGCCGCCGCGAAGCATATGCGATTGCCCGCTCACGACCGACGGCGCGCTGACGGTGCGGCCATGACCGGCTCAAGTCGGCGGTCTTGATTCATGGCCGGCGAGCCACAGAAGTGACTGGTCAATATGGCTCGCTCGAACAAAATCGCCCTCAGCCTGGAACCCGGCCCGGCCGGTCCGCTTCCCGACGGAAGCGAGCGATAGCCTAGCCAATGGGCCCTTCCAGAGCTAAAGACGACGGGGGCCAGGGGCCTCGTCCGACGTCGCGAGCAACGCGCGATGCGAGCAGGATGAAGCCTCATCGCGCTTTGGGTTGTCGTTGAAGCATCATCTTTTCGGAAAACCGCGCACTTTGTCCGGATCGTGTTTTAACGCCTCCCGAACGGCTTAGTCCGCGGTGCCGACCGCCTTGCTGTCGATCGCCGCCTGGATTTCCACATCGCTCAAGCCGGCCTCGCGCAGCACCTCGCGCGAATGCTCGCCGAGGCGAGGCGCCGCGCGGCGGATGCTGGCCGGGCTTTCCGAGAACTTCGTCGCGGGGCGGGCCTGCCGGATCCGGCCTTCGGTGGGATGATCGATGTCGGCAAACAACCCGACGGCGGCAAGATGCGGCTGCTCGCCGATCTCGGTGAGCCGGGCGAAGGCGGTGTGCGGCACGTCCAGCCGCAGCAACAGTTCCTCCCATTCCGCTGTGGTGCGGGTCGGCCCGATCTCGCTCATGCGGTCGTAGATCTTGTCGATGTTCTGCGAGCGCACCACGGGATCGCGTACGCCGAGCTCATCGCTCAGTTCGGGGCGGCCGACCGCCTCGAAGAAGGCGCACCAATTGTCCCCGGAATAAGGCAACATGGTCAGCCAGCCGTCCTTGGTCCGCACCGGGCGCCGGTTCTTCATCCGCTTGTAGCCGGTCGGGCCGATCGGCGGATCGAAGGCGTGACCGCCCAGCATCTCGATGCTGTTGAAGCCGGCGATGGTTTCGAGCATGGGCACCTCGACCATCTGGCCCTGCCCGGTGCGCTCGCGGCGAAACAGGGCGGCAGAGACCGCGCCGACCATCGCCATCGCGCAAATCTTGTCGCCTATCAGGCTCGGGACGAATGCCGGCTCCTCGTCCGATCCGATCGAGGACGCCAGGCCCGACGCGGCCTGGATGATCTCGTCGAAGGCGGGGCGCGCCGCCCACGGGCCGTCCTGGCCGAAGCCGGTGGCGGCGGCGTAAATCAAACGCGGATTGAGTTTGGCGCAGGCCTCGTAGCCGAAGCCGAGCCGCGCCATCGCGGCGGGCCGCACGTTGGTGACGAGCGCATCGACGGTCGGGATCAGTTTTGCCAGCGCCGCCTTGCCGTCCGGATGCTTGAGATCAAGTGCGAGACTGCGCTTGTTGCGGTTGACCGCCATGAACTGGCCGCTCATGCCGCGGTTGCGAAACACGCCGGTGTAGCGCCAGGTGTCGCCGGCGGTCGGCTCCACCTTGATCACATCGGCGCCCCAGTCGCCCAGCATCTGCGCGGCATAGGGGCCAAACAGCACGCTCGTCAGATCGAGAACGCGGATTCCGCTGAGGGGGCCGGTCGCTGTCATCGTCGTTTCACTATGGCTGAAGGAAGATCGAGTGGAGCAATTGCGGGCGGGCACGGCTGGCGCCCTGCCCGCCCGTCACGAGACGTCGATCCTATTCGCCGATCACGTCGCCGAACAGCTTCATGCCGGCATCGTTCAGATGCGTATGCGCATCCCGCAGCCGCTGTATGGTGCGCGCACGTCACGTGGTCTCGTCCGCGTCAGACCTCGAGCCACTCCTGCCGCACGGCGGCATTGGCCTTGAGCTCGTCGGGGGTGCCCTCGAACACGACGCGGCCGTGCCCCATGATGTAGACGCGCTTGGAAATACGGAGCGCGATCGACAGCTTCTGCTCGACGAGAAGGATAGCGACGCCCGCCTCGGCGATGCGCGCAATGAGGTCCCCCACCTGCTGCACGATGAGCGGAGCGAGCCCTTCCGTTGGCTCGTCGATCATGATGAGGTCAGGATCCCCCATCAGCGTCCGGCAGGTCGTCAGCATCTGCTTTTCGCCACCGGACAGCACGCCTGCGGCCGTATCGGCGCGAGCGGCGAGATTGGGGAACATGTCGAGCATGTCCTGGAGCCGCCATTTGCCCGGACGCCGCGTATCCTTGATGCCGAGCAGGAGGTTCTGCCGAACCGTGAGGCTCGGGAAGATGTCGCGATGTTCAGGCACATAGCCGAGCCCGAGCCGCGCGATCTTGTGGCTCGGCAGCCCGACAATATCCTTGCCCTTGAAGCGGATCGTTCCCTGCGGGGCGACCTCGCCCATGATGGCCTTGACCGTCGTCGACCGGCCGACGCCGTTACGGCCAAGCAAGCTCACGACCTCACCCGCGGCAACGTCGAGATCGACGCCCTGAAGGATGTGGCTCTTGCCGTAATAGGCGTGGAGATCCCTGACCTCGAGCATCAGTGTGCTTCCTCGCCGAGATAGGCTTCCTTGACCTTCGGGTCGCGCCGAATCTCTTCCGGCGTACCCGACGCGATGATGTGGCCGTACACCAGGACCGAGATGCGATCGGCGAGGCCGAATACGACGCTCATGTCGTGCTCGACGATGACGAGGGTCTTGCCCTCGGTCAGCCGGCGGATCAGCGATACCGCGCGGTCGGTTTCGGCGTGGCTCATACCGGCGGTCGGCTCGTCCAACATGACGACGGTGGCGCCGCTGGCGATGGTGACGCCAATCTCGAGCTCGCGCTGCTCCGCATAAGTCAAAAGACCGGCCGGCACGTCGCGCCGATGCGTGAGATGGATGTCGTCCAGGATCTTCGCGGTCCGCTCGCGTACCTCGGGCAGGCTGTCGACATTCTTCCAGAAGGCGTAGCGATGCCCGGTCGCCCACAGCACGGCGCAGCGCACGTTCTCCCAGACCGACATCCGCGCGAATACGTTGGTGACCTGAAACGAGCGCGACAGGCCGCGCCGGTTGATCTCGAATGGCCGCAAGCCCGAGATCACCTCGCCGTTCAGCTTCACCTCACCCGAGGTCGGCTTGATATGACCGCTAATCAGGTTGAATGTTGTCGACTTGCCCGCACCGTTCGGCCCGATGATGGCGTGACGCTCGCCTTGCGCGACGCTCAGGTTGAGATCGCGGATAATGCCGACATTGCCGAAACGTTTTTCGACGGCGCGGACCTCGATGGCTGCGCTTCTTCCGGGGACCGGTCCGCTCTTTTCAGACACCGCTCCGCTCATGCCAGAGACCGCTTCGCTCATGCCAGAGACCGCTTCGCTCATGCCAGATACCCCCGGTCACGGGCGACCGTCGCGGCCCTGTCCCACGCGTCGGCGATCCGCCGCCAGGTCAGCCGCGCGACGAAAGCGCCGCCGACCACGAGAACTGCGGCTACCATCCATGTCACCGGCGAGGTCGGCTTGAAGCCAATGCCAAGCAGGTTGATGGTCTCGCCGCCGGAATAGCGCGCAACCGTCTCGATGGTCAGGATGACGCCGCAGGTCAGCGCCAGGGTCGGCACGACGGCGACGAGATAGGAGGGGATCACCGTCCACAGCGCACCCGCACGAACCAGCGGCCGGTGCATCATCAAGAGGCCGGCAATGCCGCCAGGCGAGAACATCACGATGCCGATGAAGATGATGCCGAAATAGAGCTGCCACACGCTGGTGACGCTGGTCAGCCCAAGCTGGAGATAGGTCACCAGGATCGCGCCGAGGATCGGCCCGAAGAAATAGGCAGTGCCGCCGATGAAAGTCGAGAACAGCACGAGGCCCGACTGGATCGCGCCGAGATAGGCGGAGTTCGCAATCTCGAAATTGATCGCGGCGAGCCCGCCGGCGACACCGGCGAAGAAGCCGGCAAAGCAGAAGGCGAGATAGCGGACCACGTGCGGGTCGTAGCCGATGAACTGGACGCGTTCAGGGTTGTCGCGGACGGCATTGCTGATCCGCCCGAGTGGCGTCCGAGTCAGCGCGTACATTGCGATCGCCGACAGCACCAGCCAGAACGCGATGAGATAATAGACCTGAAGCTGCGGGCCGAACGACCAGCCGAACATTTTTGGCAACGCGGTGCGGTCTGTGGTGATGCCGGCTTCGCCGCCGAACACCGAGCGCAGGATCAGCGAGGACGATGCCACCAGCTCCCCGATGCCGAGCGAGATCATCGCGAACACCGTGCCGGCGCGCTTGGTCATCACCCAGCCGATGATGATTGCGAACACAAGGCCGCCGAGCCCGCCGAACAGCGGGATGAAGGGCAGCGGGATCGGCCATCCATGCGAGACCACGGCGTTCATCATGTGGCAGGCCGCGAAGCCGCCAAGGCCGTAATGCACGGCATGACCGAACGACAGCAGGCCGGTCTGGCCGAGCAGGATGTTGTAGGACAGCGCAAAGACGATCGCGATGCCGATCAGGCTGAACGATGTCAGCGAGCCGCCGGAGGAAAATAGCATCGGCAGGACGATCAGCGCGGCGATGCCGAGCAGCCAGATGCCGTAGAAGCGGAGGCCGTCGCCGGCGGGCTTGTCTGCAGTCTTCAATGTCGGAGTCGATGTCGGGGTCACCTTGGCGTTCATGACTCGCGCGTCCCCATCAGGCCCATGGGGCGTACGATCAGGATGATCACCAGCAGCAGATAAGGCACGATCGGCGCGACCTGGGCGATGGTGACATTCCAGATGTCGGTGAGCACGGAAGGACCGGCCGACGGATCGAGCGGGCCGAACGCACTCGCGAGCGAACCATCGAGCGCCACCGCAAAAGTCTGCACCAGGCCGATGACCAGCGAGGCGACGAAGGCGCCCGGCAGCGATCCGAGTCCGCCGAACACGATCACCACGAACAGGATCGGTCCGAGCGCCGCGGCCATGTCAGACTGCGTCACCAGCGCGGGACCGGCAATGACACCGGCAAGGCCGGCCAGCGCGCTGCCGACGCCGAACACCGCCATGAACACGCGGCCGACATTGTGGCCGAGATGGCCAACCATGTGCGGATGCGTCAGCGCCGCCTGCACGATCAGGCCGACGCGGGTGCGCTTGAGCACGATCAGCAGCGCGATGAAGATCACGACCGAGACGGCCAGCATGAAGAGCTTGTAGGCGGGATAGTTTGTCGAGAAGATCGTGAAGGCCGGGAAGTCGAGCAGCGTGGGCACGCGGTAGTCGACCGGGCTCTTGCCCCAGATCATCGACACGATCTCTTCGATCGCGAACGCGAGGCCGAACGTCAGCAGCAGTTCCGCGACGTGGCCGTGCTTGTGCGTGTTGCGCAGGCCATAGCGCTCCACGGCCATGCCGATGGCGCCGACCAGCAACGGCGCCAGCACCAGCGCCGGCCAGAAACCGATCCATTTGGTGAGCTGGAAGCCGAAGAAGGCGCCGAGCATGTAAAAGCTGGCATGGGCGAAGTTGAGCACGCCCATCATGCTGAAGATGACGGTGAGCCCGCTCGACAGCAGGAAGAGCAGCATGCCGAACAGCACACCGTTCAAGGTCGAAATGACAATGAGTTCAAGCACAGCGCACTCATCTCTGGCCGGGGCCTTGGCCCCGGGTGAATATCGCCCGATCAGACGTCGTCCGGCCGCCGTCCTCCCGAGACCGATGCCGGCCACGGGAAAACGACGGTTCGGTGATTACGGCCGCGCCATCTTGCAGGTCGTGGAGACCATGGCCTGCGGCGTGTCGACCTTGGAAACCGGATGCCAGCCCCAGCCGGTGTTCTCCTCATCGAACGGCTCGTTGGCGGCGAGCTTGCCGAAGGACGAGATGTAGATCGGCTGGAAGAACTGGTGGTCGTCCTTGCGCATGAGGCCCTGGCCGCCGTCGAGAACCTCGAACTTCAGGTCCTCGAGCGCCGCCGCGACTTTCACCGGGTCGACCGAGTTGGCCTTCTCGGCGGCCGCCTTGAACATGCGCATCTCGTTGACCGCACGCGGATACCACAGCGAGATGCCGACCTTGGCGCGGAACGCCTTTTCGAAATCCATTGCCACCTGGTTGCCCGAATTGGCGAAGCCTTCGGTGATCTGGAAGACCTGGTGATCGAGACCGGTCTGCTTGATCGCGGTCGGGCCACCGGCGCCGCCGGCATAATACGTGTACCAGTTGACCTTCAGCCCGGCATCGGCGGCAGCCTTGAGCAGCAGCGCGATGTCCTGGCCCCAATTGCCGGTGATGACGCTGTCGGCGCCGGACGCCTTGATCTTGGCGATGTAGGGCGAGAAATCGGTGACCTTGAGCAGCGGATGCAGCTCGTCGCCGACGATCTGGACGTCAGGGCGCTTGGCGCCCAGCATCTTGCGCGCATCACTGCGCACCGACTGGCCGAAAGAATAGTCCTGGTTGATCAGATACACCTTTTTGACCGAAGGCGTGTCCTTCACGTAGTTGGTGAGCGCTTCCATCTTGATGTCGGAGCTGGCATCCCAGCGGAAATGCCAATAGCTGCACTTGTCGTTGGTCAGGCTCGGATCGACGGCGGCGTAGTTGAAGTACAGGACTTCCTTACCGGGATTGCGCGTGTTGTTCTTGCTGATGAAGTCCGTGAGCGCCGCGGCGACCGACGAGCCGTTGCCCTGGGTAATGTAACGGACCCCCGCGTCGATGGCCTTCTGGGCCTGCACCAGGCTCTCCTGCGGATTGGTCTTGTTGTCGAGACCGACGATCTCGATCTTTTTGCCGAGGATTCCGCCCTTGGCGTTCATCTCGTCGGCCAGATACTGAAAGGTCTTCAGGCCACCCTCGCCGACGCTCGCACCGCCGCCGGAAAGCGGATCGATGTAGCCTATCTTGATGGTGTCCTCGGCCGACGCGGCATGACCCAGCATCGGGGCTATCAAGGCAATGGCCAAAGTGAGCTTGCGCATCATTTAGTTTCCTCGCTGGTTATCGACTTTAGTCGATGATCCCGTTGCGCTTATTGCGGCGCAATTTGGGACCCTAATGAGCAGAACGGACGTTGTTTTTCAAGCGCAGCAGAACATGGCTCCGGCCTCGGCTATGACATGTGCAGGCGACTGCCGGTCTCTTCCGGATAGCTTTCACCGCAGGAGACAGCGTCAGGAGGGGAATTATCGCGCAGAGGCTGCGGACCGTGATGCAGGCGCGACAATCCGCGTCAGCGCCGACTAGGCGCCCAGAGCCTTGCGGTTGAAGGTTCGCAGGAAACGCAGCGACAACGTCCGGATATTGGCGACGTTGAGGAGCCAGGCCGCCCCGACATAGACAAGGCCGCCGGCGAGGCTGACGATGACGAGCGCCACGAAGCCGGTGCCGCCCGCTTGCGACCGCGCAGCCAGGATCGCAGCCGCCATCGCCGCAGCGGAGGTCGCAATGCCGGCGAGGCGACCGAGGTCGAATGGGACCGGGTGGGCGCGATGCATCAGGACGACGGCAACGAGGAAGCCGATCGCTTCGGTTACGAGCGTTGCCAGCGCCGCGCCGTAGAGGCCGTAGCCGGCGACCAGCGCGAACATCAGGACCACGCTGACCACCAGCGTGAGAAATGATTGGGCCGCCAGCATGAAGGGCCGCTCGGCCAGTTGGAAGCTGATCTGCACGTAGAACTGATTGGCGATCCCGAAGAAGCGGGCAAGCACCAGGATGGGCAGCAGCGCCGACACGCCGGCGCGGAAGTCCGCGCCGACGAGCGTGCCGGCGACCTGATCCGCGGCAAGCGCGAGCCAGATCGCAACGGGCGTGACGACGACGAGCAGCAGCTCGAGACTTTCAGTCAGCCGCTCCCGCGTCGTCTCCTTGCTGTTCTCGGACAATGACCGGAACACCAGCGGCACGGTGGCCGCGGCGACGCTGGATGCGATCATGACCATGAACTGGCGCGGCAGGTCTGCGGCAACGCCGAAGATGCCGGCGGCGTCCTTGCCGAGCAGATAGGCGACGATGAGCCGGTCGCAGGCCGAATAGACCGCAACGGACAATCCGGCGAGCGTCAGCGGCAGGCCGTAGCGCGCGAGCTGCATGAACTGGCTGCGCTGGAAGCGGGCGATCCTGGTGCGGTCGCCGACGAGGTTCAGGACGATGCCGGTGAGCGACCCCAGACCAAACGCGGCCAGCAGCCCCAATCCGCCCCAGCCGAGCCAGATGCCGAGAAGGCCGAAGCCGACGCTCGACACGCTGCGCACGATCGAGATCGCGGCAAACCGGTAGGGCCGCAACTTGGCGCGTTCGAACTCCTGGCCGACATCGACCGCATTGGCCATGATCGCGACGAACATGCTGGCAAGCAGCAGCTCGACACTGAGGTCGCTGCGGAACAGGAAGACCAGCGGGGTCGTGGCGCAGAGCACCGCGACGGTGAGCCCGAAGGCCACCATCGCCGTGCCGCGAAAATCCACCTCCGCCGACATCGCCTGATAGCGGGACACCGACAGCTTGATCCAGGCGAAGAAGATCGCGCCCAGAATGCCGGCGAGGCTGATGCCGACGACATAGACGCCGTACTCCGCCGGCGTCAGCAGCCGCGTATAAGCCGTGACAGCAAAGAAGCCCACCGCCGCAGGCAGGATGTAGGCGACGAGATAAATCGAGAAATGGCGATTCAGCATGCGAGCACGGGACCGGCAGCGGTCTTGCGAGTGTGGCGGCCGTTCATCAATGGGGCCTGGCGGGGCGAGCGAATGCGCCGCAGCATCCCTCAAGAGTGTCACATAAGTCTGCAGATCGGGCGGCGAATGAAGCTCCAAAGCCGCTTTCGCGCGTTAGCGTTAAATTTGCCCTTCCTGGAGCAGCAAGGCGCGATCACGAAAAGGAACCATGACTTCCAGGCGGCAGAGGTTAACCCAACAAGGCGAAACCCCGGCGTCGCGAGGCGCCGCTTGGTACGATGGTGCGTTGGTTCGAAAAGGACGGCCGTGACCAGGCTCGACAGACGCGAATTTCTTCTTGGCGGCGCCGCAGCACTCGCGGCGGGCGCATCCGCGTCCGCAGCGCCGGCCTCGAAGCTTGCCCAGCGCCATCAAGGTTTTGGCGCGGCAGCCACGCTCTGGGATTTGCAAGCCGATCCCAGGCTGGGCGAAGCCATCAGCACCTATTGCACGCAGGTCGTGCCGGTGCTCGAGCTGAAATGGCCGATGCTGCGGCCGAATGCGCACACGTTCAATTTCGAGCGCGCCGACGCTATTCTGGACTTTGCGCGGGACAACGATCTGACGATGCGCGGCCACGCGCTCGCCTGGTATCACGACATTCCGGACTGGACCAAGCAGATCAAGGACACCAGGGGCGTCGAGCGCGCCTATGTCGACCACATCGGCACCGTCGTCTCCTACTACAAGGACAAGCTGACCTCGTGGGACGTCGTCAACGAGCCGATCCCGGACAATCCCCGCAGCCCAAAGGACCGGCGCGACACGTTCTGGACGCAGCATCTCGGTCAGAGCTGGATTCCGCTGGCGTTCCGCACGGCGGCCGCGGCCGATCCGTTCGTCAAGCTCGCGATCAACGAATACGACATCGAGTCGGCCAAGGACTCCTTCATTGCCAAGCGCGCGGCTTACCGCAATCTGATCATGGACCTGCTCGACCAGGGCGTCCCCCTGCACGCCGTCGGGCTGCAGTCGCATCTGCATGCCGAGCTCGAGATCGACACCCATGGACTCGCCGAGTTCGTCACCGAGCTGCGCTCGTGGGGGCTTGAGGTGTATGTCACCGAGCTCGACGTCGACGACCAGAAGCTGACGGGCAATCCGGCGGAGCGCGACGCCATCGTCGCCAAGCGCGTCAACGACCTGCTGACGGCCATTTCGACCAGCGGCCCGGTGCGTTCGATCCTGACCTGGGGCCTCTCGGACCGCTACAGCTGGATCAACGGCACCTTCGCCCGCGCGGACAAGCAGCCGAACCGGCCCCTGCCGCTCGACGGCGAATTCAAGCCAAAGCCGTTCATGGACGTGATCAGCAAGTTCACGAAGGACGTCTGAACGCGCGAGCTTAGCCGCGCGTCTTCACCTCGAACTCGGCCGCGTCTCCCATATCTTCGGGCGACAGGCTCGGAGCCCGGCGATCGCGCGAGCTGAGGCGGAACACGTCGCGGATGTCCTCGACCGAGGTCGACGAATAGGACTGGATGCAGAGCGCGACCTGCTCGGGCGAAGCGGCGCGCATCAGCGCTTCGATGGCGGTACGGTCGAGCGGCGTGTCGTCCCAATGCGAGACCGCAATGCTGTCTTCGGTGACCCGATGGGCAGCGAGATGCGCGGGCGAGTTCGCGACAAAATGGCCATACATCAGATATTCCGAGAACTTCTTCTTCCGGCACAGCGCCAGAACCCAGTTCAAGCCGGTCGCCGACTTGATTTGCGCAGTCATCGCGCGCGCGGTGTCCTTGTCCCATACCAGCGCGTTACCGACGTAGTCGTCGGCGGGGAAGGAGCGGTCCTTGATGCCGAGCAGCTGATCGACGGTGCGCAGCCACACCCCATGCAACGGGTGGTCAGCACCGATGTCCTTCGGCGTGACGAACAGCGGCGTCTTCTCAGCCCCGGCATATTGGCCGACGTCGAATTCGCGGAAGAACAGGTTGTCCGAATCCAGGATGCAGACGCGCTGCTCGGGCGCGTTGAGGACGCCGGCGATCTTCAGGATCTGCTGGATGTGCCAGCCGTGCACCGGCGAGGACAGCAGCGACAGCCAGACCCGCCGCTTGCTGATGAACTGGAGCGCCGGCGGCAGTGCAAACAGCCATTTCGGCAAATAGCGCGAGGCCGGAACGATGACGCGCTTATCGGAGGCGAACCGCGCGAACAGCGGCACATCCTCATCGTTAACGAGAACATAATGCCGCGTGTATCCCGAGAGCCAGGTGTCGATGCTCTCGCTGAGCAGCGAAAAGCGCTCGATATCCTTGGCGTAGCTGGCGGTCAGCAGGGCAACGGAATGCATGGAGCGCGCTCAAATGGCCATCAGGCCGTACTCATAGCCGCGCCGGGATGCGTTGGATACTTCCATTCGCAATCAAGGTAAAATGAAACGAAGTGTTAGCCATCCGCCGGCAACCCCTGCTCGATCCCGCGGAAGCGCAGCGGCGCCAGCGCTGAGGCCCGCTGCCACCAGTCGGCGACGCGGTCGTCGAGGGCGGTGATACCGCGGCCGTGGCCGGGGAAAATCCGGATCTGCTGCACCGCCTCGGCTTCGTACCCCCTGCCCTTGCGCGTGATCTTGAGGGCGGCGCCTTCACGGTCCCGCTGGGTCAGCGGCACCAACAGGCGGCCGCGCGGCCGAAGCGCCTCGAGCCAGAGCGGATGCGGATGTGAGAAGCCGGCGTGGACGATGATCGCGTCAGCGGGCTCGCGGATCTCCCCACATCCATCGCCATGAAACACGATGACGTTGCGATAGGGGCGAAGATAGTTCGCAGCACGGAACGCCAGGCGCTGGTCGCAATCGACCGCCATCACGCGCCCTTTCGGACCGACCATCTTCGACAGGATCGCAGTGAAATAGCCGAGCCCGCAGCCGATCTGGACCACGCGGTCCTTTTCCCTGACGTCGAGCACATCGATAAGATGGGCCCACAGGCTCGGCAGCCCGGTGTCGAGCTTGCGGCGCGCGTCGATCGCGACCAGCACGTTGTCATAGAGATGAACCGGATCCGCATCGGGCGTCAGCCGGTAGCTGCGCGCCGCCTCGCTCTTGACGCGCCAGCGCCCCCTCGGCAGAAAGTCTTCGCGCGGGACGGCAGCGAGCGCTTCGAGCAGGCGCTTTGAGGCAATCCGCTCGCGCTTTGCAATCAGCTCGACGTAACGCGCACGCGCGGCGGCAAGATCACTCATGTCAGGGATCGGCGCGTTCGCGGACCGGTGCGTCCGCACCGAGCTCCTTGACGAGCTGCACCGCCTGCTTCAGGTCCGGCGTGTAAAAACCCTCGCTGAACTTGCCGACAACGGGCACGAGCAGCAGACTCGCGTGCTCGCGCCTGCCGGCCTGATGCGACAGGCGCGCGAGGCTGACGGCGGAGCGAAGCTCCCAGGACAGCGCGCCCTGCTTGCGCGCGGTCTCCAGCGAGAGAGCGAACAGATCGCCGGCCTCCTGCGCCGAGGCCGGGTCGCCGTCCGACAGCGTGATCTCGCCTTGCAGGCGGTAGACTTCCGCGAGATAGGAGTGATCGCCGGTCCGCCGCGCGGTTGCGAGCGCGCCGTCGAGCGCGCGCAAGGCGGCCTCGCGCATCCCGACCTTGGCGTAGGCTTCCGCAAGCAGGCATCGGAACCAGCAGCCGGCGAGCCAGGAATCCATCGCCTCGTACTCGTCGAGGCCGAAGCGCATCTGGCTGAGGCCTTCATCGGCCTCGCCGAGTTGCGTCAGCGCCCAGCCGCGCAGGATCGCCGCCTGCTGCTTCCAGTGCAGGAAATTATGTTCGGTGGCGATGATCATGGCGCGGTTGGCATGGTCGCGCGTGCCCTCGACGTCGCGCAAATGCTGGCAGAGATACGCACCGAACACGAGCGCGAAGGCGAGCGTGAAGGGATGGCGGATCTTCTCGGCATTCGCGATCGCCTGCTCGCTGTGCTGGCGCGCCGCGTCGGGCCGGCCGAGGAACCACAGGAGATAGCCCAGATAGGACAGCGAGACGACGCCGGGATCGGTGCCGTGCCGCTCCATCAGATCGGAGTGGAGATCTGGGCTGTAGAGGTTGATGCAGCGGTGCAGATGATGTTGGGAAGCGGCAAAGCGCCCGCGATAGAGCATGGTCATCGCGATCGAGCGGTGTGCCTCGATCAGATAGCCGGTCTGCTGCGCCGGCTGAGCCCGCTCGTTCAGCCGCTCGCGCTTGGCGAACTTCAACAGCTCGACGCTGAGATCGTGCGCGCGGGTAAGATCGGCGCGGATGAAATGGCAGACCCAGAGGCCGCGGGTGGCGGCGAAGGTCTTTTCGTCGTCGTCGAGCTGCTGGCCGAGCTCGAGCGCGCGGATGTAGTTCTCCTCGACCTCCTGCACCGCGTAGCCCTTGGCGGCGATCAGCGCGTTGCCGAGCGCGATGCGCAGCTCGAGCTCCATCTCGTCGGCACCCTGCATCCGCGCATTGGCCTGCACGACGCTGAGGCCGCGGCGCAGATGGCCGATCGCCTCCAGATTGGCGCCGCTCTTGGCCGCCTGCTTGCCGGCCTTGAGCCAAAAGCTCGCGGCGCCTTCACTCTGGCCGGATTCGGTCAGGTGATGGGCGAGCAGCTCGGGCTCGCGATCGGTCTTCTCCGGATACATCTCGGCCAGCACCTGGGCGATCCGGGAATGCAGCTTGCGCCGCTCGCTGTGCAACAGACTCGCATGCGCGGCATTCTGGATCATGACGTGCTTGAAGGAGTAGAGCGCGTCGGGCGGAAGACCGCGGCGCATGATCAGCCCGGCCTGCTCCAGATGATTGAGCGCCGCCTCGATCTGTTCCGCCGGCGTGTTGGCGACCGCGTGCAGCGTCTCGTAGGAAAACTCGCGGCCGATGGTCGCGCCGATCTGCGCGATCCGCTTGAACGGCCCCATCCGGTCCAGCCGCGCCATCAGCGAGTCGGTCAGGGTTGCCGGGATCGCGAGCTGCCGCCACGGGCCCGACAGCACGTAGCGCCCATGCCGCTCGGTCAGGAGGTTGGATTCGAGGACCGTCTTGGTCAGCTCCTCCAGGAACAGCGGCACGCCGTCGGTCTTGACGATGATCTCCTCGACCACCTCCTTGGGCAGCTCCCTGCCGGCGACGCGCTCCACCAGCGTGGTGCGCAACTGCCGGCTCAGACGGTTCAGCACCAGCGTCGTGATGTGCGAATGCGCGTCCCAGCTCGGCTGGAATTCGGACCGTGCGGTGATGATGACCAGGATCGGCCGGTTCTGCACCCGGTCGACCAGCAGATCGATCACCTCGCGGGAGGTCGGGTCGATCCAGTGCAGATCCTCGAACGCGATCACCAGCGGCATGTCGCGCGCAAGGCCGAGGAAATGATTGACCAGCGCCAGGGCGGTCGCATCCTTCTGCTGCTGCGGCGACAGCTCGAGCGGCGGATAGCGGTCGCCGGTCGGGATCGACAACAGCGCGGCAAACAGCGGCGTGACCTGCCCGATGTCGCCGTGAGCGGCGGCGATCGCGCTCTCCAGGCTCGCCAGCGACAGCGCGGACGCATCCTCGCGGTCGAGGCCGAGGGAGAATTTGAGCTGCTCGGCGAACGGATAGAACGCGGTGGACGTGTAATAGGGCGAGCACTGGAACGAGACCTGGCCATGGCGGTCGCCCGATATCCGCTCGAAGATTTCCTGGATGATGCGCGACTTGCCGATGCCGGGCTCGCCGAACTTGACCACGACCTGGCCGTCGCCGTCCTTGGCCTGCTGCCAGCGCCCCATCAACAGCGCGATCTCCTCCTCGCGGTTGACGAGCGGTGTCAACCGCGTGCCCATGGCGGCGGCGAATCGGGTCTCCACCCGCGAGGCGCGCACGACGTGCCAGGCCTGTGTCTTCTCGGATATCCCCTTCAAGGCGTGGACCCCGAGATTGCGGTAGTCGAACTTCCCCTTCAGCAGCGACTGGGTCGACGAGGAAATCACCACGCCGTTGGGCGGCGCGAGGCCCTGCAGCCGCGCGGCGAGATTAACGGTTTCGCCGACCGCGGAGTCGCGCTCTTCGGTGCCCTGTCCGACGAGGTCGCCAACTACGACGAGACCGGTCGCAATCCCGATACGGACGGCGGGTGAGTGGCTGAGCGCACCGCGCGGCTCGGTCGCGCGTGCGGTCGATAGCAGCCGCACGATCTCGAGCCCGGCACGCACCGCGCGTTCGGCATCGTCCTCATGTGCGGTCGGATAGCCGAAATAGACGAGGATACCGTCGCCGACGAAACGGGCGGCAAAACCTTCGTAATGCTTGACCACGCGGACGCAGGTCTCGCGAAAGCTCGCGATCATGTCGCGGACGTCTTCCGGATCGAACTGCACGGACAGCGAGGTGGAATCCACCATGTCACAGAACATGGTGGTGAGCTGACGCCGTTCAGCGCCGACCTCGGTGCGGGTTTGCGGCACCATTGTCGCGGGCGCCTCGGCTGTTTCCGCCTGGAACAGCGCTGCCATCGCCCGTTGCAGCCGCTTGCGATCGCCGAGCGGCAATCCGAGCTCGACCAGATCGGATTCGGTCAGGTCGCCCATGACGTCGAGATCGAGACGGTGCTGTGCGAAGAGATCGGTGTAATGGCCGAGGCCGACGCCCTCGAGCCAGCGCTTCAGCCCGCCATCCGTTCCCGTGTCCGGCTCATTCTCCAGCATGGTGATTTCCGCCCGACCATAATTCCGTCGAAGGGCTTAGGGCCCCTCAACCACAGATTTTGCGGCCAAAACTTCACCTCAGACTGGACGCGTTCCCTGACTTCTTGGAAGAATAGCTCAATCGGATCAAAAGGGAACGGAATTGTCGGACGTCACACTCCCAGCCCCGGAGGAATCAAGCGGCGCGGCAGCCGAAACCAAGACATTCGCCCATATCGGCGGCCTTCTCGATTTCTATGCCCGCAAGATTCCGGCGGCGCCCGCCCTCCTCGCCCCAGGTCGTCCCGTCCTCAACTACGGCGCGCTTGGCGAGGTGACGCAAAATCTTGTCGGCACGCTGCGCCGGCTCGGCATCACCCCTGCCGACCGGATTGCGGTTGCGCTGCCGCGCGGCGCCGACAGCGCGCTGGCGCTGATCGCGGTCGCATCGAGCGGCGCCTGCGTCCCCATCAATCCCGATCTGACCGCGGACGAGCTGCAACGCTATTTCAGCGAACTGAAGCTGACCGCGCTGGTGACGCGGGCCGACATGAACTCGGCGAGCCGCGACGTCGCCAAGGCACTCGATATCGCGGTGATCGATTTCGTGCCGGGGCCGCAAGACGATCTCGGCGGCTGCAAGTTCATCGGTCCGACGGTCGGGCCGGCGACGACCGGTGGCGCCTCGCGCGGCGACGACGATGCGTTCATCCTGTTGACGTCGGGCACGGCGGCGCGGCCGAAAATGGTGCCGCTGACACATCGCAATGTGTGCCTGTCCGCCTATAATGCCGGCCGCGTGCTGTCGCTCACCTCCCACGATCGCCTGCTCAACGTCCTGCCGCTCTTTCACGCCCATGGCTTGATTTCTGGACTGCTGACGGCGCTCGCGGCCGGCTCCAGCGTGATCTGCACCGACGGCTTCGACGCAGTGTCTTTTTTCGGCTGGATGCGCGAGCTGCAGCCGACCTGGTACACGGCGGTGCCAACCATTCATCGCGCGCTGCTGACGGCGGCGGAATCCGACCCGGACCGTGCCCGATCGTCGTCGCTGCGCCTGATCCGCTCGGCCTCGGCCTCGCTCGCGCCGACGATCCTCCAAGGGCTGGAGGCGACGTTCGGCGTTCCCGTGCTCGAGACTTACGGCATGACCGAAGCGGCCTCGCAGATCGCGGCCAATCCGTTCGAGCTGCGCAAGGTCGGATCGGTCGGCCGCGCCGCCGGCCCCGAGATCGCCATCATGGACGAGACCGGCCGGATGCTTGCGAGTGGCGAACGCGGCGAGATCATGCTGCGCGGACCAAACATGAGCCGCGGTTACTACAACGACGAGGCGGCGACACAGGCCGCATTCCGCAACGGCTGGTTCCGGACCGGCGATCTCGGCTATCTCGACGCTGACAGCTATCTCTTCATCGTCGGCCGCATCAAGGACGTCATCAACCGCGGCGGGCAGAAGATCTCGCCGCTCGAAGTGGAAGAGGTCCTGCTCAGCCATCCGGCCGTGCTGGAGGCGGGCGTGTTCGCGGTGCCGCACCCAAAGCTCGGCGAGAACGTCGCCGCCGTCGTGGTGCTGCGGCCCGATGCCGAGGCGACCTCGGACCAGTTGCGCCAGTTCGCGCGAAAGAGGCTCGCAGCCTACAAGGTGCCGAGCCTGATCCGCAGCGTGGCAGCCCTGCCGAAAGGCGGCAGCGGCAAGGTCAAGCGCAACGCGCTGGCCGGGCTGATCGTCAGGCCGGACGACGGCGACGAGGCGCGGCTGCCGCGCACCGCGGTGGAGACCCAGCTCGCTGCGATCTGGGCCGGCCTGTTGGAGCTGCCACAGGTCGGAATCGATCAGGACGTGTTCGCGCTCGGCGCGGACTCCCTCGCAGTGACGCAGATGCGCTCGCGCCTGCGCGAACGCTTCAACGTCGACTTCTCGTTCGAGGACATCTTCGATTGTGCCACGGTCGCCGCGCTTGCGGCCCGGATTGACACCGCCGCAAACCAGCGCGGGGCGGGCCTACCAGCCTGGCGGCAGGCGACGGAAATAGACGCGCCGCTCTCGTTCCAGCAGCAGCGGATGTACGTGCTCTCGCGACTCGACCCGACGCGCTACAATTACAACGTCGTCGAAGTCGCAATGCTCAAGGGCCAGATCGACGTCGCCGCGCTTCAGGCGAGCCTTGCCGCGATCAGCACGCGCCACGAGGCGCTGCGCTCGGTCGTCGTCGAACGGCAGGGCGAGCCGACGCAGCTCGTGCTGCAATCGCTGCCGCGGTTCGAGCGGATCAAGCTCAAGCCGTGTCCTGCGGACAAGCGGGCCGCAGTGATCAGGCGCGAGGCGCTCAAGCTCGCGCAATATCCGTTCGACCTGGCGCGCGAGCCGCCGCTGAGAGTCACGCTGCTTTCATTCGACAAGACGAGCCATGCACTGGTGGTCAACGTTCATCACCTCGTCACCGACGGCTGGTCGCAACGCCTGTTCTGGGAGGAGCTTGCCGCCCATTACGCCGCCGCACACGAGAAGAGCGCGGCGGTATTGCCTTCGTCCGCTTTCCAACATCGCGATTTTGCGCTCTGGCAGCAGAGCTGGTCGCGGACACCGGCGGCGAAGGAGCAGCTCGATTACTGGCGGACGCAACTCGACGGTGTCACCACGCTGCCGCTGCGGACCGACCGGCCGAGGCCCGAGGTCTGGAGCGGTCACGGCGCCCGCCACTATCTCGAATTCTCCAGGTCGCTGTCGGCCGAGCTGCGCGCGCTGAGCCAGAACCAGGGCGTCACGCCTTTCATGACGCTGCTCGCAATATTCCAGTGCCTGCTGTTCCGCCACACCGGGCATGAGGACGTCGCGACGGGATCGCTGATCGCCAACCGCAACCAGATCGAGAGCGAACGCCTGATCGGGCTGTTTGCCAACACCCTGATCCTGCGCAACGATTTTGGCGGCGACCCGAGCTTCAGCGAGATGTTGCGGCGGGTCCGCCAAGTCACGCTCGATGCCTACCGCAACCAGGACCTTGCGATCGAGGAGGTGTTGCGCGCATTGCAGATCGCACGCCGCAGCGACGGCAATCCGCTGTTCCGGATCATGTTCATCCTCCAGAACGCCTCGATCGAGGCGGCGCGTTTCACGGGCCTCTCGACGCGGCGGCTGGAGATCGATCCGAAGGTGGCGCGCTTCGACATCACGCTCGAGCTGGTCGAGGCCGACGGCCGCTTCACCGGCTTCTTCGAATACGCCACCGATTTGTTCGACGCGGCGACGATCGACGGCATGGCCGCGCAGTTCAAGACAATGCTCAAGGCTGCCATCGCCAATCCGGAACAGCGCATCTCGCGCCTGCCGCTCCTCAACGAGGCCGAACGCCGGCAATTGCTGGCGACAGGCCGGGGCGCGCCGGCCAATTTCACCATCCGCGGCAATGTGAGCGAACGCTTCGACCGCCAGGCCAGGACGACGCCGAACGCCATCGCGGTGACGGATGGACACACCTCTCTGCCCTATCGCGAGCTGGCGCGCCGCAGCCAGTCGGTTGCGCGCTGGCTGGCGCGCGAAGGCGTCGGTGCCGAGAGCGTGGTGGCCTTGCTTGCGGATCGCGGCCCCGACCTGCTCGCCGCGATGATCGGCGTACAGCGCGCGGGCGCGGCCTTCCTCAATCTCGATCCCGAACTTCCACCGGCGCGGCTCGCGACCATTCTCGGATCGAGCTGCGCCCGCATGCTGCTGACCGGCCGCGCGCGGTCACCCATGGTCGCCGCGCTGCTCGAACCACTGGTCGAGCGCATCCCGGTGGCCGAACTCGAAGATGCGATCGCCTTGGGATCGACCAAGCCGGCCCGCGCCGTACGGCGCGCAGCCTCAGGCCTCGCCTATCTCATCTATACGTCCGGCTCCTCCGGCGCGCCGAAGGGCGTCATGATCGAGCAGCGCGGCCTGTCGAACCATCTCGCCTCGCTCATCTCCGAGCTCGGCCTCTCCGCCAGGGACGTCATCGCGCAGTCCGCGCCGCAGAGCTTTGTCATCTCGGTCTGGCAGTTCCTGGCGGGCCCGATGATCGGCGCGCGCGTGCATGTTTGCGACAACGCGGTCGTGCAGGACCCGATCCTGCTGGCGCGGGAGATCGAGCGCGAAGGCATCACGGTGCTCGAGATCGTCCCATCGCTGCTCCGCGTGATCCTCGATCGCATGGAGGAGCTGCCGATCCAGCGCGCCTTTGCGAGATTGCGCCTCCTGATCTCGACCGGCGAGCCGCTGCCCGTCGAGCTCTGCCGGGCCTGGTTCGCCCGCTGCCCGAAAGTACCGCTGATCAACGCCTATGGCGCTTCGGAATGTTCCGACGACGTCTCCCTGCACCGCCTGACCAAAGCACCGGCGAACGCGACGGGCAACGTTCCGATCGGCGCGCCGCTGCCGAACACCCAGCTCTACGTGCTCGACGCCAACCTTGAGCCTCTGCCGGTCGGCGTGACCGGCGAGCTCTGCATCGGCGGCGCCGGAATCGGCCGCTTCTATGTCAACGATCCCGCGCAGAGCCGGCAGCGCTTCCTGCCCGATCCGTTCGCGCGCCAGCCAGGCAGTCGGCTTTATCGGACCGGCGATCTTGCCCGCCGCCGTGCCGACGGGACGATCGAAAGCCTCGGCCGCGCCGACCATCAGGTCAAGGTCCGCGGCTACCGCATCGAGCTCAAAGAGATCGAGAACGCGCTGGCCGACCATCCGGGCGTGCGGGCCGGCATCGTCGAGCCGCGCCGCGAGGCGAGCGGCGACGTCAGGCTGATCGCCCATATCGTCGCAAAGCCCGGCAGCCGGATCAGTGCCAGCGAGCTGCGCGAATTCCTGAAGAGCCGGTTGCCGGGCCACGCCATCCCGTCCGCATTCCTGTTCCTGGATCACATGCCGCTCAATGCCCATGGCAAGATCGACCGGTCCGCACTGCTGGCGCCGGCGCAGCAGGAGGCGCCTGGACCGGACGCGACCGTGCCGGCGCGGCGCTTTGCTGAAAAGGTGCTGTCCGACATCTGGATCGACCTGCTCAAGGTGGAAAGCCTCGGCGTCACCGACAATTTCTTCGACCTCGGCGGCCACTCGCTGCTGGCAGGCCAGGCGATGGCGCGCGTCGCCCGGGCGCTCGGCGTGTCGCTGCCGATCAAGACCATCTTCGAGGCACCGACGATCGAGGGGCTTGCCCGGCGGGTCGACCAGGCCATGGCGGCGACGCCGCGCAAGCCTGCCGCAAGCGTGACAAGCCTGGCTGAAGCGGGCCTCACCGACGGCGGCGGGCCAACGCTCTCGATCGCGCAGGACCAGATGCTGCGGATCGAGCAGAACCTCCCGGGGTTGCCGCTGTTCAACCTGCCCTTCGCGTTCCGTCTCCAGGGCCCGCTCGATGCGGCCGCCCTCGCCCAGGCAATCGACGATGTCGTACGCCGGCACGAATCGCTGCGGACCGCGTTCGGCTGGAACGGCGAGGAGCCCCTCAGCCGCATCGCCGCACCCGGCACCCTCCGCGGGGTCCTGACCATCGAGACGATCGGCGACGGTGACGCCCACACCAACAAGCGGCGCAAGGCCCTGGAGCTCCGGAAGATCGATCTTCTGATCCAACAGGAGACCTCTACGCCGATCGACACCGCGCGCGCACCGCTGCTCCGCGCCCGGCTGTTGCGGCTCCACGACGCCGATCATGTGCTGCTGCTGACGCTGCATCACGCCATCGTCGATGGCTGGTCGATCGGCGTGCTGTTCGAGGAATTGTCGAGCCGCTATGCGGCGCTGGCCGGATATCCGTCGGCGCCGCTGCCGAAGCTGCCCCCGGCCTTTTCGGACGTCGCACGCTGGCAGCGCTGGTGGTGCGGCACGGACGCCGCCCGCCGGCAAGCGGCGGACTGGACGGAGAATTTGCGCGGCGCGGCCCCTGTCTTCGATGGCGAATCAAGCCCGGGCGCGTCCACCGCGCATCATCCGGTCAGCCTCGAGCGTGAGCTGATCAGCCGGCTCACGACGTTCGCCGGCCGGCACAATTGCACGCTGTTCATGTGCCTGCTCACCGGTCTGAAGGCCCTGCTGCTGGCCCGGACAGGCCGTACCGACATCGCGGTCGCCACCGCCATGGCCAATCGCACCCAGCCGGACACCGACCGAATCATCGGCCCGTTCGAGAACACGGTGATCGTCCGCACCCAAATCACGCCGGAGCTGTCGTTCGCGCAAGCCCTGGCGCGGGTACGCCAGAGCGTGCTCGACGCGCATGCGCGGCAGGAGCTGCCCTTCAACATCCTGGCCGACCATCTGGAGCGGGAGGGGATCAATCCGGCCTCGCTGCTCCAAGTCTATTTCACGCTGCAAAACCCGCTGCGCCAGCCGCTCGATCTGCCGGATCTCACGACAGGATCGATCGGCAACATCGCACGCGAAGGCCAGCCGGTGCTCCCGATCGACCAGACCTGGCTGTCGCTGATGCTCAAGGAGCGCCCGACCGGCATCACCGGCTCATGCAATTACAAGCACGAGCTGCTCGACGGCCGCACGGTCGGCGCGTGGATGGAGGATCTCGTTGCGTTGCTGGGGGCCGCCGTTGCCCAGCCCAACACGCCGCTCGACGGATTACTCGCGCGCAACGCGGCTTGAGCGGATGACGTCACGGACGAATACGGGTTCACTCGCCAAAGCTGTGAATGACCAAGTTGCATCTTGATTATTTGGCGCCATCGCGCAAGATTATTCCGGCGTTTTGATTTGGACGATTATTTTCAACCGGGGGAGTGTTATGGGTTTCATCAAATTTACCAAGGGTACCTCGTTGAGCGACAAGGACCGCAAGGCCCTCCAGAAGCTGCTCGGTGCCGAGAAGAAGAAGCTCCAGTCCGCGCTGAAGGACGTCGACGCCAGCCTTTCGGTGCTTGGCGGGTCGAAGAAAGCCAAGAAGAAGAAGAAGTAAGATTCGTCGGCCGGGACGCCGAACGAATCTTCAGGCTTCATTTTTCGGGGATGGGCCGCTCGCGTGTCGAGTTGGGGTCTCGCACAAGCTTGCGCCTGTAAACCGGCCTGCAAATCGACAAGAATTCGCCCGGGTGGACCGCTAGAAACGGTCCGCTTGATTGATTCTTGCTCAGTTGTTTCTTCCGTCGGGACCCGGGGGCTGCCCTCTGCCTGACGCAAAAGGCCCAATTGATGGCGGACGACAGAATTGAACTCTTTGTCGGACTGATCGAGTCCATCGACGCGCCGGGCGCGGTCGAGGCGTGCCGACGGCTGCTCTCGGTCGACGAACGCGTCCGGGCCGATCGCTTCATGTTCGAGCGGCACCGACGGCAATATATTTTCGCGCATGCGATGCTGCGCCTGGCGCTGTCGCAGATCGCCTCCAACGTCGCGCCGTCCGACTGGTCCTTTACAGCCGGCCGCTATGGGCGGCCGTTTGTCGCAGCGCCCGCGACCTCGAGCGCGCTGCATTTCAGCCTGTCTCACGCCGACGGCTGCGTCGCCTGCGTCGTGTCAAAGCATGAGTCCGTCGGCGTCGACGTCGAAACCGTGTCGCGGCGGGTGGCGCCGCTGTCCACCGCGCTTCGCTTCTTTGCGCCGGAGGAGGTCGAAACGCTGCGCGGGCTGCCGGAGCCCGCGGCGACCGAGCGCTTCTTCGACTATTGGACGCTCAAGGAGGCCTATCTGAAGGCCAGGGGCTTTGGGCTCAATTTGCCGCTCGACGCCTTCGCGATGCAGGTCTCGCGCGAGGCCATCGAGATCAGCTTCAAGCCCGATATCGCCGACGATCCCGACGGCTGGCGCTTCTCGCTGTGCTCGCCCTCGCCCTCGCATCGCCTCGCGATTGCCGACGGCTCCCGCGCGAACGGCGGCCTTCCCATCAGCCGCAATGCCTGGCCGCTCCAGGAAGCGGCTGAATGACGCCGCCGCGGCTGCGCGTCTTTCCCGCGATTTCGCGCAACCGCGATCCCCAGAAATATGTCGGCGAGCTGATGCGGGTGGCTGAGTTCGCCGACCGCAACGGCTTCGAAGGCATTTTGCTGTTCGAAGGCAACGACGTGTTCGTCGAGCCCTGGGCCATGGCCCAGCACATCATGGGTGCGACGGCGCAATCTTCGCCGCTGATCGCCGTCAATCCGGTCTACATGCACCCGTTCACCGCGGCGAAATTCGTCTCGTCCCTGGCGCAGCTTCACGGCCGCAAGATCTATCTCAACATGATCACGGGGACGGCGGTCAGCGACTTGCAGGGGCTCGGCGACGACCAGTCGCATGCCGACCGCTATATCAGGCTCGGCGAATTCGTGGGGCTGATGCGGCAGTTGCTGTCGAGCCCGCGGCCGGTGAATTTCGAGGGCCGATTCTACCGTGCGCACCATCTGCAGCTTCGCCCGCGCCTGCCGGCGGAGCTGATGCCCGAATTCCTGATCGCGGGGCAATCCGAGGCGGCCCAGCGCGTGGCGAAGGAGACCGGCTGCATCAAGATGCAGATGCTGCCGCCGGATCTCGATCGCGGCCTTAACGCGCCCGGCATGAATTTCGGCATCTTCGCGCGCGAGGGACGCGAGGAGGCGCGGCAGGCTGCACAGATGCGTTTCCGCGACAACCCCGACGATCGCGAGCTTCTCGTGCTCACCATGGAGAACACCGATTCCGTGTGGAAGCGGCATCTCTATGCCGGCCAGAGCGGCGAGCTCGGGGACAATGGCTATTGGCTGCTGCCGTTCCTGACCTTCCAGGCCGACTGTCCCTATCTCGTCGGCAGCTACCAGGAGATCGGCGCGAAGCTGAAGGACTTTGCGGCCAAGGGCCTGACCACTGTTATGCTCGACATGGTCGCCGACGAGACCGAGATGCAGCACGTCTGCAAGGCGCTCGCGGCGAGCGGGATGTTTTGAGGGTGCCTCCTCTCCTTCTCCCCGTTCTTACGGGGAGAGGCGAAGATATCACCTTGCCTCTTCAAATCCCGCCAGCACCGAGGTCAGGTTCGCGCCCAGAATATCCGAGAGATAGCCGCCCTCCTGCACGAACACAGTCGGCAGGCCCATCCTGGCGATGGCCTGGCCGATGCGGCGGAAGCCGGGCGTGGTGACGGCCAATCCCTTGAGCGGATCGTGCTCGGAGGCATCGAGGCCGAGCGCGATCACGAGCGCGCCCGGCGCAAAGGACTCGATCGCCTTGCGCGCGACGTCCATCGCCTGGATGTAGCCGTCATCGCCGGTGCCGATCGCCAGCGGGATATTGAGATTGGTGCCGAGGCCGGGTCCCTCGCCGCGCTCGTGGGCATAGCCCCACACATAGGGATAGTAGGCAATGGGATCGGCATGGATCGACACCGTGTAGACGTCGGGCCGGGCGTAGAAGATGCCTTGGGTGCCGTTGCCGTGATGGACGTCGACGTCGAGGATCACGACGCGCTCGTGCTTCTGCCGCAGATGCGCGGCGGCGATCGCGCTGTTGTTGAGAAAGCAGAAGCCGCCGGCCATGTCGCGATAGGCGTGATGACCGGGCGGACGGCAGAGCGCATAGGTCGCATCCTCACCGTCCATCACCATCTGCGCGGCGGTGACCGCAACGTCGGTTGCGGCGCAGGCCGCCGCCCAGGTGCCCGGACCGATCGGCGCCGCGGTGTCGGCGGTGTGCCAGCCGAGCTTGCCGACGATGTGGGTCGGGTAGGTCGCGGCATGCCGCACCGGATGGATGTTGCCGATCATCTCCGGGCCGGAATCGCCGAGCGCGGTCCAGGCGTCCCAGGCTTCGCTCAGGAACGACAGATATTCCGGACTGTGAATGCGCGCGCGAGGCCCCTGCCCGAATGTCGTCGGCTCGACCAGCTGGTGCTTGCCGTCCTTCAAGCCCTTGAGCAGGCGGTCGGCGCGCTCCGGCTGCTCGGTGGTGCGTTTGACGACACCGCGGACCAGGAAGAATTGCGGATCGTGACTGCGGTGCAGTTCGGTATGGACGGCTTTCACTCAAACACTCCGTGCTTGCTTTGAAGATGCCACAGCTGTCTTGATCGCTGCGGCCGCCAGATGCAAGCAAGAAGAATGCCGCGCCAGTCGCGGGAGGCTTGATCGTCGCAACGAGCGAGGTGCACTCCCTCTCCCGCTTGCGGGAGAGGGTTGGGGAGAGGGTGTTTCCGCAATGGGACAATCCCCAAGAGGAGAAAGCCCTCACCCGGCGCTTCGCGCCGACCTCTCCCGCAAGCGGGAGAGGTGAACCACCCGCGGCAACCGTCACCCTAAAGCCATCGGGCTCAGCAGCGCCCGCGCTGGAGGCAGTGCTCGCGGCCCGGCTGATCGGTGCGGAAGGACTCGATGAAGCCGCCTTGACGCTGGGTGACGAAGACGGTCTTGCCGTCGCTGCCGCCGAAGGCGAGGTTGGTCGGCTCCTTGGCCTTCAGCGCGATCTCCCGCTCGACCGCGCCGTTCGGCTTCATCAGCGCGATCGTGCCCTTGAGAATGCGCGCGACGTAGAGGCGGCCGGCAACGTCGGTGCGCAGCCCGTCGACGGTGTCGGGCTGAAACGCCTTGACGAGTTTTGCAGCCGTCAGCTCGTTGCCGTTGATCGCATAGGACCAGATCTGGCCGCTGCTGGATTCGCCGACATAGAGCGTCTTGCCGTCGGGGCTGAGATCGATGCCGTTGGTGGTGCCCATCGCGCGCGGCGCCGACATGATCTGTCCCTGCACCGTGCCGTCGGCGGCTTTCGCGATCCGCCAGATATGGCCTTCCCGGCCCTTCCAGTTCGGATCGCTCGCATAGATCGTGCCCTCGCGGGCGATCGTGATGTCGTTGGGCTGGTTCATCTCGTCGGAGTGAAACCAGAGGGACGGCTCGGTCGTCCCCTTCGCAATCGCGAAGATGTTGTGCTTCTTGTAGTCGGCGATGAACATGGTGCCGCTCCGGTCGAAGCGGATGGCGTTGCCGACACTGCCATCGGGTAGCGCCGTGAACGGCTCCGACGCCGTCCCGCCGGCGGGCAGCCGGCCGATGGTGCCGGGCTTGCCGAGATTGACCACGAACAAATTGCCGTCGAGGTCAGCCGCGGGGCCTTCGATGCCGAAGGTATATTCGCCGGGAGGCGTCACCTGCGCGCTCTCGAACAGCTTCGTTTCCGCATGTGCGGACGCAGTCGCGATGACGAGGAGGACGCTACTGCACAGGCACCAGAAATTCCTGCCGGATGTAATAGCCATCGCCGTCGGTGCACTCGCCATTCAGATAGGGATCGGCCGGCCGGAAGAATCGGCTGAAGCCGGGTTTGTCTACAGCGCTCCTTTGTGTCACGACAACGACCTTCGCAGCCGGTATTTCGCCGCATTCCTTGCTGGTTTTGCCAAAGAACTTGCGCTGCGGCGGACCCGGCTTGATCCGCATCCGCGTGCCCGGGACCATTGTCGCGACGAGCAGATCCGCCGTGTCCAGCAGGCGTTTGTAGCCGGGCTCGGTCTTCGACAGGCTCTCGCCGCCCGGCGGCATCAGCTTCTCCGCGCCGAGACCGCGCAGCCGCGTGCGCAGCTTGCCGGCGTCGGGATCGCCGGGATAGATCCAGCCGTCCTGCGAAAGCATGAAGCGGAGCACGGCCACGTCCTTCTCCGTCTCCGATTGGCCGCCCTTCAAACCGAAATCGGAATGGCAGCCGGCGCAATGCGTCTCGACAAGGCCCTTGCGCAGCGTGGTCAGCCGGGCGCTGTTGTGCGCGTCCCTGGCGACGAAGGCCGCGAGCTGGTCGATCATCGCCTGGCTGCGCATGTCGCACGGCAGCGGTGGCGGCGGATCACCCGCGGCACGGTCGATGCGGATCACGGTCTGGTTCTTGTCCTCGACCAGCCAGATCGCGCCATCTTCCGCGACCGTCATGCCGACCGGTGCCCCTTGCGGCCGCGCGCCGTTGACGCGGTGCCAGCCTGCGATCAGCTCGTCGAACGGCGCGGCGGCGACCTCGCCGGCGTCGGTCTGAAAGCTGCGCACCGGATCGGCCGCGCAGCTGACGCGGTAACGCACCGGCGCGGGGGAAGGCTTGGGGAAGCCGCGATCGTCGACGTCGTAGACGAGGACGCGGCTTCCGGTCGGACGATAACCGTGGAGGCCGACCAGCAGCCTGCCCTCCAGCTCCGGAAATCTGCTGCCGTGATAATAGAGCATCGCGAGCGGCGCGCCGTGCGGCGGCATCAGCGAGAGCGGCGGCTTGTAGAGGGCGCTGGCCGTGCAGAGGGACTTGTAGATCCCGCCTTGCAGCACGTTCCTGAATTCCGGGCTCGGTGTCGACAAATCGTAGCAATAGGGCCAGCCATAATGCCTGCCCTGCTCGATCGCGTTGATCTCCTCGTTCGGTTTGAAAATATCCGGCAAGTCGCGCCCGTTCTCGCCCTGCAGGAAGGCGTAGCCGGCATCGGGAAACTTCGGATGCAGCGCCAGCGCCATCGAGTTGCGCAAGCCCCGCGCATAGACGGTGTGCGGCGGATCGGCATCGCCAGGCTTCAGCGCCGGGAAGACATCGCCGGCAGGCGGTGTGAACAGCCAGATCGCGGCCATCGCGGAAGCGCCCTCGGCCGCCGCGCAAGGCTTTGTGATCGGCGCCGGCCTGATGCAGTCGTCGCTGTGCGAGCCGACATTGACGAATAGCCGCCCTTTCCTGTCGAAGACGAACTGCTTGAGCGGATGCGCGCTCTCCTCGAGCCGTGTGCCGTCGGGCAGCGTGATCCGGCGGCCCGGCATATGACGGATGATGGTCTCGACCGTGCCGGCCGGATTGTCGGCGAGAGGATCGAACCGGAAGATGGTCTCGGCGGTCGAGGCGTAGAGCTTCCTGTCCGGACCGATCGCCAGACCGAACGGATATTCGATTCCCGCCAGGAGCTCCCTGAACCGCCCGCCCTGGGCCGCGCGCGGATCGAGCAGCAGCAGCCGTCCGTCGGTGTGGCCCCAGCCACCCATGTCGGCGACCACGAACAGCTCGCGGCCCGGCAACTGCACGATCGCACGCGGAAACTTGAGGCGATCCTCTTCGCTGGCGACGAGCCCGGCGCAAAATCCGGCCTTCATGTCGATCTGGATCCTGGGAAAAGCGAGATCGCCATTGCCGCAGGTTTCCGCGCCGACCGCATAGCCGCTGCGGCGGAGCGGCTCCGATGACGCCGCCGAGGCGATCCCAAGCAGGGCCGCCAACACCCCCGCACACGCGCGCAGGCTTCGGCGTTCACGCCTGGATGTGAAGTAGCTCACGGCGTCTCCCCCGACTTCCCGCGAAAAAGGTGTTCCACGCCGTCCGAACGCCGTCCAGTCGAACATCACTCGCCTGTGATTAAACCTGTAACGACCTTTGAGCCGACCAATATCCGTAGATTCCCTTACCGGGCTCGACCCGAATGTTTCGCGAAGGCTTCGGGTGGTATCGATTTGCCATCCAAGTTGCTCCCGCCAGGAGGCGCATATGGTCCAGGTCTATTTTCACTGCTCCAATACCGAGGGCACGCTGATCGACCGCTACGGCACCGCCGTCTCCAATCTCACGGAGGCGCGCGATCGTGCTTCCCAGATCATGAATTCGATGATCCAGACGCCCGGCGCTGAAGACTGGCGCGATTGGGTGATCCATGTCAGCGGCTCCGACGGCGAGGATCTGTTCGACCTTCCCTTCACCGCCATGCTCGGCAAGCCGCATTGAGGTGATGTCATGTTGCTCGCTTCACTGAGCCTCCTCCGCCAGCCCGTGAACTTCGTCGCCGCCAAATGGCAGACGCTGGTCAGGGTCGCCGGCGACCCCTACCGCCCCGAGCTGCACTACATGCGCGGGCCGGGTCCCAAATGGCGTGCCAAGTACCAAGCCAGCCGGCTGAACCGCTCGCTCTGAGCGCACCGCTTTCCTGCCAACACTCTCTCGATCGTCATGCCCGGGCTCGTTCCGGGCATCCACGTTTTTGGCCGCCACCTCACTTCCCCGTAAACCTCGCCTTGCGTTTCTCGACGAAGGCATTGCGCCCCTCGACCGCGTCCACGCTCTTGCGGACCACCGCCTGGAGCTCGATCTCGCGGCGGAACTGCGCCTCGTAGGTGGCGTGCTCGCTCTCCTCGACGAGCAGGCGCGTTGCCACCAAAGCGCGTGTCGGCCCTTCGGCAAGGCGCCTCGCCAGGGCGAGCGCCTCGTCCATCAGCTTCGCGTCGTCGACGACCTGCCGCACCAGGCCGATCTCCTCCGCGCGTTCGGCCGTCAGCGGCTCGTTCAGCAGCATCAGCTCGAGCGCGCGCTGCCGGCCGATCAGCCGTGGCAGCAACCAGGTCGAGCCGAGATCCGGCACCAGCGCAATGCGGCTGAACACCTGGATGAAGCTCGCCGAGCGCGCCGCCACGATCATGTCGCCGGCCATGGCGAGGCTGAAGCCGCCGCCGGCCGCGACGCCGTTGACGGCGACGACCACAGGCACGCGGCATTCGCGCAGCGCCCTGAAAGCCGGCCAGTAAAAACGCATGACGCCGGCAGCGATATCCTCACCCAGCGCTTCCGACGCCTTCAAATTCTGTCCTGAGCAAAAACCGCGCCCCGCGCCAGTGAGGATCAGGGCTCGAATACCCTCGTCCTGCGACATCTCGCCGATGGCGGCGGCGAGCGCGCCGAGCAGGTCCGGCGTCATCGCGTTCAGGCTTGCCGGCTCGTCCAGCGTCAGGATTCCGACCGCGCGATCCCGCGCCTGTTTCACACCAGCCATGTCGCGTCTCCCTTTGGATTTTCTCGTTGGCGGCAATGTGCCATCCTTCGCACGTCCCGCCAATGCCGAGCTGCCGCGCCAGCACAGCCGGCGCCAAAACAACAGAGATCAAGACGACGTCATGCCTCATCAGTTCAGCCTCAACCAAACCGTCCGCAAACCCGCCGTCACATCCAAGGGCGGCATCGTCGCCTCGCAGTCGCGGCGGGCGGCCGAAGTGGGCGCGCAGGTGCTGGCGGCGGGCGGCGACTGCGTGGATGCGATCGTGGCGACGACCATGGCGCTGAATGTGCTGGAGCCCTGGAATAGCGGCATCGGCGGCGGCGGTGCGATGGTCCTCTACCGCGCCAAGGAAAATCGCTTTGAGGTGATCGACTACGGCATGTCTGCGCCGCAGAGCCTGCGCACTGCCGACTATCCGCTCAGTGGCGAAGGCGCCGCTTCCGATCTCTTCCCCTGGCCGCGGGTGAAGGACGATCGCAACATCCACGGCCCCGGTTCGATCGCCGTGCCCGGCGTCGTCGCCGGGATGGAAGAGGCGCATCGCCGCTACGCCAAGATGCCGTGGAAGGATCTGGTCGCGCCGGCAGCCAGGCTCGCCGGCGAAGGCCTGCTGGTCGATTGGTGGACCACGGTGACGATCTCGGGCTCCGCCGCCGATCTCAGACGCTATCCCGCCAGCGCGGCCGCGTTCCTGAAGGATGGGCTGCCACCGAGCGCGCCATGGGGCATCAAGGCCGAGACGCGACTGCCGCAGGACACGCTGAAGGCGACGTTGTCGCATCTCGCCGAGGCCGGACCGCGCGATTTCTACCAGGGCGATCTCGCCAGAAGCATCGCCTCCGACATCAAGGCCGATGGCGGTTCGCTGTCGGTCGAGGACCTCGCCGCCTTCCGCGCGCATCTGCGCGAGCCGCTGGCGATCCCGTATCGCGGCGGCAAGGTGTATGCGACGCCTGAGCTCACGGCCGGGCCCACCATGGCGCACGCGCTGCGCCTGTTGCAGCAGAGCCTGACGCCGGGAAGCGCGCCGGACGCGGCCGCCTATGTCGAATATGCACTCGCTCTGCAGGCGGCCTTCCGCGAGCGGCTCAAGGACATGGGCGATGCCGACGGCAAACGCTCGCTCGGCGCCGAATATCTGGCGCCCGCCTGCACCACGCATTTCTCCGTGGTCGACCGACACGGCAACATCGCCGCGGTGACTCAGACGCTGCTCTCGTCCTTTGGCTCGAGATATGTGACGCCGCACACCGGCATCGCCATGAACAACGGCATCATGTGGTTCGATCCGACGCCGGGGACCACCAATTCGCTCGCGCCCGGCAAGCGCTGCCTCTGCAACTATACGCCCGTGATCGCCGAGACCCAGGACGGCAAGCGGCTCGCGGTCGGCGCCTCCGGCGGCCGCCGCATCCTGCCGTCGGTGATGCAGCTCGTCTCCTTCGCGATGGATTTCGGCATGGACCTCGACGCCGCCATCCACCAGCCGCGCATCGATGCCAGCGAGGGCGCGGTGGTGATCGGCGATGCTCGTTTGCCGGAGGACGTGCGCAAAACGCTGGCCGCGCGCTTCGACTATGAAGAGACCCGCGTGCAGACCTTGCCGCAAAAATTCGCCTGCCCGAGCGTGGTGATGCGCGAGGGCGACACGAATTCCGGCGCGGTCGAGATCTTCCAGCCCTGGGCTGACGCCGTGGCCGAAGGCTGAGTGCAAGGATCGATTGGAGATTATTCCATCGCGCGTTGAACTCTCGCACGATGACGTATCTGCGCGAGCGTCATGACGCCTCCACATTCGCAGGGAACTTACCCACCCACCGTTCGTTCGTTGAACGGACAAGTGCGCTCGCCCCAGTGGAGGACATGATGAAGAAACTTGCGCTCGCCGCGTCGCTGATCATCGCGGCCGGTTTCACCTTTGCCAGCCCTGCACTGGCAAAGGGCGGACATGGCCATGGTGGCGGCCATGGTCATGGTCATGGCCATTCGATGGGCCATCATCACCATGGCACGCCCCCGGGATGGTCGCGCGGACGCAAGGTCGGCTGGCGCGGTCACGGGTGCCCGCCCGGCCTGTGGAAGCAGGGCCGCTGCTGACGCCCTATATCTATCCATGATGCAAGGCGTCGCTCCTGACCGGGCGGCGCCTTCTTCACATGCCGAGCCGGTCCCGTATGCGCCCCGCGATCACGGCGGTCGTCACACCCACCGGCCAGAACGCGTGCATCGGGATCGGCTTGATGCCCGTGATCGGCATGTCGATCTCGGCCTTGGCGCCGACGATCAGCCGGCGGGCGAGCTGCGCGCCCATTGCAGTCGCGAGCGCGACGCCGCGGCCATTGCAGCCGAGCGAGATCAGGATGCCTTCGGCAGGCTCATGCACATGGGGATAGTGATCCCCGGTGATGGCGAGACGGCTATTCCAGCCGTGCGTCCAGGCAACGCCCTTGAGCTGCGGCCATAGCCGCTCGGCATACCGCATCAGATAGGCGACGTCGTGCGGCGACTTGATCCAGCGCATCGGGCCGCGGCCGCCCATCAAGAGGCGGTTGTGCTGATCGATGCGGTAATAGACGGTGATGTGGCCGCTCTCGTAGAGCACGGGACGCGTCGGCATGATCGAGCGGGCAACCGCATCGGAAAGCGGCGCCGTGGCCGCGATCGAGGAGAACACCGGCACGATGGTGCGGCGGAGCGCCGGCCAGAGATCGTCCGTGAACCCGTTGGTGGCGAGCAGGACCTTGTCGGCATGAACCACCGCCCGCGGCGTCTCGATGCGCCAGCGCGAGCCTTCGCGGCGCAGTGACAGCGCCGGCGTCTCGCCATGCACCTTCGCGCCCGCCGAGATCGCCGCACGCGCGAGACCGCGGGCGTAGCTGAGGGGATGCAGATCGCCGCCGCGCGCATCCAGCATGGCGCCGATGTAGCGGTCGGTGCCGGTCATCTCGCGCAGCTGCTCGCGGTTCAGATACGTCACCGGCATGGCGCGGCGGATGCATTGCTGCGCCGTTGTCTCGATCGCCGCGGCGCTGGCCTCGTTGTAGGCCGCGCGCAGCGTGCCGTTCTGCCGCGCCTCGCAGGGGATCTGGTAGCGGCGGATCAGATCATGCGTGAAGTTCGTGGTGCCGTAGGCGAACGCGATCATGCGGCGGCCGAGGTCCGCGCCGAAATCGGCCTCGATCTGATCGGGATCGTGCTTCAGGCCGGGATTGGTGTGGCCGCCATTGTTGCCGGACGCGCCCCAGCCCGGCGCCTGCGCCTCCAGCACCAGCGCCTCGACACCCTGCTCCGCCAGATGCAACGCGGTGGACAGGCCGGTGTAGCCGCCGCCGATGATCGCGATCGAAGCATTCTTGTCCGTATCGAGCGGCGGCGTGGCGACCGGCGCGACAGCGGTGTCGGCATAGAGCGAGGGCGGCAGAGGCAGGCGCGCAGACATGGCAAAGACCGGTCAGAGCGGATGCAGCACACGCCGCAAGAAGTCCTGCGTGCGCGGATGCTGGGGTTGGTTGAGCAGCGCCTTGGCCGGCCCCTGCTCGACGATGACACCGCCGTCGATGAACAGCACGCGGTCGGCGACGTCGCGGGCAAAGCCCATCTCGTGGGTGACGACGACCATGGTCATGCCGTCGTCGGCGAGCTTGCGCATGACGCCGAGGACATCGCCGACCAGTTCAGGATCGAGCGCCGAGGTCGGCTCGTCGAACAGGATCGCCTTGGGCTGCATGGCAAGCGCCCGCGCGATCGCGACGCGCTGCTGCTGCCCGCCGGAGAGTTGCGGCGGATGCGCATCGGCCTTCTCGGCAAGCCCGACCTGGGCGAGCAGCGCGCGGCCGCGCTCGAGCGCCTGCGCGCGCGATTCCTTCTTCACATAGAGCGGCCCTTCGATGACGTTCTCGAGCGCGGTCCGGTGCGGAAACAAATTGAAGCGCTGGAACACCATCGAGACCCGGGTGCGGATGTTCACGATCGACGGCGCGTCGCGATCGACCCTCAGGCCCTCGACGCTGATCTCGCCGCGGTCGTAGCTCTCCAGCCCGTTGATGCAGCGCAGGATGGTGGACTTGCCGGAGCCGGAGGGACCGACGATGCAGACCACCTCGCCCTTCTCGACAGTCGCCGTGATGCCCTTGAGCACCTCGTTCTCGCCAAAGCTCTTGTGAACGTCCTTCAGCTCGATCATCGCTTGCCGGCCCGCTTCTCGAAGTGACGGACCAGCAGGATCAGCGGAATGCTCATGGTGAGATACATCAGCGCCACCAGCGTGAACACGCTGGTGTTCTTGAAGGTCGAGGACGCGATCAGCTTGCCCTGAAGTGCGAGCTCGGCGACCGTGATGGTCGAGGCCTGCGAGGAATCCTTCAGCATCATGATCATGACGTTGCCGTAGGGCGGCAGCACGATGCGCACGGCTTGCGGCAGAATCACGCGGCGCATCGTCAGCCACCAGCCCATGCCGATGGACTGCGCCGCCTCGATCTGCCCCTTGTCGATCGCCTCGATGCCGGCGCGAAAATTCTCGGCCTGATAGGCCGAATAGGCGATGCCGAGCCCGAGGATCGCGGCCTGCAAGGCGGACAGCGTGACGCCGAGATCGGGCATCACGAAGTAGAGGTAGAACAACAGCACGATGATCGGGATGCCGCGGATCACGTTGATCAGGCTGGCGCTGATCATCGACAGCGCCTTGATGCCGGAGACCCGCATCATCGCCCAGATCAGGCCGAGCACCGTCGAGAGCAGCAGCGAGCCGATGGTGACGACGATCGTCAGCACGACGCCGCTCATCAGGATCGGGAAGAACTCGGCGGCGTCGTGCCAGAAACCTTTCATCGGGCAGCCTAGTCTCTACCGATCAGCCCTGAGCCTTGAGGCCCCATTTATCGAGGATCTTGTCGATGGTGCCGTTGGCCTTGAGCTTCGCCAGCGACGCGTTGATCTTGCCGAGCAGCGCGGCCTCGCCCTTGCGCACGCCGATGCCGACCGAGCCGACGGTGACGGGCTTGTAGCCGTCGACCAGGCGCACCTCGGGGAAGCCGCCCTGCTTCAGGTTGTAAGCGAGGATCGGATAATCGGCGTAGCCGGCCTTGAGGCGGCCGGTATTCACGTCGCGCAGGATGTCCGGAATGGTGTCATAGGCTTTCACGTCCGCGAACAGGCCGGACTTCTTCAGCGCGTCGACGAAGGCGGTGCCGACCTGGGCGCCGACCGTCTCGCCCTTCAGATCGTCCTGCGTGGCATAGGCCTTGGTGTCGCTCTTCGGCACCACGAGGCCTTCGCCGTAGGTGTAGATCGGATCGGAGAAGTCGACGACTTCCTTGCGCGGCGCGGTGATGAACATCGCGGCGGCAATGATGTCGATCTTGCTCGAGGTCAGCGACGGGATCAGCGCCGAGAACTGCATCGGCTCGATCTGCACGTTGAAGCCGGCATCCTTGCCCACTTCAGTGACGAGATCGACCATGATGCCCTGGATGGTGTTGGTCTTGGTGTCGAGGAAGGTGAAGGGAATGCCTGTCGGGGTCGAGCCGACCTTCAGCACCTGCTGCGCCGAAGCGGGCGTTACGGCTGCCAGTGCGAGCGCCGCGACCGCGGCCAGACCAAAACGCTTCATCGCATCCTCCTTTGGGTCTGGCCGATGGCGGCGCTCGCGGGTGTTGCGAGCCGAGCCGTTTCGGCCTATTTTCACCAATATGAAAATTTGGTCACACTTTCACGGATCATGCAAGTGGTTTTCATGCACATGAAGGAAGCGGTTTGACGTGAGCGGTGGCAAACGAATGCGCAAACCGGCGGCAACCAAGCCGGCGAAGCGGGCGAAGGCAAAGCCCGTCACCAAGCCGGCGGAGCCCGCAATGGATGTGGCGGTCGGCCGCCGCATCCGGGATCTCCGGCGCGTCAGGCAGTTCTCGCTGGAAACGGTCGCAGCGCGCACCGAGCTGTCGATCGGCTTCCTCAGCCAGATCGAGCGCGGCCTGTCGTCACCATCGCTGCGCGTGCTGGCCACGCTCGCCGACGTGCTCGGCGTCGGCATCGCCGCACTGTTCGGCGCAAGCCCAAGCGCCGACGGCACCTCCGATCAGGTGGTGACGCGCGCCCTGCAGCGGCCGGAGCTGAAGCTCTGGCGCACCGGCGTGTCGAAGCAACTGCTGAGCCCGGCCAGCGCCGACAACAAGCTCAATCTGTTCCTGGTGCATCTGGAGCCCGGCGGCTCCACCGGCGACGAGCTCTACACCCATGACGGCGAAGAGGCCGGCCTCGTGCTCGAAGGCGAGATGATGCTGACGGTGGACAGCGAGACATGGTCGCTGAAGACCGGCGACAGCTTTCGCTTTGCCAGCCGAAGGCCGCACCGGTTTTCGAACCCGGCACAGGATGCGAAGGCGGTGGTGCTGTGGGTGAACCGCGTGACGGGGGCGGGGTAAGCCTCCTCCCCCGCCTGCGCCAGCACGATCTCAATCCCGTCATCCAGAGGTGCGAGCGGAGCGAGCCTCGAAGGATGCACGGCCGCGATGCCTCTGCACGGCCACAGCCGGGCCGTCGCCCTTCGAGGCTCGCCGCACGGCGCGTTGCGCCGCGCAGCTCACGCCTCAGGGTGACGGTGATGGAGTGGGGGCGCGCTACCTCCGCGCCGTCATTGCGAGGAGCCTTTGCGACGAAGCAATCCAGATTGTCTCCGCGGAAAGATTCTGGATTGCTTCACTACGCTCGCAATGACGGACGGTTAGGGTCTTACCCGAACCGATGATTGTACCGGTCCACCGTCAGCGCACTCACGTCGATGTCCGGCTTCTTGCCCGACAGCATATCCGCGAGTACGCGCCCGGAGCCGCAGGACATGGTCCAGCCGAGCGTGCCGTGGCCGGTGTTGAGGTGGAGGTTGGCGTATTGCGTCGGGCCGATCACGGGCGGGCCGTCCGGCGTCATCGGACGCAGGCCGCTCCAGAACGTCGCCTTGGCGAGATCGCCGCCGCGCGGGAACAGATCGGTCAGCGAATGATCCAGCGTGGCACGGCGTGCGTCGTAGAGCTTGTCCGAATAGCCGGAGATTTCGGCGGTGCCGCCGACGCGGATGCGATTGCCGAGCCGCGTGATCGCGACCTTGTAGCTCTCGTCCATCACGGTCGATTCCGGCGCGCCCGAGGCGTCCTTGATCGGCACCGTGATCGAATAACCCTTCACCGGATAGACCGGCAGCGAGATGCCGAGCGGCGCGGCGAGCCGCGACGACCAGCTTCCGAGCGCGAGGACGTAAGCGTCGGCCTGCAACATGCCGGCACTGGTCACGACGCCGCTGACCCGCGCGCCGTCGGTGACGATGCGGTCGATGCCGGTGTTGAACAGGAAGCGCACGCCGAGCGCTTCGGCATGCCTGGCCAGTGCCTGCGTGAACATGTGGCAGTCGCCGGTCTCGTCCTGCGGCAGGCGAAGCCCGCCGACGAACTTTTCCTTCACGCCGGCGAGCGCCGGCTCGACCGCTATGCAACCCTCTCGGCTGAGCACCTCGAACGGCACGCCATATTGCTTGAGCACGGCGATGTCCTCGGCCGTGCCGTCGAGCTGGGCCTGGTAGCGGAACAGCTGCAGCGTGCCCTGCGAGCGCTCGTCATACTGGATGCCGATGTCGCGGCGCAGATCGCGCAGGGAATCGCGGCTGTATTCCGCGATCGGAATCATCCGGCTCTTGTTGACCGCGTAACGCGCGCTGGTGCAGTTGCGCAGCATCTTGAGCAGCCAGACCCACATCACGGGATCGAGCTTCGGCCGGACCACAAGCGGGCCGTGCTTCATCAGCAGCCACTTGACCGCCTTCACCGGCACGCCGGGACCGGCCCACGGCGAGGAATAGCCTGGCGAGACTTCGCCGGCATTGGCGAAGGAGGTCTCAAGCGCCGGCTCGGGCTGGCGGTCGATGACCGTCACCTCGTGGCCGGCACGGGCGAGGTAGTAGGCAGAGGTGACGCCGATGACACCGCTGCCGAGGATCAGAACTTTCACGCTTGGTCAAACTCCCGCGGCATCACGCTCGCCGCTGCAAGGAAACAAACTCGCAACGGCGAGAGCAATTATCAGGCCACCCGCTTGATGGCGTCACCAAGGATCGCGACGATATCGTCGATGTGGCTCTTCTCGACGATGAGCGGGGGCGACAGCGCAAAGGAGTCGCCGCTCATGCGGAAGTACAGCCCGCGATTGAAGCAATCGACCATCACATCGTAGCCACGCGCACCGACCGCACCGTCACGCGGCGACAGCTCGACGGCGCCCATCAGCCCGCAATTGCGGATGTCGATGACGTTGGGCAGGCCTTTCAGCGAATGCAGCGCATCGCGCCAATATTCGGCGATCGAGGCACCGCGCGTCAGCAGGCCCTCGTCCTTGTAGATGTCGAGCGTCGCGATACCGGCTGCGCAGGCGGTCGGGTGCGCCGAATAGGTGTAGCCGTGGAACAGCTCCATGACGTTTTCCGGGCCGATCATCATGGCGTCATGCACCTTGCGATGCGCGAACACCGCGCCGCAGGGAATGGTGCCGTTGGTGATGCCCTTGGCGGTCGTCATCATATCAGGCGTGACGCCGAAGAAGTTGGCGGCGAACGGCGTGCCGAGGCGGCCGAAGCCGGTGATGACCTCGTCGAAGATCAGGAGGATGCCGTGCTTGTCGCAGATCTCGCGCAGGCGCTGCAGGTAGCCCTTCGGCGGCGGCAGCACCGCGGTCGAACCCGGCACCGGCTCGACGATGACGGCGGCGATGGTTTCGGCACCGTGCAAGGCCACCAGACGCTCGAGATCGTCAGCGAGCTCGGCACCGTGCTCGGGCTGGTCCTTGGCGAAGGCGTTGCGGGTGAGATCATGGGTGTGGCGGATATGGTCGACGCCCGGCAGCAGCGTCGCGAAGGCGCGGCGGTTGGCGACCATGCCGCCGACCGAGGTGCCGCCGAAGCCGACGCCGTGATAGCCGCGCTCACGGCCGATCAGGCGGGTGCGGCTCGCCTGGCCGTTGGCGCGGTGATAGGCGAGCGCGATCTTCAGCGCGGTGTCGACCGACTCGGAGCCGGAATTGGTGAAGAAGATGCGGTCGAGGCCCTTCGGCGCGATCTCGGCGAGACGCTCGGCGAAGTCGAAGGCCAGCGGATGGCCCATCTGGAACGACGGCGCGAAGTCCAAAGTCATCAGCTGGCGCTCGACTGCGGCGGCGATCTGCTTGCGGCCGTGGCCGGCATTGACGCACCAAAGGCCGGCGGAGCCGTCGATCACCTTGCGGCCGTCGACGGTGGTGTAGTGCATGCCCTCGGCCGAGGAGAACAGGCGCGGCGCCTTCTTGAACTGCCGGTTGGCCGTGAACGGCATCCAGAACGAGTCGGTCTTGATAGTGTTCGGAATCTGATGAAGGGTCACGGCCGCGCTCCTTTGCTGACCCTCTAGCAGAGCCACGGCTTGGAATGCGCAACAAGTCCTTTTCTGGTGACCTGCAAGCCATTGATTTCACTGGGGCCGCTGGTCCATATTTGCGCGATACGCAACACCTGCAACAGGACCTGGGCCATGAGCGTCGACATCGGTGGACGGCTGCGATTCATCCGGGCGCGCCACAAGCTGTCGCAGCGCGAGCTGGCCAAGCGTGCCGGGGTCACCAATTCGACGATCTCGCTGATCGAATCCAACCAGATGAACCCGTCGGTCGGTGCCCTCAAGCGCATCCTCGACGGCATCCCGATGGGGCTCGCCGAGTTCTTCGCGCTGGAGCCTGAGTCACGACGCAAGATCTTCTACCGCGCGGAGGAGCTGACCGAGGTCGGCAAGAAGCCGATCTCGTACCGGCAGGTCGGCGACAATCTGTTCGGCCGCAGCCTGCAGATCTTGAAAGAGCGCTACGAGCCCGGCAGCGACACCGGGCGCGTCCACCTCGTCCATGACGGCGAGGAAGGCGGCATCGTGATCTCGGGCAAGCTCGAGGTCACCGTCGAGGACGAACGCCGCATCCTCAACCCGGGCGATGCCTATTATTTCGAGAGCCGCCGCCCGCATCGGTTCCGCTGCGTCGGCGGCAAGCCGTGCGAGGTGATCTCGGCCTGCACGCCGCCGACGTTCTGAGGCGCGGCCAGCCGATCCGCAAATAGCAGGGAACACCGGTATCTTACGGTGCTTGAGCTATCTCAATTTCCACGCGCCAGACCGCTATATATTACGAACCGTAGCCGAGCAGCCTGGCTTAGAGGTGCTGAGGTTATGGCCCCGGACTCCTAGGTACTCCGGGGCCGCTTCGTAACAGAGGCCCGCGCATGAAGATCACTCTTGTCAATGCGGAAGCTGCGCTCGACGAAGTCCTGCGCGACACGGATAAGCTCCACTCGCGCGAGCTGCGCAAGGCCATCGCAAAACACATCGAAGCGCAAAGAGAGCAGATCAAGGCTCTCCGCAGGATGATGAACTGATCGCCGCTGCGGAGCGAGCAGGCCTCGCCCCGCCTGCCGCCTCAACGCTGCGTCAGCAACTCCTCAATCCGGATCGGGAATTTGCGCACGCGCACGCCGGTCGCATGCCAGACGGCGTTCGCGACCGCGCCGGCACTGCCGGTGATGCCGATCTCCCCGACGCCCTTGATGCCGAGCGCATTGACGTGCGGGTCGTGCTCCTCGACCGTGATCACATCGAGCGGCGGCACGTCGGCATTCACGGGGACATGGTACTCGCCGAGATCAGCGTTCATGATTCGGCCGCTGCGCCGGTCGGTGACGGCCTCCTCGTGCAGCGCAAAGGACATGCCCCAGATCATGCCGCCGAACAGCTGGCTTTGCACCATGCGCGGGTTGACGATGCGCCCGGCCGCGAAGGCGCCGACCATGCGGCTGACGCGGACCTGGCCGAGCTCGGGATCGACCTTCACCTCCGCGAACACCGCGCCATGGGCATGCATGGCATATTCCTCCATCGCCGCAGGGTTCGGCGCGCCGGTACCGCGCGCCTCAACCTCGGCAACGCCGGCGCGCGCGAGGATCTCCGTGTAGCTCTCGCCGCGGCTCTCGTCGTCGCGCCGGATCAATCTGCCGGCGCGCGCGATCACGCCGGCATTGCCGGCGCCGAACAGCGGCGAGCGCTCGTCATTGGTGGCGAGATCGGCGAGCTTTGCGATCACGGCCGCGCCGGCGCTGTGGATCGCCGCACCCGCGGTCGCGGTGTGCGCGGAGCCGCCGGCAATACCGGCATCGGGCAGGTCCGATGTCCCCGCCTTGAACGCGACGCGGTCGATATCGAGGCCGACGGCGTCGGCCGCGATCTGGGCCAGTGCCGTCCAGGCGCCCTGCCCCATGTCGTGCGCGCCAATCTCCATGGCGCCTGAGCCATCGCGTCGGATCGCCGCGCGCGCTTCGGCCTGGAACATCAGCGCCGGGAAGGTCGCGGTGCCCATGCCCCAGCCGACCAGCAGGCCGGCATCATCGCGCATCTGCCGCGGCTGCAGCGGACGCTTCGCCCAGCCGAAGCGCGCCGCGCCCTGGTCGTAGCAGGCCCGCAGCGCCTTTGACGAGAACGGCTTGCCGGTGATCGGCTCGACCTCGGCATAGTTCTTCAGGCGGAAGGCGAGCGGATCGATGCCGCAGGCCCAGGCCATCTCGTCGATCGCGCTCTCCAGCGCGATTGATCCCGTCGCCTCGCCCGGCGCCCGCATGAACAGCGGCGTGCCGGTGTTGACGCGCACGGCGTCATGCGAGGTGCGGATCGCAGGTGCCGCATAGAGCGTGTGCGAGGCATCGGCCGCCGGCTCGTAGAAATCGTCGAACGTGCTCGACACGGTCCGCGCCTGGTGATCGAGCGCGGTCAGACGTCCCTCGCCGTCGGCGCCGATGCGCAGGCGCTGGCGCGTCGGCGCGCGATGGCCGACCGGGCCATACATCTGCTCACGGCGGAGCACCAGCTTGACCGGCTTGCCGACCAGCCTGGCCGCCATGATGCCGAGGGTCGGCGGACCGGACATCAGCCCCTTGGAGCCGAAGCCGCCGCCGAGGAACGGGCTGCGGATGTGGATCTTGTCCGGCGCAATGCCGAACAGCTCGGCGATGCGTCCGAGCGACAGCATCAGGCCCTGGGTCGGCATGTCGACTTGCAGATTGTCGCCGTCCCAGGACGCAACGATCGCATGCGGCTCCATGGCGTTGTGATATTGCGGCGGCGTCTCATAAGTCGCGTCGATCTGCTTCGCAGCCGAGGCAAGGCCCGCCTCGACATCGCCGCGGTGATTTTCCGTGGGATTGCCGACGCCGACGACCGGCGGCACGAAGCTCTCGCCGGCATCGAGGCCGATCAGCGCTGGCAGTGTCTCGTAGCGCGGCGCCAGCAACACGGCGCCTTCGGTCGCAGCTTCAAGCGTCTCGGCGATCACGACCGCGATCGGCTGATTGGCGTAACGGATCTCATTACTCTGCAGCACCTCCATCCGGAACACGAACGGATTGGTCTTGATCTCCGGGTCGATCGCAAGCTGCGGCTTGTGGTCGGGTGTCATGACATCGACGACGCCGGGATGGCGTTTTGCGGCGGCGACATCGAGCGAGACCACACGGCCGCGCGAAATGCCGGCGACGGCCATCACCGCAAACAGCATGCCGGGCGGATGATTGTCGGCGGCATAGGTCGCCTGCCCCGTGACCTTGAGGACGCCGTCACGGCGGGTCAGCGGCTGGCCGATGCTCGAGCCGTGTCTGAGATGGGCAGGCGCGCTGGTGAGATTGAGCTCAGGCATGGATGGCTCCGGACGTCGAGGCAAAGGGAGAGGCCGGCAGGGCGGGCAGGCGCGCGGGCGTCCCGGCGGCAGCGAGGGTCAGCGCGCGCACGACGATGCGGCGCGCGAGCTCGATCTTGAAGGCGTTGTCGCCGGACGGTTTTGCGTCGGTGAGCGCACGCCAGGCGGCTTCCTGGAAGGCGTCGGCCGTGGGCGCGACGCTCTTGAGAACGTCCTCCGCAGCGCGGGCACGCCAGGGCTTTGCGGCGACGCCGCCGAGCGCAAGCCGCGCTTCGGCGATCCTGCCGTTCTCGATCCGCAACGCAGCCGCGGCCGAGACCACCGCGAAGGCGTAGGAGGTGCGCTCGCGAACCTTGAGGTAGCGCGCATGCGAGGCAAATTCGCGCGCCGCCGGCGGCAGGCGCACCGCAACGATGAGGTCGCCGGGCTCGAGCGCGGACTCGCGCTCGGGCGTATCGCCGGGCAGGCGATGCAGCTCGTCGAGCGCGATCTCGCGCCGGCCATCCCGTCCCTCGATCTCGACGACGGCACCGAGCGCGACCAGCGGCACGCAGAAGTCGGAGGGATGCGTGGCGATGCAATTCTCGCTCCAGCCGAGCACCGCGTGGGTGCGGTTCTCGCCGCCGCGGGCGTCGCAGCCGCTGCCGGCCTCGCGCTTGTTGCAGCGGCTGGCAGTGTCGTAAAAATACGCGCAGCGCGTCCGTTGCAGCAGATTGCCGCCGACCGTCGCGGCATTGCGCAACTGCGCGGATGCCCCGGAGAGAAGGGCCTCCGCGACGGCGGGATAAGCCTTTGCGAAGTCCGCATCGTGCGCGAGATCGGCGTTGCTGACGAGCGCACCGATGCGCAAGCCGCCGTCGGCGAGGCGCTCGATGCCGTCGAGCCCATCGAGATGCGTGACGTCGACCAGGCGATCCGGACGGCTGACGCCGCCCTTCATCAGATCGAGCAGATTGGTGCCGGCGGCGAGATAGACGGCGCCCGGCTGGGCAGCGGCGGCAACCGCCTCGGTGACGGTGGCGGGCCTGACATAATCGAACGGTTTCATGCCGAGCGCCTCTGGTTGGATTCGTCCATCTGTCCTTGCGCATCGAGCACGGCGTCGACGATGCCGGCATAGGCGCCGCAGCGGCAGAGATTGCCGCTCATGCATTCGCGGATGCGTTCGGGATCGTTGCCGGCCTGCGCTTCCTGCATCATGCCGATCGCGCTCATGATCTGGCCGGGCGTGCAGAAGCCGCACTGGAAGCCGTCATGGGCGATGAAGGCGGCCTGCACCGGATGCAGCTGGTCGCCGCGCACAACGCCCTCGATGGTGAGGATGTCGGCGCCGTCGTGACTGATCGCGAGTGCGAGGCAGGAGTTGATGCGCTTGCCGTCGACCAGAATGGTGCAGGCGCCGCACTGGCCGCGGTCGCATCCCTTCTTGGTTCCGGTGAGATGGAGGCGCTCACGCAAGAGATCGAGCAGCGTGACGCGCGGATCGTCGAGGACGAAGTCGCGCCGCGCACCGTTCACGGTGAGGCTGATGGAGTGGTTCATACAAGGCCCCGATCAGAAATGGACATGGCTCATCGGCCGGCGCGCCACCGCCGTGGCCGCCGTCGATCCAGATTGACCGGGCAGAAGCCGGCCAACATCCAGGCGAAGATACGGAGGCTCCCTCCGGTTAACAAGGGCCGGTGGAAAAATATTGGAATTGGTCAAAAGCCCATGCGCCACCAACGCGATGCGGCTAGCCAAGGGTCCGACGAGGGTTCAATCTAACCAATTCGTGATCTAGATTGCGCGCTATGGACGACCACACCGACCCAATTCGAAAGCCCCGTGCCGACGCCGTGCGCAACCGCGAGCGGGTGCTCGAGGCTGCGAAGATCGTATTCAACGCCGGCGGCCCGGAGGCGAGCCTCGAGGCCGTGGCCAAGCGCGCCGGCGTCGGCATCGGCACACTCTATCGGCATTTCCCGACACGCGAGGATCTGTTCGAGGCGGTGTACCGGCGCGAGGTCGAGCAGCTCAGCGAGCTCGCCGAACAGTTGAAGAGCGCCAAGGATCCGGTCGAGGCGCTGCGGCGCTGGCTGCAATCCGCCGTCGAATTCGTCGCCACGAAGAAAGGCATGCTGGCCGCGCTTGCGCTGGCGTACCAGAGCTCATCGGAACTTGCCGCTTTCTCGATGGACCGCCTGACCAAGGCGATCGGCTCGCTGCTCGCGCGTGCGGTCGCGGCCGGCCAGATGCGCGCCGATATCAGCCCGGAGGACCTGCTGCGGGCGTTTTTCGGGATGTGCTACATGCACGATCAGCGGGGCTGGCAATCCTCGGTGCTGCGCCTGCTCGACGTGTTCGTCGACGGGCTGCGGGTGCAATCCGCTGCCAAGACCAGGGCGCGCGTGGCCAAGCCAGCGAAGCCGGCGGTGAAACGGAAGCGATAGCGCGCCCGTATTTCCCTGAGGTCATGCTAGGATCAGCATTGCCGGGATTTCAACGCGGAGCCTGTCATGCGCATTGCCGCCTTGCTGGTCGCTCTCATTATTGCCTTCAACCCTATCTCGGCACGCGCCGACGATGTCGCGACGGCGCAGGGCGTCATCCGCGCCCAGGAGCAGGCTTTTGCGCGCGACGATGCGGCCGCGGCCTATTCCCACGCCGCCCCGGCGATCAAGGAGATCTTCCCCGCACCTGGCGCCTTCATGTCGATGGTGCAAAGCGGTTACGCGCCGGTCTACCGGCACAAGAGTTTCGAGTTCGGAGACAGCAAGAGCGAAGGCGGCTGGATCGCACAGCGCGTCCACATCATCGACGCCAATGGCGAAGCGTGGGAAGCCCTCTACACGCTGGAGCAGCAGGCGGACGGCAGCTACAAGATCACCGGCTGCTCGCTGCTGAAGGCGGGACAGGCGGCTTAGGTTGCAAAGCCTGGTCCGGTCCTGACCGACTTCATCCGCGAGCGGATCAACAGCGTCAGGACGATGCCGATATTGAGCGCGTTCCACGCCACACCGTTCGCGAACGCCGCGGCGTAGGAACCGGTCGCATCGAAGATGATGCCCGACACCCAGCCGCCGAAGGACATGCCGAACACCGAGGCGAAGATCACGATGCCAACGCGCGTTGCGGCTTCGCTCGCCGGCATCGCCTCGCGCACGATGATGGCGTAGCTCGGCACGATGCCGCCCTGGAACAGGCCGAACATCGCGGAGATGAGATAGAGCGAGGCGAGGCTGTCGAAGAACAGATAGAACACCAGCGCGAAGCCCTGCGCCAGCGATCCCACCAGCAGCGTGCGGATGCCGCCGATCTTGTCGGCGAGGAAGCCCGAGCCGATCCGGCTGACGATGCCGCAGGCCATCATCAGCGACAGCATCTCGGCGCCGCGCGCCACGCCGTAGCCGAGATCGCCGCAATAGGCGACGATATGCACCTGCGGCATTGCCATGGCGACACAGCAGGAGATGCTGGCGATCGAGAGCAGCACCGTCAGCGTGTTGGTCGACAGCTTGAGATCGACGCGCGGCGGCGGCGCATTGGCGTGGTCGTGGACCTTGTCGTGACCTATCTGCGCGCGAAGGACAAGCACGAGGATCGTCATCAGGCTCACACAGACGATGCCGATGCCGATATGGGTGTGGCGCCAGCCGACCTCCTGCATGCCCCAGTTCACAATCGGGGGCCACATCGTTCCGGCGAAATAATTGCCGCTCGCGACGATGGTCACGGCGAGGCCGCGATAGCGCTCGAACCAGTGCGAAGCCTCCGCCATCAGCGGCGCGAACGTCGCGGACGTTCCGAGACCGATCAGGAAATAGGCCGCCACGAACTGCCAGAGTTCGGTCGACAGCCCCGCGAGCACATTGGCAACGCCGAGGAAGGCGATGCTGATCGCCATTGCGGGCACGATGCCGAACCGGTCGGTGATCTTGCCGGCGATCACGCCGCCGAGCCCGAAGCCGAACATCATGAGGGTGAAGGCCAGCGACACCGCGCCGCGCGTGGCGGAGAATTCGGTCTGCACCGCCGGAAGCATCACCACGATCGCCCACATGCCGACGCCGCCGATCGAACCGATCAGCAGCGCAAGCACAAGCCGTATCCAGGCCCGACGGGAATCAGGGCTGAATGTTACAGGCGTTTGTTCTGAATGATTTGGTGCGTGCACGGGCCGGAACATGGCCCGCGGATCGTCACAGGGTCAAGCATCGTGGCGCGATATTGGGCATGCGCGGTGCACTGCGGTAAGAAGCAGCTTGGCGAACGCGCGATTTGCCATTAGTTTGCAATCCGCGTGAGCAAATTGCCGCGCGAAGAGCATGTCGGCGGAATGTTGCTGCGATTGACACGATCGATGCGGATCAAGGTGGGGCGCTTCATTGCCCTCGCCTATCTGTTCTGCGTGATCGCGCCGGCGGCAAGCCTCGCCTGGGGCAGCGGCCCGGCGCCGTGTCTTGATGAGACCCTGCTGGCCGATCTCGTGCCGGTGCATCACCAGATGCCGGCCGGTCACATGCATGACGGCATCGCGCGCGACCACGCGGGGTCCTACGCGCATCACCAGGTCGCCGCACAGGACGCGCCCGCTTCGCATCATCATGGCGGCAAGGGCACAGCCGGACCGTGCTGCGCGATGATGTGCATCAGCGCGCTGCCGGCCGATCTGCCCAGCTTCGCCAAGCCGGTTCAGCCCGCCTCCGCCTGTGCGCCCGAGATCGTGGCCAGCCTGCACAGCGCGGCGCCGCCCCTGCACTACCGCCCTCCCATCGCCTGATCTGACACGACGATTTCGGGCCGAGCGCGCGTCTGCGCGCGCGGACCTGTGGTCATTCAGATCAGGGATGAATCATGCTGACGCTTTCCGGGGCGATGTCCGCCGCTGCATCCGCGGCGCGAGGACGACACTTTCGATTCCATTGGCCGTTGCTCGCCGCACTTGCGCTGGCGCTGGCTGGCTGCATGCCGGCAACGACGCAAGTCGCCGGCGCCGATCCCGCTGATCCCTCGGCGAAGGTCGCGCATGTCGGCTATCGGTCGACCATCGCGCCCTACTCCGGCCTGCGGCCTGCGACGCCGGCGCCATGGCGCGACCGCAACGACGCCGTCGCGCCGCAGCCGAAGCAAGACCGGTAGGAGCGCGCCATGACACGCCATCTTGCGCGAGGCCTGCTCGTCCTCACCGCGCTCAGCGTCTCAGGCTGCGCCGCGTTCTCGCCCGACAGCGGCATGACTGATGTCTCGGAGCTGACCAGCCAGACCATCAACAAGGATGTCGCCTTCGTTCGCACGCCCGAGGGAGCGGGCGCGGTCGACGCGCGCGTTCGCCAATTATTGTCGCGGACGCTCGGCGTGGACGCCGCCGTTCAGGTCGCCCTGCTCAACAACAGGGGATTGCAAGCCGCCTATAACGAGCTGGCGCTGGCCGAGACCGATCTGGTCGAGCAGAGCCTGCCGCCCAATCCCGTGTTCTCGATCTCGCGGATCTCGGGCAACGGCGCCAGCGAGATCGAGCGCCAGGTGGTCGGCGACATCCTTGCGCTCGCCACCCTGCCGTTCCGCTCCGACATCGCCCGCGAGCGTTTTCGCCAGGCCCAGCTGCGCGCGGCACTGGCGACGTTGCGGCTCGCCGCCGACGTCCGCGGCACCTACGTGCGCGCCGTCGCCGGCAACGAGATGGTGGCGCTGCTGACGGATGCGAAGGCGACGGCGGAATCGACCGCACAGCTCGCGGTCAAGCTCGGCGAGACCGGCTCGCTCAACAAGCTCGACCAGGCCCGCGAGCAGGTGTTTTACGCCGAGACCACCGCCGACCTCGCCACCGCGCGCCAGGCCGCGGCGAGTGCGCGCGAAAAGCTCGCGCGGCTGATGGGATTGTGGGACGGCGGCCTCGACTTCCGCCTGCCCAATCAATTGCCGCCGCTGCCGCGCCGGCCGCAGGCACTGCCCTCGATCGAGGCCGATGCGGTGGCCCATCGCATCGACCTGCAGATCGCCCGGCTGGAGCTGACGGCGCTGGCGAAGTCGCTGAACCTCACCGAGGCGACGCGCTTCGTCACGCTGCTCGATCTCGCCGGCATCTCCCGCCGCACCAGGGATCCCGAAGGCGCGCCGTTCCGCGAACGCGGCTTCGACGTCCAGTTCCAGATCCCGATCTTCGACGGCGGCGAAGTCCGCGTGCGGCAGGCGGCCGAGACCTACAATCTCGCCTTCAACCGCCTGACCGAGCGCGCCGTCAACGTGCGCTCGGAGGCGCGCGATGCCTACCGCACATACCGATCCACTTACGACATCGCCAGCCACTACCAGCGCGAGATCATCCCCTTGCGCAAGATCATCACCGAGGAGATGCAGTTGCGCTTCTCCAGCATGCAGGTCGACATCTTTGCGCTGCTCACCGAAGCACGACAGCGCCTCGCCTCGCTGCGCGGCGCGATCGATGCCCGGCAACGATTCTTCCTCGCCCAATCCGACCTGCAGACCGCCGTCAATGGCGGCGGCGTGCCTGCTGCGGGCGGCGACAACTCAACCACCATCGCCGCGGCAGCGCCTGCCGACGGCGGCCACTGAGATGGAGGCCGGCATGTTTTCCCGCAGAGGATTTTTGGGCACCGCCGCGCTCGTCGGCGCATCCGCGGTCCAGGGCCGCGTGCAGGCGGCATCGATTCCGGAAGCTGCGCACATGGACAAGGTGGTGATGCAGCCGCCGCTGCACCCTGTCAGCGGACCCGACTATCGCCCCGTGGTCACCCTGAACGGCTGGTCGCTGCCGTTCCGCATGAACGGCGACTGGAAGGAATTCCATCTCGTCGCCGAGCCCGTGGTGCGCGAATTCGCCGAGGGTATGAAGGTGAATTTGTGGGGCTATAACGGCCAGTCGCCGGGCCCGACCATCGAGGCCGTCGAGGGCGACAAGGTCCGCATCTTCGTCACCAACCACCTGCCCGAATACACCACCGTGCACTGGCACGGCATGATCATCCCCAGCGGCATGGACGGCGTCGGCGGGCTGACCCAGCCGCACATCCAGCCCGGCAAGACCTTCGTCTACGAGTTCGAGATGAGGAAGAGCGGGACCTTCATGTACCACCCGCATTCCGACGAGATGGTGCAGATGGCGATGGGCATGATGGGCATGGTCGTCGTGCATCCGCGCGATCCGAACTTCCGCCCCGTCGACCGCGACTTCGTCTTCGTGATGAGCACCTATCGCGTCGATCCCGGCACCTATCTGCCGCAGGTCAACGAGATGACCGACTTCAACATGTGGACCTGGAATGCGCGGGTGTTTCCCGGCATCGATCCCTTAGCCGTGCGGCTCGGCGACAAGGTGCGCGTGCGCATCGGCAATCTCAGCATGACCAACCACCCGATCCATCTGCACGGCCACAGCTTTGCGGTGACCTGCACCGACGGCGGCTGGATTCCGGAGAGCGCGCAATATCCGGAGACGACGACCGACGTGCCGGTCGGCGCGGTGCGCGCGTTCGACGTGCTCGCCGACAATCCCGGCGACTGGGCCTTCCACTGCCACAAGTCGCATCACACCATGAACGCGATGGGGCACGCGGTGCGCAATTTGATCGGCGTGTCGCGCAAGGACCTCGCCAAGGCGGTCGGCAAGCTCGCGCCTGACAGCATGGCGATGGGCTCGACCGGCATGGCGATGGGCAACATGGAGATGCCCGCGCCCGACAACACGCTGCCGATGATGACGGGCACCGGCCAGTTCGGGCCGATCGAGATGGGCGGCATGTTCACGGTGATGAAGATCCGCGAGGACCTCGCGCGCGACGATTATCGCGATCCCGGCCCCTATCAATTCCCGAAGGGCACCGTCGCCTACGAGGTCGCCGCACCGGCCTCGGAGCCCGCACGTCAACAGCCGGGCAAGCCGACGCACAAGATGAAGATGTGAGCGTTTCGATGAACCACCAACTGGAGATGACGATGAAGACGATCAAGCTCGGCCTCGCGCTGGCGGCGCTGTCGACCGCGCCGGTCCTTGCGCACGACAAGCACGGGCACGCGAGTTTTTCGGCCGGCGAGCCCGGCGATCCCAACAAGCCCGCACGCACGATCGAGATCCTGCTCAACGAGATGGACTACGCGCCGGCCAAGATCGACGTCAAGCGCGGCGAGCAGGTCCGCTTCGTGTTGCGCAATGTCGGCAAGGAGGACCATGAATTCCTGCTCGCCACACCCAAGGAAAATCTCGCCCATGCGGTGGAGATGAAAAAGCATCCGCACATGGAGCACGACGATCCCAACGGCGTCAGGCTCGCGCCGAACAAGACGGCCGAGATCCTCTGGAAGTTCAGCAAGGCCGGCACGTTCGAATTCTCGTGCCTCATTCCCGACCATCGCGACTACGGCATGGTCGGCCACGTCACCGTGAAGTAGCGACAAGGAGACTCCCATGAACCGCATCATCCGCCTTGCCGCAGCGCTGACGCTGGCTGTCGGCCTTACCACTGCCGCCCTCGCGGCGGGGGCCGCCGCGATCAACGGTGAGGTCAAAAAGATCGACGAGGGCGCCGGCAAGATCACGCTCAAGCACGGACCGGCCAAGAGCCTCGGCATGGAGGACCCCATGACCATGGTCTACCGCGTCAAGGACCCCGCGATGCTCAAGCAGGTGAAGGTCGGCGACAAGGTGACCTTCGAGGCCGAGGAGGCAGCGTCGGGGTATACGGTGACCAAGATCGACAAGGCGAAGTAGGGGTTGCCCGGTCATGCCGGGGCGCGCGCAGCGCGAACTATGATGCGCAATTGCGCATCAGAGAATCCATTCATCCACCAACTCCGCCGCACGATGGATTCCGGGCTCGCCCTCTGGGCGCCCCGGAATGACGACCTTGGCTCCCGAAACACCCCGGTCCGCCCCTCTTCCCACCCCCGCGTTAACCCTTTGCTAACCATACACCCGGCAAGAATTGCCGGGTGAAGTCGAGTGTCGTCAGCCGCGTAAAACGGGAGCTCCCGTGGACGCCAGTGCGGTGCCTCACTTTCGGAACGGCGGCCCTTCGGCCGCCGCGCAGACATTTGGGGCGCGCGGCCGGCAGTCGCGCGGGGAGGCAGCTACCATGGTCGACGTCACCGCGGGACAGGGCGTAGGCAGCGCAAGGCCCTCGATTCCCTCCCTCAACGAGATCGTCAACGTCCTCAAGCGCGGCGACATCGCGCTGGCGCTCGGCATCCTCACCATCCTGGTGGTGCTGATCCTGCCGCTGCCCGCGATCGTGCTGGACCTGTTCCTGGCGATCTCGATCACGCTCTCGATCCTGATCCTGATGACCTCGCTGTTCATCCAGACACCGTTGGAATTCTCGGCGTTCCCGACCATCCTGCTGATCTCGACTATGCTGCGCCTGTCGCTCAACATGGCCTCGACCCGGCTGATCCTGTCGCACGGGCACGAGGGCACGGCGGCCGCCGGTCACGTCATCGAGGCCTTCGGCAACTTCGTGATGGGTGGCAATTTCGTCATCGGCATCATCGTCTTCGCCATCCTGATCATCGTCAATTTCGTCGTCATCACCAAGGGTTCGGGCCGCATCGCCGAGGTCGCCGCCCGCTTCCACCTCGACGCCATGCCCGGCAAGCAGATGGCGATCGACGCCGACCTCGGCGCCGGCCTGATCGACGAAAAGGTCGCCAAGCATCGCCGCAAGGAGCTGGAGGACGAGAGCGGCTTCTTCGGCGCCATGGACGGTGCCTCCAAATTCGTCCGGGGCGACGCCATCGCCGGCCTGTTGATCGTCTTCATCAACGTCGTCGGCGGCATGATCATCGGCGTGGCGCAGCAGGGCATGTCCTTTGCCGACGCCGGCCGCAGCTACACGCTGCTGACCGTCGGTGACGGCCTCGTCACCCAGGTGCCGGCGCTGATCGTCTCGACCGCGGCCGGCCTGCTCGTCTCCAAGGCCGGCGTCTCCGGCGCCGCCGACAAGGCGCTGATGAAGCAGTTCTCCGGCTATCCGCAGGCGCTGGCGATGTCCTCGGCGGTCATGCTGGTGCTGGCGGCGCTGCCGGGCATTCCGACCCTCCCCTTCCTGGCGCTCGGCACCGGTGCCGGTGCGCTCGCCTGGCACGCCCGCAACCGCAATCGGGTGACGGCCAAGGCCGAGGAAGCCGCCATGGCCGCACCCGCTCCGGGAACGCCCGGTGCGGCGGGCACGGCCGCGGCCGAAGAGCCGATCTCGGCGGCGCTCAAGATCGACGACCTCAAGATCGAGCTCGGCTATGCGCTGCTGCCGCTGGTCAACGGCCCCGACGGCACCGACCGCCTCACCGAGCAGATCAAGGCGCTGCGCCGTTCGCTCGCGATCGAGATGGGTTTTGTGATGCCGGCGGTGCGCATCCTCGACAACGTCCAGCTCGAGGCCAACACCTACATCATCAAGATCAAGGAGGTCGACGCCGGCACCGGCAAGATCTGGCCGAACCAGTTCATGGTCATGGACCCCGGCGGCAGCCAGGTGCAGGTGCCCGGCATCCACACCACCGAGCCCACCTTCGGCCTGCCCGCGACCTGGGTCGATGCCAGTCTCAAGGAGGAGGCCTCGCTCAAGGGCTACACCGTCGTCGACGCCGCGACCGTGCTCTCGACCCATCTCACCGAGCTGCTCAAGGCCAACATGTCGGACCTGCTCTCCTATGGCGAGGTGCAGAAACTGCTCAAGGAGCTGCCGAAGGAGCAGGGCGAGCTGGTCAAGGACATCGTGCCGGCGCAGGTCACGGTCTCCGGCATCCAGCGCGTGCTGCAGCTGCTGCTCGCCGAGCGCATCTCGATCCGCGATCTCTCCACCATCCTCGAAGGCATCGCCGACTCGCTCGCCTTCTCGCGCAATCCCGCCACCATGGTCGAGCACGTCCGCGCCCGCCTGGCGCGACAGATCTGCGCGCAAAACACCTCCTATGCCGGCTATCTGCCGCTGATCGCGCTGTCGGCGCGATGGGAGCAGGCCTTTGCCGAATCCATCATCGGCCAGGGCGAGGAACGCAGCCTTGCGATGCAGCCCTCGAAATTGTCGGAGTTCATGACCGGCGTGCGCGAGGCGTTCGAGCGCGCCGCCCGCGAAGGCGAGGCGCCGGTGCTGGTCACCTCTGCGGCAATTCGTCCCTTCGTCCGGTCCCTGGTTGAGCGGTTCCGGGCCCAGACGACGGTGCTGTCGCAGGCCGAGATCCACCCCAGGGCGAGGTTGAAAACTGTCGGAAGCATCTGATTTGCCTTAAGAAGCCGTGTGTTTTTCGGCCACAGGCAAATGGTTTCTGAGTTCCTGGCGCCTTGTGGACCAAACCTCGACAAGGCGCCTGACAGGCACATTACAGCTTTGAAATAATTGCAAAAATGCACGATCAGGGGTCGCTTTTGATCGCGATCTTTCACGTCCTGTCACGCTCTTGTGATGGCCTCTTGGGAACGAATCCCCCCAATACTAGGTTGTTGGGCACCGGAAGCATGAACCTGCCTGAAACGGCCGGCGACTACTTCGGGTAGGTGGCGGCAGGAGGCTTCCATGAACCACTCGATCTACAGCGCAGATCGCTCGACCCACTTGAAGATCGTGGTCGTGGCCCTCGTTGCAGGGATCACGGTGGCAGGCTTCGGCATCACGGCACGCACCGGTTCGGACGAAGGCCTGACCCAGACCGCCCGCGTCATCAAGGCCGGCAAACCGGTCGTTGTGACCAGCTCGAACGCGTCCGTCGTTCGCTAAGGAGACATGAGTTTCAGGAATTCACGCGGCTCTTTACCAGCCCCCCAAAGTCGCCACGTGGATATGTAGACGACCCCAACCCCAAGTCGACTACAGAAAGCGCCCGCCCCCCACGGGCGCTTTCTCATGTCTGGGCCTCCGCAATGCGAGCGACGTGGCGCGGACGAACGATACCCGTCGCTTCCAGCGGCACAAGATGATGGGTTCGCAAGGGCTCAATCCATCCTACGGTCTCAAGCTCAAGAAGCGTTCAATTGCCGCGTGGTTGACGACATACATCAGAACAACGAACAGGACCCACGTCACAGCAAGCGCCAAAAACCGTCCGACTCTCCCTGGAAACAACCGCGCAATCAAATCGGCTAGTCGGTCTTGAAGCCAGGCTAATGGCTCCATTGGTTCACTCGCTTTCCATCGACCTCATTCGCCAAGAACTCACATCTCCAGCCCGTAGGGCCATTACGGCGACAGCATTACGGTGACAGTGCTGGACTGCACTGTCACCGTAATCCCGGAGTTCGGACGGACCAAACCGCTATTATATATCAGATCGGACATTCACAGCCCCCATGACTATCCGTCGTTAGACCGGCAAACCGAGCTCTTGCCGTGTGTGGAAACGAAGCGCGATGATCAATGATCCGATCTCATAGCCATGCTCCGCCCCATATAAGCCCACCACGAAATCGCTAACCGCCATCGCCATCGACGGCAGCTTCGCCGTTCCATCAGCATTAAACTGATTTAGCTCACGATCCTTGAGCACCGCCCAAAGCTCGTGGTCCTGCCGAGCTTTTTCGACAAGACACTCAATCTGATCTTTTGTCATGAAAACAGCGCGCACCATTCCAGCTCTCCAGAGTCGTGATTTGAAGATCCGATTTGAAAGGCTAAGTCTTCAAAACTTGATCTTTCATCTCCGCCTCGCCTCCAAACGGCGCAACCACATCAATGATCCGTTTGCCCCCCGCCCTTCCACTCCGCCGGCGTCAACCGCACATTCCCCGCATCGATCCGCTTCGCGACGATCTCGTCCGCCAGCGCCCAGAACGCCACGCCCACCGGCTGCTCGCCTTTGTAAAAGATCCGGAACTGCTGCAGCGGGATCGCCGGCATCACCAGCCATTCGAGATCGCCGAGCGGGATCGCCTTGTGGCGGGGCGACTGCGTCATCAGCCAGGTGATCTCGCCGAGCACCTGCGACCCGGTCTTCGGCGGTGGGGCCGCTTGCGCGGCGGCGGCGGAACCACTGGATTCGTTCGCGGCCTGGGCGCCGTTCGCGTGCGGCGCGCGGGCGGCCGCTCCGCCAAGGCCGTCGCTCGCCTGCCCTGCTGCACCTGGCGTCGGCTCTTCGATCCGCTTCGCGGCCCCGGTCTTCGTCATCCGCTTCTCTCCACGCCAGGTCTTTCCGGTGCCCGGCATCGGCTGCTCCTCCTTGCGAGAAAGGCCGAAGTCTAGCACGCGGCGTCTCATGCACAGCACGGCCGGTTCGCGGCCGAGATGCGCTGTTCAGTCCTGTCGTTGTGGAATGAATGAGAACATCGCTCGCGAAGCTCGCCGCGATGGTGCTCCCGATCCATGGATAATCTGCCATTCCCAACCCCTGCGGGTGACGCTAGACAAAACAACCCGGACACATCAAGCAATAATTTGATGACGGAATTGTCGGCACGCGCGGCGTGTGGATTTCGCCACGCCGGAGTCATGAAGGATGTTGCAGCTTGCCGCGTCACGAGAATGCCTGCGCTGCTGTGCGAACGCTGTGACGGAGTTTGAAGCAGCAGCGTCCACCACGCTTGTGTCCCGGACGCGCTGCAACGCTCTTGGCGTTGCTGCGCTGAGCCGGGACCCAGCAGGCCACGGCATTTGCTGCCACGTGGGCCCCGGCTCTGCAGCGCATCGCTGAAGAAGCGCTGCGCTGCGTCCGGGGCACGAGAGCGGAATTTGGACGCAGCTCGTAGGATGGGTAGAGCGCAGCGAAACCCATCAACACCTCCCCTGTGTTGAAACATGATGGGTTTCGCAAGTGCTCTACCCATCCTACGCCTCCGAGACACGCCTTCGCATCCTCGCGGCGCATTTCGCCCGAGCTTTGCCTGATCGCTTCGCCCTCACTTGAAAGAGGGCGCAGGGAAGGCCGGGCGCCGGCTGGCACCCGCGGTCCACTGTGCGAATCCTGCGTGACGAGAAGCTGCACAGCGGCATACAGGTGTAGCCAGGACATCCCGGCCTTCCCTGCGCAGTGGTTTGACGGCTTATGTCGTACTCTCCCCGGGGAGCGTTGCGCTATTGCCCCCGTCGCCTTGCGGATGGCTGATGCGCTTGCCCGGTTGAGCAAACCACATCACCACAAGACTTGGCGCACAGACCCCGGGCGCCAGGACCACACGATTTTGCCGTACGCGGATCACACCGGTCGTGTGCGCGAGGTCTTTGCTCACGGCTCTCCGCCCTGCAAAACCCTTTGCGCCGATGTGACCCACGTCCACCGCCGCCCAGCCCGCGTTCGTGACGATCGCGATACGCCCCTCTTCCTTGGGCCGGGTTGCGGCGACACATACGCGCTTTCCGAATTTCGGTAAAGTGGAATATTTTCGGCCGACCATGTTGACCGATACCTTGCGTGTTTTGCCCGTCAGGCAGCGCAAGGGCTGGTAGGGGGAGCAGCGCGAGACTACCGCGCCCCATAGCTCGGCGGCGGCGCCTGCACGGTCGGCGCAGCGGCGGCGAACAGTTCCTCCTTGCTGCCGGTCAGCGGCGGATAGATGCGCTTGCGGTTGATGATGTTCTTGGTCGCCTTCGCAGCCTGACCGGTCGCCTTCACCTCGCGATCCCAGCCTTCGGTGTAGAGCGCGCCCCAGCCGCCGAGATCGAGCACGGTCACGTACCAGTCGATCCGCAGCGGCAGCATCGGCAGGCCGGCGAGATCGGCGACCACGTTGTGGCCGGCGAAGCGGCCCATGGGGCGCGCGAACTGGCAGGACATCACGGTCGGATGCAGCCCGTCGACCACGCTCGAGGCAACATCGCCGGCGGCGAACACGCCGCCGACATCGGCAACCCGCATGAAGGGATCGACCAGCAGGCGTCCGAGCCGGTCGCGGGCGTCCGGAAAGCGCGCCGCCAGGGGGCTCGCACGCATCCCGGCACACCAGATCACGGTCTGTGCCGGGATGAATTCGCCGGAGCTCAAGCGAATGCCGGCCGCCTCGACCGATGCGACGCGCACGCCAAGGCGCATCTCGACGTCGAGCGCGGCCAACGCCGTCTCGATGACGGGGCGCGCCGGCGCGCCGATGGTGGCACCGACCGCGGGATTGGGATCGACCAGGATGATGCGGCGGCTGCCGGTGATGCCCGCCCGCGCCAGCCTGTCGGGCATCTCGGCCGCGACCTCGATGCCGGTAAAGCCGGCACCGACCACCACGACGGTCGACCGCCCCGGCGCGGGCGCGCTGCGGCCGAGCGAGGCGAGATGGTCCTCGAGGCGAAGCGCCGCAACATAGGTATCGACATCGAAGGCGTGCTCGGCAAGGCCGGGAATGTCGGGACGCATCACCTCGCTGCCGAGCGCCAGCACCAGGCGGTCATAGGCCAGCGTCTGCTCGCCGCTGCTCGTGACCAGCGAAATTTCGCGCCAGACCGGATCGATGGCTTCGACCTCGCCGATCTCGTGACGGACACCGACGGGATCGAGCAGTTGCGGCAGCGGTATCGCGACCTCGCTGAGATCGACCTCGTAATTGCGCACACGGATGTTGTGATAAGGATTGCGATCGATCACGCAGATCTCGATGTCGCTGACAGCACCGATCTCGTCGCGCTTGCGTGCGGCCCCGATGGCCGCCCACAGGCCTGCAAATCCGGCGCCGAGCACGACGATACGCGCCATGTCCGTGAACTGTGCTTTCCAGAGACATCCTGCGGTCTGCCCGCACAGGCAGATATAGCTCATTCGGCCGGATCGACCAACGGCGCCAGCGCTGCGCCGCTGCAAAAGATCTCAGCTCACGCCTCGCGCAGTTCCGACGGCGTCGCGCCAAAGCGCTTGCGGAAGGCGCGGTTGAAATAGGACAGATCGGAGAAGCCCGAGGAATGCGCGATGTCGCTGATCTTGCGCGTCCTGGCGCGGGGATCGCCGAGCAGTTTGCGCGCCTGGAGCAGGCGCTGCTCGAGCACGAATTCGGTGAAGGTCGTGCCGGCCTGCTCGAACAGGCGTTGCGCCTGGCGCGGGCTGAGGCCCGAGCGCGTCGCGACCTCGGACAGGCAGAGATCGTTGCGGCCGAGCGCGGCCATCACATCGGCGCGCATGAGATCGAGGCGTGCTGCCGCATGGCCACGGCCGCGCGCGAGGCTGGCATGCTCGGCATCGGTGCCGAGCAGGAGGCCGACCAGATCGACCATATGCTGCGCGGTCAGGCGCTGGCCGACCGCGTCGAGATGCGGCGCGTGATTGGCGGCGAGCGCATGGTAGCGGAAGATGGTCTCTGCGACGGCACCGTCGCTGAGCACTTGCGACAGCTTGTCCTCGGCACGCGGACTGATGTCGAGCAACGCGCGGCGCGGCATGCGGATGGTGGTGAAGCGGTCTTCGTCAGTGTGGCCGACGGTGCCGGTGATGCTCATGTCGACGAGCACCATCTGCGCGGGCGCAAGCTCCACGGTGTGGCCGTTCTGCCCGACACGGACGAGGCCGGCCTGTGCGGCGATCAGCACGAGGTCGTCGCTGCCGTCGGCAAGGTGGCTCTGCGTGCGGGAATATTGTGCGGAGGCGCCTTCCGGAATGGCGAGCGCGATGTTGTCGACCACGCTGATCTGGAGCCGGCAATCGATGCTGTCGCCACGACTCGGCCCGATATCGAGGCCGCAGGCCCCGAAAGCCCGCTCGCGCCAATGTTCGAACGCAGGGCCGTGCGGCAGTCCGGTGTATTGGTGAACGAAGATGCCCGGCGTTCTCGCTGCATCCATCTGATTTCTAGCCCCTCTTTCGGCGTCACGATCGGCGGCGCCGACTGCAAATTCCGGGGATTTGACGCCGCAAAAGGCGGCGAGGTTCAAATCGGGGGCGGATTCAGGGAGACTTGTCGGGATGCGACGGCAGGGTGGACCATGGCGACAGGGGCGTGGCTTCGTAGCCCGGATGAGCGCAGCGCAATCCGGGGTTGTCACCTGATGGCGCGAAGGTCCCGGATTGCGCTGCGCTCCATCCGGGCTACGGGGACCTATTTCTTTGCCGGCGCGGGCGCCTGCGGCTGGGACGGCGGCACGGTCTCGATCAGCTTGCCGGAAAACACCGGGGCCGAAGTCGGCCGGCCGTCGGGCGAGCCGCCGGCCTGCTCGACGGTGACCGCGTAGGTCGCGCCGTTGACGACGTCGGCATCATAGGAGGCGAGCAGCGGACGCGCGGTGAATTCGCCCGCGCCGATCACGCCGAGCGAGCGCGGGCGCGGCAGCTTGTCGGAGATCAGCCAGAGCTCGAAGCTCTTGCCGGGCTCCGGCGTCGCGCCGACCTTGCGCACGGTAAAGTTCCTGGTCGCACCGTCGATGGTGAGGATGAAGGCGGGGCCGCCGCCCTGGCCCTGCAACAGCGCGACATATTGCGCCGCGGCTGTGAGCGGTGCGGCCGGCGTCTTCACTTCCACCGTCTGGATGCGCGGCGCCGGACGTAAAGCCCCCGGCAGCGCGTCGGGCAGGAAGATCTGAAGCGACAGCGTCACCAGCAGCGCAGCCGCGAGCGCGCCGACCGCGGATGCGATCGAGCGCCAGCGCTTCACCCGGCCCTCGAGACGGATCACGTTGCTGTCGTCGGCGATGGCCACCTGCGGCGGCGCCCGGACGACCTCGGGATCGGGCGCATGAACCTGCGGCATGAACACCGGCGCGATGTCGGCCATCGCATCGGATCCGGAGCGCATCGGCTCGGGCTGCTCTGCTTCGGGAGGCCGCGGCTCCGGTTGCAGCACCTGCTCCAGCGGCGCTTGCGGCGGCACGGCTTCGACGGGCGGGATTGGCGGCGGCACGATGTCGGCCAGAACAGGCGGCTGCTGCGCAAGCGCCGTGCGCGCGATCTCGGACCTGATGTTTTCCCACACGATCGGACGCGGCTCGACCGAGCCGACCATCTGGTTGAGCGCGCCGAGCCGATAGGCCCAGGCCTGCACGATGTCGGCGAACGCCGGGTCCACCGCCATCATGGTCTCGACCTGCGCGCGCTCATCGGCCTCGAGGGTGCCGAGCGCATATTCCGCGGCGAGCGCGATATGGTCCTCCGAGTAGGCCATCACATGCAGTCCAGAACCACCCTCACAGTATGAACCCTCATAGTCCGAGGCACTCCCGGATATCCAACATGCTGCGCCGGAGCCACGTCTTCACCGTGTTGACGGGAGCGGCGAATTTCTCCGCCAATTGCTCGCGGCTCCAGCCGTTGTAATAGGCGAGAAGCACGAGCCGCTGGCGGTCCGGCTCGAGCCGGCCGACGCATTCCAAGAGCCGCTTCAACTCCTCGGTCATCTCCCGGCGCGCCAGCGGATCGGGGCTGTCGGCCGCGACCTCCATCGCCTGAGGCTCTTCCTCGATCGAGACCTCCGACTTCTTGCGCACGATGTCGATGGCACGGTTGCGCGCAATCGAGGCCATCCACGTGATCGGCGACGACAGCGCCGGATTGAACCCGCCGGCGCCGTTCCAGATCTTGACGTAGGTCTCCTGAATGACCTCCTCTGCGAGATCCTGTCGGCGCAAGATACGGAGCACGACGCCATAAAGTTTCGCGCGCGTGGCGGCGTAGAGGCGCTCGAACGCAGCCTGATCGCCCTTCGCCACCGCCTCGATCAACCCGACCAGCTCTGCTGGCGTCAGCATTCAGCCCCCCGACACGCGGGCCATCGCGTTCCGCGCAGGCCCCGGCACTTCGCTACCATAGCGCGCGGCCAAGCCGACCACCAAGGGGTGCGGCGCCACACTGTGGACAGCACATGCGAAAACCCGGACCTTGCGGGCCCGGGTTTCACGAATTCTCTGCTTTGGCCGCTGGCCGGGTCTTCAGGCGACGGCGCCGATGCGGGCGCGCATCAGGCCGATGCTGTCGAGGTCGGCCTGCTCGCGGGCATTTTCTTCGGCGCGCTCGCGGGCCTGGTCGCGCTCGTCCAGGAGCTCGACCTTCTTCAACTCCTCGAAGGCCTCGGCCAGCGCGGCCTTGGCTTCGTCGAGCTGGCCCTTGAGCTCGTCGGCCGAGCGGGTCAGGTTCTCGCGGCGCTGAATGGCCGCCTTGGCATAGGTCGGATAGGCGAAGTGCGAGGGATCGTTGATCCCGGCACGCTCCTGCTCGGTCGTGATCTCGCGCTCGAGATCGGTCGACATCCGCTGGAAGTCGGCGATCATGGTCTCGATCTGGGTGACCCGCCGGCGCTTCTCGTCGACCTGAAACTTCTTCAGGCGGATGAGGGTATCTCGTGACTTCATCGACTCGTACTCCCCAGAAGTCCCCCCGCTACACGTGGGACGTCACCGGTCTCCCCACAGGCCCAACAGGGGCCAAGACCGGCTCTGCTACTCTGTGGGATGGGATGATGACCTGACAAAGTTAGCGTTCCGTTTCCAAATTACCGAGGATTTGCGCCAATTGGCGATAGCCGTCCGCCAGAGACGCATTTTCGTCCTTGCGCTGGCGCAGGAACGCCTCGAGCGGTTCGTGCAGGCGGATCGCCTCGTCGACCTCGGGGCTGGAGCCGGCCCGGTAGGCGCCAAGCCGGATCAATTCCTCCATGTCGGCATAGGTCGCCATCACCGCCCGCGCCTTCTGGATGACGGGCCAGAACTGCGGATCGGCCGATTTCGGCATGGTGCGGGAGACGGATTTGAGGATGTTGATGGCGGGGTAGCGGCCGCGCTCGGCGATCGAGCGCTGCATCACGATGTGGCCGTCGAGGATGCCGCGGACGGCGTCCGCAATCGGCTCGTTATGGTCGTCGCCGTCGACCAGCACCGTGAAGATCGCGGTGATGGCGCCCTCCCCCAGGCCCGGTCCGGCGCGCTCCAGAAGTTTCGGCAGCTCGGTGAAGACGGTCGGGGTGTAGCCCTTGGCCGTCGGCGGCTCGCCGGCGGACAGGCCGATCTCGCGCTGGGCCATGGCAAAGCGCGTCACCGAGTCCATCAGGCAGAGCACGTCCTGATCCTCGTCGCGGAAATATTCGGCGACCGCGAGCGTGAGATACGCCGCCTGGCGGCGCATCAGCGCCGGCTCGTCGGAGGTCGCAACCACGACGACGGAGCGCGCGAGGCCCTCCTCGCCGAGATCGTCCTGGAGGAATTCCTGCACCTCGCGGCCACGTTCGCCGATCAGCCCGATGACGCTGACCGCGGCATCGACGTTGCGCGCGAGCATCGACAGCAGCACCGATTTGCCGACGCCGGACCCTGCGAAGATGCCCATGCGCTGGCCGCGGCAGCAGGTGAGGAAGGTGTTCATCGCGCGCACGCCGAGATCGAGCGGCGCGCCGACACGCTTGCGCGAATGCGCCGGCGGCGGCGCATTGCGGAACGGCATCGGCGAAGCGCCCTGCGGCAGCGGTCCCTTGCCGTCGATCGGCTCGCCCAGCGCGTTGACGACGCGGCCGAGCCAGGCCGACGACGGCCGCACCAGATTGGCGGCATTGGCGATGACGGCCTTGCAGCCGCGGCGCACGCCGTCGAGGCCGGCGAACGGCATCACGACAGCATTGTTGCCGGAGAAGCCGATCACCTCGCAGGGAATCGAACGGTTGGCGCCGGTCTCGATCACCAGCCGCGCGCCGACCGACATCGCATGAATCGGACCGGCCACCTCGACCATCAGGCCGCGGACACCGACGACGCGGCCATAGATATTGATGCCGTCGATGTCGCCGATCTGTTCGGCAAGCGCCTTCATCGGGGTGCCTTCATCGGGGTGCCTTCATTAATAGGCGCGCCTTGGTCATCCCCAGGGTCGCCCTTTGCGATCCCCGGGACTTCACGGTGAAAACCTTAAGTTTCGCCATATTTCTGAACGGCGCTTAACTTCGTGTTTACCCGCATCATTAATCATTGCGTCACTGTCTTTGTGACTGAGCGTGACTCCCCTTCAGAAGAAGGCTGAGTCGCGGGAGTCGGTTAGGCCCGTCTCTTAAAGTGGAACTTGAACTGAGCTGGGTGACGAAAGCTGCTTCGCGCACAGGACCTTAGGGCGATTCGACAAAAATTGCACCCGGGGGACTTGCGTTCCAGAATCAGGATTTGTTAACCATCTGTTGTCAGGATCCGAATCAGTTGTTCAAAGGCGTTTTGTTGAGTGCCGCGAATGCGGCCGACCTGACGCCCAGGAGCGGCGACTATGGGGAACTGGCATGCGCGTTTTGCTGATTGAAGATGACAGCGCCGTCGCGCAGTCGATCGAGCTGATGCTGAAGTCTGAGAGCTTCAACGTCTACACGACCGATTTGGGGGAAGAAGGCGTCGATCTCGGTAAATTATACGATTACGACATTATCCTTCTCGACCTCAACCTGCCCGACATGTCCGGCTACGACGTGCTCAAGCAGCTTCGGGTCTCCAAGATCAAGACACCGATCCTGATCCTCTCCGGCCTCGCCGGCATCGAGGACAAGGTCAAGGGTCTCGGCGTCGGCGCCGACGACTACATGACCAAGCCCTTCCACAAGGACGAGCTGGTTGCCCGCATCCACGCGATCGTGCGCCGCTCCAAGGGTCACGCCCAGTCGGTCATCCAGACCGGCGACCTCGTCGTCAACCTCGACACCAAGACGGTGGAAGTCGGCGGCCAGCGCGTGCATCTGACCGGCAAGGAATACCAGATGCTGGAGCTGCTCTCGCTCCGCAAGGGCACGACCCTCACCAAGGAAATGTTCCTCAACCACCTCTATGGCGGCATGGACGAGCCCGAGCTGAAGATCATCGACGTCTTCATCTGCAAGCTCCGCAAGAAGCTGGCCAACGCTTCCGAGGGACGCAACTTCATCGAGACCGTGTGGGGCCGCGGCTACGTGCTGCGCGAGCCGCACGAGCACGAAGAGCGCATTCCCGCCTGATCCTGGGTTTACGTCGCGAGCCCCTTTCGGGCTCGCTCCTCCCAGCCTGGACCCCGCCGCAAATGGCGGGGTTTTGTTTTTTGGGGGACGTGAAGGCGGCTTCGTCGCCGTCCCGCCATTGAACCGCTATGCTCTCCCCGCCGACGAATGGTCGCTGCACGATGGGGGAACGATGATTCTGCAATCACTGGCCGGCCTGCCCGCCTTCCTGGTCTATTTCTGCACCGGGCTGATCGCGATCGTGGCGTATCTGTTCGTCTATACCCGCATCACCGCGCATAACGAATTCCAGCTGATCCGCGACGACGAGCCGGCCGCGGCGATCGCGCTCGGGCTCAGCCTGCTCGGCTTCGTGGCGCCGCTGGTCAGCGCCATTGCACATTCGGCCAATGTGCTGGACTGCCTGATCTGGGCGACGATCGCGCTGATCGTGCAGATCATCGTGTTCTTTCTCGTGCGCGTGCCGGTGCCGAACCTGTCGGCGCGGATCGCGGCCGGCGAGCTTGCGCCCGCGATCTGGCTCGGGCTGTCCTCGCTCGCGGCGGGCCTGCTCAACGCCGCCTGCATGATCTACTGACATGGCCGACAACCCGTCCCAAAAGCAGTTCGGCAAGCGCCGGCCACGCCTGCCACAGCCATTGCCGCTGCCGGCCAAAGAGCCGACGAAGCGCTCCGGTCATGTCGCGCTGCTGGTGATGGGCACGCTCGCGGTCGGCACCACCGCCTACACGATGATGCCGCGGCAGACTTGCGAGCCCACGCCCGGCGCCGTGCCGGGGCAGACGACCACGACCTGCACAAGCAGTGGCGGCAGCAGCTCGTCGGGCGGCAGCAGCTCGCGCTGGTCGTCGCGATCGAGCTTCTTCAGCAGCGATTCATCGAGCCATTCTTCGGCGGGAACGTCGTCCTCCGATTCCGGCCACAGCAGCGTCAGCCGCGGCGGCTTCGGCTCGTTCGGCCATGGCTTCTCGGGCGGCGGCTGATCCATGCAGCGCATCAATTGCCTGGAGCGCGACGACTGGCGGGAGACCGCGGCGCAATGCGGCTTCGTCTTCCACACCATCGACGGCGAACGCTATTGGGACGAGCGCGCGTATTACGGCTTCACGCTCGACGAAATCGAGCGCGGCATCGAGACGCCGACCGGCGAGATCGAGGCCATGTGCCTGGAGCTCGCCGGCCGCGTCATCGGCGACGAGCGATATTTGCGGCGCCTGCAGATCCCGGAAGCGTTCTGGAGCCTGATCGCCGAGAGCTGGCAGCGCGACGACCGCAGCCTCTACGGCCGGCTCGATTTGAAGTTCGACGGCAAGTCGCCGGCAAAGCTGCTCGAATACAACGCGGATACGCCGACCTCGATCTTCGAGGCCGCGGTGTTTCAATGGACCTGGCTCGAGCAGGCGATCGAGCGCCGCATCGTCCCGGTGCGCGCCGATCAGTTCAACTCCATCCACGAGCGGCTGATCGCGGCGTGGAAGGAGATTGCCGCAGGCCGTCACGTCCATCTCACCGGCACCACCAGCCATGACGAGGACGCCGGCACGCTCGCTTATCTCGAGGACACCGCGCGCCAGGCCGGACTCTCGACCAGGCTGCTCGACATCGAGCAAATCGGCTGGCGCGATGAAGGCGGCGGCTTCGTCGATCTCGACGAGGCCGACATCGCGCTCGCCTTCAAGCTCTACCCCTGGGAGTGGATGTTCCACGATTCCTTCGGTGCGAAGCTGAAGGAGGCGCCGACGCGCTGGATCGAGCCGCCGTGGAAAGCGGTGCTCTCCAACAAGGGCATTTTGCCGCTGCTCTGGGAGATGTTTCCGAACCACCCCCATCTGCTGCCGGCCTTCTTCGAGGATGACGCGCGGGCAGCGGAGCTCGGCACATCGTATGTCCGCAAGCCGCTGCTGTCGCGCGAAGGCGCCAACGTGACGCTGGTGTCCGGCGGCATGCCGCTCGACGAGCAGGCCGGTCCCTACGGCGCCGAAGGTTTCGTGCGGCAGGCGCTGGCGCCGCTGCCGAATTTCTCAGGCTTCTATCCGGTGGTGGGAAGCTGGCTGGTGAATCACGAGCCGTGCGGATTGTCGATCCGCGAGGACGAGAGCCCGATCACGGGCAACCGCTCGCGGTTTCTGCCGCATGCGATTTTGTGATTTGTCATTCCGGGGCGCGACAAGGTCGCGAGCCCCGAATCCATAGTCACAGGCGGATCGAATGGCCCTGCGTCTAACCACCTGCCTTTTGCGACGGCCTGTGGTTAGGGATTCCGGGATCGGCGCTGACGCGCCGCCCCGGAATGACGAAGCAGCTCACCTCGCCGCTGCAATTTTCAGCGGCTGCGGCATCAATCCGCCCATGGGGCGGCCGGAGCGCGCAGGGTTGAGCTGGTAGAGACCGCGGCGGTCGGTGATGGGACGGAACGCATCGGTGATGCCGACGACGGATTCGGCGGCGCCCAACAGCAGCGTGCCGTCGGCCTCCAGCGTCTTCGCCATCCGCTCGAAGATCACGGCCTTGGTGTCCTGGTCGAAGTAGATCAGCACGTTGCGGCAGAAGATCACGTCGAACGTGCCGAGATGGGAGAAATCCTGCAGCAGATTGAGCTGGCGGAACTGCACCATGGCGCGAATGTCGGCATTGAGCTGCCAGGTCTCGCCGGCTTGCGTGAAGTACTTCATCAGGTGCTGGATCGGCAGGCCGCGCTGCACCTCGAACTGGCTGTAGATTCCGGCCTTGGATTTCTCCAGCACCTCCTGCGACAGATCGGTGGCGACGATCTCGATGCGCCAGCCGGCCAACGCCGCGCCCATCTCCTTCACGCACATCGCGATCGAATAGGGCTCCTGTCCCGTCGACGACGCCGCCGACCAGATGCGAAGCGACTTGCGCGCCGCGCGCGCCTTGATCAGACCCGGCAGGATGGTGTCGCGCAAATGATCGAACGGGATCTTGTCGCGGTAGAAGAAGGTCTCGTTGGTGGTCATCGCTTCGACCACGTCGGTCGCAAGCCGGCCGTCGCCGTTCCTGATCTTCAGCACGAGATCGGGGATGCCGGGAAGGCTCGCCTTGCGCGCCAGCGGCAAGAGCCGGCTCTCGACCAGATATTGCTTGTCGGGGGACAGATCGAGGCCGGAGCGCTCTTTCAGGAACTTGCGCAGGTAGTCGTAGTCAACCGGCGTCACGCGCGATCTCCCGCGAACAGGCGGTTGACCTTGGCGCCGATCTGGTTGAGCGGCAGGATCGCCGCGCAGATGCCGGCATTGGCCGCCGCGCCCGGCATGCCCCAGACCACGCTGGAGGCTTCGTCCTGCGCGATGACGCTGCCGCCGGCGGCGACGATGTCCTTGCCGCCGCGCATGCCGTCCGAGCCCATGCCGGTCAGGATCACGGAGAGGATGCTGCCGTGCCAGATGTCGATGGCGGAGGTGAAGAGCGGATCGACCGCGGGCTTGCAGAAATTGACGGCGGGACCGTCGTCGAGCGCGATCACGGTGTCCGCACCGCTGCGCGCCACGCGCATGTGCTTGCCGCCGGGCGCCAGATAAATCCGTCCCGGCTTCACCGGCTCGCCGTCGACCGCCTCGGCTGCCGGCTTACGGCTCGAGCGCGCCAGATGCTCGGCAAGGATGGTGGTGAAGGTCGGCGGCATGTGCTGGGTGATCAGCACCGGGAAGCGGTCGATCACCGGGCCGAGCTCGGTGACGAGCGCCATCAGCGCCTGCGGGCCGCCGGTCGAGGAGCCGATCAGCAGCACCTTGGGCGCCTGATTGGAGAACGGGCGCGTGGTGAGCGCCCCCGACGACGCAGGCACCGCCGGAGCGGGCGCTGTGGGCCGCGCAACAGGACTACGCGGTGCCGGAGCCAGGCTCGCGGGCGCCAGCGGCGGGCTTGCAACCGCGGGCTTGCGACGCAGCCGCGCGCCGAGATGGCGGATCTTCTGGATCAGGTCGTGGTGAAAGATGTCCGCGGCCGACGCCTCGCGCGTCGATTCCGGCTTCGGAATGTAATCGGCCGCGCCGAGCGACAGCGCCTTGAAGCTGATCTCCGCGTTACGGCGCGTCAGCGTCGAGGCCATGATGATGACGAGATCGCGCTTCTTCGCCAGCAGCTGCGGCAGCGCCGAGATGCCGTCGAGCTCGGGCATTTCGATGTCGAGCACGGCGACATCGGGGTTGATCCGTTCCAGCTGGTTGACCGCCTCGAGCCCGGTCCGCAGCGAGGCTGCGACCTCCATGTCGTGCTCGGCGCCGACCCAGCGCGAGATCAGACCGCGGATGACGACGGAGTCGTCGACGATCATCACGCGCAGCGGCCCGGCTTCGCGCGACGAGCCTGTGGTCGAATTCCCTGCGAACGCAACACTCATTACTCACCAACTCAGACTGAAAGGGTACAGTTGAAAACAGTCGCCGAAGAATCCGTTCGGCCTCCGGCCGATCGCTCAGATAAGGCCGACTTCCTGGAATTTCGCCGTCACGATGTCCTTGTCGAACGGCTTCATGATGTACTCGTTGGCGCCGGCATGCAGTGCGCGCGCGATATGCGCCACGTCGTTCTCGGTGGTGCAGAACACCACCTTGGGCTGGTCGCCGCCGGGCATGCGCCTGAGATGGCCGAGGAACTCGTAGCCGTCCATCACGGGCATGTTCCAGTCGAGCAGCACCGCATCGGGCAAGCCGCGCTTGCAGGCCTCCAGCGCCTTCTCACCGTCCTCGGCTTCGAGGATCTGGAAGTCGAGCCCCTCCAGGATCCGGCGCGCAACCTTGCGGATGACGCTGGAATCATCAACGACGAGACAAGTTCGCATGTGAACCTCTGCTTCCTCCCCCTTTGCGGGGGGCACTTCCAATTGCAAGTCCGTCGGCGACGATGCCGCCGTATCAGGCCGCCATCATCTCGGGCGCGAGCTCGAGGACGCGATCGACGTCGAGGACGACCATGAGCTGGCCGTCGAGGCGGTGGACGCCGCCGGCGAGCTTGGCCATGCGGGGATCGAGGTTGACGGGATTTTCTTCCATGCCGGCTTCGGGCAGGCGCAGCACCTCGCCGATCTGGTCGATCAGCAGGCCATAGGATTCACCGCGGAGGTCGACGCCGACCGCCATCGGCACCTTGCCATCCTCGGGCTGCGGCAGGCCGAGACGGGCGCGCATGTCGACCACGGTGACGATGCGGCCGCGCAGATTGAGCACGCCCGCGATCTCGCGCGAGGACAAGGGCACGCGGGTGACGCGCTCGGGCATGAACACGTCCTGGACCCGCGAGATCGGCAGGCCGAACAGCTGGCCGCCGATCATCGCGGTGACGTATTCGACCATGGCGCCTTCGCCCGTC
>NZ_BTIR01000003.1:0-298578 GCF_036247985.1 Bradyrhizobium sp. TM239 | reverse complement strand
GAGCACTTGCGAAACCCATCATGTTCAACGTGGAAGAAGCGTCGATGGGTTTCGCTTCGCTCTACCCATCCTACGAACTGTTTGAGAAATTGGATCGAGACTATCGGTGCCCCGGACGCAGCGCAGCGTCCCTTCGACGGTGCGCTGCAGAGCCGGGGCCCATGCCTCAGCGGAATGTGCAGCCGTCTGGGTCCCGGCTCTGCGCAGCAGCGCAAGAACGCTGCAGCGCGTCCGGGACAAGAGAGAGGCGCGTTTCAGCGCCGTCATGTCCCGCTACACCTTCTCCTCCAGCGCGCGGCGCAGCCTCCGGATGATGACGCCGCGGGCGCGGTCGTCGGCGGCTGCCCCAACCCTGTCGTTGATGTCGAGCATGAGCTCCGACATCTCGTTGTGCCAGTCGAGACGGGTCACGGCCTCCGGTGCGAGCCGCCGGCGGTGATCGACGTCGACCACGCGCGGTTCGGCAGCGGCGAGCTCGTAGATGTCGTCGAGCAACGGCTGGTAGACCCGGGCCGCCGGAATGATCCGCTCGGCGACGCGTTCCGCGAGCCCCGCAATCGCGCCTTCCTCGCCATGGACCAGGAACAGCCCGCGCGAAATGGGCCGGCGTGCCGCGATCCAGCTGGCGATGCCGGCGGCGTCGGCATGGCCGGAATATTCGTCGATCATGCGGATGCGGGCCGCGACCTTGATCTCCTCGCCCTGGATCCGCACGGCCTTGGCCCCGTTCTGGAGGAAGCGGCCGAGCGTGCCGTTGGCCTGGAAGCCGGCGAGCAGCACGGTCGCGCGCTCGTTCCACAGCCAGCGCTTCAGATGATGGCGGATGCGGCCGGCGTCGCACATGCCGCTGGCCGCGATGATGATATGGAATCCGGACAGGCGCATGATCGCCTTGCTCTCGTCCGCGGTCTCGGTGAATTTGAGATGCGGCGAGTTGAGCAGGCGCGCGGCATCGACGGATGGGTCGAGGCTCTCGGCATGGCGGCGAAACACCTCGGTGGCGCGGATCGCGAGCGGAGAGTCGAGGAAGATCGGTGCCGTCGGAATCTCGCCGTGCTCCATCAGGTCGACGAGATCGACGATCAGCTCCTGGGTCCGTTCGACCGCGAAGGCCGGCATCAACAGCGCGCCGCCGGCCGCCGCGGCATCGCGCACCTCGGCCGCGAGGTGCGTGCGGCGGAGCGCAGGTGTCGTGGCCTCGCGCACGCGGTCGCCATAGGTCGATTCCGAGATGACGTAGTCGAAATCGGTCGGCGCCTCGGGATCGGGCTGCAGCAGCTTGGCCTCCGGCCCGACGTCGCCGGAGAGCAGCACGCGCAGCGGACGCGTCGCGCCTTGCCCGGCGATTTCGAGCTCGATCGAGGCCGAGCCGAGCAGATGGCCGGCGTTCCAGTAGCGCGCGCGGACGCCCGGGATCACGTCGGTCCAGCGTTCGTAGTCGACGGCGCGAAACGATTGCAGCGATGCAATGGCATCGGCCTGCGTGTAGATCGGCTGAACCTCCTTGCGCCCGCGCGAGGCGTTGCGCCGGTTGAGCTGCGTGACTTCCGATTCCTGGATGCTGCCGGCGTCGGGCAGCATGTAGGAGCAGAGGTCGATCGTGCCGCGCGTCGCCAGGATCGGTCCCTCGAATCCCGCGCGCACGAGCTTCGGCAAGAGACCGCTATGGTCGATATGGGCATGCGTGAGCAGCACGGCATCGATATCGGCGGGGCGGAACGGAAAGGCGCCGTAGTTGAGCTCCTTCAGCGTCTTCTGGCCCTGGAACAGGCCGCAATCGACCAGGAAGCGGCCGGTCGCGGTCTGGAACAGGTAGCTCGAACCGGTCACGGTGCGGGCGGCGCCGCAGAATCGAACGGTGATGCTCATGGCGTCGTCTCCGGAGGAAGTGTCGTGGTCAGTTCGGACCGCAAGGCGGCCGCAAGACTCTCGGCGAGGGAAATCGCGTTGGTCGGATGCGGGACGCTGTCGGTCGATCGGATCGACCGGATGCCGGCGCTGGCGAATGCGACGGTCATCGCGGGTGGAAACAGCGCGTGCGTGATGACCGCATCGACGGCGGTCGCGCCCATCGCCGTCAGGGCCTTCGCCGCGGCCATCAGCGTCGTTCCGGAGGAGACGATGTCGTCCACCAGCAGCGCCGGCCGTCCCGCGAGCAGGCCGGGATCGGCAAAGCTGATCGCCACGGAACGATCGCCGTGCCGGGTCTTTCGCGCCACCGTGTGCTGCAGGCGCAGCCGGCTCGCGATGTCCCTGACCCAGGGCTCGGACTCCATGTCGGGCCCGATCACCACGGTCGCGGGGTCGATGCCGCCCGTGGCCAGCGCGTTCGCGATGGCAGGCATGGCGGACAGGTTCTCCGCTTCGATGCCTGGAAAGACCGACCTGATGTCTGGGGTGCGGTGCAAATGCGCATCGACGGTGACGATACGGTCCACGGTCGTCGCAAGCAGACTGCCCATGGCACGCTGGCTGATGGCTTCGCCCGGATGAAATGCAGCATCCTGCCGCATGTAGCAGAGATAGGGCGCGACCAGCACCAGCCGCTTCGTGCCGTTGCGTCGCAGCGCCTCCGCAGCGAACAGCAGGGCGATCAGCTTGTCATTGGGTTGATCGAGCGAAGCATAGAGGATCGTGGTGCCGGTCGCCGGCGCGACGGCGACGCGCAGCTCGCCGTCGGGAAAACGATGCACGGCGATTTCGCTGCAGGCAAGCCCAAGTCGCGCTGCGAGGCGCTTCGCCGCATCGCTGCCGCCGGGCAAGGTCTGGAGCGCGATCGTGCTCACGCCGTCTTGCCTTGCAGGTCGTCATGACCGTTGACGACGTAACCGGTCTCCTCAGTGGCGGCATCGGCGGCCAGATCATGCTCGGGGCGGTCGAACGTGTAGACGCGATAGAGCGGCTCGCCCTGCTCGACGCGATCGCCGATCTTCTTGAACAGGCGTATGCCGGCGCCCTTGTCGAGCGGCGCGCCGGCGGTGCGGGCGAGGCGGTTCAGACGCAGGCAGTCGATCGCGGACACGATGCCGTCATGCGCCGCCTTGACGTCGAAGCTGAGCGATCCGAGCTCGCTGCGGCATGTCGACGGACCCTGGGCGTCGATGATCTTCTGCATCTGCTTCAACGCCGCACCGCTGTCGAGCAGTTCGCGCGCCCTGGCATAGCCGGCGCCGCCGCGCAGCTTCGGATCGTATTCCAGGAGATGGGCGGCGAGGCGCAGCGATTTCTCGCGCAGGTCGCGCGGCGCATCCTTGTCGTTGCCGAGCACCGCCATGACGTCATTGGCCTCCAGAACCGGCCCGATGCCGTTGCCGATCGGCTGGCTTCCGTCGGTCGTGATCACCTCGACCGTGCGGCCGAAGCGGTCGCCGACGAATTCGAACAGCTTGCGCAGCCGCATCGCCTCGACGCCATTGCTGACCTTCGCGGTCGGCCCGACCGGAATGTCGATCAACAGATGCGTCGAGCCCGCCGCGATCTTCTTGGACATGATGGAGGCGACCATCTGCTCGCGGGTATCGAGGCTCAGCGGACGCTCGACCGAGATCAGGACGTCGTCGGCCGGCGACAGGTTCACGTGCCCGCCCCAGATCAGGCAGCCGTTGCAGCTCGAGACGATCGCCTTCATCTCCTCGACGCCGACATTCACCCGCGCCAGCACCTCCATCGTGTCGGCGGTGCCGGCAGGCGAGGTGATGGCGCGCGAGGAGGTCTTCGGGATCGGCAGGCCATGGGCGGCGACGATCGGCACCACGACCATCGAGGTGCGATTGCCGGGGATGCCGCCGATGCAATGCTTGTCGACGACGACGGGGGTCGGCCACACCAATTGCGTGCCGGCCTGCGCCATCGCGCCGGTGAGGGCGAGCAGCTCGTCGCTGGTGATGAAGCTCGCCGAACCGATCAGGAAGGCGGCGATCTCCATGTCCGAGTAGCGATAATGTGCGAGGTCGTTGATGATCGCGCCGATCTCGGCCTGGCTCAGGGTTCGCCCGCGGATCTTCGCGCGCACCGCTTCCAGGCTCTCCGGAGGCGCGGCTGGCCTGACCGTGACCAGCGTGCCGGCGCCTTGCGCGAAGCGCCGGAACGCGGGTTCAGAGAGTCCGATCTCGTCCGGGGCCACCAGCGTATCGTCGTCCGTGATCAGCAACGTCGCCAGCAGGACCTTGCCGCCCTGACGCAGCTCGACGCGGCTGAAGCCGCGGAAGATCTCGGCGCGCAGCGCCTTCGACTGCCTGGAGACGACGACGACGTTCTCGCGGCCGGTATCGAGCCGGACGCGGCGGATCTTCAGTTGGGAGTGCGGAAGGTCTGGATGCATGGACGGGCCGGCAGGGATGAAACACGGCTTCCATGCTTAGACGCGGCCGTCCTGATGCTGTTGACCCAGATCATGGCGCGCGCGAGGGACATGGGTGGGCTGCGGCGGGCCGTCACGCAGGCGCGCTGCTGCAGGCGCGTCGGTCTGGAAATGACAGGGGAAGCCGAATGCCGTGGCGACATCGCCGATGTTGGCCGGCCAAATCGGGGAGCGGGTTACTTTATCCCCGTGCTGATCGCGACAAACTTGTTGTTGAGGAGCGCGCCGCCCGTGTTGTTCACGACGGTCACGATTGCGAGCGCGATCCCGGCGGCGATCAAGCCGTACTCGATCGCGGTTGCACCATTCTCATCGGCAAGGAAGGACCTAAGCAAACGCATTGCCAACTCCCGTTCATCCGATCCAACGTATGGCCGCGTCGTCATCGGACTTGCAAAAAGATCGAATAAGTCTTTATGCGCGCCAAAAGTATTAAGCCCGGGCGAGCGCGCCACTGCTCATACGACGGCATTCATTAAATTAAGGTTCCATCGATCTGTTCAAATGGATTCATATCCGCAGGCCTCCGCTGGGCCGCGCCGGCGCCGTGCCCGTCAGGGCGCGATCGTGCGGCTGCTTAACCGATTGTTGAGCCTGTTCGTCAACGGGCCGGCAAGGACACCATGGCGCTCATCCGCGCCGGTCGTCCGCATTCAGCGCCCGCAACATGGCGATGCGGGCGAACATCACCCAGCCGCCGCCGGTCTCGGCCGCCTTGATCAAGGTCTCGACGGCGGTCTGCCAGCGCGGCTCGTGTTGGGCGTCCTCGGGCAGCCGCATGATGTAGTCGGCCGCCTCCTGAAGCGTCAGCAGCTCGCGCTTGTCACTGACGCGAACGGGATCGTCGAACGCCGTCGACCAGGGCATGTCAGGCCGCCAGATCGGCGAGGTGTGGCATCACGGCGCGATCGCGGGGGGATGCGTCTAGCCGGCTTTTTTCGCTCGCGCCGGCGCCCGCACCGGCTTGTCGGCCTTCTTCGAAGTCTCCCTGGTCGCTTCCCTGGTCGCCGTCTTCGCAGCAGCGTCCTTGCCGCCCTTGCCGGCGATCGGCAGCAGCATCTCGCGCTGGCCCGCGACGCGCTTCTTCGGCTTCTTGGCTTTCGCGGTCTCCTTGGCGACCTTCGCCGCGGGGCTGACGTCCTTCTCGTTGGCGATGCTCTTCTTCAGCGCGTCCATCAGGTTGATGACGTTGCCGCCGCTCTTCGGCGCGGCCTTGGCGGTGATCGGGGCGCCGCTACGCTTCTTGTTGATGAGATCGATCAGCGCGGTCTCGTAATGGTCCTCGAACAGCTCGGGCTCGAAGGTGCCGGACTTCTTCTCGACGATGTGCTTGGCGAGGTCGAGCATGTCCCTGGTCAGCTTCACGTCCTGGATGTCGTCGAAATATTCGGTCTCGCTGCGGACCTCGTAAGGGTAGCGCAGCAGCGTGCCCATCAGCCCGCTCTCGAGCGGCTCCAGCGCGATGATGTGCTCGCGGTTGGTCAGCACGACGCGGCCGATCGCGACCTTGTCCATGCTGCGGATGGTCTCGCGGATCACCGCATAGGCGTCATGGCCGACCTTGCCGTCGGGCACGAGATAATAGGGGCGGATCAGATAGCGGTTGTCGATGTCGGACTTCGGCACGAACTCGTCGATATCGATCGTGTGGGTCGAGTCGAGCGCGATGTCGTCGAGCTCGTCCTTGGTGACCTCGATATAGGTGTCGGTGTCGACCTTGTAGCCCTTGACGATGTCCTCGGACGTCACCTCGTCGCCGGTCTCGGCGTCGACCTTGAGGTACTTGATCCGGTGGCCGGTCTTGCGGTTGATCTGGTTGAAGGAGACCTTCTCGGTATCCGAAGTGGCCGGATAAAGCGCGACCGGACAGGTCACGAGCGACAAACGCAGAAAACCCTTCCAATTGGCGCGGGGGGCCATGGGCTACTCCAAACGCAACAGAGGACAACGTCCCAGGATACCATCGGGGAACAGCGAATCATAGCAAGGCCGGTCGCTGAATCCGCCAATTGCGTTAACCGGCCGATGGGCGTCGGGTTGCGTCCCGATCGGACGCCAAGAGCCGGAACATCATATCTGATCGGGCGTTGGCTCCGGACATACGGCTGCGATGAGGTCGCGGTCATCGGGGGCGACACGCAGAGATTGAGGGCATCATGGCCACTACGCGAGAGCAGCAACAGATCGTCGAAACACCAACCGAGGCGCGCCAGGGCGAACCTGGGCCGTCAGTTGCCGCATTGCTCGCCATCTCGACCGGGCTTGCGATCCTGATCCTCGCCGTGATCTGGTTCGTGTTCTTCCGGACCTGAGGGTACGAATTCACGGGAAGGGCGGACCTTCCGACCTGCCGCGGAACGCGGCACATTGCGCCCGCCATGCTGCCGGTTCGTCCGGTCGCATGGCGGGCGCAGTCGCGTTGGCTGCCGACACATCGTATATGACCAAAAAGTAACGCAGGCAGTTCCCGGCGTTCATATTCAGTTCACGCCGGAATTGCTCATCTGGTGTGGTGTTGATGCGGCCTATGTCTGGAGAGAAAGCGTGCGCCTGCTCGTTGTTGAGGACGACCCCGATCTCAATCGCCAGCTCACCAAGGCACTGACGGACGCCGGCTATGTCGTCGACCGCGCCTTCGACGGGGAGGAGGGGCACTATCTCGGCGACAACGAGCCGTATGATGCCGTCGTGCTCGACATCGGCCTGCCGAAGAAGGACGGCATCTCGGTGCTGGAAGCCTGGCGCCGCAACGGCCGCACCATGCCGGTCCTGATCCTCACCGCACGCGACCGCTGGAGCGACAAGGTGCAGGGCTTCGATGCCGGCGCCGATGACTATGTCGCAAAGCCGTTCCATCTCGAGGAGGTGCTGGCACGCATCCGCGCGCTGCTGCGGCGCTCCACCGGTCATGCCCAGAGCGAGCTCAGCTGCGGCCCCGTCACGCTCGACACCAGGACCGGCCGGGTCAGCGTGTCAGGCAATCCCGTCAAGATGACCTCGCATGAATATCGGCTTCTGGCCTACTTGATGCACCATTCCGGGCGGGTGGTCTCGCGCACCGAACTGGTCGAGCATCTCTACGACCAGGATTTCGACCGCGACTCGAACACGATCGAGGTGTTCGTCGGCCGCATCCGCAAGAAGCTCGACGTCGACATCATCCAGACCGTCCGCGGCCTCGGCTATCTCCTGACCCCGCCGGCCGCCTGACGCGTTCCGGGGCTTGACGGGCAGCCTGACAGGGGCCTTGGTCCGGGACATGAGTTCTGACGCCCGCCACCCTGCGCCTTCCCGGATCATTCCGATGGCCGCTAGTTCGCTTGCGACCCGCCTGTTCCTGTCGGCGACCGCCTGGCTTGTGGTGATCCTGGCCATCACCGGCGTGGTGCTGTCGTCGGTCTACAAGAACGCCACCGAGCGCGCCTTCGACCGCCGGCTCAATCTCTATCTCCGCACCCTCATCGCCGAGGTCGCGACCCCCGACGAGCCGCCGGACCGCCAGTTCCAGTCGCTGGGCGAGCCGCTGTTCGAGCTGCCGCTGTCGGGCTGGTACTGGCAGATCACGCGGACCGACACCGAAAAGCCGGAGGTGCGTTCCTCGCGCTCGCTCTGGGACAAGAAGCTGCCGAAGCTGGAAGAGCAGGGCACCGATCTCACCGCCGCCGGCATCCGGCTGGCCTATGTCGACGGGCCCGAGGGGCAGAATCTGCGCATGGTCGAGCGTCCCGTGGATCTCGGCGCCGACGGCAAGTTTCTCGTCAGCGTCGCCGGTGACGACACCGAGATTTTCGACGAAACGCGCAGCTTCGACTACTATCTCGGCGGCACCTTCACCGCGCTCGGCGTCGTGCTGCTGCTGACGACGGTGTTCCAGGTCCGCTTTGGCCTCGCACCGCTCAAGCGCATCTCCGAATCGATCGCCGACATCCGCTCCGGGCGGGCGGAGCGGCTGGAGGGCGAATTCCCGGTCGAGATCGCGCCGCTGGCGCGCGAGACCAACGCGCTGATCGATGCCAATCGCGAGATCGTCGAGCGCGCGCGCACCCATGTCGGCAATCTCGCCCATGCGATCAAGACGCCGCTCTCGGTCATCGTCAACGAGGCCGGCGCCCACATCGCCGATCCGTTCGCGGCCAAGGTGATGGAGCAGGCGGATGTGATGCGCGACCAGGTCGCCCATCATCTGGAGCGTGCGCGCATCGCGGCGCGGGTCTCGGTGGTCGCGACCGTGACGGAGGTGGCCCCGGCCATCGAGGCATTGCGGCGGACCATGGAGAAGATCCATCGCGACCGTGGCATCATGGTCGAAGCCAAGGCCGACCCGTCGGCAAAATTTCGCGGCGAGCGCCAGGATCTGGAGGAGATGGTCGGCAATCTCGTCGACAATGCCTGCAAATGGGCGGCCTCGCGCGTCTTCATCGAGGTCCTCGTGGAAGCGCCGCACCAGGCCGGGGTGGGCCCGCGGCTGCGGATCGTCGTCGATGACGACGGCCGCGGCCTGTCGGAAGCCGAGCGTGCGCAGGTCTCGCGGCGCGGCCAGCGGCTCGACGAGTCCAAGCCCGGCTCGGGGCTGGGACTGTCGATCGTGACCGATCTCGCCGCGCTCTATGGCGGCAGCCTCTCGCTCGGTGGTGCGCCAACCGGCGGCCTGCGCGCCGAACTGGTCCTTCCGGGTGTATAATCCATTGTTCCGACTAGCTTATTCCTCCTCGCCGACGCCCGGCCGCGGCAAACCGGCGGGATTCGGTCCGACTTCCTAAACGGCTTCTTAAGTGGGCGCCTCCTATGATCGCGCCGGACCCATCCCATGTCCGCCATTTTACCGTGCATTACCCGGGCGCATGAGCCAGACATCGATCGAGCGGCTGAGGGAATATCTCGCGCAGCTCCCGCCGCAGGCGCAGGCGCTGCTGATGCGGGAGTTCGAGCGCGCGCTGGAGCGCGGCCAGGATACGGCGGTGGCGACCCTCGTGCTCGAGCAGCTGCGCAAGATCGTCCGCAAGTCGGAAGCCGATGAAGCCCCGCCGCCGCGCACGGACGATCTGTCGCGGCTGCTGTTCCAGGCACTGGAACCGTTCCTGATCGAGGCCGGCGTTCCGCTGCGGGTCGGCCAGATCCGCCGCACCTCGCTCCAGCCGATCTGGCAATGGCTCGGCCGCGACGGCGCGCCGGACAAGCTGAACGAATTCGAGGCCGCGCTGGCGCGCATGCCCGCCGATAGCGCGGGGCAGGTCGAGGCCCTCGCGCAGAAGCTCCAGGCGGTGGCTGCGGATGCCATTTTCGAGCTGACCGGTCCGGGCGGCGGCGACAAGTCGCGCGCGCTCGCCCGGGTCGGCCCGCCCAACGTGATCGAGGACCTCTATTCGATCGGAGGGGTGCTTCAGGTCCGGGAGGCCATCGCCGGCCTGAACGAGAAGCTGCCGCGCACCTTGCGCGCCTTCGGCGATCCTCAGATCGCCTCGGTAACGTCGGCGCTCAACATTCCGGTCCTGCAAACGCCGCAAATGCTGCCCTTCGCGCTGTCGATCGTGGTGCAGCGGATGACCGCGCCGTGGCAGATCATCCGCCTTGCCATCAAGATTGCCGCGTCCGACGACGAGATCCGCGTCGCGGCGACGCCTTACGGCGTTGCCGTCACGATCGCGCTGCACGATCTGTCCTGTGTTGCCGCCACCTTGCGCATGGACATCAAGCGTGGCCATTTCGACAACGTTGCCGGCAACCTCAAGGCGCTGCACGACGGCGTGCGGGGTCTGCGCACCGAGCTCGACCTGCGCAACGATTCCGCCTGGGGCAAGCAATTGACCTCGATCCGGGCCGACATCTCCAATGCGCTGCAATCCGAGATCGACAGCGTTCCCGGCCGCGTTCGCCGCATCCTGCGCCAGCGCCCCGAGAAAGACATTCCGCCGGGGGCGCGGATCGACAGCACCGAGGTTGAGGAAACGGCGGCGCTGATCGATTTCGTTGCGACCTGCCGCAATTATGCCAGCGAGCTTGCGATCAACGAGGTGACGCTGCGCACCTATTCCGACCTCCAGCAATATGTCGAACGCTCGACCGAGCAACTGGTGCAGTCGCTGCGCGCCGCCGATCACAAGGTGCGCACCTACAGGCAGCAGCAGGTGCAGGCCGCGATTCGCTTCTGCCAGGTGCTGTTTGGCGACGATTACGCCTCGTTGATGAGCCGGGCCGCGGAGAACGCAGCGACCGGCGAGCGCAAATCGTCGCGCGCAAGCTGATCCAAGCGCATATTTTCGTGATCACAATTTGTGGTTGACGGTGCCGGTAGCTCACCGTACGGTCCCCGCGCAAGTCCGGGGAACTTCTATTTGTGGGCGCATGAAACCCGTTATCAGCTCCATCGAAATCGAAAACCGCGTCATTGTTGCCAAGTATCAAAGACTGATGGTCGGCGCCAAAGTGGTGCTGGTCGAGAAGGCAAGCGGTCGGCAACTCTCCGAGACAATCACGAGGGTCGCATCCCCGGTTCCGGTCGGAGCGCTGCGCATCAGATTGCCCGATGCGATCAAGCCGGGAACATACTTCCTGAGGGCCTTCAACGGGCACGGTGAGGACGCCGCGCAAAGTACGGACTTCGATATCGGCTAAGCCGTTGGATTTTCACCGTTTCGAGACCGTGCGCGGTCGCGCCAAATTGACAATTGTCAATTGCCGCATCGTCCAGCCGTGGTGTAAAGCCACCTATGGGCGCGGTTCGTGCGCTGCCGGAAGCTTGCCAGATGACGCTATGGTTCGTGTTCGCGCTGATGACGGTCGCGGCGATTTTCGCCGTGCTCTGGCCGCTTGGCCGCAATGGACGCGCGCAAGACCAGGGCAGCGAGGTCGCGGTTTACAAGGACCAGTTGGCCGAGATCGAGCGTGATCTCGCCGCAGGCTTGATTCCCGCGCCGGACGCCGAGGCTGCGCGCGTCGAGATCAGCCGCAGGCTGCTCGCCGCGGCCGCCAGCGAGCCCGTCGTGGCGCCGAAATCGAATCTCAAATGGCGCCGCGCGGCGGCCGTGCTGGCGCTCGCCGGCCTGCCGCTCGTTGCGATCGGCGTCTACATGCCGCTCGGCTCGCCCCGGCTTCAGGACTTTCCTTTGGCGCAGCGCGAGCGCGGATCCGGGTCCGGCGTGGCGCAGTCGCTCGAGAATCTCGTCGTGCAGGTCCAGCAGCATCTGGAGAAGAATCCGACCGACGGGCGCGGCTGGAACGTGCTCGCGCCGGTGCTGGAGCGGCTCGGCCGTTTCGACGATGCGGTGCGCGCCTATCGCAACTCGCTCACCTATAATGGCGAGAGCGCGGAGCGCCGGTCCGATCTCGGCGAAGCGATCTCGGCTGCGGCCGGCGGTGTGGTGACTGTCGAGGCCAAGGCGGAGTTCGAGCGTGCGCATGCCCTGAACGCGGACGATCCCAAGGCGAACTATTTCCTCGGCCTCGCCGCCGAGCAGGACGGCCGCAAGGACGACGCAGCCACGATCTGGCGCGCGCTGCTTGCGAAAGCGCCCGCGGATGCGCCGTGGCGTGCCCTGGTGCAGTCCTCGCTGGTGCGGGTCGGTGGTGGGACGATGCCGGCGCTGTCGGACGAGACGATCGCCGCTTCCAAGGATATGGCCGAAGGCGATCGCAACGCGATGGTGCGCGGCATGGTCGATCGTCTGGCTACCCGGTTGAAGCAGAACGGCGAGGACGTCGATGGATGGCTGCGCCTGGTGCGCGCCTATCTCGTGATGGGCGAGCGGGACAAGGCGGCCGGGGCATCGGCCGATGCCCGGCAGGCGGTTGCCAGCGACGCCGAGCGGCTGCGCCAGCTCAACGAAGGCCTCAGGACTCTCGGGCTCGGCGGATGACGATGCCCGGACGAGAGCAGCGGAGAACGGATACGCCATGACGCGCAAGCAGCGACGTATGACCATCATCGGCGGCTCGCTCGCCGTGCTCGCGCTCGCGGCCGCGCTGGTGCTCAACGCACTTCGCGACTCCATCGTATTCTTCTCGACGCCGACCATGGTCGCCGAGAAGCACGTCGAGCCCGGCAAGCGGTTTCGCCTCGGCGGGCTGGTGCAGCCCGGCTCGCTCCAGCGCGGCGACAATCTCGCGGTGACCTTCGAGGTCGCCGACGGCAACGCCAAGCTGCCGGTGGCCTATAAGGGCATCCTGCCCGACCTGTTCCGCGAAGGGCAGGGCGTCGTCGCCGAGGGCGCGCTTGACGCCCATGGCGTGTTCAAGGCTGATACCGTGCTGGCCAAGCACGACGAGACCTACATGCCCAAGGACGTTGCCGATGCCCTGAAGAAGCAGGGGCACTGGAAGGACGATTACGGCAAGCCGTCTGACAGCGGCAAGACGTCCGATGCGGGCAAGCCCGCGGCGACGACCGCACAGGGCAATCCGCAGGGAGCAATGCGGTGATCGCAGAATCCGGACATTACGCGCTGGTGCTGGCGCTTGGGCTCGCACTGATCCAGTCAATCGTGCCCCTGATCGGCGCGCGCCTGAACGATGTCGCGCTGATGAACGTGGCGCGCTCCACGGCGCTGGCGCAGCTCCTGTTCGTCGGTGCCTCGTTCGTAGCTCTCGTGATGCTGCACGTGAACTCGGACTTCTCCGTCGCGAACGTCTACGAAAACTCCCACTCGATGAAGCCGCTGCTCTACAAGATCACCGGCGTGTGGGGAAACCATGAAGGCTCGATGCTGTTGTGGGTGTCGATCCTCGCGTTGTTCGGCGGCCTGGTCGCTGCGTTCGGCAACAATCTGCCGCTGTCGCTGCGCGCGCACGTGCTTGCCGTGCAGGCATGGGTCGCCAGCGCCTTCTATCTGTTCATTCTCGTGACGTCGAACCCGTTCCTGCGTATCGCGAGCCCGCCGATCGAGGGACGCGATCTCAATCCGGTGCTCCAGGATATCGGCCTCGCCGTACATCCGCCGATGCTCTATCTCGGCTATGTCGGCTTCTCGATCTCGTTCTCCTTCGCGATCGCGGCGCTGATGGAGGGCCGGATCGATGCGGCCTGGGCGCGCTGGGTGCGGCCGTGGACGCTGGTGGCCTGGATATTCCTGACGCTCGGCATCGCCATGGGTTCGTACTGGGCCTATTACGAGCTCGGCTGGGGCGGCTGGTGGTTCTGGGATCCGGTCGAGAACGCCTCGCTGATGCCGTGGCTCTCCGGCACTGCGCTGCTGCATTCGGCCCTGGTGATGGAGAAGCGCAACGCGCTGAAGGTCTGGACCATCCTGTTGTCGATCCTGACCTTCTCGCTGTCGCTGCTCGGCACCTTCCTGGTACGCTCGGGCGTCATCACCTCGGTGCACGCCTTCGCCACCGATCCCACCCGCGGCGTGTTCATCCTGCTGATCCTCTGCCTGTTCATCGGCGGCAGCCTGTCGCTGTTCGCGGGCCGTGCGACGTCGTTGAAGCAGGGCGGCCTGTTCGCGCCGATCTCGCGCGAGGGTGCGCTGGTGCTGAACAATCTGCTGCTCACGGTCGCCTGCGCGGTCGTGCTGTTCGGCACGCTCTATCCGCTGGCGATGGAAATGCTCGCGGACTTCAAGATGTCGGTCGGCGCGCCCTTCTACAACCTCACCTTCGCGCCGCTGTTTACCCTGTTGCTGCTCGCGGTGCCGTTCGGACCGATGCTGGCCTGGAAGCGCGGCGATCTGCTCGGCGTGACGCAGCGCCTGCTCGCGGCAGGCGTTGCCGGGCTCGTCGCCGTCGCCATCGCCTGGGGCTGGGCGAGCGGGGGCAGCACGCTGGCGCCGCTTGCGATCGGGCTTGGCATCTTCGTCATCGGCGGCGCGGTCACCGATATCGTCGAGCGGACCGGGCTCGTCCGGCTGCCGTTCGCAACGGTGCTGCACCGGGCGCGCGGCCTGCCGCGCTCGGCCTGGGGCACGGCGTTCGCGCATGCCGGCCTCGGCGTCGCGCTGATCGGGATCGTCTGCGAGACCACCTGGAACAGCGAATATATCGCGACCATGAAGCAGAACGACGTCGCCAACATCGCCGGCTTCGACGTGAAGCTCGACGGGTTACTGCAGCGTCAGGGCCCGAACTACCGCGAGATGATCGCCGAGTTCAACGTCAGCCTCGATGGCAAGCCGCTCAGCGTCATGACGCCCTCCAAGCGCAGCTTCACCACCCGCGGCTCGTCGACCACCGAGGCCGCGCTGCTGACGCGCGGTGCGAGCCAGCTCTACATTTCGCTCGGCGAGGCCAATGCCGAGGGCGCCATCGCCGTGCGCATCTACTACAAGCCGATGGTGCTCATGATCTGGTGGGGACCGGTGCTGATGGCGTTCGGCGGCGTGCTGTCGCTGTCCGACCGGCGCCTGCGGGTCGGCGCGCCGAAGCCGGCGCGGGCCAAGCAGCGCCTCCAGCCGGCGGAGTGATCCGATGCGCCGGATGATGGCCGCGTTCGTCCTGCTGATGCTGCTGGCTTTGCCCGCCGCCCACGCCGTGCAGCCCGACGAGATCATGCCGGATCCCGCCAAGGAAGCCCGCGCGCGGGAGCTGTCGCGGGAGCTGCGCTGCATGGTCTGCCAGAACCAGTCGATCGACGATTCCGATGCGCCGCTGGCGCGCGATTTGCGGCTCCTGGTGCGCGAGCGCATCGGCGCCGGCGACAGCAACTCGCAGGTGCTCGACTTCCTGGTCGCGCGCTATGGCGAGTTCGTGCTGCTGAAACCACGCTTCGAGCGCCAGACCCTGCTGCTATGGCTGCTCGGGCCCTTGCTTCTGATCGGCGGTGGCCTGGCGCTGTGGCTGCAAATCCGGCGTCGCGCGCGCAGCGGTGCAGACGTACCGGCGCCGCCGCTCACGCCCGACGAAAAGGCGCGGCTCGCGGCCTTGATGTCGGACGAGGCCAAATCCTCCTAGCGACCGCGACGCCGTCCTGGTTACGTGATCCTACGTAGGCCGCCGGCCGCCGCCCGCGCGGTTCATGTTATTTTGACCTTTGTCTGGAAGCTTGGCGCGAGCTTCGATTCCAGACTCTGAGTCCCCCTGATGTTCGCGAACAGCAATCTGACGATCCGCTTCCTGGTCGGCGCCGTGGTCGCTGCATTATTGTTTCTGCTGGGCATCGGCGGCGGCACCGGATTCATCGCGGTGCTCTATCTCAACAACGAGATCACCAGCCTGTCGTCGGATTTCGCCGCGCTGAGCGGCCCCGTGCGCGACCATGCCATGCAGATCTACCAGCAGGCGCAGACCGCGTTCTCCTACTTCCTGATTGCGTGCGGCGTGATCGCCGTGGTCGCCGTCGCGATCTGCCTCACCACTTGGTTCGCCGTGCGCAACGGCATCCTCAGTCCGCTGGCCGCGATCGTGCATGCCATGCGCGAGGTCGCGGACCAGAAATTCCAGACATCAGTTCCGGGGCTCGGCCGCACCAACGAGATCGGCCTGCTCGCCGGTGCGCTGGAGGTCTTCAAGACCAACGGGCTCGAGCGGCGCCACCTCACCGAGCAGCAGCTGCGTGAAGCCCAGCACCAGGCCGAGCGGTCGAAATTCCTGGACGACCGGATCAAGCGCTTCAACGATCTCGTCGCCAGCGTCGTCGACAGCGTGGCCTCATCGGCCGTGCATCTGAAGAGCAACGCCGAGACGCTGTCGCGGACAGCGAACGACACCAGCACCAAGGCCAATGCGGTCGCAAGCGCGGCCAGCCAGGCCAGCGCCAGCGTGCAGACGGTCGCAGGTTCCGCCGAGGAGATGACGAACTCGATCGGCACGATCAGCCGCCGCGTCACCGATGCGACCCAGCGCGCCGAGGGCGCGGCGTCCCAGGCGGAGAAGAGCCGCGACACCATCCACACGCTGTCGGATGCCGCCGACAAAATCGGCGAGGTCGTGCAGCTCGTGCAGGCGATCGCATCGCAGACCAATCTCCTGGCGCTGAACGCCACCATCGAGGCGGCGCGGGCAGGCGAGGCCGGCAAGGGGTTTGCGGTGGTCGCCTCCGAGGTGAAGAATCTGGCGCATCAGACCAGCAAGGCGACGGAGGAGATCACCTCGCATGTCGCCAGCATTCAGGGCATCACTGCGGAGACGCGCGGCGCGATCGACGGCATTTCCAAGACGCTATCGGAGATCTCGTCCATCATGTCCGGCATCGAGGTCGACACCGCCCAGCAGCGCAACGCCACGCAGGAGATCACGCGCAGCGCCCAGAACGCCGCGCACGGAACCCTCGACGTCTCCAACCATATCGTCCAGATCACCTCGACGTCCGCGGAGACCGGACGCATGGCCGCCGAGGCACGGGATTCCGCGGTCGACCTGTCGCAGCAGGCCGCGACCTTGAAGCGCGAAGTCGACGAGTTCATCGTCAGTGTCAGGGCAAGCTGAGCGCGCCAAAACGGGCCTGCGACGCCGTCACGGGAACTCGGTTAAGTTCCTGTGGGACCACAATTTTCGGTGTGCGCTAAACTGCCGCATCGCACCTAGCCCTTCATTACAAAAGTTTAACCCCGCCGCCAGCGCGCGGTAAGGCGGGAGCCCCCATCTTCAGGACCGTAAGGTGCCGCCGTCAGGCACCAAATGGATTTCAAGGCCCTGGAGATCTCTGCATGACCGACCGTCCCGACCTCTCGAACCTTCCGTCCTACCGGCAGCCGCGCCGGTCGGTGTTCTCCGCGCGCAAGATCGCGTTGATGGCCTCGGTCGTTGCCGGTCTCGGCGCGGCCGTCTATGGCTTCAGCCCCTCGACCTCGCCAGCCGACCTGTTCTCGACCCCGGCGCATGCGCAGGTCAACAACGAGGTCCGCAAGGTCGAACGCCCGGTCGGTTTCGCCGACATCGTCGAGCGTGTGAAGCCGTCGGTGATCTCGGTGAAGGTCAACATCAAGGAGAAGACCGCGAGCAACGACGACGGCGATGATTCCTCCGCGCCGTTCCAGCCGGGCTCGCCGATGGAGCGCTTCTTCCGCCGCTTCGGCGGTCCGGATGGTTTCCCGGGCCTGAAGGGCGGCCGTGGCCGCGTCGTGCAGGGTCAGGGCTCCGGCTTCTTCATCTCGGCCGACGGCTTTGCCGTGACCAACAACCACGTGGTCGACGGCGCCGACAAGGTCGAGGTCACCACCGACGACGGCAAGACCTACACCGCCAAGGTGATCGGCACCGACCAGCGCACCGACCTCGCTTTGATCAAGGTCGAGGGCAGCTCGAACTTCCCGTTCGCCAAGCTCGCCGACGCCAAGCCGCGGATCGGCGACTGGGTGCTCGCGGTCGGCAATCCCTTCGGTCTCGGCGGCACCGTGACCGCCGGCATCGTCTCGGCGAGCGGCCGCGACATCGGCAACGGTCCGTATGACGATTTCATCCAGATCGATGCGCCCGTGAACAAGGGCAATTCCGGCGGTCCCGCTTTCGACACCAACGGCGAGGTGATGGGCGTCAACACCGCGATCTACTCGCCGTCCGGCGGCAGCGTCGGCATCGCGTTCTCGATTCCGGCGAGCACCGTCAAGAGCGTGGTCGCCCAGCTCAAGGACAAGGGCTCGGTCAGCCGCGGCTGGATCGGCGTGCAGATTCAGCCTGTCACCTCGGACATCGCCGACAGCCTCGGCATGAAGAAGGCCGAAGGCGCGCTGGTGGCGGAGCCGCAAGCGAACGGTCCGGCCGCGAAGGCCGGCATCGAGTCCGGCGACGTGATCACCGCGGTCAACGGCGAATCCGTCAAGGACGCGCGCGAGCTTGCCCGCACCATCGGCGGCATGGCTCCCGGCGCGACCGTGAAGCTCAACGTGCTGCACAAGGGGCAGGACAAGGTCGTGAACATGACGCTCGGCCAGCTGCCCAACACGGTCGAGGCCAAGGCCGACAACGACAATGACAGCGGCAAGGGTGCGAGCAAGGGCACCGACGTGCCCAAGCTCGGCATGACCGTTGCCCCCGCCAATTCGGTGGCCGGCGCCGGCAAGGAAGGCGTCGTGGTCACCGAGGTCGATCCGAAGAGCGCCGCGGCCGAGCGCGGCTTCAAGGAAGGCGACTTGATTCTCGAAGTCGGCGGCAAGAGCGTGGCCACCGCCGGCGAAGTCCGCGACGCCATCAACACGGCGCGGACCGACAACAAGAACAGCGTCCTGATGCGCGTGAAGAGCGGCGGCCAGTCGCGCTTCGTCGCGGTGCCCCTCGCCAAGGGCTGAGGCTTCAGGAGGCCTACGAGATGAAGGGTGTCGCCGGCATCAGTCGCCCCCGCCGACGGCGCCCTTCGGGGAAGCAGCGCAACGTTCGCTTCCCCTCTCTACCTTCCGGTGGAATTACGCCCCCCTCCGTCGGAAGGCCTAGGGCGGTGAAGTCCCCCCAGCTTCACCGCCCGCCTTTTTCTCAATGCCAGAGTCTCCCACTCGGCTTGCATGCGATTGCCGCTCGCGCCATGTTTAGAGAAGGTTGACCTCCTTGACCGCCGCCGAACGCACGATGCGCCTCCTCATCATTGAAGACGACCGCGAATCCGCCGACTACCTCGTGAAGGCGTTTCGCGAAGTCGGACACATTGCCGACCACGCCGCCGACGGCGAGGAAGGCCTCGCCATGGCTGAGAACGGCGATTACGACGTGCTGGTGGTCGACCGCATGCTGCCCAAGCGCGACGGCCTGTCGCTGATCGGTGCGCTGCGCGACCAGGACAACGCCACGCCGGTGCTGATTCTGTCCGCGCTCGGACAGGTCGACGACCGCATCAAGGGCCTGCGCGCCGGCGGCGACGACTATCTGCCAAAGCCCTATTCCTTCGCCGAGTTGCTCGCCCGGGTCGAGGTGCTGTCGCGCCGCCGCGGGGGGCCTGCCGAGGACACGCTCTACCGCGTCGGCGATCTCGAGCTCGACCGGCTCTCGCATCGCGTCGTCCGCGGCAAGGACGAGCTGACGCTGCAGCCGCGCGAATTCCGCCTGCTCGAATATCTGATGAAGCATGCCGGCCAGGTGGTGACGCGCACGATGCTCTTGGAGAACGTCTGGGACTATCACTTTGATCCGCAGACCAACGTGATCGACGTGCACATTTCGCGGCTGCGCTCCAAGATCGACAAGGGCTTCGAGCGGCCGCTGCTGCACACGATCCGCGGCGCCGGGTACATGATCCGTGACGGCATTCGGTAAACTCGTCCGCACCACGGCGTTCCGGCTGACGCTGGTCTATCTGCTGCTGTTCGCGATGTTCGCGGCTTCGCTGCTGGCCTATTTCGCCTGGAATACGCGGCGGCTGATCACCGAGGAAATCACGCAGACAGTCAATGCCGAGACCTCGGAGATCTCCGAAATCTACGGCCGCCGCGGCCTGCGCGGCCTGGTGCTCGCGATCGAATATCGGGCGCTGCGGCCGGGCGCCAACCTCTATCTCGTGACCACGCCGACTGGGCAGGCGATCGCCGGCAATGTCGGCTCGCTGGCACCCGGCGTGATGGCGACCCGCGGCTGGTCGGAGACGGCCTACCGGCGGATCGAGGACGCCGATGACCGCGACCATCGTGCGCTCGTGCGCGTCACCGAATTGGAAAACGGCTTCCGGCTCCTGATCGGCCGCGACCTCGCCGAGCGGCGTCGCCTGTTCGGCATCGTCGCCAAGGCGGCGCAATGGTCGATCCTGATCGTCGTCGTGCTCGGTCTCGGCGGCGGCATCTTCGTCGCGCGCCGCGTGCTGAGGCGCATCGACGCGATGACCGGAACCGCGCAGCGCATCATGACCGGCGATCTCAGCGGGCGTCTTCCCGTGGGGCGTAGCGGCGACGAGCTCGACCGCCTCGCCGAAAACCTCAATGCCATGCTGGAGCGGATCGAGGCGCTGATGGCTGGCTTGAAGGAGGTCTCCGACAACATCGCCCATGATCTCAAGACGCCGCTGACGCGCCTGCGCAACCGCGCCGAGGAGGCGTTGGCGAAATCGGGCTGCGAAGCCGACTACCGCGCCGCGCTGGAGCGGACCATCGAGGAATCCGACGGGCTGATCCGCACCTTCAACGCGCTGCTGATGATCGCGCGCGCGGAGTCCGGGCAGGCGCGCGGCAATATGGACGATTTCGACGCCGCCGAGGTGGCAGGCGGCATCCACGAGCTCTACGAGCCGCTCGCCGAGGACGACGGCATGACCCTGAAGGTCAGGTGCGAGCCCACGCCGGTTCACGCCAACCGCGAATTGATCAGCCAAGCGCTCGCCAATCTTGTCGAGAATGCGATCAAATACGGCAAGCCGGTCGCACAGACCGGTGGAACCGTGGTCAGCATGGACGCCGGGCAGATCACGATCGAGGCCAGGCGCGAGGGCGACCAGGTGCTGCTCAGCGTCACCGATCGCGGTCCCGGCATCCCCGAAGCCGATCGCAAGCACGCCGTCGAGCGTTTCGTGCGGCTGGAAGCGAGTCGCACGCTGCCGGGCTCCGGCCTTGGCCTCAGTCTCGCCTCCGCTGTCGCGACATTGCACGGCGGCGAGTTGAGGTTGGGCGACGCCCAGCCCGGTCTCGTCGCCACGCTGGTGCTGCCCGCGCGCGCCGGGGCCGGGGACAGGGTTGCTCCGCCAATACCGGATGTGCCACAGAAGGTGGCATGAACCACTCCGCGCCGGGAAACGCGGACAAGCATGGTGAGAGGCTGGCCGCGCGCTTCGCGGAGGCTCCCCATATTGCCGCTTCCACAACTGATGAACGACGTCTCGAAAGCTGGCTGTCCGAGCTCGAGCCGGCCCAATCGGCGCGCCTCGAAGCGCTGCTGGCGCATCCCTTTGCGCGGGATATCCTGGCCGGCATCGCGGAATTCTCGCCCTATCTGTTTGATCTGGTGCGCGCCGATGCCTTGCGCCTGATCCGGCTGCTGGAGTGCGATCCGGATGCGCATCTGACGGCCCTGATCGCGGAGGCGAGGGGCGCGGTGCTCGCGGCCCCTGACGAGGCCGAGGTGATGCGGCTGCTTCGCCGCATGAAGGCCGAGGCCGCGCTCCTGACCGCCTTGTGCGACATTGGCGGGGTCTGGCCGGTGATGCGGGTGACGGCGGCGCTGACCGATGTCGCGGTGTCCTCGGTGCAGGCGGCGCTCCAATACCTGCTGCGGCAGGAAGCCGCACGTGGCAAGATCTCGCCGCCCAATCTCGAGGCGCCCGAGGAGGGCTGCGGGCTGATCGTGCTGGCCATGGGCAAGATGGGCGCGGGCGAGCTGAACTATTCCAGCGACATCGACCTCATCGTATTCTTCGATCCTGATGCCACGACGCTCGCGCCCGATATCGAGCCGCAGCCGTTCTTCGTCCGGGTCACGCAGGGCATGGCGCGCATCCTGCAGCAGCGCACCTATGACGGCTACGTCTTCCGCGTCGATCTGCGCCTGCGGCCCGATCCGTCCTCGACGCAGGTCGCGATCTCCAGGGACGCCGCGCTGAACTATTATGAGCGGGAAGGGCGCACCTGGGAGCGCGCCGCGATGATCAAGGCGCGTGCCTGCGCCGGCGACGCCAAAGCGGGCGAAGCGCTGCTGGCAGAGATCGCGCCGTTCGTCTGGCGCAAGCATCTCGACTTCGCCGCGCTCGCCGACGTCCACGACATGAAGCGGCAGATGCAGACCTATCGCGGCCAGAGCGAGGTCGCGGTGGAGGGTCACAACGTCAAGGTCGGCCGCGGCGGCATCCGCGAGATCGAGTTCTTCGCCCAGACCCAGCAATTGATCGCCGGCGGCCGCCATCCGGAATTGCGGGTGCGGCCGACGCTGAGGGCGCTCGATATTCTCGCGTCCAGCAACTGGATCACCCTTGCTGCGCGCGACGAGCTGACCATTGCGTACGAATTCCTGCGCCGGGTCGAGCATCGCCTCCAGATGATCGCCGACGAGCAGACCCACGCGCTGCCCGAGGACAAGGACGCGGTCGAGCGCTTTGCGCGCTTCTTCGGCTATGCGGATCGCGAGGCCTTTGCGAGCGACCTGCTGCGACAGCTCAAGATCGTGCAGGGGCACTATGAAAAACTGTTCGAGGGCGACGATCCGACCGGCACGGCCAAGCTGCCTGCGCTCGACTACAGTGCTGGCCCCGACGATCCGCGCCTGCTCCAGCATCTGGCAACGCTCGGGTTCAAGAAGCCGGCCGCGGTCGCGCAGACGGTACGCGACTGGATCACCGGCGACTATCGCGTATTCCGCAATGAGGCGACGCGCAGTGCCTTCGTCGAGTTCGTGCCGGCCCTGATCGACGGCCTCGCCCATGCCGAGGAGTCGGATCGCGCCGTGGTGGCGTTCGATCAATTCCTGGGGGCGCTGCAGCGCGGCGGCCGGCTGATCACGCTGCTCGGCCAGAACCGCGAGCTCGTCGCGCTGGTGGCGCTGGTGCTCGGCGCTGCGCCGCGGCTCGGCGAGATGCTGGCGCGACAGCCGCAACTGATGGACGGCCTGATCGATCCGCGCTTCTTCGGTGCCATGCCGGACAGGCAGGAATTGTCGGGACGGTTAGCTGCGACCGTGCAGGATGCCGGTTCATACGAAGAGTTCCTCGATCGCCTGCGCCTGTTCGGGCAGGAGAGCCTGTTCCTGATCGGCACGCGGATTCTTTCCGGCACCGTCTCGGCGCAGCAGGCCAGCACGGCCTTTGCCGACGTCGCCGAAGGCATCGTCCATACCGTGCACGGCCTCGTTGCCGATCGCTTCGCGGCCCAGCACGGCCGGATCAAGGGACAGGAGACCGCGATCATCGCGATGGGCCGGCTCGGCAGCCGCGAGATGACGGCCTCGTCAGATCTCGACCTGATCCTGCTCTACGATTTCGACAGCGAAAATCCGGACTCCGATGGGCCGAAATCGCTGCAGGGCGCGCATTATTTTGCGCGTTTCACCCAGCGCCTGATCAGCGCGTTCACGACGCGCACCAATTACGGCGTGCTCTACGACATCGACATGCGGCTGCGTCCCTCGGGACGCGCCGGTCCCGTCGCCTCGAGCCTCGTCTCATTCGCGGACTACCAGGCCAACGAGGCCTGGACCTGGGAGCACATGGCGCTGACGCGGGCGCGCGTGGTGTCGGCTTCGCCCGAATTCCGGATGCGGATCGAACGCGTCATCCGTGATGTCCTGACCCGTCGCCGCGATTCCGCCATCACCGCCAACGACGTTGCCGACATGCGGCGTGCGATCGCCCAGGAGAAGGGCGAGGGCGATTGCTGGGATCTCAAGCATGCCGCCGGCGGCATGGTCGACATCGACTTCATCGCGCAATATCTCCAGCTCGTGCACGCGCACGACAAGCCTGAGATCCTCGACGTCGGCACGATGCAGGTGCTGGACAATGCATGCAGGCTCGGCGTCCTCCCGCAATCGGAGACCGAGATCTTGCGCGCCGCAGCCCGGCTCTATCACGATTTGACGCAGATCCTGCGGCTTTGCGTCAGCGACCGCTTCAAGCCGGAAACCGCCGGCACCGATCTGCAGCGCGTCATGGCGCGTGCCGGCGACGCCCCGGATTTCTCGTCGCTGGAGGCGCGTGTGAAGGAGACGCAGAGCGAGGTGCGACGTGTGTTCAAGGCGCTGCTGGAAGGGACGTAGCCTTCAGCGAGGCGAGCGCCTCGCGGACGTCAGGCTCCAGGCCCGCGCCGCCGGCATCGAGATGGGCGAAGATCGCGCGCTTCATCCGGGGATCCCAGAACTTCTTGATGTGCTCGGCAATCCCCGGCACGGCCTTGCCGCGGCCCTGGCTCTCGAAGAACTTGCCGATCTGGTTGGCCATGTAGATCAGGCGGTCAGGCGACATCGGCAACCTCCGTGGCATGGCGAGCGGCGACCCGGTCACCATGCGAAAACACTTCGAACCCGTCCTGGCGGGCAATGGCGATCAGCGTGATGCCGGCGGCCTCCGCCGTACGCACCGCGAGCGCGGTGGGCGCGGACACCGCGACCATCATCGGCGCGCCGATTGCGGCCGCCTTCTGAACCATCTCGACCGAGACGCGGCTCGTCAGCAGCACCATGCCGCTGCGCGTATCCGTACGGCTGCGCGCCAGCGCGCCCGCGAGCTTGTCCAGCGCATTGTGGCGGCCGACATCCTCGCGCAGCGCGACGATGTGGCCGGTAGTAGACCAGAACGCGGCGGCGTGAACCGCGCGGGTCTGCAGATTGATCGATTGCAGCGGCGCGATCGCCTGCATCGCTGCCATGATCTGCTCGGGCGTGAAGCTCTGCCCGTGCGGCACGACCGCTGCGGGGCGCACGGCTTCAGCGATGGACTCGATACCGCAGATGCCGCAGCCGGTGGGGCCCGCGACGTGGCGACGGCGCTCGCTGATGAATGCCGCATCTTCCGACGTCAGCCACATGCGTAGTTCGATGCCGTCGTCGAGGCGAACGATGTCGAGCGATTTGATGTCATCGACCGACTTGATGATGCCTTCGCTCAGGCTGAAGCCGACGGCAAAATCCTCCAGGTTCTGCGGCGTCCCCATCATGACGGCATAGGTGCCGCCATTGTAGGTCAGCGCCAGCGGCGTCTCCTCCGGAATGAACCGCGTTCCTTCGGACGCGACGCCGTTGCGCCAGATTCCGCGATCGGTCGCCTGGACAGCTACATGCATGCGGTTACTCCGCTGCCTCGGCTGGCGCGATGCGGCGGGACTGCCGCGCCTGCGCGTCATAGGCCTTCTGCCAGTCGGACGGGCCGTTCGAGGGCGAGACCTCGACCGCCGTGACCTTGTATTCGGGGCAGTTGGTCGCCCAGTCCGAATAGTCGGTCGTGATGACGTTGGCCTGCGTGTCCGGGTGATGGAAGGTGGTGTAGACGACGCCGGGCGCGACGCGGTCGGTGATCTCCGCACGCAGCGTGGTCTCGCCGGCACGGCTCTTCAGCCGCACCCAGTCGCCGTCGCGCACGCCGCGCTGCTCGGCATCGTGCGGATGGATCTCCAACCGGTCCTCGGCGTGCCACACCACGTTCTCGGTGCGCCTTGTCTGCGCGCCGACATTGTACTGGCTGAGGATACGGCCCGTGGTGAGCAGCAGCGGATAGCGTGGGCCGGTACGCTCGTCGGTGGCGACATATTCGGTGACGACTAACTTGCCCTTGCCGCGAACGAACCCGTCGATATGCATCACCGGCGTACCCTCCGGCGCGTTCTCGTTGCAAGGCCACTGCACCGAGCCAAGCTCGTCGAGCTTGGCGTAGGAGACCCCGGCGAAGGTCGGCGTCAGCGCCGCGATCTCGTCCATGATCTCGGACGGGTGGCCGTAGTTCATCTCGAAGCCCATCGCCTTGGCAAGGCCGATGGTGACCTCCCAGTCGGCCATGCCGTTCTTCGGCGTCATCACCTTGCGCACGCGCTGGATGCGGCGCTCGGCGTTGGTGAAGGTGCCGTCCTTCTCGAGGAAGCTCGAGCCGGGCAGGAAGACGTGGGCGTAGTTCGCGGTCTCGTTCAGGAAGAGGTCGTGGACGATGACGCATTCCATCGCGGACAGTGCAGTCACCACGTGCTTGGTGTTGGGATCGGACTGGAGGATGTCCTCGCCCTGCACGTAGATCCCCATGAAGGTGCCTTCGACCGCGGCATCGAACATGTTGGGAATGCGCAGGCCCGGCTCGGGGTTGAGCTTGACGTTCCACAGCGCCTCGAACTGGTCGCGGACTGCCTCGCCGGAGATGTGGCGGTAGCCGGGCAGTTCGTGCGGGAACGAGCCCATGTCGCAGGAGCCCTGCACGTTGTTCTGGCCGCGCAGCGGGTTCACGCCGACGCCGGGACGGCCGATATTGCCAGTGACCATCGCAAGGTTCGCGATCGCGATCACGGTGGTCGAGCCCTGGCTGTGCTCGGTGACGCCGAGTCCGTAATAGATCGCTCCGTTGCCGCCGGTGGCGTAGGTGCGGGCGGCTTCGCGCAGATCCTTCGGGTTGACGCCGGTGAGGATGGCGGTGGCTTCCGGGCTGTTCTTGGGCTGCGCGACGAACGCCGCCCACTCCTCGAACTCGCTCCAGTCGCAGCGCTCGCGCACGAAGGCTTCGTTGGCGAGGCCTTCGGTGACGATCACATGCGCCAGCGCGGTCATGACCGCCACGTTGGTGCCGGGCATCAGGGGCAGGTGCAGCGCCTTCACATGCGGCGATTCCACCATCTCGGTGCGGCGCGGATCGATCACGATCAGCTTGGCGCCCTGACGCAGCCGCTTCTTCAGCCGCGAGGCGAACACCGGATGGGCGGAGGCCGGGTTGGCGCCGATGACCACGACGACGTCGGTGTCCTCGACGGAGTCGAAGTCCTGCGTGCCGGCGGAGGTGCCGAAGGTGGTGGCGAGGCCATAACCGGTCGGCGAATGGCAGACGCGGGCGCAGGTGTCGACGTTGTTGTTGCCGAAGCCGGCGCGGATCAGCTTCTGCACCAGATAGGTTTCCTCGTTGGTGCAGCGGGACGAGGTGATGCCGCCGATGGCGTCGCGGCCGTAGGTCTTCTGGATGCCGCGCATCCTGGTGGCGGCAAACGAGAACGCCTCGTCCCAGGACACTTCCTTCCAGGGATCCTCGATCCGCTCGCGGATCATCGGCTTGAGAATGCGCTCTTGATGGTTAGTATAGCCCCAGGCGAAGCGGCCCTTTACGCAGGAATGGCCGCGATTGGCCTTGCCGTCCTTGTAGGGCACCATGCGCACCACCTCCTCGCCACGCATCTCCGCCTTGAAGGCGCAGCCGACGCCGCAATAGGCGCAGGTGGTGACGACGGAGTGCTCGGGCTGGCCGATCTCGATCACGGACTTTTCCGTCAGCGTCGCAGTCGGGCAGGCCTGCACGCAGGCGCCGCAGGAGACGCATTCGGAGCCGAGGAAGCTCTCGCTCATGCCCGGCGAGACGCGGCTGTCGAAGCCGCGGCCGGAGATGGTCAGTGCGAAGGTGCCTTGCACCTCCTCGCAGGCGCGGACGCAGCGCGAGCAGACGATGCACTTGGACGGATCGTAGGTGAAATAGGGGTTGGACTCGTCCTTCGGCATCCAATTGTCGTTGGAGCAGCCGTCCGATTTGGCGAAGACGTGGTTCTCGCCGTCATAGCCGTAGCGCACGTCGCGCAGGCCCACGGCGCCCGCCATATCCTGCAACTCGCAGTCGCCGTTGGCGCCGCAGGTGAGGCAGTCGAGCGGATGGTCGGAGATGTAGAGCTCCATCACGCCCTTGCGCAGCTTCTTCAGCCGCTCGCTCTGGGTGTGCACGACGAGGCCGGCCATCACCGGCGTGGTGCAGGAGGCCGGCGTGCCGGCGCGGCCCTCGATCTCGACGAGGCAGAGACGGCAGGAGCCGTAGGCGTCAACCATGTCGGTGGCGCAGAGTTTTGGGATCTGGTGGCCCGCGTCCATCGCGGCCCGCATGATCGAGGTGCCCTCGGGCACCGTGACCTCATTGCCGTCGATGGTCAGCGTCACCATCGTTTCCGATTTGGAAGCCGGCGTGCCGAAGTCGATTTCTTCGATCAGAGACATTGTCGTTCTCCTATTCCGCGGCCTGAAGCGTGGTCGGTGCCGGGACAAAATCCTCCCGGAAGTGCTTCAATGCGCTCAGCACAGGGTAGGGCGTGAAGCCGCCGAGCGCGCAGAGCGAGCCGAATTTCATGGTGTTGCAGAGGTCTTCGACCAGCGCGAGGTTTTCGCTGACGCGCTCGCCGTTGATGATCTTCTCGATGGTCTCGACGCCGCGGGTCGAGCCGATCCGGCAGGGCGTGCACTTGCCGCAGGATTCGATCGCGCAGAACTCCATCGCGAAGCGCGCCTGCCTGCGCATGTCGACGCTGTCGTCGAACACGACGATACCGCCATGGCCAATCAGGCCATCGCGCGCGGCGAAGGCCTCGTAGTCGAACGGCGTGTCGAACAGCGCCCGCGGGAAATAGGCGCCGAGCGGGCCGCCGACCTGCACGGCGCGGACCGGCCGGCCCGTGAACGTACCGCCGCCGATGTCGTCGACGAGCTCGCCGAGCGTCACGCCGAAGGCGGTCTCGAACAGCCCACCGTAGCGCAGATTGCCGGCCAGCTGGATCGGCATCGTGCCGCGCGAGCGGCCCATGCCGTAATCCGCGTAGGTCTTGGCGCCCTCGGCAAGGATGAAGGGGATGGCGGCCAGCGACAGGATGTTGTTGATGGCGGTCGGCTTGCCGAACAGGCCGTAATGCGCCGGCAGCGGCGGCTTGGCCCGCACGACGCCGCGGCGGCCTTCGAGGCTTTCCAGCAGCGCGGTCTCCTCGCCGCAGACATAGGCGCCGGCACCGACGCGCACTTCAAGATCGAAGCTGTAGGTCGAGCCGCCGACATTGCTTCCGAGATAGCCGCCGCGCCGCGCCGCCAGGATGGCGGCATTCATCGCCTCGATGGCATGCGGATATTCGCTGCGGGTGTAGATGTAGCCCTTGGTCGCGCCGACGGTGATGCCGGCGATGGTCATGCCCTCGATCACCAGGAAGGGGTCGCCCTCCATGATCATGCGGTCGGCGAAGGTGCCGCTGTCGCCTTCGTCGGCGTTGCAGACGATGAACTTGCGGTCGGCCTTGGCCTGCGCGACCGTCTTCCACTTGATCCCGGTCGGGAAGCCCGCGCCGCCGCGGCCGCGCAAGCCCGATGCCGTGACTTCGTTGAGGATCGCATCCGTGCCGAGCGACAGCGCGCGCTCCAGCCCCTTGTAGCCGCCGTGCGCGCGGTAGTCGTCGAGCGAGCGCGGGTCGATCACGCCGCAGCGGGCGAAGGTGAGGCGGGTCTGGCGCTTCAGCCAGGGAATCTCGTCGGTTGCCCCCAACCGCAACAGATGCGGCGTGTTGCTCGCGAGCGCGTCGAGCAGGGACGGCACGTCGGCTTCAGTGACCGGGCCAAAGGCGATCCGGCCTTGCGGCGTCGCCACCTCGACCAGCGGCTCCAGCCAGTACATGCCGCGCGAGCCGGTCCTGACGATCTCGATCGCCACGCCGCGCTTGGCCGCAGCCTGCTCCAGCGCCAGAGCAACGTCGTCGGCGCCGACGGCGATTGCGCCGGCGTCGCGTGAGACGAACAGACGCAAGCTCATCGCTGTGCCTCCACTAGCAACGCATCGAGACGCTTCTGATCGAGCCTGCCGATGAGGCGGCCGTCGAGCATCGCGGACGGTGCGGTCGCGCACAGGCCGAGGCAGTAGATCGGCTCCAGCGTGACGCGATCGTCGGCCGTGGTGCTGCCGAGCGACACGTCGAGCTTTGCTTCGGCGCGCGCCGCCAATGCATCGCCGCCCGCAGCCTGGCAGGCTTCCGCGCGGCAGAGCTTCAGCACGTGGCGGCCGGCGGGCTTGTGGCGGAAATCATGATAGAACGTGAATACGCCGTGGACCTCGGCGCGCGACAGATTGAGCGCTTGCGCCACCATGGGAATGGCGGCCTCCGGCACGTAGCCGAACGCCTCCTGCAGCGCGTGCAGGATGACCAGCGTCGCACCCTCTTGGTTGGCATGTTCGGCGATGATTTCGGCGCCGCGCGTTTCGTCCCAAGGCTCGTAAGTCGCTGTCATTCTTCGTTCTCAACCTGAGCGTTCCCTCGGCGCAAACTAGTTGGAATCATTCGAAGATCAATAAAGCTGTCCCGTGCTGCGATTGCGAATTCGGATCGATTGGCAAGCGCAATCGATCGATACGAGTTGATAATGAAAGTTGTATCGGCTGCCGGTTTTTGCGTGTTGGTGCAGGCCCGGCATGCTAGCTTGCATGCCACGACAGAATTCGAGGGGACGCTCGGTTGATCGACAAACTTGAACTATTGCTGGCGCTGGCGAAGGAGCGGCATTTCGGACGCGCGGCGGAGGTTTGCGGCGTGACGCAACCGACGATGTCGACCGGGCTCAAGCAGCTCGAGGAGATCCTCGGCGTGATGCTGGTGCAGCGCGGCTCCCGTTTCCAGGGGTTCACCCCCGAAGGCGAACGGGCGCTGGACTGGGCGCGGCGGATCGTGGGCGATGCCCGCGCGATGCGCGACGAGATCAACGGACTGAAGCATCAGCTCTCCGGCGAGATCCGCATCGCCGCGATCCCGACCGTGCTCGGCATGGTCGCCGCGCTGACGACGCCGTTTCGCGCCCGGCATCCCGAGGTGCGCTTCCGCATCCAGTCCACCACCTCGTCCGAGGTGTTGGGGCTTTTGGAAAATCTCGAGGTCGATGCGGGGCTGACCTATATCGAGAACGAGCCGATCGGCAAGGTGCGCACCATTCCGCTCTACAACGAGAGCTACCGTCTTCTGACTGCGCCGGACGGCATGTTCGGCGACCGCGAGACGGTGACCTGGACCGAGGTCGGGCAGGTGCCGCTGTGCCTGCTGACGCCCGACATGCAGAACCGCCGTATCATCGACCGTGCCTTACGCTCCGTCGGCGCGGAGGCGACGCCGACGCTGACCTCGAACTCGCTGCTGGTGCTGTTCACGCACGTGAAGACGGGGCGTTGGGCGAGCGTGATGCCGGCCAAGCTTGCCGAGACGCTCGGTCTGTCCGACACGGTGCGCTCGATCCCGATCACCGATCCCGATGTCAATTACAGCATCGGCATGGTGATCCCGCAGCGCGATCCGATGACGCCGCTGATTGCAGCGCTGGTCAATGTCGCGCGGGAAGTTGCGCCGTCGCTGCAGCTGTAGGGATCAAGCCGCGGCCGATATCCCGGACGCCGCCTTGATCGCGTCGCGCGGCAGGGTCACGCGGACGACGGTGCCGACCTCGAGCTTGGAGCGCAGCCGCATCGAGCCGCCATGGAGCTGCGCCAGCGAGCGGGCGATCGCGAGGCCAAGGCCCGAGCCGTGATAGGTCTTGGTGAGCTGGCTCTCCACTTGCTCGAACGGGCGGCCGAGCCGCGCCAGCGAATGTGGTGCGATACCGATGCCGGTGTCGGCGATCATCAGCACGATCCGGTCGTCGAGTTGCCGGCTGCGCACCACGATGCGTCCGCCGTCCGGCGTGAACTTCACCGCGTTGGACAGCAGGTTGACGATGATCTGCTTGGTGGCGCGGCGGTCGGCGACGACGGAGATGGATTTTGCGATGTCGGCGTCGAGCGTCAGGTGCTTGTCCTGGGCCCGGCCGGTGACGACCCGCAAGGATTCCGCGAGCGTCTGCGCCAGGTCGAGCTCCTCCATGTCGAGCTTCATGCGGCCTGCCTCGATCTTGGACATGTCGAGGATGTCGTTGATGACCTCGAGCAGATAGTGGCCACTGGTCAGGATGTCCTGGCAATATTCCTGGTACTTTTCGCTGCCGAGCTCGCCGAACATGCCCGAGCCCATGATCTCGGAGAAGCCGATGATGGCATTCAGCGGCGTGCGCAGCTCGTGGCTCATATTGGCGAGGAATTTCGACTTGGTCTGGTTGGCTTCCTCGGCGCGGGTCTTCTCGCGCTGGTACTTCTCGGCGAGGTCGGCGAGCTCGACCGCCTGGCGCTCCAGCGCCGCCTGCGAGCGCTTCAGGTCGATGACGGTGGCGCGCAGGCGCAGATCGTTGTCGACCAGCTTCTGCTCGTGCTCCTTGATGCGGGTGATGTCGGTGCCGACCGAGACGTAGCCGCCGTCCTTGGTGCGGCGCTCGCTGATGTGCAGCCAGCTGCCGTCGTCGAGCTGCGCTTCGAAGGTCCGCGCGCCCGGGCCTTGGGCCGCGGTCTCGTTGTGGCGGGTGCGCACCTCGGGCATGCGGCCGACCTCGAGCACGGTCTCGTAGGAGGTGCCGGGGATGACGGCGCTGTCGGGCAGCTTGTGCAGGCGCTGGAAGTGCGAGTTGCAGAGCACGAGGCGGTCGCTGGCGTCCCACAGCACGAAGGCTTCCGGAATGGTCTCGATCGCGTCGCGCAGGCGCAGGTCGGCTTCCACGGTCCTCTCGGCGAGGCTCTTCTGCTCGGTGATGTCGACGGCGATCCCGATCAGGTGCACGCTGGAATCGGTCGCCCCGCTGGTCTTCTCGCAGCGGACGCGGAGCCAGATCCAGTGGCCGTCGACATGCTGCATGCGGAAGGTCTGGTCGATGTGGTCGATCTTCTCGGAGATGAGCTGGTCGGCAATCGCGAACAGGTCGATGTCGTCGGACTTCACCAGCGCGTTGACCTCGCCGAAGGTGAGGAGCTCGTTGCGGCCGTCGAGGCCCAGCATCGAGAACATCGATTGCGACCAGAAGATCCGGCCGCGCGACAGGTCCCAGTCCCACAGTCCGCAGCGGCCGCGGTTGAGCGCGGTGTCGATCCGGCCGCGCACGGCGTCGTTGATGAGGTCGCCTTCGCGGGCGCGGGTGGACTGCCAGTGGAAGGCGAAGCCCAGGATCAGGACGACGAATCCGGTCGTCGCCGACAGCGTCACCGAGAGCGCGGCATCGGAGCCCCAGATCGGCTCGTTGCGCTCCTGGATCACGGTGATGAAGCCGGGCAGCGACTTGATCTGCCGCGAGGTCGCCATCGCGGCGTTGCCGCTCGGCAGCGTCATGTCGGAGACGTTGCCGTCGCGCGTCGGCGCCGCCAGCAATTGTGCGGTCGTGATGGCGTCGAGCAGGCGGTCGTTGCCGGAAGGGTCGCTGTCGACCGGGACGCGGGCGAGGACACGACGCTCGACGCCGGCCGAGGTGACGATGACGTGGCGGCCCGAGGCCGTGCCCCAGGACGGGATCATATCCGGCAACAGCGCCGGCAGGCTCTCGATGTTCTTGAGCCGCTCCTGTCGGACGGAGGTGAGGCGGTCGATGCGTTCGGCGAGCAGATCGGCCAGCGCCGAGATGTCGTGCCGGATCACCAGCCGCTTCTGGCGCGTCTGGTCGACGACCTGCACGAACGCGCCGAGGCAGATCGTGATCAGGAACGCGATGATGAGCGTCGGCACGGCGCGACGAAGCGCCGGCTCTGCAATCAAGAGCCGATGATAGGCAGGTTTCGCGATCGATTGCGCCAATCCCTTGATCGAATCGGATTGGACGCACGCGTTCGCGGCGTCTGCACGCGACATGCCTTCGGCCCCCTGAAAACCAGCTTGCAACTGAAGTCCGGAAGCAGCCCCACATCGCTTCCGAATCACAGCGATTTGAATCCAGTTTTCGCGGGGTGTCGAGAGTCAATGAATCGTTAACGCGTATTTATTCTTATCCAATGCGCAGTTTGTGCGCGGAGTACCCGCAAACTCACGTGCGTGACGAGTCCGAAACGAGAACGTGTGACTCCTCGCACATTCTGCGTCACGCACGCGGCGGTTCGGCGTGGCTGATCACGCGCTTCACGCTCGGGAACGCGCGCCGCAGCGCGCGCTCGATGGCGTCGACGTGCTCGTGCACCTTGATCACGCTCATCGACGGCGCGGCGCGGCAGTGGAAGTTGACGATCTCGCCGGCGTCGGTGTTGCGGACGCGCACATTGTGGATGTCGTGGATCTCGCTGCCGGCGGCGTATTCAGTCAGCGCGGCGGCGATGGCCTGGACGCGTTCGGGCGCGGCATCGACCCCGAACGGCAGTTCCGGCTCCAGCGGCTCGATATGGACGTCGACCTCGACGTCGGCGCCGAACTCCTCCTGGATGTTCCGCTCCAGCGTGTTGGCGACGTCATGGGCTGCCTCTAACTGCATGCCGGCGTCGACCTCGAGGTCGATGCTGACGATCAGCTTGCCGCCGAGATCGTGCACCGTGACGTGGTGGACGGCGAGGCCCGAATTATGCGCGATCACCATGATGCGGTCGCGCACGGTCTCGTTGTCGCGGGCGACGGGGACGGCGGTGAAGGTGAGGTCGGCATCGCCGAATGCCTTGTCCACGGCGGCCTGCGCGCTGCGCTTGATCTCCTCGACGCGGTCGATCGGATAGGTCCGCGGCACCTTGGCGATGGTGTCGATGAACGTGGTCGCGCCGACCATGCGCACGCGCAGCCGCTCGACGTCGATCACGCCCGGGACGCTGCGGATCGCGGCCGTGGCCTTCTCCTGCGCACCCTGCGGGGCGCGGTCGACCAGCGTCTGCACGGTCGAGCCGGCCATGCGCAGGCCGAGCAGGGCGATCATCACGGCGACCGCGGCGGCAGCGGCGGCGTCGCCCCACCAGAAGCCGAGGGCGGCGAGGATCAGGCCCGCGATCACGGCGAAGGAGCCCATGACATCAGAGGCGAAGTGCAGCGCATCGGCCGCAAGCGCCTGGCTCCCGGTTTCCCGCGCGGCGCGGTGCAGCGCGCGGGCACGCCAGAAATTGACGATGATGTCGATCACCAGGACCACGAACGGCACGGCCGAAATGGTCGGCGGCGGGGTTCCCTCGCGCAGCCGGCTATAGGACTCGACCAGGATGCCGCCGGCGAGCACGTAGAGCAGGGCGGTGACGCCGAGCGCCGAGATGCTCTCCAGCTTGCCATGGCCGTAATGGTGCTCGTCGTCCGCCGGCTTGTCCGATACCCGCACCACCGCCCAGGTGATGATGGTCGCGACCAGGTCGATCGAGGAGTGCAGGGCCTCGGAGATCAGCGCGAGCGAGCCGATCGCGATGCCGACCGCGAACTTGGCCGCCGCCATGCCGCCGCTGGCGAAGATCGAGATCGCGGCGACCGAGGTTTTGCTGTGCTGGGAGGTCATGGCGGGGATTTAGCAGGGCGGGGGTGAACATCAAGCGGCGATCCACAGGAGTAGTCGCTAGTGATTTGCAGGAGCAATCCGCGTCGTGCCTAGTCTCGTAGGGTGGGCAAAGGCGCAAGGCGCCGTGCCCACCATTCGTCGGTGATGGATACAGATCGTGGGCACGCTTCCGCCTTCGCTCTTCGAGCTACGGCGGACAAGCCGCTTTGCCCACCCTACGGGACCGCGGTATGCCTCACACCGTCACCACGATCTTCCCGAGATGCTTGTTCGCCTCCATGTGCTCGAACGCCTTGTCGATGTCGTCGAACGCGAACACCTTGTCGATCGGCAGCTGCAGTTTTCGCGATTCCACCGCGCCCCAGATGTCCTTCCTGACCTCCTCGAAAATCTCGCGGACCTCTTCGATGGTGCGGGTGCGGAAGGTGACGCCGACATAGTCGATGCGGCGCGCGGCATGCAGGTCGAAGTTGAAATCGGCATGGGTGCCGCCGAGCCGGCCGACATTGACGATGCGGCCCTTGATCTTGGTCGCGGCGAGGTTCTGGCTCGCGACCTTCCCCGAGACCTGGTCGACGATGAGGTCGACGCCTTCGCCGTTCGTCGCCTTCAGGACCTCCTCGACCCATTTGGGATCGGAGGAATCAACGGCGAGGTCGGCGCCATACTCCCTCAGCCGGCCGCGGCGCGTGGCATCGGTCGACGAGCCGATCACGAGCTTTGCGCCCTTGAGTTTTGCAATCTGCATCGCCATCAGGCCGACGCCGGAGCTGGCGCCCTGGATCAGCACGCTCTGGCCTGCCTGCACGCCGCCGACGGTGACGACGGCGTTGTGCATGGTCGCGAGCGCGACGGGCAGGGTGGCGGCTTCCTCGAAGTTCATGTTCGAGGGCGCGCGGAACAGCCGGCCGTGATCGGCCAGCGTGTACTCGGCAAACGCAGCGCCGCCCGAGCCCATGATGCGGTCGCCGATCTTCACGCCCTTGGCATCCGGCCCGAGCTCGGCGACCTCGCCGGCCCATTCCATGCCGAGCACGGTGCCGGCGCCGCCGGCCGCGCCGTGGGCGTGCCCCCTGCGCATGCCGGTGTCGGCGCGATTGAGGCCGCAGGCGCGGACCTTGACCAGCACCTGCGTGCCTTTGGGCTTTGGTTGAGCGACGTCGGAAATCCGAGCGCCGTCAGGACCGTAGACGTAAGCTTTCATGAATTGCTCTCGCTTCTTGCAGTGACTATTCCGCAGCTTGCGCATTCGGATGAACGATCATGCCTTCGAGCCGGCTGCGGATGATCGCCTCCGCCTCGCGCACGATGCGGGAGATGAGTTCGGCGCAGCTCGGGATGTCCTGGATCAGGCCCTGCACCTGGCCGGCCGACCAGATGCCTTCGTCGGAATTCCCGGTCGCATAGACCATCTTGCCGCGGGCACCCGCGACCAGCTCGCGGATGTCCTCGAACTTCGCGCCTTCCTTCTCCATCGCGACGACCTTGGTCGAGATCTCGTTCTTGGCGACGCGCGAGGTGTTGCGCATGGTGCGGAAGATCAGCTCGGTCTCGCGCTCGTCATTGGCGACGATCTTCTCCTTGATGGACTGGTGGATCGGGCTCTCCCTGGTCGCCATGAAGCGCGTGCCCATGTTGATGCCGTCGGCGCCCAGCGCCAGCGCTGCGACGAGACCGCGGGCATCGGCAAAGCCGCCCGAGGCGATCATCGGGATCTTGACCTTGTTGGCGGCGGCGGGGATCAGGATCAGGCCGGGCGTGTCGTCCTCGCCGGGATGGCCGGCGCATTCGAAGCCGTCGATCGAGATGGCGTCGACGCCCATGCGCTCGGCCGAGAGCGCGTGGCGGACGCTGGTGCATTTGTGCACGACCTTGACGCCGTGCTTCCTGAACTCGTCGACATGCTCCTGCGGCTTGTTGCCGGCGGTCTCGACCACCTTGATGCCGCTCTCGATGATGGCCGCGCGGTATTCGGCATAAGGCGGCGGCTTGATCGCGGGCAGGATGGTGAGGTTGACGCCGAACGGCTTGTCGGTGAGGTCGCGGCAGCGCGCGATCTCCTTGGTCAGATCCTCCGGCGTCGGCTGGGTCAGTGCGGTGATGAAGCCGAGCGCGCCGGCATTGGCAACGGCGGCGACCAGCTCGGCGCGCCCGACCCATTGCATGCCGCCCTGGACGATCGGGTGCTCGACGCCGACGAGTTTCGTGAACCGCGTCTGCAACATGCTGTGTTTCCCCCTCGGTGGCCCGCAGGCTCTATTGTCGGTGATGGCGGAAGGATGCCGCCGGGGGTGGCAAAAGTCTATCAGCGGGGCGTGCGGTGGGGGCGGGGCGAGCATGCAGGGAGAGGGAGGATTCCGTGGGGCGGATAATTGGGGGGCTCGTGTCCCGGACGCGCTGCAACGTCCTTCACGTTGCTGCGCAGAGCCGGGACCCATGCTCAGCGAGGGCTCTGAAAGATGGGCCCCGGCTCTGCAGCGCACCGTCGAAGGGACGCTGCGCTGCGTCCGGGGCACGGATAACCTCGATCCGGTTCTTCAAACACTGGACACACCTTCGCGCTCTCGCGGCATCTTCCGCCCGAGCTTTGCGTCGTCGCGTTGCCCTCATGAAAGACAAGGGCGCAGGGAAGGCCGGGCGCCGGCTGGCACCCGTAAGTCCGTGCGCTACGAAGATGCACACGGGGTGGACCACAGGTGAGCCGAACGCCCGGCCTTCCCTGCGCGATGGTTTACGGCGTACTTCGTGCTCTCCCCGGGGAGCGATGCACTATTGCCCCCGTCGCCTTGCGGGTGATTGATGCGCGCGCCGGTTGGTCGCCACATCACCGCAGGACTTGACGCACAGACCCCGGGCGTCAGGACCACACGACTTGACCGTCCGCGCACGTCTTCGCTGGGACTTCGAGTGCTGGCGTGTGCTCACGCCCGAAGCCATGCGAAGACGCTGTCGGCGCCGGGTCGTATGCGCGGAAAGCGCTTTGCTCACGGTTTCCCGCCCTGCAATGCTGCTCGCGCCCGACGCCGTCGCGTCCATCGCACCCCGGCCCGCGGTTCGTGACGATCGCGATCCGCCCCTTGTCTCGGGCCAGGGTGGCTTGCTTGTACGGTAAATCAGAAGTTCGGTAAAGCGGAATATTTGATGCGGCTGGGCTTGACAGGTGGGTGGAGGAATTTGTCCGGGTGTTTTGCCCGACGGGCGAGGGTGCTTCTTCAAACTCGACCGTCATGCCCCGCGAAGGCGGGGCATCCAGTACGCCGCGGCTTCTCGCCCCTGCCTCGCTGCCTCTGGAATACTGGATTGCCCGCTCCAGTGCGCAAGCGCGCACAAGGCGGGCAATGACACCGAGTATGGGACTGACAGCTACTCCGCCGACAGCCGCACCATCTGGCGGCCGCCGTTCATTTCCTTGAGGCGGTTGACGAAGTTTTCCGGACGCTGCCAGCGATACGGGACCTTCAAGCCCATGTACTCGGCGATGTCGCCGATGAAGCCGGTGCAGTTCATGGTCTCGGCGTTCCAGACCGGCGAGTTCGCCTGCAGTTTCTTGATGTAGGCGAACACGCGCTTGGCGTCGGCCTCGTTCAGGTAGACGCGATAGTTCGCGGTCAGATATTCCGGATCGAGATCGCCGTAGCTCGCGCCGGTCTCCGACGGCACGAAGGTGACGTGGCCGAGCACGTAGGCGAGCGTGTCGCCGGCCGGCGTCAGCCCTGCGACCTCGACCGCCTTCTCGCTGGTCTTGCCGTACCAGACGAAGGCGTGGCCCCAGCTCGCGGCCGTGCGGGCGCGGAAGTCGACGTAATAGGGACCCTTCTCCGCGCGCGCGACGGAGCGCCGCGTCGACTGCGGCTGAGATCGTGATGTGGTGTCGGTCGTGGCAAGCGCGTTGGCATCGGCAACGCGCTTGTTCGCTTCGTGGGCCGAGGCCGAGGGCGTCGTACAGGCGATCATGGCCGCGAGGGCGAACCCCGCAAGGATGCAGGGTCCCGATCGATCAGGTTTGTTCGTCACGCTGTGCCCCTCGACTGTCGGCCGCTTACGCCAGTTTTGCGCTTGGTCTGTTGCGCGTCAGTAGCGCGCAGCGACCGGGCCCGGCGCCTTGCCGATCGGGGCCTTTCCAACCGGGCTCTTGCCAATCGGCATCTTGCCGATCGGCGCCTGCTCGGCCGGATAGACAGGTACCGGCTGGCGGCGCGGCAGGTCCGCAGCGTTCGCAGCCGTCACCAGAGCAAGCGTGGCACCCAGAGCAATTACAATCTTCTTCACAGCTGATACCCCTAGAAGGTTTGGTCCAAACACGGCCATGCCGTGCCCCCAGACACGCCTCAGAGATGGACGTCCGAATGCGTCCAAGTTGCGGCGCGCAGGGGACATGTTGGCGGCATATGTCTGACGCGCGCAGATGTGATGTGTCTGGATGTTTCGGAGGGCTCGCAGCTCGCAGGATGGGTAGAGCGAAGCGAACCCCATCGGCCGTTTGCGCGAGGAGATGTGATGGGTTTCGCTGCGCACTACCCATCCTACAAGAAGGCCTTCACCCGATCCGGTTCAAACTATTCCTGATCGTCGCGAAAATGCCACCGATGTCCTTGCGCAAGGCATCGAGTGCGTTGAAATTGTCGAAGATGCGGGCGAGGCGGTCTTCGACCTCGCGTTTGCTTTGGGTCAGCGCATCGACGCGCGAGGCGAGGGTGACGTCGCCATTCGTCTCGATCTCGCCGACGGTTTTGGCGAGGAGATCGCGGGTGGCACCGACGTCCGCGATCAGGGCCTCGATGCCGAACACCGGCGCCTTCAACGGGACGAGGTCGGCCTGCGACTTCGACAGCTCCGTCTTGAAGGCGTTCAGCGTCGCCAGCGTCTCCTGCAGGGCGCCGAGGCGCTGGCGCGACTGCAGGACGAAATCGTTCAGCGCGTTCTGGCGGTCGGCAAGGGTCTTGCCGTCGGCGTCCGTCTCGACATCGGCGAGCGAGCGTTCGAGCTGCGCCTGGCGCTGGCCGAGCTCCTCGAAGTCGAGCCGGATGCTTTTCAGAATGTTGAAGCTGTCGTCGATGCGGGCGAGGCGCTGCTCGATCTCGATCTTGTTCTTCGACAGCGTCTCGACGCGGGTGGGAAGCGGCGTCTCGCCGCCGGTCTCGAGCTCGTCGATGGTCTTGGCAAGGCGCTCGTGGCTGAGGCTGAGCTCGCCGATCAGGGCGTTGATGCCGGCGTCGGTTGACCGCAGCGGCACCAGCTCGGCGTGGGATTTCGCCAGATCCTCCTTGTACTGGTTGAGGGTCGCAAATGTCTCCTGGACGCCGTTCACCCGCCCTAGAAGCGCCGCCACGTCGCGCGCGATGTCCCTCTGCCGATCGGCGAGATTGTTCTTGCGGTCGTCGGTCTCGAGATCGTGCAGGGAGCGTTCGAGCTGATTCTGACGGTCGCGGATCTCGGTGAAGACGGGCTCGACCGCACGGCGCTGCTCGGCGACCTTGCCGACCATGTCGCGCAGGTGCTGCTGGCGGCTGCGGATTTCGGCGAGCTGGTCGTGCATGTCGGTGGCTTGGTTGCGGCCCTGCTGGAGCAGCGCGCGCCGCTCGGTCTCGCCCAGCTTGTCGTGCAGCGCGGAGACCGCCTCCCTTGGGTCGCTCTCGATCAGGTGCTGGACGGTCGCGTCGAGATGGTTTTGCAGGGCGTGGGCGACGACGACGTCCTCGCGGGTCTTCTTGAGCCGGTCACGCAGCGTCTTCAGGCTGCGGTCCTGGCGCGACAGCCGCCAGGCCGAAGCGCCGATCAGGGTCAGCGCGAGGGCGGGGAATATTCCGGTCGCGATGCGCTGCGGCACCGGCAGGCCCGCGAACCAAGCGGGCAGGTGACTGATATCGTGACCGAACGCCTGCTGGGCGACGACCGCGACGATGGCCAACAGGCCGAACCAGGCAACCAGGAAAAACAGCCACATCGTGAATTCCACACGCCGGCGCACATTTTCGCCATGATTGCCAAGAGCGGAACCGAGCGCAAGGGGCGGGCAGGCTTGTGGGCTGTTTCGGGCGGCGTGATCCACGGCTGGTTGCGTTGGCCGATGGGCGGACGGCGCGAGGAGTGCCGGGTTTTCCCGGACAGACGTTCCCGCACACGCGTCATGCCCGGCCACGACGGATCGAGCAGCGTTAGTAGCCCGCATGAGCGGAGCGACATGCAGGACCATGCGAAGAGGCGTCCCGAATGTCGCTCCGCTCATCCGGGCTGCGGCGCCGTGCGCTATTTCCCGAGGAAGTTCGAGCGCATCTTCTCGGCGAACCAGACCGCGAAGATCGCACCGAACGCGAGAGCAAAGTACAGAGCCGTCCACAAAAGTGCATTACTTGCATTCGTCATGGTGTCCTCCCTGGCGTCAGAAATGGATTGCCGGGAAGGATAAGGCGGCCGTGCCGGCGCAATTTGCGCCGGATCAATTTTGCCGCGCTGCAGCGAGAATAAGTCAGTCGCCCGCATGAGCGGAGCGACATGCGGGACCACAGCGAAGAGCCGTCCCGGATATCGCTTCGCTCATCCGGGCTTCGGGATGGTGTTTGCAGCTACAGCCGAAACTCGTTGGTGAGCTCGCCGATGCCGTCGATCGCGACAGTGACCGTGTTCACGGGCTCCTTCATCACGCCGACGCCGACCGAGGTGCCGACGGCGATGAGGTCGCCGGGGAGCAGGGTCATGTCGTGGGAGATCCTGCTGACCAGCTCCTGCGCCGAGAAGATCATGTCGGAGATCGGGTAATTCTGCCGCTCCGCGCCGTTGAGGATGGTGCGGACGGTCAGCTTGGCCGGATCGAGGCCGGTTGCGATGACCGGGCCGAACGGGCCGTAATCGTCGATGCCCTTGGCGCGGGCCCATTGCGGGAAGGTGGGGTCGCTGGTCAGGATGTCGTTGGCGGTGATGTCGTTGACGCAGGTATAGCCGAAGATGCAGCTGTTGGCTTCGCTGGGGGAGACGCGCGCGCAGGTCTTGCCGATGACGATGCCGAGCTCGCCTTCATAGGTGGTCTTGCCATCGTAATAAGAGGGACGGCGGATCACGGCGCCGGGCGTCGTGATGGTGGTGGTGGCCTTCAGCAGATAAAGCGGCTCCGGCGGCTCGGGCTGGTTGAGCTTGGTCGCGAGCGCGTGGAAATTATTCCAGAGCGCGACGATCTTGCTGGGCGCGCAAGGCGCCAGCAGCTCGACCTCCGACAGCGCCAGAATCTTGCCGGTCGCGGCGTTGCGGCCGAACATCTCGCCCTCGTGCACGCTGATGCCCGATGGCGTCAGCGTGCCGAAACCGGTCGCGCCATTATTCCGGAAGCGCAGCCACTGCTTCATCTCGCCCGCCATCACGCCACCGCCAGTGCGCGGGGATCTGAAGGTGTCGAGACGCCGTCATAGAGACCGGCGATGCGGGCGCGCTGGGTCACCATCGCCAGCACCGAATCGAGCGCGGGCGTGGCGATGCCGGTGAGGCGGCCCATCTCCTGCACCACGGTGACGAGCGGGTCGATCTCCATCGGGCGGCCGCGCTCGAGATCCTGCAGCATCGAGGTCTTGTGCGCGCCGACCTTGCGGGCGCCCTCGATGCGGCGCTCGACATCGACGCGGAATTTGACGCCGAAGGTCTCGGCGATGCCTTGCGTCTCCACCATGATCGCGCGCGACAGCGCGCGCGTGGACGGATCGGTGCAGATCACGTCGAGCGTTGCATGGGTCAGGGCGCTGATCGGGTTGAAGCAGACATTGCCCCACAGCTTGAGCCAGATCTCGTCGCGGATGCGGTCGAGCACCGGCGCCTTCAGGCCGGCCGCGACGAACAGATCGGCAAGGCGCTGCACGTCGCTCGTGATCTCGCCGGAGGGCTCGCCGAGCGGGAAGTTGTTGCCGTAGACGTGGCGGATCACGCCGGGCGCCTCGATCTCGGTGGCGGGATAGACGATGCAGCCGATGGCGCGCTCGGCGCCGATGTCGCGCCACTGCCGCCCGCCGGGGTCGATGCTCTCCAGCGTCGAATTCTCGTATTGGCCGCCGTGCTTGTAGAAGTACCAATAGGGGATGCCGTTGACGGCGGTGACGATGCGGGTGTGAGGGCCGAGCAGCGGCTGCATCTTCTCGATCACACCGGTGATCGAGTGCGCCTTCAGCGTGATGATGATGTAGTCCTGCACGCCGAGCTCGGCGGGATCGTCGGTGCAGCGCGGATGCACGATGTGCGTCTCCTCGCCCGCGAGCAGCGTCAGGCCGCGCTCGCGCATTGCGGCAAGGTGCGCGCCGCGCGCGATGAGGCTGACATCGGCGCCTGCGCGCGCAAGCTGAACCCCGAGATATCCGCCGATCGCGCCGGCGCCGTAGATGCAGATCTTCATGAAGTCCTCGCGAAGGAGCCGAAGCCGGAACTTGGGACGAAAGATCCGGCCCGGCTCGGAAGGATCCGAGCCGGGGCCGGTAGTCACAGGGGAAGGGTCGTCGCTTTAGGCTGCGGCTTGCGGCGTGCCGTTGATGGCTTCGTCCACGGCAGCTGCGATGTCGCGCATGCTGATGACGGAGACGAGGCTGTAATCGTCGATGACAGGCAAATGGCGGATGTGATGCCGGTTCATCAAATGGCGGACGTGCTCGATCGTGTCGCTCGAGGTGCAGGACACCAGCTGCTGCACCGAGACGAGCTGCGAGACCTTGACGTTGACGGCATTCGTGCCGTGCTCGGCGACGGCGCGCACCACGTCGCGCTCGGTGAACATGCCGACCACGGTGTTACCCTCGGAGCGGACCACGTCCTTGACCACGAGAGCGCTGATGTTGTTGGCGCGCATCAGCTTGGCGGCGATACCCACCGTTTCGTTCATCCGCACCGTGACAACGCGCGGCGTCTTCTTGCGCAGAATGTCTCCGACCAGCATTGCAACCTCCCTGGGGTGAATGTTGGGAGAAGTGTGGTATACATAATGCCAATCGTCAAGCGCTGGTTTGGGTGATCCGAAAAATCTTGCGACAGCAATGCTGACGTTTGAGGGGTAGGAAAGAAAAGGGGCGCATCGCTGCGCCCCCTTGTTGATCCCTGCAATGTCAGTGGCGGCTACGCCGTCTCGGTCTTTGCAGTGGTCTCGGCCCTGCCGGTTGCTGTGCCCGCGCTCTCGGCTTCCTTGCCGAGGATGAAGGAACGGCGCATCGGCTTGATCACGAACAATGCCGTCAGCGCCGCCGTCGCGTTCAAGGCGACCGCGACCACGAACACGGCCTTCCAGCCGTAGGTCGCCGAGATCACGCTGGCGAGCGGGACGAGCAGGGAGGCGGTGCCCTTCGCGGTGTAGAGCATGCCGTTGTTGGTGGTCGCGAATTTCGAGCCGAAGGTGTCGCCGCAGGTCGCCGGGAACAGCGAGTAGATCTCGCCGAACACGCCGAAATACACCGCAGTCGCGAGCACGAACACGACCGGGACATGACCGTAAGCCGACAGCGTCAGCAGCATCAGCGCCGCGGTGCCGAAGGCGATGAACATGGTGTGCTCGCGGCCGATCGTGTCGGAGACCCAGCCGAAGAAGGGGCGTCCGAAACCGTCGAGGATGCGGTCGAGCGAGATCGCGAAGGTCAGTGCCGCCATCTGGAAGCCGGCCAGCGTGACCGGGGTATCGGCGATCTTGAAGTCGTGCGCGATCGGGCCGATCTGCGCCGCGGTCATCAGGCCGCCGGATGCGACCATGACGAAGACGAGATACATCACCCAGAAAATAGGGCTGCGCAGCACCTGCGGCGGGGTGAAGTCGATCTTGGTCTGCGGAAGGTTGAGCTGCTTCTTCTTCGGCGGGATCGAGAGCCGCGGCGGCTGGATGAAGAAGGCGAGCACGAACACGATCACGCCCTGGCCGATGCCGAAGGTGAAGAACGCGTGCTGATAGCCGCTCGCTGCGATCATGGTCGCGATCGGCACGATGGTGAGCGCGGCGCCGGCGCCGAAGCCTGCGGCCGTCGCGCCGGCGGCAAGGCCGCGGCGGTCGGGAAACCACTTCAGCGCGTTGCCGACGCAGGTGCCGTACACCGCGCCCGCACCCATGCCGCCGATGATCGCGGCCGCGTACAGCAAGGTGAGGCTGTCGGCATAGGAGTTGAGAATCCAGGACAGTGCGATCATCACGCCGCCGAACATGACGACGATGCGCGGGCCGTATTTGTCGACGAACCAGGCCTCGATCGGCACCAGCCAGGTCTCGGTGACGACGAAGACCGTGAAGGCAAGCTGGATCGCGGCGCGTCCCCAGTGATGGGCCGCATCGATCGGATCGACGAACAGCGTCCAGCCATATTGCAGGTTGGCGATCATCGCCATGCAGACGATGCCCATGACGAGCTGGAGCCAACGGAACCCGGTGCGAAGAGGCGCGGCCGTGACGGCGCCGTCCGTGCTGGAAATCATCAAGAACCTCCCAACGCGCCTGATTGAATGCGACTTGGGATTGCAAGATGACCCAGTGTCGCAAATGTTGTGGCTTATCGTCGCAAGCGCGGCGCGGAGCTTGGTATACCATATCCCAGAATGCAAGGGCTAACTTGGCGGGCCGGCCAAGAAAATGCGCCGATGCGCAAAGACCTCGTGCAAAACGAAAAACGCCCGGCCGCGAGGCCGGGCGTTTGCTCGATGATGAGCTGTGGTGGAGCGTGTCAGACGGTCGATTTTGCGACCACGACCTTGCGCCACGGCTTGAGCAGCGCGATCGCCAGCAGCGACGCCAGGATGTTGGCACCGGCCGCGATGATGAACACGTTGTCCCAATTGCCCGATGATTGCTGCATGTAATTGCCGATCGGGACCAGCAGTGCGGCGGTGCCCTTCGCAGTGTAGAGCAGGCCGGCATTGGTGGTCGCGAACTTGGCGCCGAACGTGTCGGTGCAGGTCGAGGGGAACAGCGAGTAGATCTCACCCCAGGCGAAGAACACGAAGCCCGAGAGCAGCACGAACCAGACCGGATCGTGGCCCCAGAGGTAGAGCATCCAGATGCCGACGCCTTCCATGCCGAAGGCGATGAACATCGTGTTCTCGCGGCCGATCATGTCGGAGATCCAGCCGAAGAACGGACGCGTCAGGCCGTTGAGCACGCGGTCGATCGTGGCCGCGAACGTCACTGCTGTCATCGTCACCGCCATCAGCGTGACCGGCACGTTGTCGACCTTCCAGTCGGCCGCGATGGGCTTCAGGTTGGCCGTCACCATCAAGCCGCCGGCGCCGACGATCACGAACATGAAGTACATCAGCCAGAAGATCGGCTGACGCAGCACCTCGGTGGGCTGATAGTTGCGCCGGGTCTGCAGCAGATTGGCGTTGGCCACCACGTTCGGCACCTGGCCCGCTTTCGGCGCGAGCAGGAAGAAGGCGAGGATGCAGATGATGATGCCCTGTCCGAGGCCGAAATAGAGGAAGGTGGTCTGGAATCCACTGTCCTTGATCATGGCCTGGATCGGCGCGACGGTCAGCGCGGAGCCCGCACCGAAGCCCGCCGCCGTGATGCCCGCGGCAAGACCGCGCTTGTCCGGAAACCACTTCAGCGCGTTGCCGACGCAGGTGCCGTAGACGCCGCCGGCGCCGATGCCAGCGATGATCATCCCGAGATAGTAGCCGTTGAGCGTGGTGGCCTGCGCGTTGATCACCCAGCCGATGGCGCAGAGCACGCCGCCGACCAGCACCACGATGCGCGGACCGTATTTGTCGACGAACCATCCTTCGATCGGGACCAGCCAGGTCTCGAACAGGACAAAGAGCGTAAAGGCCCACTGGATCGACGCGCGATCCCAGCCGAACTTCTTCTGGATGTCGGGGACGAAGAACGTCCAGCCGTATTGATAATTGGCGATCATCACCATCGCCGCGACGCCAACCGCCAACTGCGTCCAGCGATAGGCATCGCTGACGCGCGCGACACCTGGGGCCGCTGTTGACTGCACCATGTCTGTCATAAAAAACCCTCCCGAAGGCGCCGATCATTTTTATGCGTGCGCTGGTCCGCATCCTGGTATTCATTATGCCAAGATTCAAGCGACGGACTGGAGGGTGCGGCGAAATATCGCGGATTCTTCACATGCGCCATGGCTGCTCGATTGTAAAGCCCAATCGTTTTCGGCCTGCGATCAACGCATTGATTTCGTGAGAAGTCTTCCTTGTTGCGGCGAAGCCGCAAGCACTGCTGGAACCCGCGCATCCAGAGCTTCCAGCTTCCGGTCGGCGGTGCGCGCTGCCCCCCGGGGCACATCGGTGCACGGCCGTGCCGTGACCGCTCAATCCTGGAATTCTATATTCCAGAAGTCCGGCCGCACGGCGGATTCGGCGGCCGCTTGCGCCGGCGCGCGCCTCACGCCATCGACATGCGCAGCCGGCTGTAGCCTTCCTGGATCGCGGACCAGAACAGGGCGACCAGACCGAGCGCCATGATGGTGCTGACGAGGCCGTTGGAGAAGAACACCCCGAGCGAGCCCTGCGATCCCAGCAGCGATTGGCGGAAGGCCTCCTCCGCCTTGTCGCCGAGCACGATGGCGAGCACGAGAGGTGCCAGCGGGTAGTTGCACTTCTTCAGGAGATAGCCGAGCACGCCGAACACCAGCATCAGCATCACGTCGAAGGTGCTGTTGTGCACCGAATAGGCGCCGATCGCGCACAGCACCAGGATGAGCGGGGCAATGATGCCGAAGGGCACGCGCAGGATCGCGGCGAAGAGCGGCACGCAGGTGAGCACGACGATGAGGCCGGCGAGATTGCCGAGATACATCGATGCGATCAGGCCCCAGACGAATTCCTTCTGCTCGACGAACAGCATCGGCCCCGGCTGCAGGCCCCAGATCAGAAGGCCGCCGAGCAGCACGGCAGCCGTCGGCGAGCCGGGCACGCCGAGCGACAGCATCGGCAGCAGCGCCGAGGTGCCTGCCGCATGCGCGGCCGTCTCCGGCGCGATCACGCCTTCGATCTCGCCCTTGCCAAAGTTGTTGCCGCGCCGCGCCAGGCGCTTGGCGATGCCGTAGCTCATGAAGGATGCCGGCGTCGCTCCGGCGGGCGTGACGCCCATCCAGCAGCCGATCAGGCAGGAGCGCAGCGAGGTCATCCAGTAGGCGGGCAGCTCGCGCCAGGTCTGAAGCACGACCCGAAGGTTGATGCTGGCATTGCCGCCGCGGAAGGCGAGCCCTTCCTCCATGGTCAGCAGAATCTCGCCGATTCCGAACAGGCCGATCACGGCGATCAGGAAGTCGAACCCGTTGAGCAGCTCGGTGACGCCGAAGGTCAGCCGCAATTGCCCGGTGATCGAATCGAGGCCAACCGCTGCGAGCGCAAAGCCCATCATCATCGCCGCGATGGTCTTGAACGGCGGCTCCTTGCTGAGGCCGACGAAGCTGCAGAAGGCGAGGAAGTACACCGCGAACTTCTCCGCCGGACCAAATCGCAGCGCAAAGCCCGCGACCAGCGGCGCGACCAGCGTGATCATGATGACGGCAAACAGCGCGCCGACGAAGGAGGAGGTGAAGGCGGCGGTCAGGGCTTCGCCGGGCTTGCCCTGCTGCGCCATGGGATAGCCGTCGAAGGTGGTCGCCACGGACCAGGGCTCGCCGGGGATGTTGAACAGGATCGAGGTGATGGCGCCGCCGAACAATGCGCCCCAATAGATGCATGACAGCATGATGATCGCCGACGTCGGCGGCATGCTGAAGGTCAGGGGAAGCAGGATCGCCACGCCGTTGGCGCCCCCGAGCCCCGGCAGCACGCCGATGATGACCCCGAGCGTGATGCCGATGATCATCAGCATGATGTTGTAGGGCTGCAGGGCGACCGCGAAGCCGTGAAATAGATTGGCCAACTCTTCCATATCGATGAATCCTGCAGCAATAACGGGATGACGGCGTGCAGCTCTTACATCCTACAAGCCGAGCCATTCCTCGAACGGCCCCTTGGGAAGCGGGACCAGGAACCAGCGCTCGAAAACGAGATAGGTCACCACCGGCATGCCGACCGCCACCGCGATGACCGTCAGCCAGCGATAGCCGCCGAGCCAGCGCATGAACCAGGCGATGAAGACCATCGAGGCGACGTAGAGGCCGACGAACGGCATCGAGCCGACATAGATCGCGGTGGGCACGACGACGCTCATGACCTGGCGAAGCTGCCCCCATGCCGCGAACAGGCGGCCGTCGTCGTCGCGTTGCGCGCTCCAGAGGTTGATTGCGCTGGCGCCGACGATGGCGGCGCCGACATAGAACGGGAAGAATCCGGCACGCGGGCCTTCCGCGCCCCAGTTGATGCCGGCCTTGATGCTGCCGAAGATCACGACGAGACCAAAGGCGCCGATCAACAGCGCCATGCCGATCTCCAGCGTCTTGTGGGCCGGGCCGGATTCGGATTGTTCAGTCATGGGGCCTCCAGGCGGAATCGCAGTGTTTCGCGGCAGACGGGAGGACGGCCGGCGTCCTCATCCGTCAACGATGTCGCGGGTCAATCCGGGAATCAATTTCCCGGCGCGAGGAAGCCGGCTTCCTTCATCAGGCCTTCGTGGCGCTTCTCCTCCGCCTCGATCCATTTGGCGTAGTCGGCTCCAGCCAGGAAGGTCGTGTTGAAGGCGCCGCTCTTCATGAAATCCTGCCATTCCGGCGTGGCCCGGACCTTCTTGAACAGCTCGACGTAATATTCGACCTGATCCTTGGTGGCCTTGGGCGACATGAAGATGCCGCGCAGCATGAGATATTCCATCGCGAGGCCCTGCGACTTGCAGGTCGGAATATCCTTCCAGGCCTTGCCCTCGGCGATCGGCTCGTCATAGGCCATCGGCTGGGCGTCGAAGACGCAGAGCGGACGGAGCTTGCCGCCGCGCCATTGCGCGACCGCCTCGATCGGATTGTTGACGGTGGAATCGATGTGATTGCCGACGAGCTGAACCGCGACCTCGCCGCCGCCCTTGTAGGGGATGTAGGTGAACTTCGCGTCGATCGCCTTCTCGATGCCGACCGTAATGATCTGGTCTTCCTGCTTCGAGCCGGTGCCGCCCATCTTGAACGAGCCGCTTGGTGCCTTCTTCGCGGCGTCGACGTAATCCTTGACGGTGCTGAACGGCTTCTCGGCATTCACCCAGAGCACGAATTCATCCAGCGCCAGCATCGCGACCGGACTCAAATCCTTCCAGTTGAACGGAATCCCCGTCGCCAGCGGCGTCGTGAACAAGTTCGAGAGCGTGATGATGATCTTGTGCGGATTGCCCGACGACGTCTTCACATCGAGAAAACCTTCGCCGCCTGCACCGCCGGCCTTGTTGATGACGACCATCGGCTGCTTCATGAGATTATGCTTGGTGACGATGCCCTGGATGGTTCGTGCCATCTGATCGGCGCCGCCACCGGTGCCTGCGGGCACGATGAACTCGACCGGACGAACCGGCTCCCAGGCCGCAAAACTTGCCGTGCTGTCGGCGCACGACATCGCCATTGTCGCCAAAGCGACATTCAGAACGAATGACTTCATCTCGTTTCTCTCCCTGTCGAAACGCGGCCGTTCTTTGCCGGCTCGCGTCAGCCCATCCGGATTCACGCGCTTGGGGTCACCTTTGCGGTCGATCTCCCATTGCAGCCTCACCAACTAGAAGTTTATGAGCGGGGACAAGGCGCGACATCCGCTCCTTTGGGCTAAGGCTCCGCCAGGATCGGCAAATGTGCCATGTCCTTGGCCGTTCTCGTCCCGCGCTCTGCATCCCCGTCTAGCACCTTGCCGCGCAATCGTTTTTGGTTGTCGAATGGTATGAGAGATGCCAGCCGGCTCACAATTAGACGGCCGGCCAGATCGGCGGACCAATCGTCGCAGTCGTGTTCGCGGGCCGAAGCGAGGACCAAAAGAAAATGGCCCCGACGAGGGGGCCATTGATCAAACCTAGCGTCTGCGGTTGCAGGCCGCGCGCCGTTTCGGCTGCGCCGGGAGCCCTTACTTACAGGCCGAAACGCGGCAGGTCGCCGTTGTGATTGGAGATCTCGGCGCTCGCCATCAGGAAACGGTCAACCGCAGCCATAAAGCGGCTGAACAGCGAGGAGGAGGGGGCGAAAGCGACGGAAGCGGTCTTGGACATTGGAATTCCCTTTCTTGAGACGATCAGTCTTGGCGTCTCGTCTGGGGATGAAACTATGTATACCAGATGCCACTGTCTACGCGTTTGTTTGCATAGCAGCATACAAAGTCCCGCATTGCAGCATAATGCCGGGTTAATGAGGCCGGTTCGGGCTTAAATGGCCTCCAAACGGGGCTTAGACGCCGTCTCCGGACGCCGAAGCGTACCTGCCAGAGGCATATCCATGCGCTTGAAGGGGAAACCGGGGCCCACCGCGCGAACCTGAAGCGAGCCGCAATGGCCGAGAGCTTTGCAGGGCAAGGCTTGGCAGGGCAAGTCAAAGCCGCTAGTGGTCTGCCCCCTTCCAATCATCTGTCAGAGTGGTTCATGTCGAGCGCCTCGCCCGCCGTCTCGATCGGCATCGATTTTGGGACCAGCAACACGGTCGTCGCGCTTGCGGCGGACGACCGCCGGGTCGAGGCCATCCGCTTCGACCACGGCGGACAACGCCACAGCGTCTACGTGTCGGCTCTGTGCTTCTGGGAGGACCGGCCGGGCGCCGGCGCCCAGGCCGAAGGCGGCCCGTGGGCGATCGAGACGTTCCTCGAAGGACGCCACGTCTACCGCTTCCTGCAGTCGTTCAAGACGTTCGCGGCGAGCAGCAGCTTCAACACCACGCAGGTGTTCCGGCAGCGCTTCAAGTTCGAGGATATTCTGGCGGCGTTCCTGCGGACGCTGGCGCGCCATGGTGGCGAGCGGTTCGGCTTCGAGACCTCGACCATCACGGTCGGCCGCCCGGTGCGCTTCGCCGGCGGCAATCCAGACGAGGCGCTGGCGATGCAACGCTACCGCGCCGCGTTCGAGCGCCTGGGTGCCGGCCATGCGCGCTACGTCTACGAGCCCGTCGGCGCGGCGTTCTCCTTTGCCCGAAGGCTCGAGCGCGATGCCACCGTGCTGGTCGCGGATTTCGGCGGCGGCACCAGCGATTTCTCCGTGATGCGTTTCTCGCGCGCGGGCGGTGCCCTTCGCGCCGAGCCGCTCGGCCACGCCGGCATCGGCATCGCCGGCGACACGTTCGACTACCGCATCGTCGACCACGTCGTCTCGCCGCGGCTCGGCAAGGGCTCCAGCTTCCGTTCGTTCGACAAGGTGCTGCCGGTCCCCAGCGGCCATTACACCAACCTCGCGCGCTGGCATCAGCTCGCGATGATGAAGAGCAACGGCGATCTGCGTGAGCTGCGGGAGCTTGCGCGTAGCGCGCTGAAGCCGAAGCTGCTCGAGGATTTCATCACCATCGTCGATCTCGACCTCGGCTTTTCGCTGTACCGCGCGGTGTCAGATGCCAAGGTCGCGCTGTCGGCGCAGGACGAGGTGGATTTCCGCTTCAAGGGCGGCGGGGTCGATATCGGATCGACCATCACGCGGAAGAATTTCGAATCCTGGATTGCCGACGACATCGCCCGGCTGGGGGCCACCGTCGACAAGGTGCTGGCCGAAGCCGGCATCACCGCGCGCGAGGTCGAGAAGGTGTTCTTGACCGGCGGCACTTCTTTTGTGCCCGCCGTCCGAAAGCTGTTCGCCGAACGGTTCGGCAACGAACGGCTGATGTCGGGCGACCAGTTCGAGTCGATCGCCTATGGCCTCGCGCTGATCGGGCACAGTCCCGACCCGGACCGCTGGACTGCCGGCGGCGGGCTCGAGGCGAAGGCGGGCGCTTGACGATTGTCCGTCATTGCTTCGCTGCGCTCGGAATGACCGCGTGGGTAGAGCGGCGCATCTGATCGAACAGTGCCGTAGGGTGGGCAGAGCGAAGCGTGCCAACGCGTCTGTCGCCGTACGAGAAAGATCGTGGGCACGGCGCAAGTGCGCCGTTGCCCACCCTACGACACCAACTACGATACTTTCGTCACGGCTACTGATTGATCTCGGGCTCGACGAGCTTCGCCAGATTGCGCAGCGATTCCTGCCAGCCGAGATAGCAGGCCTCCGGCGGGATCACGTCGGGGATGCCGGCCTGCGTGATGTCGATCTCGGTGCCGACCGAGACCTTCTTCAGGATCACGGTGACCTCGATCTCGCCGGGCAGGTTGGGATCGTCGAATCTGTCGGTGTAGCGGAGACGTTCGCCGGGCACGAGCTCGACATATTCGCCGCCGAACGAATGGCTGTTGCCCGTCGTGAAATTCCGGAACGACATCTTGAACGTGCCGCCGACCTTGGGCTCGAAATGATGCACGGTGCAGGTGAAGCCGTTCGGCGGCAGCCATTTCGCCATCGCATCGGGCTCCAGGAAGGCGCGATAGACTTTTTGCGGGCTGGTCGCGAGAACGCGGTGCAGGCGGATCGTGCTGGGCATGGTTGTTGTCCTCAGTGATTGATGGGCCCGAGATTGGCGTCTATGGCCCATTCATGTCACGAGGACGACCGGGAAGCCGCCGATCCGACATGGCATCTCGTTTTTTTTGTCGGCGGTCCTTCTGGCCGGGTTGCTAGATCGCTGCGACATCCTGTGGCGTCATCGTGAATGCCAGCCTGTAGCGGCCGATCTTGATATCCTCGCGAGCACCCGCCGCGTGAAGCGACGACGGCGAGAATTGGCCGGCGATCCCGGCGTCAACCACATCGGCATCGTAACCCGACAGCAGGACGATCCAGTCGGCAGCGCCGTCCCTGCCGCGGATCTGCTGCTCTGTGGTGGGCGCGCTCGTGCGAGGCGTGTCGGTGAAGAGGAGGTGGGCGCCTGTCAGCCCCGGCTGCAGCGCCAATGCGCTGAGCGTTTCCGAGAGGCGCGTTTGAAGCTCCGCCTCCCGTCCGGCCTGGGGCGATAGCCTGATGGTCGCCAGCGCCCTCGCGACGCCGCCGCCAAAGCTCGCCGCCACCCGGCACTGGCTGCGGACCATGCCGAGATGATGCGGCATCATCTTGGTCGACCACGGCGTCGGCGCGTTGAGCCGGTCGAGATATCCGCTCGAGGTGAGGACCTCGTACTGCGCGAGCTCGTAGAGCACGAAGAAGCCTTGCGCGTCCGTCGTGCTGGTCCAGCGCGAACCGCGCCGGAAGCCGGGAATGCTCATCCGCTCCGGAAAGTGCTCATGCGAATGCCAGTCGCCGAACTCGCTGCGCTGTTCGGGGCGAACGCTCCACCACATCGCGACGGCGGCCTTGCCCAGTAGTGACATGGTGACCTCCCATCCTGCGCAGCAAGATCAGCCCCAATGTCTACGCCTCATCAACAAAAGCCACAATTCCGCTGCCGTTCCCCATTCAACTCCTGCGCGAAATAGGGGGGCTTCCGTTGCACAGGACGCTATGGGCTTTTGCGGTCATTCTCTGCTGTCTTGCTTCGCCTGCCAGGGCCGCGGGCATTCAGCTGCTTCAATCCGATCCGGCGCTGTCGGGCGCGATCTGGTATCCGTGCGCTGCCGAGCCGACGCATGTGGCGCTGGGCGGTCTTTCAGTCGGCGCCGATTTCGACCTGAAGGGCGTGAAGGATTGTCCGGTCACGGGTGCAAAGTTGCCGCTCGTCGTCTTCTCGCACGGCCGGGGCGGGTGGTTCGGTGCGAACCATGACACCGAGGAGGCGCTGGCCGATGCCGGCTTCATCGTCGCCGCCATCAATCACCCTGGTGACACCACCAACGACTCGTCGCGGCGCGATACGCTGCCGGTGTGGGGATCGCGTCCGGCGGACATGGTGCGTCTGCTCGACTTCATGCTGAAGGACTGGAAGGACAGGGCGGTGATCGATTCCGCCAAGGTCGGCTTCTTCGGTTTTTCGCTCGGAGGCTATACCGGTCTGGCGCTGATGGGAACCAAGCCGGATTTCTCTTGGCTTGCCGAAAACTGCAAGGAGACGACCGGAACATGCGCCCAGCTCCACAACGGAGAAACGCTGCCTGACCCGCCGCAGGATGCTCGGATCCGCGCCGCGGTGATCGTCGATCCTGCACCCGCAGTTCTGACCCGGAAGAATCTCGCCGCGATCAAACTCCCTTTCCAATTATGGCGATCGCAGTTCGGCGGTCCCGGCGTGGGCGACGGTTCGCCCGTGGCGCGTGTTGCGGGGTGGCTCACGGGCAAGCCCGAGATGCATGTGGTTCCTGCCGGCCACTTCGCCTTCCTCGCACCGTGCACGCCGGAGCAGGCGGTGGCCGTGCCGCGCATCTGCACAGACGTGCCGGCGGGCTTCGACCGGGCTGGCTTTCACCGCGAGTTCAATGCAGCGGTGGTGAAGTTCTTCCGCGAGCAGCTCGCTGGCGGTGCGCACTAAGCGTTTCGCCAGAGGAGCCTCGCGTAGCCGCCTCGAACCTGGAAATGTTCCGCCGAAGCCACTGGCACAATTAAGCTTGCTCAAGCCTTGCAAGTAGAGACGGTGGGGTATACCTTAAAAGCTGTTCGTTCAGCCGCTGTGCCTTGTTGAATGCGCCCGCGGGCTCCTTTTCCAGAGACATCGACGAATTGAATTGGTTCTGCGTGAGCGTCACGCGGAATGTGCGCTTGCGCGCTTTGGAGAAGAAAATGACGACAGGTACCGTGAAGTGGTTCAACGGCCAGAAAGGCTTTGGATTCATTCAGCCCGACGACGGCGGCCAAGATGTGTTCGTTCACATCAGCGCGGTCGAGCGGGCTGGTCTTGCGGGTCTCGCTGAAGGCCAAAAGGTCAACTTCGAGGCCAAGACCGACAAGATGCGGGGCAAAGTCAGCGCAGAGAATCTCTCGCTGGTCTGAGCTCCCTGGTGCCGTTTCACGGATGTACTGAAACGGCCACGCTGCCCGCTCGATCCTAGGGATTGAGCGGGTTTTGTCTGTTTTCGGAGCAGGGTGAGGGATGAGCGCCAGGAAATCGGCAGAACCGTCACCCGAAGGTATCGCGCGTTCCAACCGCCAACGATTGGCGGCTGAAGAAGGAGCGCGCGCCATGGCGGATGCCGTAAAACAGGCGGTCGACGTTCGCAAGAACATGGCGCGGCTGCGCGAACTGCGCGAAGCCAAGGAAGCGGCCGACGCGACCCTTCGAGCATCGTTGCCGGCATCGACCCCGACGAAGCGCAAGAGGAAGCCGCCGCAATAATCGACTTCAGCAGCGCCACCGACGAAATCTGGAGAGGACCGGTCACATGCCGAAGAGTGCGGGTCGTGCCTAGAGCCAAGTCGGACGGCGGTGGCACAATCACCTTTTTTCTGGCGCTTGGCGCTGGCCGACAGATGTGCCGGCTCGCGACCACGTTCCAAACGCAGAAACAGGCCTTCAGCTATCTTCAGAAGCACCGCACCGAGTTCGAGCGCATCGCGCGGACCCGGCTGGCGTCCGGGGAGCTCGAGGACGGCGTCGTCCTTCTCTCGATGCTCTAAAGCATGATCCGGAAAACTGCACGGCGGTTTTCAGCCGGCCGGATGCAGATCGTAACCGGCGACAAGACGCTTCCTATTCGGGCAAGCCTTTTTCAAGCGGCTCTTTTTCAAGCAGCTCTTTCGACTTCGCCTCGCGGGCCAATCGCTCCGCTTTGAGCCGCTCGCGGTTCTCGTTGAGGGAGTGCTGGCCCTTCGCATAGTCGTTCATCGGCTTCTGCGTCTTGACTGGCTTGAACGCCTTGTTGGCTTCGCGCTTGGCCCGATCAGAGGATTGATCTCTCAACATTTCGACCTCACTTCGATCAATGGGCGTAGCCCGGGAGCGCCTGACGCGACGCCTCCCGCCTGCAAGCCGATATGGATCGATTGGTCACCCTCTGAACGCGAGGGTGAATCATCCTTCAGTGTTGGGCGGGTCTGGCGCGAGGTTGGGTCACTCGCCGTGGAGGCGGCACGTTCGCATTTCTGAGAGCATGCCGGTCGAAGAGGGTAACGGACGGTGTGCGGTTCGGTTCCTTTGGCCCGAACAAAAAGGCCGCCGGAACCGGCGGCCTTTCGTCGTTCACTGATAGGTCCGCTTACTCCGCGGCCTGCTTCTGCGGCGGGTCGAGCGCACCGGACTTGTGGATCTCGGCGACCTGATGGTCGGAGAAGCCGAGCACCGAGCGCAGGATCTCGTCGGTGTGCTCGCCGAGCAGCGGGGAGCGCTCGACGTCGCTCGGGCTATCCGACAGCTTGATCGGGTTGCCGACCGAGATGTACTTGCCGCGGGTGGGGTGGTCGACCTCGACCACGGTGCCGGTCGCGCGCAGCGACTGGTCCTCGGCGATCTCCTTCATCGACAGGATCGGGCCGCAGGGGATGTCGTCCTTGTTGAGGATCTCCATCGCCTCGAACTTGGTCTTCGTCATCGTCCACTTCTCGATGCGGGCGAAGATCTCGTTGAGGCGCGGCAGGCGGGCCGCCGGCTTGGCGTAGTTCGGATCGGTCTTCCAGGTGGGCTCGCCGATCACGTCGCAGATCTTCTCCCAGACCGGCGCCTGGGTGATGAAGTAGATGTAGGCGTTCGGATCGGTCTCGAAACCCTTGCACTTCAGGATGCGGCCGGGCTGGCCACCGCCGGAATCGTTGCCGGCGCGCGGCACGGCATCGCCGAACGGAATGCCTTCGCCGAACTGGCTGTATTCCTTGAGGGGACCGTGGGCGAGGCGCTGCTGGTCGCGCAGCTTGACGCGGGCGAGGTTGAGCACGCCGTCCTGCATCGCGGCGGTGACGCGCTGGCCCTTGCCCGAATGCGTGCGCTGATAGAGCGCGGTGACGATGCCGAGCGCCAGGTGCAGGCCGGTGCCGGAATCGCCGATCTGCGCGCCGGTCACGAGCGGCAGGCCGTCGCGGAAGCCGGTGGTGGAGGCGGCGCCGCCGGTGCACTGCGCGACGTTCTCATAGACCTTGCAGTCTTCGTACGGTCCGGGGCCGAAGCCCTTGATCGAGGCGACGATCATCTTTGGGTTGATCGCCTGGATCTTCTCCCAGGGGAAGCCCATGCGGTCGAGCACGCCGGGGCCGAAGTTTTCAACCAGCACGTCGCACTTCTTGATCAGCTCGGTGAGGACTTCCTTGCCCTTGGGGTTCTTGGTGTCGAGCGTGATCGAGCGCTTGTTGTGGTTGAGCATGGTGAAATACAGGCTGTCCACGTTCGGGATGTCCTGCAGCTGGCCGCGGGTGATGTCACCCACGCCCGGACGTTCCACCTTGATCACGTCGGCGCCGAACCACGCCAGCAGCTGCGTGCAGGTCGGTCCAGATTGAACGTGGGTGAAGTCGAGAATGCGAACGCCCTCGAGCGCTTTGGTCATGCTGTTGCTCCGTACTCTGTGTCTGCCCCCGCCAACCGCAGGGAATTAAGGGTTGAGGGGTGGACTTACTTCTTCTTCTTCTGCAGAACGCTCTGCGGATTGAGGTTGCCGATGCGGCCGCTCTCCGAGCCCGCGGCCGGATCGATCACCGCGTTGATGAGCGTCGGCTTGCCGGACTTCATGGCTTCGTTGACGGCGCGCTTGAGCTCGTCCGGCGAGGTCGCATTCACGCCGACGCCGCCGAAGGCTTCCATCATCTTGTCGTAGCGCGCGCCCTTGACGAACACCGTCGTCGCGGGATCGGCGTTGGCGCCGTTGACGTCGGTGCCGCGATAGATGCCGTCATTGTTGAAGATGACGACGCAGATCGGAAGGTTGTAGCGGCAGATCGTCTCGACCTCCATGCCGGAGAAGCCGAACGCCGAGTCGCCTTCCACTGCGAGCACGGGGTGACCGGTCTCGAGCGCGGCGGCGATCGCCTGGCCCATGCCGATACCCATCACGCCCCAGGTGCCGACGTCGAGACGCTTGCGCGGCCGGTACATGTCGATGACGCCGCGGGCGAGGTCGAGCGTGTTGGCGCCTTCGTTGACGAGGATCGCTTCGGGGTGCTCCTTGATGACGTTCTTCAGCACGCCGAGCGCGCCGTGATAGTCCATCGGCGATTTGTTGTTCATCAGCTTCGGCGCCATCTTGGCGACGTTCTCTTCGCGCTTGGACGAGATCGCCTTGGTCCATTCGGCGGGCGGGGCGGTCCAGCCCGCAGCCATCGCCTGGTTGAAGGCGGAGACGACCGAGCCGATGTCGCCGACCACGGGGGCGACGATCTCGACGTTGGAGTCCATTTCCCTGGGCTCGATATCGACCTGGATGAACTTCTTGGGCGCTTCGCCCCAGTTCTTGCCCTTGCCGTGCGAGAGCAGCCAGTTCAGCCGCGCGCCGATCAGCAGCACGACATCGGACTCTTTCAGCACCGTCGAGCGCGCCGCGCCGGCGCATTGCGGATGGGTGTCGGAGAGGAGGCCCTTGGCCATGCTCATCGGCAGGAAGGGGATGCCGCTCTTCTCGACGAAGGTCTTGATCTCCTCGTCGGCCTGCGCATAGGCCGCGCCCTTGCCGAGGATGATGAGCGGACGCTTGGCGCCCTTGAGCACGTCGAGCGCACGCCTGATCGAAGCGGGCGAGGGGATCTGCGCGGGCGCAGCATCAATCACCTTGACCAGCGACTTCTGGCCGGCATCGGCACTCATCACCTGGCCGAACAGCTTGGCCGGCAGGTCGAGATAGACGCCGCCCGGACGGCCCGAGACCGCGGCGCGGATGGCGCGGGCCAGGCCGATGCCGATGTCCTGGGCGTGCAGCACGCGATAGGCCGCCTTGCACAGGGGCTTGGCAATCGCGAGCTGGTCCATCTCTTCGTAGTCGCCCTGCTGGAGATCGACGATCTCGCGCTCGGACGAGCCCGAGATCAGGATCATCGGATAGCAGTTGGTGGTGGCGTGGGCGAGCGCGGTGAGACCATTGAGGAAGCCGGGCGCCGAGACGGTGAGGCAGATGCCGGGCTTCTTGGTGAGATAGCCGGCGATGCCCGCCGCATAACCGGCATTCTGCTCGTGGCGGAATGAGATCATGCGAATGCCCTCGGCCTGCGCCATGCGGCCCAAATCCGTGATCGGGATGCCCGGCACATTATAGATGGTGTTGATGCCGTTCAGCTTGAGCGCGTCGATGACGAGATGAAAGCCATCCGTCAGCTCCTGCTCGGTGCCCGGTGCTTCGGACTTGGTCGCGGTGTTCAGCATGGGCCTTGTCTCCCTGGTCTCAAGATAGTGGGGCGAATTATTCGCCCTTCTGGTGAACGTTGCTTGGTTACGTAAACAGTTCCTGGCCGTGCGCTTCGACGTAAGCGGCAAGGCCGAGAGTGTGGTCGCGAGCGCGCTTCTCGGCGAGCTCGGTGTCGCGCGCCTCCAGTGCTTCGATCATGCCGAGATGCTCGGGCAGCGAGGTCGCGGTGCGGTCCTTGCGTCCGATGGTCAGCTGGCGATAGCCGCGCACGTGCAGCAGCAGGTCGTTGGTGAGATCGACCAGCACCGGCGATTCCGACAGCGAGATCAGCGCCTGATGGAAGGCGATATTGGCGCGCGAATATTCCTCGACGTGATCCTCGGGCAGGCGATCCTTGCCGAAGTCCTTGAAGTAGTCGCGCAGCGCCGTGATGTCCTTCTTGCGCGCGGTGGTGGTGATGAGGCGCGCGGCCATGCTTTCCAGCGCAGCCCAGGCGCGGATCATGTCGACGATCTCGCTCTTGGTCCGGCGCACCACCATGATGCCGCGGCGCGGCACCGTCTTCACGAAGCCGTCCTGCTCGAGCATCGCGATGGCTTCGCGGATCGGGGTGCGGCTGACGCCCAGACGTTCGGACAGCGCGCGCTCGTCGAGCATCACCGGCTCGGGCGTCGAGTAGATGTCCATCTTGAGGATAGCTTCCTTCAAGGCGTCATACGCCTTGTTCTTGAAGCTGCTCTCCGGGGCAATACGAACGATTGCGATATCTGCCTCGGCCATGTTCGGCAACGCCTTGGTTGGTTTCCGCAGTGACACGACGAATCTCCTCCAGTGGGAGTCGTCTTTTACAGGATTATTAACGGGAAAGTTTTTGGCATACCAAATGCCAGAATGTCAAGCTGGCTATTTTTTGCGGCGTTCTAAGCCATGCTGCAGCTTGACAAGTTGGCTTCTGGCATACCAAATGCCATCGCCAGCCATTTTTGATCCACGGCGGCGGAGTAACCTGGCGCTTTATGCCGCTCCGTTCCGCGGAAATGGAACAGAGCGCGGCGAATGGCAAGCATCACGGGCAGCCGCAAAACCACGCGCGCGCTTTGAAAAGAACGAACTGAGGTCAAGGGAGAAGCCACATGTCCAATTCCAAAGATGCCGTCCGCAAGGTGCTTGACCAGGTCAAGGCGGACAACCGCACCAGCCTGACGGCCCCGGAAGGCAAGCTGGTCTGCGACGCCTATGGCATTCCGGTGCCGAAGGAGGGCGTGGCGAAGTCGGCGGGCGAGGCCGGCAAGATGGCCTCGTCGATGGGCTTCCCGGTCGTGATGAAGATCGTCTCGCCGGATATTCTCCACAAGACCGAAGCCGGCGGCGTCATCGTCGGCCTCAAGACGGCCGAAGACGCCGAAAAGGCCTATGAGACCATTCTCGGCAACGCCAGGAAGTACAAGGCCGATGCCAAGATCGACGGCGTCCAGGTGCAGCAGATGCTGGCCGGCGGCACCGAGGTCATCGTCGGCTCGATCACCGACGGCTCGTTCGGCAAGCTGGTCGCCTTCGGCCTCGGCGGCGTGCTGGTCGAAGTCCTCAAGGACATCACCTTCCGCCTCGCGCCCGCGACCAAGGAAGACGCGCTCTCGATGCTCGACGGCATCCAGGCGCATGAGATCCTGAAGGGCGTGCGCGGCGGCGAGGCGGTGAACCGCAACGCCCTTGCCGATGTCATCGTCAAGGTCTCGCAGCTCGTCACCGATTTCCCGGAGATTGTCGAGCTCGACCTCAATCCGGTGTTCGCGACGGCGAAGGGCGCGACCGCCGCCGACGTGCGCATCGTCGTTGACTTCGCCTATGTGCCGAAGCCGAAGCCGCGCCCGACCGAGGAAATCGTCGCGGCGATGAGCCGCATCATGCAGCCGAAGGCGGTCGCCGTGGTCGGCGCCTCCGCCGAGGATGGCAAGATCGGCAACTCCGTGATGAAGAACCTCATCAACGGCGGCTACAAGGGCGACATCTACCCGATCCATCCCAAGGCCACCGAGATCCTCGGCTACAAGGCCTATAAGAGCGTCAAGGACGTGCCGGGTGTGATCGACACGGCCGTGTTCGCGATCCCCGCGAAGTTCGTGGCGGCGGCACTCACCGAGTGCGGCGAGAAGAAAATCCCGGGCGCGGTGCTGATTCCGTCGGGCTTTGCCGAAGCCGGTGCGCCGGAGCTGCAGGCCGAGATCGTCGAGGTCGGCAAGAAATACGACATCCGCCTGATGGGGCCGAACATCTACGGCTTCTACTATACGCCCGCCAATCTCTGCGCGACCTTCTGCACTGCCTACGACGTCAAGGGCCACGCGGCGCTGTCGTCGCAGTCGGGCGGCATCGGCATGGCCATCATCGGTTTTTCGCGCTCGGCGAAAATGGGTGTGTCGGCCATCGTGGGCCTCGGCAACAAGTCCGATATCGACGAGGACGATCTGCTCGCCTTCTTCGAGCAGGATCCGAACACGAACCTGATCGCGCAGCACTGCGAAGACCTCAAGGACGGCCGTGCCTTCGCGGAAGCCGCCAAACGCGTCTCCAAGAAGAAGCCGGTCGTCGTGCTCAAGGCCGGCCGCACCTCGGCGGGCGCCAAGGCGGCCTCGTCGCATACCGGCGCGCTCGCCGGTAACGACAAGATCTACGAGGACGTCCTGGCGCAGTCCGGCGTGATCCGGGCCCGCAGCTTGCGGCAACTGCTCGAATTCGCCCGCGGCGTGCCGGTGCTGCCGACGCCGAAGGGCGAGAACGTGCTGATCATCACCGGTGCCGGCGGCTCGGGCGTGCTGCTGTCGGACTCCTGCGTCGACAACGGCCTATCGCTGATGTCGATGCCGGCGGATCTCGACGCGGCCTTCCGCAAGTTCATCCCGCCGTTTGGAGCGGCCGGAAATCCTGTGGATATCACAGGCGGAGAGCCGCCAATCACCTACGTCAACACGGTGAAGCTCGGCCTCTCGGACGAGCGCATCCACTCGCTGATCCTCGGCTACTGGCACACCATCGTCACGCCGCCGATGGTGTTCGCCCGCAACATGGTCGAGGTGAAGAAGGAGATGGAGGCCAAGGGCTTCGTGAAGCCGATCGTCGCCTCGCTCGCGGGCGACGTCGAGGTCGAGGAAGCCGCCGAATATCTCTACCAGAACGGCATCCCGGCCTACGCCTACTCGACCGAGCTTCCGGTCGAGGTCCTCGGCGCCAAGTACAAATGGGCGCGCGGGGCAGGGCTGCTCTGAGACGAAGACTTCACCTCTCCCCGCCTGCGGGGAGAGGTGACAACTGTCAGGTCGCGATGAGCAAGAACGTGATCCGGCGCAAATCGCTCGAGCCTCGATCATCGGAGGCCGACAACGACACGCGCGACGGCGGCGTGCAGTCCGTCGATCGCGCGCTGTCGATCCTGGAAACGCTGGCCGAGGACGACGAAGGCTATCGCCTCAGCGATCTCGCGGTGCGGACCGGCCTGTCGGCTTCCACGGTGCACCGCCTGCTGGCAACGCTGGAGAGCCGCCGCTTCGTGCAGTTCGACCGCACGCAATCAAAATGGCATGTCGGCTCGCGCGCCTTCACGGTGGGTGCGAGCTTTGCGCGGCGGCGCAATTTTTCCGCGCAGGCGATTCCTTACTTGCGCAAGCTGCGCGATCTCACCCGCGAGACCGCCAATCTCGCCGTGGTCGACGACGAGTTCATCATCGTGCTGACCCGCATGGAGAGCCGCGAGATCATGCGCTCGCTGACCCTGGTCGGCGGCCGCGTCCCCATGGTGACGTCCGGCGTCGGCAAGGCCGTGCTCGCGACCTATTCCGACGAGGACGTCGGCGCCGTCATCCGCCATCACGGCATGCCCCGGCTGACCGAGAAGTCGATCGTGCGGCCGAGCGACCTGTTCAAGGAGCTCGAAAAGATCCGCAAGCAGGGTTTTGCGCTCGACGATGAAGAAGCCAGCATGGGGCTGCGCTGTATTGCCGCAGTGGTCTACAACGACTGTGCCGAGCCGCTCGCGGCAATTTCCGTCTCGGGCATGACCAGCCGCCTGACCGACGACAGGCTGCCGGAAATCGGCCAAATCGTGCGCGAGGTCGCCGGCGAGCTGACGGTCGCGCTCGGTGGGGTGATGCCGGCGCCGCGCTGATTGGGGAACCCGGGCACTGTCGCTGGACAGCATCGGCCGTTTTGGCTGATATGCGACCAAACGACACAATGCGGCAAACGTCCGCATGAGCCTGGAGAGCGTCCTCATGTTTCAATTTTCCGCGCGCCTTGCCGGCGCAGCCGTCGCGCTGACCCTTGCGGCAGCGACGCCGTCCCTTGCCCAGCAGCTCGAGCTCAAGCTGATGGCGCCGGCGGCCCCGGGCGGCGGCTGGGACCAGACTGCGCGCTCCATGCAGCAGGCGCTGGTGGCGGCGGGCGTCGCGCGCAGCGTGCAGGTCACCAACGTTCCCGGTGCCGGCGGCAGTGTCGGCATCGCGCAATTCGTCAACGGCGCCAAGGGCGACGGCAACCAGTTGATGGTCAACGGCTTCGTCATGGTGGGCGCGCTCGCCATGAACAAGTCGCCGGTGACGCTCGAGCAGGTGACGCCGATCGCGCGCCTCACCGAGGAAATCCAGGTGATCGTGGTTCCCGCGAATTCGCCGATCAAGACTGCGCAGGATCTGGCCGCCGCGGTGAAGGCCGATATTGCCAAGGTGACCTTCGCCGGCGGCTCCGCCGGCGGCGTCGACCATGTGATGGCAGCGTTGTTCGCCGGCGCGGTCGGTGCCGACGCCAAGAAGATCAACTACATCCCGTTCTCCGGCGGCGGCGAGTCGCTGGCGGCGATCCTCGGCGGCAAGGTCACCGCGGGCATTTCGGGCCTCAGCGAATATGAAGGGCAGATCAAGTCCGGCAAGCTGCGCGCGATCGGCGTGACCTCGGGGAAGCGCATCCCGGGGAGCGACATCCCGACCTTCAAGGAGCAGGGCATCGACCTCGTGATCGCCAACTGGCGCTCGGTGGTGGCGCCTCCCGGCATCACGCCGGAGCAGCGCAAAACCCTGAGCGATGCGGTCGAGAAGATGGTGAAGTCGGACGCCTGGAAGGAAATCCTCAAGCAGAAGGGCTGGGAAGACGCCTATCTCGGCGGTGACGCCTTCGCCGACTTCCTGAAGAAGGAAACCGTGCGGGTCACCGACGTGCTGAAATCGGTCGGCCTGGTCAAGTCATGACCTCGGGCGATCCGGCCCAGCCGCCGCGGCGCGTCGATCGCGCCGGTATCGTCATCGCTGCACTGCTCGCAGGCCTCGCCGCGGTGCTGGTCTTCGACGCGCGCGGCCTGTCATCCACCGCGATGTACGGGATGGGGCCGGAGGCGATGCCGGTCGTGGTCGCCAGCGGCCTTGCGCTGCTTGCGATCGGCAATTTCATCGACGCGCTGCGCGGCAATTTGCCGGCGCGCGAGAGCGCCGATCCCGTGCCCGTGGTCCTGATCCTGGTCGGCCTTGCGCTGCTGATCGCCATCATCGGCTTCGGCGGCGGCTTCATCCTGGCGACGTCGGCGCTGTTCGTGACGACGTCGGCCGCGTTCGGGCGCCGCGCCATCCTCGTCGACAGCATCATCGCCCTCGTGATGTCGATCCTGATCTATCTCGCGTTCGACCGGTTGTTGACGCTGAGCCTTCCGACCGGCCCGCTGGAGCGACTGCTGTGATGGACACTTTTGCGGCGCTGGCGCACGGCATGGCCGTCGCCATTCAGCCGATGAACCTGCTCTATGCCCTGATCGGCGTATTCCTCGGCACCGCCGTGGGCGTGCTGCCCGGCATCGGCCCGGCGCTGACGGTCGCGCTGCTGTTGCCGGTCACCTACAAGCTCGACCCCGGCGGCTCGCTGATCATGTTCGCCGGCATCTATTATGGCGGCATGTATGGCGGCTCGACCACCGCGATCCTGATCAACACGCCCGGCGAGAGCGCCTCGATGGCGACCGCGCTCGAAGGCAACAAGATGGCCAAGGCCGGCCGCGGCGGGCCGGCGCTTGCGACATCCGCGATCGGCTCCTTCGTCGCCGGCACCATCGCCACCATCGGGCTCGCCTTCCTCGCGCCGTGGCTGGTCGACTTCGCCGTGCGCTTCGGCCCGGAGGACTATTTCGCGCTGATGTGCGTCGCCTTCGTCACGGTGTCGGCGACCTTCGGCGATTCCCCGGTCCGCGGCCTGACCAGCCTGTTCATCGGCCTGACGCTCGGTCTCGTCGGCATCGACAAGCTGACCGGTCAGGCGCGGCTTGCGTTCGGCGTCCCTGAACTGCTCGACGGCGTCGAGGTGACGACGCTCGCGGTCGGCCTGTTCGCGGTGGGCGAGGCGCTCTACGTCGCATCGCGCCGTCACCACAGCGAGGAGAAGCTCGAGCCGGTGCGCGGCTCGCTGTGGATGACCAAGGAGGACTGGAAGCGGTCGTGGAAGCCGTGGCTGCGCGGCACCATGTTCGGCTTTCCGATCGGCGCGCTGCCCGCGGGCGGCGCGGAGATCCCGACCTTCCTGTCTTATTCGACCGAGAAGCGGCTGACGAAATACCCCGAGGAGTTCGGCAAGGGCGCGATCGAAGGTGTCGCGGGACCGGAGGCCGCCAACAACGCCTCCGCCGCCGGCACGCTGGTGCCGCTGCTGACGTTGGGACTGCCGACCTCGGCGACCGCCGCGATGATGCTGGCGGGCTTTCAGCAATACGGACTCAACCCGGGACCGCTGCTGTTCGCCGAGCGGCCTGATCTCGTGTGGGGCCTGATCGCGAGCCTGTTCATCGCCAACGTGATGCTATTGGTGCTCAATCTGCCGCTGGTAGGCCTCTGGGTGCGGCTGCTTGCGATCCCGCAGCCATGGCTCTATGCCGGCATCCTCGTATTCGCGACCATGGGCACCATCGCCGCAAAACCGTCGGTGGTCGAATTGTCGATGCTGGCCGGCTTCGGCGTGCTCGGCTTTTTGATGCGCCGGTTCGATTTTCCGATCGCCCCCGTCGTGGTCGGCCTCATCCTCGGTCCGATCGCGGAGAGCCAGTTGCGCAGAGCGCTCGCAATCAGCCTCGGCGATCCCATGACGTTGCTGCAGAGCCCGATCTCGGCGACGCTGCTGGGGCTGGCACTGATCGCGCTACTGGCGCCCTTCGTGCTGAAGGGGCTCGGGCGGTTCAAGGCGACCGAAGATTAGTCATCCCGGCGCTGGCATCTTGTGATGCTGCGTCCATCTCGTGGGGACATTCCATGCCGTCAGAACTTCGTTCGCCCCGTCTCGCCGTCCTGATCGATGCCGACAATGCGTCGGCAAAAATCGCGGACGGACTGTTCGAGGAGATCGCCAAGATCGGCGAGGCCAGCGTCCGCCGTATCTACGGCGACTTCTCCAATGCGCGGTCCAGGGGGTGGGCCGACATTCTGTCGAAGCACGCCATCATCCCGCAGCAGCAGTTCGCCTATACGACGGGCAAGAATGCATCCGACATCACGCTGGTCATCGACGCCATGGACCTGCTTCACAGCGGCCGGTTCGATGGCTTCTGCCTGGTGTCATCCGACAGCGACTTTACCCGTCTGGCGGCCCGCATCCGGGAGCAGGGCATCGATGTCTTCGGGTTCGGCGAGCAGAAGACGCCGGAGAGCTTCCGGCAGGCCTGCCGCAGGTTCGTCTACACCGAGAACCTGCTTGCCGCCCCGGCGAACACCCAGGATGCCGCCTCGAGATCGACGTCGCTTCAGCCGCTTGATGCCGCGACCCCCATCATCAAGAAGGTCATCACCCAGATGGAGAGCGAGGACGGCTGGGTGACGCTCGGGGAAGTCGGCCGGCAACTTGCCAATCTGGCGTCCGATTTCGATCCGAGGACCTACGGCTTTCGCAAGCTGAGCGACCTCGTGCGGAAGACGAATTCGTTCGAGATCGATGAGCCAAAGGGCCGGTCGATGCGGATCCGGGTCAAGCCCGCTACGGCACCGCCGGCAAGAGCGCGGAACCGGCGCCGGCCTGCAAGGTCGGGAACGGCAGGCGGTGCGGCGCCCAAGGCGTAAGCAGGGCGTGCCGTCATATTTGCACTTGCCCGGTTTGGTGCAGGGCGTAACCATCGCCGGGCCGTAACGCCGCGCGAGGGTCCCGATGACCAAACTCACCCGCTTCTCCGTCGCCCCGCTGCATGCGATGACCCGGCGCCTCGCCGATGTCGCGTCCGCGCGTCTCGTGCCAGATCTGGTCATTACCGGCGCGCGGGTGCTCTCGACCTATTCGGAACGCATTCATCCCGGTCGGGAGGTGTGGATCACCGGCGGGCGCATCGCGGCGGTGAAGCCATCAGGCGCGGCGAAGAAGATCTGGCCCGACGTGCCGCTCTACGATGCCGCTGGCGGCGTCATCGCGCCCGGGCTGGTCGATCCGCACATCCACATCGAATCCTCGATGGTGACGGCCTGCGCCTATGCGGAGGCCGCGCTACTCAACGGCACCACCACGATCTTTTGCGACAGCCACGAGATCGGCAACGTCATGGATGTCGCCGGGGTGGAGGCGATGCTGGAAGACGCGCGCGAGGCGCCGCTCTCGATCTTCCTGACTGTGCCGAGCACGGTGCCGGCGACGTCGGCCGAATTGGAAACGGCCGGCGGCGATCTCACGCCGGACAAGATCGCCGGCCTGTTCGACCGCTGGCCGGAGGCTGTCGCGCTCGGCGAGAAGATGGATTTTGTCCCGGTCACGATGGGCGACGAACGCAGCCATGCGATCCTCGCAGCCGCCCTGAAGCGCGGCCGTCCCGTGTCCGGCCACGTCTACGGCCGGGACTTCGTCGCGGCCTATGCGGCCAGCGGCGTAACGGATACCCATGAGGCGATCGACCGCGACATCGCCGACGACCTGCTCGATGCCGGCGTCTGGATATTCCTACGCGGGGGGCCGCCGACGACGCCCTGGCACTCGCTGCCGCAGGCGATCCGCACCATCACCGAGCTCGGCGCCTCGCACAAGCGCACGGCCGTGTGCACCGACGACCGCGACGCCGACGATCTCCTGATGTTCGGTCTCGACTGGGTGGTGCGCGAGGCCGTGAAGGCGGGGATGTCGCCGGAGCAGGCCTGGTCGATGGGCTCGCTGCATGGCGCCACGCGCTTCGGCATGGACGGCGACATCGGTGGCCTCGGCGGCGGCCGCCGCGCCGATCTCGTGCTGATGGACGACCAGCTCAAGCCGCAATGCACCTGGTATGGCGGCGAGCTCGTGGTCGAGAACCGCGAGATCACCGGGCTGCTCGATCAGGCGCTGTCGCAGCGCTATCAATATCCAAAGGCGGCCTACGCGACCGTGAAGCTGCCGGAGAAGGTCAAGCTGACGCCGGATCTGCCGGCGAAGGCCTGCACCGTCAATGCCATCAAGACAGCGTTGCCGGGCATCACGCTGATCCATGACAAAGTCGCGATCGAGCCAGCAAAGGACTGGCCGTCGCTGTTCGCGCGTTACGGCCTGTGCTTCGTCACAGTCATCGAGCGCCACGGCAAGTCGGCCGGCAACGTCGCTTACGGACTGCTGAAGGACTTTGGCCTCAAGCGCGGCGCGGTCGCCTCCAGTGTCGGGCATGACAGCCACAACATCATCGTCGCCGGCACCAACGAGCCCGATATGCAAGTCGCGATCGCTGCCATCAAGGACCAGCAGGGCGGCGTCTGCGTCGTCGCCGATGGCAAGGTAAGGGCGCTGGTTCCGCTGCCGATCGCGGGGCTTCTCTCGGACAAGCGCGTCACGGAGGTGGCCGAAGAGGTCAAGATGCTCAAGAAGGAATGGGCCGAGGCCGGCTGCACCATCCCCTATATGGGCTTCAATTTGATTCCCCTATCGGTCATTCCGGAAATTCGCATCACCGATAAGGGCCTCGTGCTGGTGCCGCAGATGGAGCTGGCGCCGCTGTTCGAGTGATCCGCTTTCATGCAACTCTCGATCTAACCGTTTGAGACCGCCGCCATTTTTCCGCGGCTGCCGCATCGTGGAAAATAAAATCGATCTCGTTGAGATCGGCTTCTGCGCACCCGATGATCTCGCTCGCTGACGCAACCTGAGCGAGGTCCGATATGGCGAAGATGCGAGCTATCGATGCTGCCGTGCGAATTCTGGAGAAGGAAGGCATCTCCACCGCCTTCGGCGTTCCCGGAGCCGCGATCAATCCGCTTTACTCGGCGCTGAAGAAGCGCGGCTCGATCCGCCACATCCTGGCACGCCATGTCGAGGGCGCCTCGCACATGGCCGAGGGCTATACGCGGGCGAAGGCCGGCAATATCGGGGTCTGCATCGGAACCTCGGGGCCGGCCGGCACCGACATGATCACCGGGCTCTATTCGGCGATCGCCGATTCCATTCCGATCCTCTGCATCACCGGGCAGGCTCCGCGCGCGCGGCTCTACAAGGAAGATTTTCAGGCCGTCGACATCGAGTCGATCGCAAAGCCCGTGACGAAATGGGCGGTGACGGTGCGCGAGCCGGCGCTGGTGCCGCGCGTGTTCAGCCAGGCGTTTCATGTCATGCGCTCGGGCCGGCCGGGACCGGTGCTGATCGACATGCCGCTCGACGTGCAGCTCGCCGAGATCGAGTTCGACGACGAGACCTATGAGCTGCTGCCGGTCTACAAGCCTACCGCCACGCGAAAACAGGTCGAGAAGGCGCTGGAGATGCTCAACGCCGCCGAGCGGCCGCTGATCGTCGCGGGCGGCGGCATCATCAATGCCGATGCTTCGGACCTGCTGGTCGAATTCGCCGAGATCGCCAACGTGCCTGTGGTGCCGACGCTGATGGGGTGGGGCGCGATTCCCGACGATCACGTGCTGATGGCGGGCATGGTCGGCCTTCAGACCAGCCACCGCTACGGCAATGCCACCATGCTCGAATCCGACTTCGTGCTCGGCATCGGCAACCGCTGGGCCAACCGCCATACCGGCTCGGTCGAGACCTACACCAAGGGCCGCACCTTCGTGCATGTCGACATCGAGCCGACGCAGATCGGGCGCGTGTTCAATCCCGATCTCGGCATCGTCTCGGACGCCAAGGCTGCGCTCGAGCTGTTCGTCACCGTCGCCAGGGAGTGGCGGCGGTCAGGCAAGCTTCGCGAGCGCCAGGCGTGGCCCGCGGCCTGCCGCGATCGCAAGAAGACGATGCTGCGCAAGAGTCACTTCGACAACGTCCCGATCAAGCCGCAGCGCGTCTATGAGGAGATGACCAAGGCGTTTGGTCGCGACACCTGCTACGTCACCGTGATCGGCCTGTCGCAGATCGCCGGCGCGCAGTTCCTCGGCGTCTATCGCCCACGCAACTGGATCAATGCCGGTCAGGCGGGGCCGCTCGGCTGGACACTGCCCGCCGCGCTCGGCGTGCGTGCCGCGTGCCCGGATCGCGACATCGTCGCGCTCTCCGGCGATTACGACTTCCAGTTCCTGATCGAGGAGCTCGCGGTCGGGGCGCAGTTCAATCTGCCCTACATCCACGTCGTCGTGAACAATTCCTATCTCGGCCTGATCCGCCAGGCCCAGCGCGGCTTCGAGATGGACTATCACGTCCAGCTTTCCTTCGAGAACATCAACGCGCCCGAGATCGGCGTCTACGGTGTCGACCACGTCGCGGTCGCCGAAGGCCTCGGCTGCAAGGCGATCCGTGTCACCGATCCCAAGGACACGCAAGCCGCGTTCGCGACCGCGCGCGAGCTGATGGCCAAGCACCGCGTGCCCGTGGTGGTCGAGTTCATCCTGGAACGCGTCACCAACATCGCGATGGGCACGGAGATCGACAACATCGTCGAGTTCGAGGAGGTGCTGGACCTTCCGCTCGACGAAGTCGAGCGCGCGCGCCCGGGCGTGCTGCAACCGGCGGAATAGGGAAGGACGTCACCATGCCGAAATTCGCCGCCAACCTCACCATGCTCTTCAACGAGATGCCGTTCCTCGATCGCTTCGCCGCGGCGAAAGCGGCGGGTTTTGCCGGGGTCGAATATCTCTTCCCCTATGATTTCGACAAGGCGCAGCTGCGCGAGCAGCTCGAAGCTCACGGGCTGACCCAGGTGCTGCACAATCTGCCCGCTGGAAACTGGGCTAGGGGCGAGCGCGGCATTGCGATCCTGCCCGATCGCACTGCTGAATTCCGCGACGGCGTGTTTCGCGCCATCGACTACGCCAAGGCGCTCGATTGCGACCAGCTAAATTGCCTCGTCGGCATCGCGCCTCCCGATGCGGATCCACGCGAGTTCAACGAGACGCTCGTTGGCAATCTGCGCTTTGCGGCCTCGACGCTGGCGCGCGAAAACATCAAGCTGCTGGTCGAGCCGATCAACACGCTCGACATTCCCGGCTTCTTCCTCAACGGCACCGAGCAGGCGGTGCAGCTGATCTCCGAGGTGCGGTCGAACAATCTGTTCGTCCAGTACGACATCTATCACATGCAGATCATGGAGGGCGATCTCGCCCGCACCATGCAGGAATATCTCCCGCAGATTGCCCACATTCAGCTTGCCGACAATCCCGGCCGGCACGAGCCCGGGACCGGCGAGATCAATTATCCCTTCCTGTTCCGCCACCTCGATGCGATCGGCTATCGCGGCTGGATCGGCTGCGAATACAAGCCGCGCACCACGACGCTCGAAGGGCTTTCGTGGCACGCCGCGCAGACGTTTGAGACGTGAGGCGGTGCGCTCCCTCTCCCGCTTGCGGGAGAGGGTTGGGGAGAGGGTATCTCCGCAATGGGATTCTCGCGGAAGAAATCCCAACGCGGAGAGAACCCTCACCCGGCACGCGGGACGATGCTCCGCATCGCCCGGACGTGCCGACCTCTCCCGCAAGCAGGAGAGGTGCACCGAACGCGTGGATGAAGTTTTGTTACTACAACTGTGAGACATCAAACCATGATCGACATCGGCTTCATCGGACTTGGCACCATGGGACGGCCGATGGCCGGCCATCTCCTTAGCGCAGGCCATCGTGTTCTCCTGCATGATGTCGCGCCGGTCGCGCCGGAGCTGATTGCGGCCGGCGGCATCGCTTGCAAGACGGGCAAGCAGGTCGCCGAGGAGGCCGATGCGGTCATCATCATGGTGCCGGATACGCCGCATGTGGACGCGGTGCTGTTCGGAAAGGACGGCGTTGCGAGTGGCATCTCCAAGGGCAAGATCGTCGTCGACATGAGCTCGATCTCGCCGCTGGCGACGAAGGAGTTCGCGAAGAAGATCGAGGCGCTCGGGGCGGACTATCTCGACGCGCCGGTCTCAGGCGGGGAGGTCGGCGCCAAGGCGGCGAGCCTCACCATCATGGTCGGCGGGCCGGAGCGGGCCTTTGCCACCATGAAGCCTGTCTTCGACAAGATGGGCAAGAATGTCACCCGCGTCGGCGCCAACGGCGACGGCCAGACGACGAAGGTCGCCAATCAGATCATCGTCGCGCTGACGATCGAAGCGGTGAGCGAGGCGCTGTTGTTCGCATCGAAAGCCGGGGCCGATCCGGCGCTGGTGCGACAGGCGCTGATGGGCGGCTTTGCTTCGTCGCGCATCCTCGAAGTACACGGCGAGCGCATGGTGAAGCGCAATTTCGATCCCGGCTTCCGCATCGAGCTGCATCAGAAGGATCTCAATCTTGCGCTCGAAGGCGCGCGCACGCTCGGCCTGTCGTTGCCAAGCACGGCGGTGGCGCAGCAATTGTTCTCGGCCTGCACCGCGCATGGCGGCAAGGGCTGGGATCATTCCGCGATGGTGCGGGCACTGGAACTGATGGCAGGCCACGAGATCGCCGCAGCCTGAACTGTTACGCGGTAACAGTCGCCAGTTTTTGAGGCGTCTTCGCGACGGGGGAACCGGAACAATGCTCCGGCCCCGCGGTTGAAGGCGCACAACAATCACTGGAGACATAAGGACATGAAAACCCGTCTTGCGATTACGTTGGCTGCCGCGTCGCTGCTGGCGTCGAGCGCAGCCTTTGCCCAGTCGACCACCGAACAAGGCGCCCGCGACGGCGCGCGTGCGGGTGGCGATATTGGCGGACCGATCGGCGCGATGGTCGGCGGTACCGTCGGCGCGGCCGTCGGCGCTGGCCTCGAGATTCCGAATGCGGTTCTTGGCGGAATTCCTCGCAGCGATTCCGTCGTGGTCGAGGAGCGCGTCGTGGTCGGCGAGCCGCTGCCGCCGACCGTGGTGCTCCGCCCCGTACCGAACTACACCGAGTATCGCTATGCGGTCGTCAATGATCGCCGTGTGATCGTCGAACCGCGCACGCGTCGCGTGGTCAAGATCATCGACTGATCCAAGCCGGACAGGCGTGGAGGGGAAAGGGCCCTGCGGAGTTCTACTCCGCGGGGCCTTCGCTTGCCGCAGAGGCGCTTGCGCGAAAGCGTGTCATAGCCCAATCGGTGACCGCCGCCAGCGCAAAGCCGAAGCAGGCCGTGAGCGCGTCGACCAGAAAGTCCTCCAGCCGGGCGTGGCGTCCGGGTGCCCAAAATTGCATCAGCTCGAGCACGCCAATCAGGACGACCGCGGCTCCTGCGCCCGGCAGGCGCCGCCGCGGATAGGCGAGGCCGAAGGCCAGTCCCACCAGAATGAAGGCGAGCGCATGTTCCCCGTCCTGGCCGAGGTCGGAATGGGGCCGCAGGCCGGGGGGACCGAGGGTGGCGAAAGTAACGGCGGCGGCGAGCAACCAGGCAAAGGAACGAACCAAAATGGACATCCGGTTCGCTTAGCACAGATTGGCAGGGGGCCGGTACAGTCCCTCCATCAGATCAGGGTGTAGTTAATGACGAAAAATTAAAGCGGCTCGCGCACGCCGAGCCCGTGCATGAAGCGTTCCCGGATTTGCACGGGATCGCGCCTTGTGGTGCCGACGCCGGGCTTGTCGTCGATGCGGACTGCGATCAGGCTCGGCTCGGCGGCGGACATCGCCGCATCGACCAGGCGCTCGAAATCCTCCTCGTCCGCGGCCCAGGTGCTGTTGGCGAGGCCGGAGCCTGCGGCGATGGCAACGATGTCAGCGACGCTTGCCGCAGGCGTCGGCTGTGCGCCGGTAATTTGGTAGATGCCGTTGTCCATCACGATCATGATGAGGTTTTTCGGCTTCAGGGTCGCGATCGTCGAGAGCGCGCCGAGCTGCATCAACAGCGAGCCATCGCCTTCGAGCGCGAAGACGCGTCGGTCGGGCTGCGCCAGCGCCACGCCGAGCGCGATCGGGAAGGCGAGGCCCATGCTGCCCAGCATGTAGAAATTCTGCGGGCGATGCCCGGCGGCCCAGAGGTCGAAATTGGTGTTGCCGATGCCGCCGATCACAGCCTCCTCGTGCTTGAGCTTTCCGATCAGGCGCGAGGTCACGTCGAACCGGTTCATCACCTTGGTGTTGGGCGTGTTCATGTTGCGCTCACTTGTCGAAAACCTTGCCGCCGGTCAGCAGCGGGTTGAGGATCAGCGCCACCGGCGCCTGTGTCGTGACGGCCTGCTTGATCGAGCGGTCGGTGATGAATTCGAGCTCGTCGAGCCGGGTGATGGTGTGGTGCTCCAGCGCCAGCGACTCCAGCACCGGGCGCATGGTGCGGCAGACCAGCGATTGCCCGTAATTGAACTCGCCGAGCGTGCCGCGCTCGGAGACGAACATGATCAGCGGGATCTGGTAGGGCACTGCGAGCGAGGCGAGCACGTTGGCGAGCGTGGCAAAGCCGGAGGTCTGCATCAGGACTGCGCCGCGCCGCCCACCCATCCAGGCGCCTGAGACGATGCCGACGGCTTCCTCCTCGCGGGCGGTGGCGAAGGTGGTGAAGAAGGGATCGGCGTGCAGGTTCTTGATCAGGGGCGTCAGCACCCGGTCGGGCACGTAAGGGACGAGGCTGATCTCGTTCCGCTTCAGGGTCTGCAGGACGATGCCGTGCCAGCTGTTGTCGCCGGACGCCTGTCCCGCCTGCGTCTGCTGTTCCGCAATCGCCATTGCGCTCTCCCTTGAGCCGCGCATGCTTCTTGGTTCAGGCCGTCGCGGCGATCGGCCGAACTTGACGGAGCGGGCGGGATTGTCAACATGTCCGGGCCCGCACCGTGATCTGCGCTGGACGGCCTGTCGTGGTCGGCACCGCCATGTCATAAAATGGGTAACGAAAAGGGGGGAGACATGGAAGGCGCGCGCTGCGCTGGCCTTGCGTCTCTCCCTCGAGAGAGCCGGAAGGGTCCCGATGTCCGTCAACAGCAAGCGCGTCTTCTACTCCAATTATTTGGCCAATCCGATCTATGTCGACATCCTGAAGGCGCGGCCTGACGTCCGGCTCGACCGCATCGAGAACGAGAGTCCCGAAGATGTCTACGCGCCGATCCTGAATGCGGCGCATGTCTACCAGATCGGCGCGGCCCGGGACGAGCTCGCCCAGCATTTCCATGTCGATGCCACCTTCCTGAAGCGCACGCCGAATTTGCTGCTGGTCTCCAGCAATGGCGCGGGCTTCGATCCCGTTGATGTCGAGGCCTGCACCGACGCGGGCGTGCTGGTCGTCAACCAGTCCGGCGGCAATGCCCATTCCGTCGCCGAGCACGCGCTGGCGATGATGCTGACCTTGTCCAAGCGCATCATCCAGTCCGACCGCCGCCTGCGCCGCGAGCGCGACGTCAACCGCAACGATTTGGTCGGCAACGAGGTCGAGCACAAGACCGTTGGCATCATCGGCCTCGGCAATGTCGGCCGTCGCATCGCCGCGCTGTGCAAGGGCCTGCTCGGCATGAAGGTGCTGGCCTATGACCCGTATTTGTCGGCTGAAGTGATGGCGGAGCGGGGCGGGGAGAAGGTCGAGCTCGACGAGCTGTTGCGCCGCGCCGATTTCGTCTCGATCTCCTGCCCGCTCAACAAGGGCAGCCGCAACATGATCAGCGTGCGCGAGTTCGCGCTGATGCAGCCGCATGCGTATTTCATCACCACGGCGCGCGGCTTCATCCACGACGAGGATGCGCTGCTCCAGGCCCTGCGCGACAAGCGCATCGCCGGTGCCGGCCTCGACGTCTGGTCCAAGGAGCCCCCGCCGCCGGAGCATCCGCTGCTCCAGCTCGACAACGTGCTGGCAAGCCCTCATACCGCGGGGGTGACGATCGAGGCGCGCCAGAACATGGGCCGCATCGCCGCCGAGCAGGTTCTGGACGTCCTCGACGGCAAGCGCCCGCCGCGCATCATCAATCCCGAGGTCTGGCCGGTCTATGCCGAGCGCTTCAAGCAGGCATTTGGCGTGACGCCGGGATAGGGACGAAGGTGCAGCGCGCTCCGATCATTGGTTACCACGACGGAAAGGCAAGGCGCCGCATCTTATCGATCGGGTAAGTGAACGCGTATCACTTATCCTGTAGTTGAAAGTCCATGAGCATCTTCTCGATTGCGACATCCGGACTTTCCGCGGCCAGCTTGCGCGTGAACGTGGCCGCGAGCAACATCGCCAATGTTCAAACGACCGGCGCGCTGCCGGCGTCGGGCGGATCGAGCCCGTCGGCCGGCGCCGGCAGTCCCGGCATTGCTCCGGCGTTTCCCGCGCCTTACGTGCCATTGCGCGTCGACCAGGTCTCCCAATCGAGCGGCGCGACGCCGGGCGGCACGATCGCGAAGGTGTCGACGGTATCGCCGAGCTATACCGCGCAATCCGATCCAGGCGCTCCCTTTGCCAACAAGGATGGCCTGGTCGCAGCGCCGAACGTCGATATCGCCAACGAATTCGCTCAGCTGGCGGCCGCAAAGTACAGCTTCATCGCCAATGCGAAGGTCATTGAGGCCTACTCCGAGACGACAGAGTCGCTGCTCGACATAACCACATAAGGGCGGATTGCTGCCTGAATGGGCGGTGGGAACCTTGCCGCGCATTGATCCGCGTCAAAATCTCCTTCCCCGGTCCGGCTTAAATGGGACTAGAGTGCGGCCGGGGCAGCAGGGAGGTCCCATGTCAACCTATGTCGTCAAGTTCATGAAGGATGTGCTCGGCGAGTACGGCCGGCAGAGCGAGATTTGCCAGGGTACGCTGGAAATCGACGCCTCCGACGAGGACGAGGCCAGGGAGCGGGCGAAGGCCAGGTTCTGCAAGGACCAGGCGCTGCATCATTGGTCGCTGCATGCCGACCGCATCCATGTGAGAGCGGCCGACTTTCCGTCCTGAGGCTACCGGCCGGGCGCCGTGACGGGCGGGGGCGCCGTGCTCCCCGCGCCGAGCGATCGCTGCACCATGACAGTGTCGGACCAGCGGCCGTGGCGATAGGCCACGCCGCAAAGCAGGCCGGCGCGCGCGAAGCCGAACTTCTCGTGCAGCGCCAGCGAGGGCGCGTTGTCGGCGTCGATATAGCCGATCATCTGGCGGAAGCCGGCAGCCGCACAGGCATCGATCAAGTCCTGTAGCAGCAGCCGTCCGACCCCGCGGCCGAGCTGCTCGTGATGGACGTAGATCGAATGCTTGGCCGTGTAGCGATAGGCCGGGCGCTTGCGGAACAGCACCGCATAGGCATAGCCGACCACCTCGCCGCGAAAGGTCGCGACCAGATGCGGCAGGCGGGTCTGCTTGAGGTTCCTGCGCCGGTCGCGCAGATCGTCCGGCTCGGGCGCGCCGGTTCCCTCGATGTCGCGCGACACGCCGTTGCGGACGTGATGGCGGTAGATCGCCAGCATCGCCTCGACATCGCTCTCGCGTGAGGGCCGGACCCAAACCTGTTCGTCACCGTCACGCGCAACCGCTGTTTCGTTCATTCGCACCTACTCGGCAACGACGTAAGTATAGAGCCCGATGCGCCCCTGGGCATCGATCTCCTTGTAGACGCCCTGGATCTCGACGTCGAAGCCCGGAAATGTGTTGAAGCAGGTTTCGAACATCTTGAGATAATCGACCATGGGCTTGGCCTGTTCCGTCAGCCGCTCGCCGGGCACGATGGTGGCGATGCCGGGCGGATAGACTACGAAGGGCGTGGTGGCTATGCGCCCCGCGATCGCCTCGATCGGCAGATAGTCGACATCGTTGCGGAACAGATAGCGCGCGGCATCGCGGGGCGACATCGCGATCTCGGGCATGTGCTCCGGCATGAACTGCTTCGCCTGAAGCACGCTGACATTGGCGGCGCGGAAGAAGCGATGCATCTCGCCGCAGAGATCGCGTAGCCGCACACCGGCATAGCGCGCCTGCCGCCGCTGATAGAATTCCGGGATCGCGTCCGCCAGCAGCGCGTTGTCGTCATGCAGCCTCTTGAACGCGACGAGGCCGGAGATCAGCGTGCCGGCCTTGCTCGCCTCGACGCCCGGCGTGAGCAGGAAGAGCAGGGAGTTGAGGTCGTTCTTCTCGGGGACGATGCGGTTCTCGCGCAGATATTGCGCGACGACGGGGGCGGGGATGCCATGCTCGGCATAGGCGCCGGTGGCGCGGTCGAAGCCGGGCGTCAGCAGCGTCAGCTTGTTCGGATCGGTCATGGCGAAGCCTTCCGTGAGGTCGGGAAAGCCATGCCAGTTGGTATCGGGCGAGAGCTGCCACAGCGCGGCGTTGGTGGCGAGCTCGTCGGTGGAGAGGGTTTCCCAGGCGACGTTGTGCGCAGCGCCGGGGCGGCTGACGTCGGGAATGGCGACGCGATCGGGGACGAAGGGTTCGAAGAACCAGCGCCGGTCCGGGCTCTGCTCCTTCTCTTCGAATTCGCGGCGCATCGCACGGATCTTCTTGCGCAGCTCGATGCCGAGGCGGATCGTGTCGTCCCACAGCACCTCGCCGGAGCGGCCCTTCATCATCTGCGCGCCGACGTCGAGAGAGGCGAACAATGGATAGAAGGGGGACGTGGAAGCGTGCTGCATAAAACTTTCGTTGAAGCGGCGGTGCTCGACGCGTCGCTTCTGGCCGCGGATGTGGCGGTCCTTGATGTGGATCTGGGAGGCCTGCGAGAAGCTGGCAAGCTGCTTGTGGGTCGATTGCGTCGCGATGATGCCCGGCGCTTCCGGGGGAAGGTTCGCCAGCCCCATGGCGAAGCGGCCGGCATAGAGCGGGTGGAACTTCATGAAGCCCGCCCAGGCCTCGTCGAACAGGATGTACTCGCAGAGATGGCCGATGCGCTTCAGGATCATCTCGGCGCTGTGGATCGTCCCGTCATAGGTGCACTGTTCGACGACGGCGACGCGGAACGGCCGCTCCTTGCGCCAAGCCTCCCTGTCAGTGACCAGCGGGTGATTGCGGATCGCCTCGCGCAAGGTCTTCTCGTCCAGTACGTCCCAGCGCATCGGGCCGATCAGGCCCCAGGCGTTGCGGATGGTCGGCACGTAAACCGGAACGCCGCCGTTGATCATCAGGGCACCGTGATGGGCGGCCTTGTGGTTGTTGCGGTCGAACAGCACGAGGTCGCCGTCGGTGACGAGGGCGCCGAGCGCGACCTTGTTCGAGGTCGAGGTGCCGTTGAGCACGAAATAGGTCTTCTCCGCGCCGAAAATCTGCGCGGCTTCCTTCTGCGCCTTCAGCGCCGGCCCTTCATGGGTGAGGAGGTCGCCGAGATCGAGCACGGAATTGTCGAGGTCGTCGCGGAATACGGATTCGCCGAGATGCTCGACGAAGACCCGGCCGATCGGGCTGCGGTTGTAGAACACGCCGCCATTGTGCCCGGGGCAGGTCCAGAGCTGGTTGCCTTCCTCGGCATAGTCGACCAGCGCGCCGAAGAACGGCGTCTTCAGCGTCTCGGCATACTGCTTGAGCCGGCTGATGAGATTCTTGGCGATGAAGGTCGGCGTCTCCTCGGACAGGAAGACATAGCCGTCGATGAAATCGAGCACCTCGACCGGCAGGTCCTCGAAGCGCTTGCGCCGGATCAGGAGGATGATCGGGAAATCGAGGCCGCGGCGCCGCATCAGATTGATCAGCGCCGATGTCTTGCCTTCCAGGCCCTTCTTGCCCCAGTCCACCACCATGCAGCCGATCGCGGCATCGGTCTGCACCGCCATTTCGGCGTCTTCGAGCTTGCGGGCCCGGACCACCTCGAAGCCGGAGCGCTGGATCTGCTCGATGATCTGGTTGAAGCGGACGCCTTCGAGATCGTCGGCGTCGAACACTGGTGCGGCGAACAGGAAGTTGAAGCGCTTGAAATAATCCATGGTCAGTCCCGAATGTGCCAGAAGCACAGCTCTCGGCACATTTGATGACAGTTCTATGACGGCGGCGCGGGATGACCCCGGCTACCGCTTCGCTTCGCCGAACACCACGGTCGGCACCGCGCGGTTGACGATGTCGCGCAGCGCGAAGCTCGATTGCACGCGCGCGACGCGCGGCAAGCGGGACAACTCGGTGCGGTGGATGCGCTCGAAATCCTGGATGTCGCGGGCAAGCACGATCAGGATGTAGTCGTCGGTCCCCGACATCAGGAAGCAGCGCACGACGGAGGGGCATTTCACCACTTCCGCCTCGAACGCCTTCAATGCGTCATCGCTCTGGCTCTCCAGCGCGATGCGAACCAGCACGGTGGTGGTGAGGCCGAACTGCGAGAGATCGAGTGCGGCCTGGTAGGCCTGGATGTAGCCGTCGTCCTCCAGTGCCTTCTGCCGCCGGGCCAGCGCCGTGCTTGATAATCCGACCTTGTTGGCAAGCTCGGTGTGGCTGGCACGTGCATTGGTCGTGAGTTCCGCGAGGATCGCGAGGTCTTTCCGGTCGAGGGCCAAGGTTTCGTTTCCAGCGTGAAAGGGCGGCTTGGCGCCGGAAACCGGCGCGGACCTGCCGAAACTAGCGGATATTTGCACGAAACCAAACCGGCCCCGTCGCTACGATGAGGAACGGAATCATGGCGGTGGCAAAGGAGCGGAAAGATGCGCGTCGGTGTGCCCAAGGAGATCAAGGTGCAGGAATATCGCGTCGGGCTCACCCCGGGCGCGGTCCGCGAATATGTCGCGGCCGGGCACCAGGTCACGGTCGAGACCGGCGCCGGGGGCGGCATCGGCGCGTCCGACGAGGTGTATCGGCGGGCAGGGGCCATCATTGCCGACAGCGCCCGCGATATCTTTGCCAAGTCCGACATGATCGTGAAGGTGAAGGAACCGCAGAAGAGCGAGTGGGTCCAGCTCCGAGAAGGCCAGATCCTGTTTACTTACCTTCATCTTGCGCCGGATCCCGAGCAGACCAAGGGCCTGCTTGCCTCCGGCTGTACCGCGATCGCCTATGAAACCGTCACGGACGCGAACGGTCACCTCCCGCTGCTCGCCCCGATGAGCGAAGTCGCCGGCCGCCTCGCCATCGAGGCCGCCGGCGCCGCGCTCAAGCGCTCGGCCGGCGGACGCGGCGTGCTGCTGGGCGGTGTGCCCGGCGTGCAGCCGGCGCGCGTCGTCGTGCTCGGCGGCGGCGTGGTCGGAACGCAGGCGGCGCGCATGGCCGCAGGACTCGGTGCCGAAGTCACCGTGATCGACCGCTCGATCCCGCGCTTGCGCGAATTGGACGATCTCTTTGCCGGACGCGTGCGCACCCGATTCTCGACCATCGAATCGGTCGAGGACGAAGTGTTCGCCGCCGATGTCGTGATCGGTGCCGTGCTGGTGCCGGGTGCCAGCGCCCCCAAGCTGGTCACGCGCGCGATGCTGACATCGATGCGGCCGGGCGCCGTGCTGGTAGACGTCGCGATCGACCAGGGCGGCTGCTTCGAGACCTCGCACGCGACCACGCACACCCACCCGACCTACGAGGTCGACGGCGTCGTGCACTATTGCGTCGCCAATATGCCGGGCGCGGTGCCGGTGACGTCGAGCCAGGCGCTGAACAATGCGACGCTGCCGTTCGGCCTGATGCTCGCGAACAAGGGTTTTGCCGCGATGCTGGAAAACCCGCATATGCGCAACGGGCTGAACGTCCATCGCGGCCGGCTCACCAACAAGGCGGTGGCGGAAAGTCTCGGGCTGGAGTTTGCGCCGGTGGAGAGTGGGCTGGCGGCCTGAGCAGCCGCAATCTCCATCATTGCGAGCCAACAGGTCCGCGCGAAGCGCGGCCCGATGGCTCGCAATGACGATGTGGGGACGAGAGCGGCTCAAGTTTCGGCCGGAGTCCGCTGACGAATTGGCTCACGCCTTCGTCAGCCGGTACTGTCCCAGATCCGGGTCATGCGTCATGCGCCAGTAGTCCACGAACCGCCACGGCATCGCCGAAAACACCCGGCCACTCGCATTGCGGTAGTAGGTGCTCATGCCCGGGTGAGTCCAGATCATCGTTTCATGCTCGGCGTCGACCTTGCGGACGTAGTCGTCGAGCACATCAGGGCGGATGTCGATCGCGGCGACGTCGTGCTCGATCATGCTGGCGAGACACGCCGAGATGTAGCGGCTCTGGCATTCCGACTGGAAGATGACGCTGCCGCCATGCGCGGGGCCGGAGTTGGGGCCGAGCATGCAGAAGAAGTTGGGGAAATCGGGCACGGTGAGGCCGAGGAACGCAGTGGGGTTGTCGTTGGCCCAGGCCTGGCGCAAATCCTTGCCGTCGCGGCCACTGATGTTGAGGCGCGCCGCCATCTCCGTCACCTTGAAGCCGGTCGCGACCACGATGACATCGGCTGGGCGGTGCCTGCCGTCGGCGGTGACGATGCCGCCCTGATCGAAATGGTCGATCGCGTCGGTGACGAGCTCCACGTTCGGCCGCGTCAACGTCTTGAACCAGTTGTTGTCGAGCAGGATGCGCTTGCCGTAGGGCGGATAGGTCGGCACGCATTTTTCGATCAGGTCCGGCCGGCCCTGTAATTCCGACAGGATGAAGTCGGTCAGCTCCTGGCGGTGCCGGTCGTTGCCTTTGTTGACGGCGCGCTCGGGATGCGGCCACGCCGGGTCTTTGCGCAGGAAAGGCAGCAATCCGTCGCCATAGCGCCAGAACATGTTGAAGCGGTACCATTGCACATAGAACGGCAGGTGCGCCAGCAGCCAGCGCGCGCCCTCGCTGATTGGATCGGCATAGCCCTTCACCGGCCGCGCCCATTGCGCGCTGCGCTGATAGACGGTGATCGAGGCGACGCGGCCGGCGACCGACGGCACCAGCTGCATCGACGTTGCGCCGGTGCCGATCACGGCGACATGCTTGCCGTCGATGTTGATGTCATCGGACCACAGCGCCGAATGCAGGATCGTTCCCTTGAACTTGTCTTCGCCGTTGAAGCGAGCACGGGAGGGATCGTTGAGCTGGCCGATGGCGGAGACCAGCGCGGTGGATTCGAAGGTCTCCTCGCCGCTCTCGGTCTTGAGCGTGGAGATCCAGCGCCGCTTGCCTTCGTCCCAGCGCGACGAGGTCAGCTCGGTGTTGACGCGCAGATGTTTGCGAATGCCGTATTCGTCGGCGACTTTCTGGAGATATCCGAGCAGCTCCTCGCGCTGGCAGAAATAGCGCGTCCACGCATTCCCCGAGCCGAAGGAATAAGAATAGGAGTGGTTCGGCGTGTCGACGCCGCAGCCGGGATAGCGGTTGATCCACCAGGTGCCGCCGAGATCGGCGTTCTTCTCGACGATGGTGTAGGGTATGCCGAGATGCCCGAGCGCCACGCCGAGCGCAATGGCGCAGACGCCAGCGCCGACGATCAGGACGTGCTGCTCGGCGAGCTTGTCGTCAGAGGGGCGCCTCGTCCAACGCGCCTCGCGCGCAACAAAGCCCATCTCCTCGCGCATCAGCGGGGCATATTCCGGCGCGACGTTCTCGCCGAGGCAGGCGCGCATCATCTTCAGCAGCAGCTCGTCGCCGGGATCGGTGATGACGGGCTTCGGCGTGCCATCGGCGAAAAGCTTGAGCACCGCGGCGCGGATTTCGTCCTGGATTTCCATGGGCACGCCGGCCTCGGGATCGGGGATCAGGCGGATGTCGCGCTTGGGCAAGTACGGCGGCGCAAGCCATTTCTCGTCGCCGGTCATGTGCACCAGCACCATCAGGAGACAGCGGATGTCGCCTTCCGCGATGGTCGAGGCAAGGTCGAGCGTCCTGTGCGGAGATTCGATGTTCATGGCGTGTCCTGGTCTCCGGAGGCGGTGAAGAGGCCGCGCGTCATGAGCTTTCGATAGGCGGAGATGACGTGCTCGGGCACGGCGGTGACGCCGTCGGCCGAGTAGGAGTAGCGGCGGCTGAGATAGCCGCGCGCGCCCATCAGCATGTGGACGATCGCCTCGAACTCGTCGTCGCTGAAATCCTCGATGCCGCCGGCAAGGCGCGCACGGCGGAGGATACGGACATAGGCGACCGAGATGTTGTCGAGATGTTTCTGGTAACCGATGGGTGCGAAGAATTCGGCCTCGTTGAGGATCCGCAAAAACTCCGGCACCTCGCGGATGAAGTCGAAGAAGGCGGCGAAGCGCTCGATCTCCTGCCGCGCCGCATCCGCCGTGCCGGTGCGGGCGCGGATGAACTCGACCATGTCGAGGCCGATCTTCGGCAGCAGCTGGTCGAGCAGTTCCTGGCGGTTCTCGAAATGATTGTAGAAGGTGCCTTGCGCGACGCCGGCTACTTCGGTGATGCGGGCGACGGAGGCTTCGGCATAGCCATGCTTGCCGACGACCTTGGTGGCGGCCGCGAAGATCTTCTGCTTGGTCCAGGCGTTGCGCTCGACGCGGTTTAGCTTTGTGATCTTCGCGGTGGCTGGGCCTTGCGTCATGCCACGGTCTCCAGTTCGGCGCGCAGCACGCGCTTGAGAATCTTTCCCGAGGGGTTGCGCGGCAGGCTGTCGCGGATGATCAGCTCTTTCGGCACCTTGAAGCTCGCGAGCCGCGTGCGACAGTGCTCGGTGAGGGCAGGGAGCTCGAGCCTGGCGCCCTCAGTCAGCACGACGATCGCGACCGGCCGTTCGCCCCAGCGCCGATCGCGCAGGCCGATCACCGCGACTTCGCGCACCTCGGGCAATTCGTAGATGACGCGCTCAACCTCGGAAGAGGCGATGTTCTCGCCGCCGGAGATGATCATGTCCTTCTTGCGGTCGGTCAGATACAGGAAGCCATCGTCATCAAGATAGCCGACGTCGCCGCTGCGGAACCAGTCGCCGAAGAAGGCGGACGCCGTCTTGTCCGGATCATTCCAATAGCCGCGCGTGATCTTCGGTCCGCGCAGGCAGATCTCGCCGTTGACGTTCGCCGGCAGGGCCTTGCCGTCCTCGTCGCGGATCTCGATCTCGACATGGGCGATGGCGCGCCCGGTCGAGCCGATCTTCTCGATCTCGCGGCCGGCCTCCATGAAGGTGTCGCCGCCAACGGTCTCGGTGAGGCCATAGGCATCGATGTAGCGCGCGTTGCGGAAGAGTTGCGAGAAGGCGCGGATGCGCAGCTCCGGCGTCTTCTCGCCGCCGCCGATGGCCCATTGCAGGCTGGAGACGTCGTAGCGCTCACGCGTCGGGCAGGTGAGCATCGCGCTGGTCATGACGGGCGCGAACCATGCTGCGTTGAGCTTGTCCTCGGCGATCGCCGCAAGCGCCGTCTCCGGCTCGAAATTACGTTCGATGCGGATGAAGCCGCCATGCCAGAGCACGGCGACGCCGGGCAGGTCGAGCGCGCCGACGTGATAGAGCGGGCCGACGACGAGCAGCCGCGTCTCGGCGCTAAGGCCGAGCGCGATCGTCTGGTCGGCCGACTTCCAGTAGAAATTGTCGTAAGAGAGCATTACGCCCTTGGGGCGGTCGGTCGTACCCGAAGTGTACATCAGCCGCATCAGGTCGGATGGTGCGCGGCCGTGCATCGGCGCGGGCGGCGCATCGCCTGCAAGATGCGTGAGGCTCTGCTGCGCGGTCTCGTCGAGCACGACAATCCCGGTGCCCGCGACATTCGTCGCCAACTCCTCATCGACGATCAGAAGCCGCGCGCCGGCATTGCCGGCGATGTAGCCGACCTCGTCGCGGGAGAGGCGGAAGTTGATCGGCAGGAACACCGCGCCGAGATGGCTGGTGGCGAAGACGAGCTCCAGGAACGCCGCGCTGTTCTTCATCAGCACCGCGACGACGTCGCCGGCGCCAATGCCCTGCGCGGCGAGCCAGCCTGCCACCGTTCGGACACGCGCATCGAACGCCGCGTAGGAAATCTCCTCGCCGCGATATTTCAGCGCGGGCCGGTCCGGCGTGCGCCGGGCATGAAAGGCGATGAAGCTCGAAAGATTGATCATTTTGCCGATCTTGGGCCTGTAACCGGCCTCGCTACCTCCCTTGATGAATTATGACTCGTAATTCATCTTCGGCTTGACGTCACCCCCCACCCTCTGAAATCCTTGGGAGTACGGAGACGAGACGATCTCCGACAGGGATTTGGACACGCCGACCCGACAGAGGGAGGGAAAAATGACGAGGACCCGCACGCCGGGCATCAGCCGCCGCTCGACGCTGGCGCTGATGGGCGCCGGTGCGATAAGTGTTGCCGCGCCTTGGGTGGCGCGTGCGCAAGCCAAGACCATCAAGATCGGCATGCCGACGATCCTGTCGGGCCGCGTGGCGCAGCTCGGCACGTCCTCGCGCAATGCGGTGATGCTCGAGGTCGAGAAGGTCAACGCCACCGGCGGCCTTGCCGGCCGGCAGATCGAGATGGTGATCCGCGATTCCAAGGGCCAGCCGCAGGAAGCGGCCCGCGTCGCGCGCGAGCTCGTCAACACCGACGGCTGCGAATTGCTGCTCGACGGCGAGGCGTCCTCCGGATCGTTCGCGGTGCATGAGGTCGCGCGCGATCTCGGCGTGCTCTGCGTCCATACCTGCTCGGAGGCCTCTTCGCTGACGGCTGATCCGAAGCAGCACATCCCGAACGCGTTCCGCTGCGTGCGCCAGGGCATCCACGATTCCATCGTCGGCGGCAGCTACGCCGCCGCGATCGCCAAGACCAAGGGCCTGAAGAAATGGGCGACGTGCTCGCCCGACTATGCCTATGGCCGCGACACCACCGGCGAGTTCACGCTGTATCTGAAGCGTTTCGCGCCTGATGTGGAGATCATCAGCGAGTCCTGGCCAAAGCTGTTCCAGCCCGACTACACCGAGGTGGTGACGAAGATCCTTCAGGCCAAGCCGCAGGCGCTCTATTCCTGCCTGTGGGGCGGCGATCTCACCTCCTATATCGACCAGGCCAACATCTACGCGATGTTCAGCCAGATGGAGGTGTTCGCGGTCAACATGGCCGACTACACCGCGCTCACCGTCGTGAAGAACCTGCCCAAGGGCATCCACTCCGGTAACCGTTACATCAAGACGTTTCCGACCACGCCGGAGAACGCGGCCTGGGGCGATGCCTACAAGGCGAAGTACAACGAATATCCGACCAACTGGTCGTGGCAGAACGCGACCGCCGTGATGTTCCTGGCCGAGGCCGCAAAGAAGGCGAACTCCGCCGACGGCAAGAAGATCGCGGAGGCATTGAAGGGCCTCACCATCAAGTGCCCGTTCGGCGCCGACGGCACCGTGACGATGCGCGGCGACGACCACACGCTGGTCGGCTACGCCATCGGTTGGGGCACCACGATCCCGCAGGAGCCGTATGTGCCGGAGGTCAAGGCCGGTGACTGGAAGACGATCTTCGAGCTGGAGGCAGAGTGGAAGAAGAGCAAGGGCTACACCTGATCTGATGTGCGGCGGAGACGGGCGACCGTCCCCGCCGTTTTCGTTTTCCGCGCCGTGTCAGGCGCACCGCAATGAAAGTGCTCCCGTGGATCTCGACGCGCTTGCCGGCTGCCTCTCCAGCTCCGCCTGCATGGTGACGCAGACCACCAGCGGGCTCATCATCGGCATGCTGCTGTTCCTGGTCGCAGTCGGGCTGACGCTGATCTTCGGCGTGCTCAAGGTCGTCAATTTCAGCCACGGCGCCTTCTACATGTTCGGCGCCTATTTCGCGATGACCGCCTATCAGCTCACCGGCAGCTTTGCCCTTGCGATGCTGGCCGGGGCGGCAGGCACGGCGATCCTCGGCCTGATCTTCGAGCGCGTCTTCATGAGTCGCGTCTATGGTGCGGACGTCCTGATGCAGCTCCTCGTCTGCTACGCCTTCGTGCTGATCTTCGACGATGTCGTGCGTCTGATCTGGGGGCCCGAATTCAAGTCGATGGGCATGCCGGCGGCGTTCCAGGTCATGCCGCTGTTCATCGCCGGCGGCGTGGTGCCGCCTTATTATCTGTTGCTGATCGGCGTCGCGCTCGTTGCGGCCATCGTGCTCGGCATCGGGCTGTCGCGCAGCCGGATCGGCAAGGTGATCCGCGCTGCCGCGCAAAATCCCGGCATGGTCTCCGCGCTCGGCATCAACACCGGCCTGATCTATGGCGGTGTGTTCGCGCTCGGCGGCATGCTGGCGGGGCTCGCGGGTGCGCTTGCCGCGCCGGTGCGATCGCTCACGCCCGGGATGGGATTCTCGGTGCTGATCGAATCCTTCATCGTCACCGTGATCGGCGGCATGGGCTCGATCCTGGGCGCCCTGATCGGCGCGCTGCTGCTCGGCCTGATCCGCTCGTTCGGTTCGCTCGGCTTTCCCCTGTTCACGGAAGGCCTGATGTACCTGTTCATGGTGATCGTGCTGGTCTCGAAACCCACCGGCCTGTTCGGCAAGGAGGCGGCATGACCGAGCTGGAGGCCGGACGCGCGCAAGGGCTGGCACCCGTGCGCGGTGGCTCGGTGCTGCAACGCTATCGCGACGTCCTGATTGCGCTGATCGCTTTTGCCGTGCTGGCGAGCCTGCCGCTGTTGTCAGGCAGCAAGGCGCTGCTCGATTTCGTCATCCGTTGCTCCGCCTACGGCCTGTTCGCGACTTCGCTCAACCTCCTGGTCGGCTACACCGGCCTGACCTCGTTCGGCCATGGCATGTTCTTCGGCCTTGGCGCCTACAGCTTCGGCCTGATCATGCAGAAGCTCAGCGTGCCCATTCCGGTCGCTTTCGTGGCGACGCTGGCGATCACGGCGCTCATCGCGGCCGTGATCGGCGCCATCTGCGTGCGGCTGAAGGAGATCTATTTCGCCTTCGTCACGCTCGCCTTCCAGATGCTGATCCACTCGACCATCCTGTCCTGGGCTTCGTTCACCGGCGGTGACCAGGGCCTGCGCGGCGGCATTCCGCGACCCGTCTTTCTCGGCATCGATCTGGCCAACCACGTCCATCTCTACATCGCGAGCTGCGCACTCCTCATCCTTGGTCTGCTCGCGATGCGCCAGATCGCGCAATCGCCGTTCGGCTATACGCTGCGGATGATCCGCGACAACGCGGCGCGCGCGAGCTTCCTCGGCATCGACGTCTGGCGCGCCAAGCTCACCGTGTTCGTGCTGGCGGCGCTGTTCGCGGCGATGGGCGGCATGGTGATGGCGCTGTTCGTCTCCGGCGCCTATCCGGAATTCGCCTATTGGACGATCTCGGGCGAGGGCATTTTCATCAACATGCTCGGCGGCGTCTCGACCTTTCTGGGACCGATGGTCGGCACCGTGCTGCTGCTCCTGCTCAACGACACCGTGACGCGGTTCACGGAATACCACGGCATCGTGCTCGGCGTGGTCATCCTGTTCTTCGCGCTGGGCCTGCGCAAGGGCCTGCTGGATTTCGTCGCTGAATGGTTTTCGCAGCGGCGCGATGCGGGCGAGGGGCGCTAGCGATGCTGGAGATCCGCAACCTCGCAAAATCCTTTGGCGGCGTGAAAGCGACCAACGACGTCTCGCTGGATTTCCCCGACGGCTCGCTCACCGCGGTGATCGGTCCGAACGGCGCGGGCAAGAGCACCTTCTTCAACCTGATCACCGGTGCATTGAAGCCTGACACCGGAGAGGTGCTGCTCGACGGTGTCGACCTTGCCGGCCGCTCGCCGCCGGAGATCGTCCGTCACGGCATCGGCCGCGCCTTCCAGGTCGCGAGCATCTTCAAGTCGCTGACGGTGCAGGAGACCATGCTTGCCGCCGTCAGTGCCGACCAGCGCACCTCGGCAGTGCTGCACAAGCGCTTTCCCTTGCCGGAGACGCGCGATCGCGCCGAGTACGTGATGGAGCTACTGGGCCTTGCCGGCAAGCGCCATCGCACGGCCGCGACGCTGTCGCATGGCGATCAGAAGCTGCTCGACATTGCGCTGGCGCTGGTGCTCGAACCAAAAGTGCTGCTGCTGGACGAGCCCACCGCCGGCATGGGCCCCGAGGAGCGCTGGCGCATGATCGACAAGGTGCGCGAGCTCTGGGAGACGCAAAAAATCACGGTCGTCTTCATCGAGCACGACATGGACATCGTCTTCAAGATTGCGCCAAAAATCGTCGTGCTCTGCTACGGCCGTATTCTCGCCACCGGCACGCCCGAGGAGATCCGCAACGACAGCGCCGTCATCGAAGCCTATCTCGGCACCGAAAATGCGGGAGCGGCCGCATGAGCTCTGTCGTCATCGAAGTCGCCGATCTCGACGTCTACTACGGCACCAGCCAGATCCTGTTCGGTGTCGACCTGTCGGTGCGGCAGGGCGAGACCATGGCGCTGCTGGGGCGCAACGGCGCGGGCAAATCAACGACCATGAAGGCGATCATGGGGCTGGCGCCGCCGCGGCGGGGCAGAGTGAGCCTGCGCGGTGCTCTGATCTCCGGCCGGAAGCCCCATCATATCGCGCGCGCCGGTCTCGGCTTCGTGCCGGAGGATCGCCAGATCTTTCCGGAGCACACCGTCGAGGACAATCTCGTCATCGGGAAGAAGAGGGGGCCGGAGGGGCAGGACGAGTGGCCGATCAAGCGCATCTATGAGGTCTTCCCGCTGCTGGAGCCGCTGCGCCATCGCATCGCCGGGCGTCTCTCGGGCGGCGAGCAGCAGATGCTGGCCATTGCGCGCACACTGATGGGCAATCCGGCGCTGTTGCTGCTGGACGAGCCGAGCGAGGGGCTCGCGCCGATCATCGTGCAGCGGATCGGCGAGCTGTTGCGGCAGCTTCGAAGCATCGGATCGACCGTGCTGATCGCCGAACAGAACATGCATTTCTGCCTGGGGCTCGCGAGCCACGCCACGGTCATCGACAAGGGCCAGATCGTCTATGCCGCCGGAATCGAGGAGCTGAAGGCCAACGACGCCATCCGCCGGCGTTATCTGGCCCTGTAGCGCAGCTCCGGTGCCCAAATAGGGCGGCAGAAGAAAACTATTGCCGCGAGACTGTCTTGCGGAAGGAGTTTCCCCTTCTCGGGTCAAAAACGCCAATCGCTTCCATTGCCGTTTAGGGCCGAAACGACGACATTCCGTTCAGAATTTGATGGATTGGCGTAGCCATGGAACGCACTGGATTTGAGCCTTTTGGCGAGCAGCTGGTGTCCGCAGCGGACACCCAGCCGAAGTCGCGCGGGTCAAAGATCCTGCTGCGGGTGGGTACCGGCCTGTTCTGGTCGCTGGTCGCCGGCATCGTGCTTGCGCGTGCGGCCTTCTTCGAGCCCGGCGTCTATGACGGCTTCAGCCGCGTCGCCTCGCTGGCCAAAAGCCTGATCTTCTGAGGCGGTTTATTCCGGGTTGAGGACAGAACTTCCCCTCGGCCCTGATATGTCGAAAACTTATTTCCCAATCGGATGACCCTGCGTATAAATCTTTCTCCTCTGGGAGAGATTTGTGTCGCAGAATCAAGCATCCAGCCCGGCCGATGCGAAGCCGGCTACGGCCACCAGCCGCATCGTCGCGCTGATTCCCGGCATCCTCCTCTGCGTTCTGGTCGCCGGTGTCTCGGCCCTGCTGGAGCGGGCGGAGCTCGGCGTCTTCGAACATCCCTATGTCGAGGCGCTGGTGATGGCGATCCTCCTCGGGATGGCCCTGCGCAGCTTCTGGAAACCTGCGCCGCGCTGGCAGGCCGGCATCGCCTTCAGCGCCAAGCAGCTCCTCGAAGTCGCGGTCATGCTGTTGGGTGCCTCGATCAGCTTCGCCGCCATCGCGGCCTCCGGCGTCGCGTTATTGGCGTCGATCGCGGCTGTCGTCGTGGTGGCGCTCTGCGTCTCCTTTGGTCTCAGCCGGATGCTGGGCCTGTCGACGCGGCTGTCGATCCTGATCGCCTGCGGCAACTCGATCTGCGGCAATTCGGCGATTGCCGCCGTGGCCCCGATCATCGGCGCCAACAATGACGAGATCGCGTCCTCGATCTCCTTCACCGCGATCCTCGGCGTGATGATGGTGCTCGGCCTGCCGCTGCTGATTCCGCTGTTGCAATTGTCTGCCACGCAATACGGCATCCTCGCGGGCCTCACGGTCTATGCGGTGCCGCAGGTGCTGGCCGCGACGGTCCCGGCCGGGCTCGTCTCGACACAGATCGGCACGCTCGTGAAGCTGATGCGCGTGCTGATGCTCGGGCCGGTCGTCGTCGGTCTGTCGCTCGCCGCCTCGCGCTGGCAGAGCGACGCCAAGAAGGCCAATGTCGGCTTCTTCCGCTTGGTGCCGTGGTTCATCCTCGGCTTCCTGGCGCTGGCGACCCTGCGCTCCCTCGAGATCGTGCCGGGCACGGTGGTTGGTCCGGTGACCAAGATCACGAGTTTTCTGACCGTGGTGTCGATGGCGGCCCTCGGTCTCGGCGTCGACGTGCGCGTGCTCGCCAATGTTGGCGGGCGGGTGACGGCCGCGGTGACGCTGTCCCTGATGCTGCTGCTCGGCATCAGCATCGCACTGGTGCATTGGTTCAAGTGAGCGGGCGCGCTCTCTGGACTTCCCCCGCCAGACGTTTATTGGTCTTCGCCAATGTGATCGGCTGCGGCTGATCTTTAAAAACAGCGAGGGCGCGGCCATGACGACGTTGACGGTGAAAGACCTTCTCCCCGAGGACGGAACACGCGGCACACTCGCCGGTCGCGTCTGGCTGCCGCAGGCGAACGGCCCGGCCGTGGTCGCCGTTCGTGGCGACGGCGTGTACGACGTCACCGCAAGATTTCCGACCATCAGCGCGCTCTGCGAAGAGGACTACCCGGCCAAGGCTCTTGGCCTGACCAAGGGCGAGCGCATCGGCGATCTCGATGCCATCGTGGCCAACACGGCGCCGGACCAGCGCGATCGCCAAAAACCGTGGCTGCTTGCGCCCGTGGACCTGCAGACGCTGAAGGCTGCCGGCGTCACCTTTGCCATCTCGATGCTGGAGCGCGTGATTGAGGAGCGGGCCAAGGGCAACCCGGCCTCGGCCGAAGCGATCCGCAAGGAAGTGACGCGGCTGATCGGCGATGATTTGTCGAAGCTCAAGCCAGGCTCCGACCAGGCGATGCATCTGAAGCAGGTGCTGATCGATCAGAACGCCTGGAGCCAATATCTCGAGGTCGGCATCGGTCCCGACGCCGAGGTCTTCACCAAGGCACCGACGCTGTCCTCGGTCGGCACCGGCATGGATGCGGGCCTGCATCCGAAATCGACCTGGAACAATCCCGAGCCGGAGCTGGTGCTGTTCGTCTCCAGCCGCGGCAAGATCGTCGGCGGCGCGCTCGGCAACGACGTGAACTTGCGCGACTTCGAAGGACGCTCGGCGTTGCTGCTGTCGAAGGCCAAGGACAACAACGCGTCGTGCTCAATCGGCCCGCTGCTGCGGCTGTTCGACGACAGCTTTACGCTCGACGACGCGCGCAAGCTCGACATCAGCCTGAACGTGAAGGGAGCAGACGGCTTCGTTCTCGACGGCCATTCCTCGATCAGCAAGATCAGCCGCGATCCGACTGATCTGGTCGAGCAGACCATCGGCAAGGTGCATCAATATCCTGATGGCTTCGTGCTGTTCCTCGGCACGATGTTCGCGCCGGTCAAGGATCGCGATGCGCCGGGACAGGGCTTCACCCACAAGCGCGACGACATCGTCACGATCGCAGCGCCGCAGCTGGGTAAGCTCGTCAACCGCATGCGCACCAGCGACGAGTGCGAGCCCTGGACCTTCGGCATCGGTGCGCTGATGAAGAACCTGGCGCAGCGGAAGCTGATTTAGCGCTTCACGTCTCGCCGCTGACCTCCCACGCGAACGTCTATGAGGCCGTCATGCCCGGGCTTGTCCCGCCTGCGAGGCCGAAGCCACTTCGGCGCGGCGAAGGCCCGGGCATCCACGTTCTTTGTCAGGCGAGGTAAGGCGTGGATGGCCGGGACAAGCCCGGCCATGACGGTGTCCGTGGCTGGACCCACCTATAAACTGCCTTCATCTTCCCGTTGCATCGTTGGAACAAAATCGCGCTGGGCGTGTCATCTGGCTGCTCACAATCGCTGAGCCGCGTTTTCCTCCAAATAGTCAAATAATATGACTAGTCGGAACTCATCTTCCGTGAAATAGTCCCTCCCGCCGCCTCAAAGGCCGGCCTGCGGGTGCCATGCTACCAATCGGCGCCCCGGATAACATCTTGGGAGACTCGCCTGATGATCCTCAAAGCCCTCTTTGCGGCCAGCGCCACGGCCGCCTTGCTGCTCGCGCTGCCGGCGACTGCCGCCGAGCTCACCATCGGCTTCTCGCAGATCGGATCGGAATCCGGCTGGCGCGCGGCCGAGACGTCGGTCTCCAAGCAGGAGGCCGCCAAGCGCAAGGTCAATCTCAAGATCGCCGACGCGCAGCAGAAACAGGAGAACCAGATCAAGGCGATCCGCTCCTTCATCGCGCAGAATGTCGATGCGATCTTCCTGGCGCCGGTGGTCTCTACCGGATGGGACTCGGTGTTGAAGGAGGCCAAGGAAGCCAAGATCCCGGTCGTGCTGCTCGACCGCGACATCGATCCCTCCGGCAAGGAGCTCTATCTCACCGCCGTGACGTCGGACAGCGTGCATGAGGGCGAGGTCGCCGGCGACTGGCTGGCCAAGACAGTCGGCGCCAAGGCCTGCAACATCGTCGAGCTGCAGGGGACGGTCGGCGCCAGCGTCGCCACCAACCGCAAGAAAGGCTTCGACACCGCCGTCGCCAAGCACGCGAACCTGAAGGTGGTGCGCAGCCAGACCGGCGACTTCACCCGCGCCAAGGGCAAGGAGGTGATGGAAAGCTTCATCAAGGCCGAAGGCGGCGGCAAGAACATCTGCGCGGTCTACGCCCACAACGACGACATGATGGTGGGCGCGATTCAAGCGATGAAGGAAGCCGGCCTCAAGCCCGGCAAGGATATCCTCACCGTTTCGATCGACGCGGTCCCCGATATCTTCAAGGCGATGGTTGCCGGCGAAGCGAACGCCACGGTGGAGCTGACGCCGAACATGGCCGGCCCAGCACTGGATGCCGTCGCAGCCTTCAAGGGCAAGGGAACGGTTCCGCCGAAGTGGATTCAGACCGAGTCCAAGCTCTATACTGCCGCCGATGATCCGCAGAAGATCTACGACAGCAAGAAGGGCCTCGGTTACTGAGGCGGGCGCCGCGCCGGACCGCTTCCGGTGGTCCGTAGCCCCGCTTCGAAACCGCTGCACGAACGACTAGGCTGGGTGTCCGCTTCAATGGCGGGCACCCGTGGGAGCGAATTTGCCATGCAGAACAGCCCCGATCCTGCTCTGCCCCTTCTTGAGGTGCGCGGGATCAGCAAGAGCTTCGGCGCTGTGCGCGCGCTGCAGGAGGTCGACTTCACGCTGCGCGCCGGCGAGATCCATGCGTTGCTCGGCGAGAACGGCGCCGGCAAGTCCACGCTGATCAAGGTCGTCACCGGCGTATTCCCACGCGACGCCGGCATCGTCAGGATCGGCGGTGAAGAGGTCGCGCCGCGCTCGGCCAAGGCAGCGCTGGCAGCGGGCATTGCCACCGTCTACCAGGAGGTCAATCTGCTGCCGAACCTGTCGGTGGCGCAGAACCTGTTCCTCGATCGCCAGCCAATGCGCTTCGGCATCGTGCGCGAGGGCGAGATGCGCCGCCGCGCCAAGGCGCTGCTTGCGGAGTTTGGCCTCGATGTCGACGTTGCCGCGCCGCTCGGCAACTATTCGGTCGCCGTGCAGCACGTCACCGCGATCGCGCGCGCCGTCGATCTCTCCGCGCGGGTGTTGATCCTGGACGAGCCCACCGCGAGTCTCGACCGTCACGAGGTCGAGATCCTGTTCGGCATCATGCGCCAGCTCGCGAAACGCGGCATCGGCATCGTCTTCGTCAGTCACTTCCTCGACCAGGTCTACGAGATCTCCGATCGCATCACCGTGCTGCGCAACGGTCGCCTCGTCGGCGAGCGCGAGACCGCCTCGCTGCCGCGCCTCGAGCTGATCCGGCTGATGCTCGGCCGCGAGTTGGCCGAGACCACCAGCGCGCGCGCATCAGTGGGCGAGCACAAAGCGCGCGAGATCTGCGCGAGCTTCGAGAATTACGGCAAGGCCGGCTATGTCGCCCCGTTCAATCTCGAGCTGCGCCATGGCGAGGTCGTCGGTCTCGCCGGCCTGCTCGGCTCGGGCCGGACCGAGACGGCGCGGCTGGTGTTCGGCGCCGAGCGCGCCGATGGCGGGAAGGCGAGGGTGGAAGGTGTGCCGGTGCGGCTACAGTCGCCTCGCGACGGCGTACGCCACGGCTTTGGCTATTGCCCGGAGGAGCGCAAGACCGACGGCATCGTCGCCGAGCTCACGGTGCGCGAGAACATCGTGCTCGCGCTCCAGGCCAAGCGCGGCCTGCATCGGCCGCTGTCGCGCCGCGAGCAGGACGAGATCGCGCGCCGCTACGTCAAGATGCTCGACATCCGTCCGCCCGATCCTGAACGCCCCGTCGGCCTGTTGTCCGGCGGCAATCAGCAGAAGGTTCTGCTGGCGCGCTGGCTTGCGACCTCGCCGCGGCTTCTGGTGCTGGACGAGCCGACCCGCGGCATCGATGTCGGCGCGCATGCCGAGATCATCCGCCTGATCCGCGAGCTCTGCGACGACGGCCTGTCGCTGCTCGTGATCTCCTCCGAGCTCGATGAGATCGTGACCTATTCCGACCGCGTCGTGGTGCTGCGCGACCGCGCCCATGTCGAGGAGCTAGCGGGCGAGGCGGTCGACGTCGGCAACATTCTCGCGGCCATTGCCGCCGATAGCGCCGCTGTTGCGCTTGAGGCCCACACATGACAGCGCTGTTGCCGCGCCGCGGCCTTGCCCAGATCCTCGCATTGATCGTCATCCTCGCGGTCGACCGTGTGGTGTCGCCACAATTCTTCGACCTGCGCCTCCAGGACGGCCGTCTGTTCGGCAGCCTGATCGACGTGCTCAACCGCGGCACGCCGGTGGCGCTGCTGTCACTCGGCATGGTTCTGGTGATCGCGACGCGCGGCATAGATCTGTCGGTTGGCGCCGTCATGGCGATCGCGGGCGCGATCGCGGCAAGCCTCGCCGACACTCACAGTCTGGCCGTAGTTCTGGCGGCAGCGCTCGGCGCGGGCTTGATTTGCGGCCTGTGGAATGGCTTCCTCGTCGCGGTGCTCGGCATGCAGCCAATCGTGGCGACGTTGATCCTCATGGTGGCGGGCCGCGGCATCGCCCAGCTCATCACCGAGGGGCGCATCGTGACCTTCTCGTCGCCCGATCTGGTCTGGCTCGGCAATGGTGCCATTCTCGGCTTGCCCGTGCCGGTCGCGATTGCGCTCGGCATGCTCATCCTGACCGGCGCGGTGGTGCGTGGCTCCGCGCTCGGGCTCCTGATCGAGGCGACCGGTGGCAATGCGCGGGCGAGCGAGCTTGCCGGCGTCGGAACTCGTGCGATGATCCTGTCGGTCTATGTCTGGTGCGGCGTCTGCGCCGCGCTGGCCGGCGTGATCGCGGCGGCCGACATCATGGGGGCCGACGCGAACAATGCCGGCCTCTGGCTCGAGCTCGATGCGATCCTGGCCGTGGTGATCGGCGGCACCTCGTTGTTCGGCGGCCGCTTCAGCCTCGTGCTGGCCGTACTCGGCGCGCTGATCATCCAGACCATGAATACCGGCATCCTTTTGTCCGGCTATCCGCCGGAGTTCAACCTGCTGGTCAAGGCGGTAGTGGTGCTCACGGTGCTGTTGTTGCAATCGCCGAAGCTGACGGGTTTTGCCGGCATCGCTGCGCGGCTGCGGAGGACGAAGGCATGAGAGGTCTGCCGCCCGCTCTCATTACGGCGATCGTGCTGGTCGCAGGCTTCGCAGCCTGCGCGGTGCAGTTTCCGAGCATCGCCTCGACCCGCGTCGTCGGCAATCTCCTCACTGACAACGCTTTCCTCGGCATCGTCGCGGCCGGCATGACCTTTGTCATCATCTCCGGCGGCATCGATCTCTCGGTCGGCTCGGTGATCGGCTTCACGACGGTCTTCGTTGCGCTCGCGATCGAGCGCTGGGGCATGCCGCCGCTGGTTGCTTTCGTCGCCGTCCTCGCACTCTCGGCGGCCTTCGGTGCGGCGATGGGCGCGGTGATCCATGTCTTCGATCTGCCCCCCTTCATCGTGACGCTCGCCGGCATGTTCCTGGCGCGCGGCGCGAGCTTTCTGCTCTCCACCGAATCCATACCGATCACCGCGCCGGTCTATTCCACCGTGTCGGATTTCGCCTTGCGATTGACGGGTGGAGGGCGATTGACGGCGATCGCGATCATCATGCTCGCGATCGTGACCGGCGGGGCGCTGCTGCTGCATCTTACCCGGTTCGGCGCCAATGTGTATGCGCTCGGTGGCAGCCGGACGACCGCGAGCCTGATGGGCGTTGCGGTCGGCAAGATGACCGTGAAGATCTACATGCTGTCGAGCCTGCTCGCAGGCATCGCCGGCATCGTGTTCTCGTTCTACACCAGCGCGGGCTATTCGCTCTCCGCCGTCGGCGTCGAGCTCGACACCATCGCCGCCGTCGTGATCGGCGGCACGCTGCTCACGGGCGGGCAGGGCTCGGTGATCGGAACCTTCCTGGGGGTGCTGATCCAGGGCCTGATCCAGACCTACATCAATTTCGACGGCACGCTGTCGAGCTGGTGGACCAAGATCGCGACCGGCGTCTTGCTGTTCGCCTTCATCGCGTTGCAGCAGGGACTGGTCGCGCTGGCGCGCCGGCCGTTGACGAAGAGCGCAGGAGCCGCCACATGACCTCGCGCATCGTTGTCATCCCGACGCGGCGGGCTCACTCCAACCATGCGGAGGTCGCCCGTTCGATCGGCGTCGACATCATCGCCGGCCGCTACGCGGAGGGCACGCGCCTGCCAGGCGATGCCGAGATGATCGCGATGTTCGGCGTGTCGCGGCCGGTGCTGCGGGAGAGCGTGAAGACCCTGGTCGCCAAGGGCCTGCTCACGACCAAGGCGCGCGTCGGCACCGTCGTGCGCGAACGCGCGGCATGGAACATGTTCGATGCCGACGTGCTGGCCTGGCATCTGGACGCCGGCATCGACAAGCGCTTCCTCAACGACCTCGCCGAGATCCGTCTCGCGGTCGAGCCGCGCGCGGCGATGCTGGCGGCCGCGCAGCGGTCGGAGGAGGATCTGGCCGAGCTTCGGCTCAGCATGGAGCGCATGCGGCTCGAAGCGTCCGACTCGGTCGGCTTTGCCGATGCCGACCTCGCGCTTCACGTCGCTGTGGCGCGCGCCTCCGGCAACCTGTTCATGCGCTCGATCGGCCACGTCATCGAGGCGGCCTTGCGCGCCTCGTTCCTGCTGAGCGCCCCGGTGGAATCGGCGGACCGCGACACGGTGCTACTCTGGCACCAGAAGATCGTCGATGCGATCGCGGCGGGCGATGCCGACGCCGCCTCGGAGGCGATGGTCTTCGTCATTCACAACGGCATGCACCGCCATGAAGGCACGGTCATCGAGACCGCGCCGGCCGAGGCGCTGCCATCCGTGCAGTCCGGAGAAAGATCGTGACTGAACTTCGCATCGCCATCGTCGGCTTCGGCAAGATCGCCCGCGACCAGCACCTCAGTGCAATCGCCGCGGTGCCGGGCGCGACGCTGACCGCAATTGCCAGCCGCAATGCCTCGCTGCCGGGATTGCCGCATTTCGCCACTATCGAGGAGTTGCTGGAAAAGGGGCCGCCGGTCGATGCTGTCTCACTCTGCACGCCGCCGCAGGTGAGGCGCGCGCAGGCCGCCGCGGCGCTCGCCGCCGGCAAGCATGTCATGCTGGAGAAGCCGCCGGGCATCGGTGTCGCCGAGCTCGATCCGCTGATCGCGATGGCGGCGGAGGCAAAGCGAACGCTGTTTGCGACCTGGCATTCGCGCCATGCGCCGGCGGTCGAGCCCGCGCGACAATGGCTCGCTGAGCGACGCATCAAGTCGGTGCACATCAGCTGGAAGGAGGATGTTCGCGTCTGGCATCCCGGTCAGGGCTGGATCTGGGAACCAGGCGGCCTCGGCGTGTTCGATCCCGGCATCAACGCACTGTCGATCCTGACCAAAATCCTGCCGAAGCCCGTGTTCGTCACCGCGGCCGAGTTGGCGTTTCCCGCCAATTGCCAGGCACCGATCGCGGCGAACCTGACGCTGACGGACATCGACGGCCTACTCGTCACCGCCGAGTTCGATTTCCGCCAGACCGGACCGCAGAGCTGGGATATCCTCGTCGATACCGACCAGGGCCGGATGACTTTGTCCAGCGGTGGCGCACGGTTGGAGGTCGACGGCAAGGTGCTTGCCGAGGCGCCCGATGAGGAATATCGCGGGCTCTACCGGCGCTTCGTCGAGCTCGCGGCGACCGGCGCAAGCGATGTCGATCTGACGCCGCTTCGCCTCGTCGCCGACGCCTTCCTGCTCGGCAGGCGGACCGTCGTCGAACCGTTCGTGGATTAGACATGGCCGCATCAAAAATCACAAGAGACGCTTTCGGGACGCTGCCGGACGGCCGCGAGGTCGAACGAATCGTGCTGCGCGGTGAGGGCGGGTTCGAGGCGCGCGTCATCACCCATGGCGCGGTGTTGCAGGCGCTGATCGCGCCGGATGCCAAAGGCGGCCACGACGACGTCGTGCTCGGGCATGACGCGTTCGCCGGCTATCTCGCGGAGCGAAAGTTCTTCGGCGCCACCGTCGGCCGCTACGCCAATCGCATCGCCAAAGGACAGTTCTCGCTCGACGGCGAGACGGTGCAGCTTGCCGTCAACAATGGGCCGAATGCGCTGCATGGTGGCCTCGATGGATTCGACCGCAAGCTCTGGCAGATTGCGGAGATGGACGACGGCGCTACGCCCGGGGTGACGCTCGTCTATACGAGCCCGCATGGCGAGGAGAATTATCCCGGCCGGCTCGATGTCCGCCTGACCTATCGCATCACCGGCCCAACCGAGCTGTCGCTGAGCATGGAGGCGCGGACCGACCGTCCCACCATCGTCAATCTGACCAACCACAGCTTCTTCAATCTAGAAGGCGCGACGTCGGGTATGCCCATTCTCGACCACAGACTGATGGTCGCCGCCGAGCATTTCCTCGCCATCGATCCCACCGCCATTCCGTTGCCCGAGCCGCCGCGCGCGGTTGCCGGCACGCCGTTCGACTTCCGCGAACCTCGGTCGGTTGGCGAACGCATCCGGCGAAGCGACGAGCAATTGCAGAACGGCAGGGGCTATGACCACACCTACTGCCTCGTGCGCGACGGCAAGCTCGCGCTTGCTGCCCGGCTCGAGGCGCCATTTTCGGGGCGGATCATGGAGCTGTTCACCGACCAGCCCGGCCTTCAGGTCTATTCCGGCAACTATCTCGACGGCACGATTTCGGGGAAGGGCGGCAAGCTCATCCGGCAGTCGGACGCCATGTGCCTGGAGCCGCACATCTGGCCTGATGCGCCGAACCGGCCGGATTTTCCGAGCCCGCGCCTCGATCCCGGCCAGGTCTATCGCCATCACACGGTCTATCGCTTCGGAGTGAGGACGCCATGATGGAACAGGTCCCCACCTCCATTCTCTCGGACGATCCCTGCCATCTCGGCGAGGGCCCGACCTATGACGTGACCACCGATACGGCCTGGTGGTTCGATATCCGCGAGGGACGGCTGTTCGAGGCGCAACTCGGCAGCGGCAGCATCCGCGTCCATGCGCTCGGCCGGATGGCGAGCGCGCTCGGGCGCATCGATGCCGAGCGCCAGATGATCGTCGCCGAGGACGGTCTCTATATCCGCAAGCTTGCCGATGGCGCCATGACGCTGTTCCTTCCGCTCGAAGCGGGCAATCCCGCGACCCGCTCCAACGATGCCCGCGTGCACCAGTCCGGCACATTCTGGATCGGGACCATGGGCCGCAACGCGGAAGCAGGAGCGGGCGCGATCTACGCGTTTCATCGCGGCAAGATCTCGCTGCTGTTCCCCCGCATCAGCATTCCCAACTCGATCTGCTTTTCGCCGGATGGCGCCATTGGCTACTTCGCCGACACCGCGCGCGCGGTGCTCTACGCCGTGCCGCTCAATCCCGCGACCGGCCTGCCGCGCGGCGAGCCGGAGGTGTTGCTACGCCACACCGGCATCGGCGGCCTCGATGGCTCGGTGTGCGATGCCGACGGAGAGATCTGGAATGCCTGCTGGGGCGCGAGCCGTATCGATGTCTATTCTCCGCAAGGCGAGCATCTGCGCTCACTGAGCGTGCCGGCGAAGCAAGCGAGCTGTCCCGCTTTCGTCGGTCCCGATCTGTCGCGCCTCCTCGTCACGTCAGCCTGGCAGGATATGGACGCGGCGGCGCGCGCCGCCGATCCGCAAGCCGGTTGCACTTTTCTATTGGAGGCATCCGCGCGCGGTCGCGCGGAGCCCGACGTCAAGCTCGCATAGGAGACCAGAGGCAGCCCACGACGAAGTTCTCGACGAAACAAAGAAACAGTCTGACACCCAAGGGAGTAAAACATGCTGAAACTGAAGACGACATTCCTCGCGCTGGCGCTGGCCGGCGCTGCGACGATGGCCACGGGCCTCACCGCCTCCGCGCAGGACAAGGCAACCGTCGGCATCGCGATGCCGACCAAATCGTCGGCGCGCTGGATCGACGACGGCAACAACATGGTCAAGGTGCTGAAGGAGCGCGGCTACAACACCGACCTGCAATATGCCGAGGACGACATCCCGAACCAGCTCTCGCAGGTCGAGAACATGGTGACCAAGGGCGCGAAAGCCCTGGTGATCGCCGCGATCGACGGCACCACGCTGTCCGACGTGCTCAAGCAGGCCAAGGCCAAAGGCATCACCGTGATCGCCTATGACCGCCTGATCCGCGGCACGCCGAACGTCGACTATTACGCGACCTTCGACAATTTCCAGGTCGGTGTGCTCCAGGCCGAGTCGATCGTGCAGGGCCTCGGTCTCAAGGACGGCAAGGGCCCGTTCAACATCGAGCTGTTCGGCGGCTCGCCGGACGACAACAATGCCTACTTCTTCTACAACGGCGCGATGAGCGTGCTTAAGCCCTATATCGACAGCGGCAAGCTCGTCGTCGCCTCGGGCCAGATGGGCATGGACAAGGTCGCGACGCTCCGCTGGGATGGCGCCACCGCCCAGGCCCGCATGGACAATCTGCTCAGCGCCTACTACGGCAACAAGAAGATCAACGCCGTGCTCTCGCCCTATGACGGCATCTCGATCGGCATCATCTCCTCGCTGAAGGGCGTCGGCTACGGCAGCGCCGGTCAGCCGATGCCGATCATTTCGGGTCAGGACGCCGAGGTGCCCTCGATCAAGGCGATGCTGCGCGGCGACCAGTATTCGACCATCTTCAAGGACACCCGCGATCTCGCCAAGGTGACCGCCGACATGGTCGACGCCGCGCTTGCCGGCAAGCAGGTCACGGTCAACGACACCAAGACCTATGAGAACGGCGTCAAGACCGTGCCGTCCTATCTGCTCAAGCCGGTGGTGGTCTACAAGGACAATTGGGAGAAGGTCCTGGTTGAGAGCGGTTACTATAAGAAGTCGCAATTCCAGTAGAGTTCTCGTGCCGTCGTTCCGGGGCGCCCGAAGGGCGAACCCGGAACCTCGAGATTCCGGGTTCGATGCTTTGCATCGCCCCGGAATGACGGCGGAGGGATTCACGAAAGTTTCCAAGGACACGACGCCATGACCGCCATGCTGGAGATGCGCAACGTCAGCAAGAGTTTTGCAGGCGTCCAGGCGCTGCGCGACGTCAACTTCTCGGTTCATGCCGGCCAGATCCACGCCCTCGTCGGCGAGAACGGCGCCGGCAAGTCGACGCTGATGAAGGTGCTGAGCGGGGTCTACCCGCATGGCAGCTACGAGGGCACCATCGTGTTTGATGGTGAGGAGCGGCGCTTCCGCGACATCAATGATTCCGAGGCGCTCGGCATCATCATCATTCATCAGGAACTCGCGCTGATCCCGCTGATGTCGATCGCGGAAAACATTTTTCTGTCGCATCCGCCTTCAACGTTGGGTGTGATTGACCGCGACGAGGTCTACCGTCGTACGCGTGAGCTGCTGGCGCAAGTCGGTCTGAAGGAATCCCCCGACACCCTGATCACCGATCTCGGCGTCGGCAAGCAGCAGCTTGTCGAGATCGCCAAGGCGCTGTCCAAGCGGGTGCGGATGCTGATCCTGGACGAGCCGACCGCGAGCCTCAACGAGGCCGACAGCGCCGCGCTGCTCGAACGCCTGATGGCGTTCCGCGAGCAGGGCATCGGCTCGATCCTGATCTCGCACAAGCTCAACGAGGTCGCCAAGGTTGCGGACCACATCACGGTGCTGCGCGACGGTCGCACCGTCGACAGCATCGATTGTCGCGCCGAGCCGATCCAGGAAGACCGCATCATCCGCAGCATGGTCAATCGCGATCTCGCCCATCGCTTCCCGGAGCGCAATTCGAGGATCGGTGAACCCGTGCTCACCGTCGAGAACTGGTCGGTCTACCATCCGATCCATCCCGAGCGGCAGGTGATCAAGAATGTCGGATTCAGCGTCAAGCGTGGCGAGGTCGTCGGCATTGCCGGGCTGATGGGCGCCGGCCGTACCGAATTCGCCATGAGCTTGTTCGGGCGATCCTGGGGCACTGCGATCAGCGGCAGCCTCCGGCTTGAAGGCCGGGACATGGTGCTGCCGAGCGTCGCGGCGGCGATCGACGCCGGCCTTGCCTATGTCACCGAGGACCGCAAGCAGCTCGGCCTGATCCTGGCCGACGACGTCCGCAAGAACATCACGCTCGCCAGCCTCGATCAGGTTGCACCCAAACGCGTGATCGACGACATCGCCGAGCTGAAGATCGCCAGCGACTATCGCACCCGCATGCGCATCCGCTGCTCCGACGTCTATCAGGAGACCGGCCAGCTCTCCGGCGGCAACCAGCAGAAGGTTGTGCTGTCGAAATGGCTGATGACGGACCCCAAGGTCCTGATCCTGGACGAGCCGACGCGGGGCATCGACGTCGGTGCCAAATACGAGATTTACTGTATCATCAACGAGTTGGCGGAAGCCGGCCGCGGCGTCGTGGTGATCTCCTCGGAGATGCCCGAGCTGCTCGGCATCTGCGACCGCATCTGCGTCATGAACGACGGCGCCTTCGTCGGCGAGTTCAAGGGCGCGGACGCGACGCAGGAAAAGATCATGCGCGCGATCATGCGAAACGAACGAAATTATGGGAAGGCCGCGCCAGCGGCCGCGGAGATGGGAGGAATGCAGCCATGACCGACAAGACGGTATCGCTGCCCGAGGAGCGCCGGCACGGCAGCTTCATCAAGAACAATTTGCGCAACTACGGCATGCTGATGTCGTTGATCGCGATCATGCTGTTCTTCCAGGTCATGACCGGCGGCACGCTGCTGCAGCCGCTCAACCTGACCAACCTGGTGCTGCAGAACAGCTACATCGTCATCATGGCGCTCGGCATGCTGCTCGTCATCGTCACCGGCCATATCGACCTCTCCGTCGGCTCGGTCGCCGGCTTCGTCGGCGCGGTGGCCGCGGTGCTGATGGTGACGTACAAGATCGACTATACGCTCGCCTTCATCGCCTGCCTGTTGCTGGGGGCGGCGATCGGCGCGGCGCAGGGCTATTGGGTGGCCTTTTTCGGCATTCCGTCCTTCATCGTGACGCTGGCGGGCATGCTGGTGTTCAAGGGCCTCGCGCTCGCGGTGCTGCAGGGTCAGTCGCTCGGCCCGTTCCCGGCGACCTTCCAGAAGCTGTCCTCCGGCTTCATTCCGGAGCTGCTGCCCGAAGCCGGCACGTTGCATCCGACCTCCATGCTGATCGGTGCCGTGCTCGCGCTGGGCCTCGTCTATGCCAGCGCCAAGGGCCGCTCGCGCGAGCAATCGCACGGCATCGAGGTCGAGCCTTATGCGTTCTTCCTGGGGAAGAGTGTTCTGCTCGCCTGCGCCGTGCTCTATTTCACCTATCTGATCGCCTCGCATCGCGGCCTGCCGAACGTGCTGGTCATCATGACCGCGTTGATAGCGCTCTATGGCTTCGTCACCCGGCGCACCGTGATCGGCCGGCAGGTCTACGCGGTGGGCGGCAATGCGAAAGCCGCAAAACTGTCGGGCATCAAGACGGAACGGTTGACCTTCCTCACCTTCGTCAACATGGGTGTGCTCGCCGCGCTTGCCGGCCTCGTCTTCGCCGCGCGCCTCAACACCGCAACGCCAAAGGCGGGATTGGGTTTCGAGCTCGACGTCATCGCTGCCTGCTTCATCGGCGGCGCCTCGGCCTATGGCGGGGTGGGGCGCGTCGGCGGCGCCGTGGTCGGCGCCATGATCATGGGCGTGATGAACAACGGCATGTCCATCCTCGGCATCGGCATCGACTATCAGCAGGTGATCAAGGGCCTGGTGCTGCTGGGAGCGGTGTGCATCGACGTGTATAACCAGCGCAGGTAGCGGCAACGGCGATGCCGTAGGGTGGGCAAAGGCGCAACGCGCCGTGCCCACCATCCATCCGATCGAGAGAAGTAGTGGGCACGCGTCCGCCTGCGGCGGTCGCTTTGCCCACCCTACGGCGCTACGGCAGCGGTGTTTGCGTCGTGAACAGCACCGCCGCGATCGCGACGGAAAGGGTCACCGCCGATACGGTGGCCACGGTCGACAGTACTCCCATTCGCCGCAGCGTGATGGCGAACGCGATGATGATGGGGGTCGCGGTCATCAGCCCGATTTGTGCATCGCTCATTGCATCGCTCGCCGTTTTGCGGAACCGCCGGATGCATCCACCCTATGGCGGCGCCGCGGGCGGGACGTTGCGATAGCGCAAATCCGCTTCTGGCCAGTTGCACTATTTGTCCGGCGACAAAGTTGGAATCGCGCCGGTGGGATATCTGTCCGGCGTCTTGATGCGGAAGTCAGATGTCGGCGACGGATTGCGAACAACAGGGAACCGGCTGGGGAATTCTGGAAGATCTTCCCGGCGATCCCATGATCTGGGTGCTGATCTTCAGCGAGCTTGCCGCCTTCGGCCTGTTCCTCGGTGCTTTCGTCATCGCGCGTGTGCTTCACCCGGCGGTCTTCGCGGCCGGTCAGGCCAGTCTTGATGCGCATCTGGCGGGAATCAACACCATCGTGCTCGTGACCAGCGGCTGGGCCGCCGCGCGCGCAACGGCAGCTGCACGGGCGGGCGAAAGGGCGCGTGCGCGCGGCTGGCTGTTCGGCGCCATGGCCCTTGGCGGCGTCTTCATCGCGATCAAGCTGTTCGAATATGCCGGCGAGATCGCGTTAGGAAACGGCCTGGAGACCAGCCCGTTCTTCACGCTGTATTTCCTCCTCACCGGCTTCCACCTCCTGCATGTCGGCCTCGGCATCGTGATTCTGGCCGTAGTTTCCCGGGGTGCCCGGGCGGCGGGCGTCGAGACCGGAACCGCTTTCTGGCACATGGTCGATCTGCTCTGGATCGTCATGTTTCCCATCATCTATCTGGTGCACCCGTGATTCCCGATCGTCTCGACATCACCTGGATCGTGTTGATCGGCCTTGCGCTCGCGACCATTCTGATCCCGCCGCTGGTGTCGCGCCCCTTGTTCGCCAATGCCCTGCTGCTGACGTTCGCCGCTCTCAAGGGCCGACGTATCGTGCTCGATTTCCTCGATCTTCGCTCAGCGCCGGCACTTTGGCGCGGCATCGTCAGCGCCTGGGTCTTCATCGTGGTGCTGTTTGCCTGGCTCGCATCCGCCGTCGTCGCCCTGATCTGACTGGCGGTTGCGCATCGTCGCGCTGCTTGCGCTTCGTCAAAGAGTGATCCCAGGCGATCGGCAATAAATCGCAGGATCGCATCTTTCTCAAGAATCAAACGGAAAGGATTGGCAATGGCTGAACGCCTGACCAAGTCGGCCGCTCGAAATGTCTTCTACGGCGGTTCGGCCTTCTTCTTCGCCATTTTCATAGGGCTGACGGCGCACAGCCATTACTACATGGCCACAACGTCCACGGACGCGAAGACGCTGACGTCGTCGGTCGCCCGCGGCAAGCACGTCTGGGAGAAGAACTCCTGCATCAACTGCCACACGCTGCTGGGCGAGGGCGCCTATTTCGCCCCCGAGGTCGGCAACGTCTGGGATCGCTGGGGCGGCAACGAGGATCCGGCCGCCGCGCGCGAGACGCTGAAGGCCTGGATGCAGTCGCAGCCCTCGGGCGCGGAGGGCCGCCGCCAGATGCCGCAGTTCAACCTGACCGACCAGGAACTCAACGATCTCGCCGACTTCCTGCAATGGGCCAGCACGATCAAGCGTCAGAGCTGGCCGCCGAACAAGGCCGGCTGAGCACAGCTTTCCTCTTTCAAGACAGAGAGAACCCGAGATGAAGTACCAAACCCAGAAAGTCGCGATGCTGTATTTCTACGGCGCGCTGACCTTGTTCCTGGCCCAGGTCCTGTTTGGCCTGCTCGCCGGAACCATCTACGTCCTGCCCAATACCCTGTCGATTATCCTGCCGTTCAACATCGTCAGGATGATCCATACCAACGCGCTGATCGTATGGTCGCTGATCGGCTTCATGGGCGCGACCTACTATCTGCTCCCGGAGGAGACCGAGACCGAGCTGTACAGCCCGCTGCTGGCGAAGATCCAGTTCTGGATGTTCTTCGGCGCAGCCGGCGTCGCTGTGGTCGGCTATCTCTTCCACTACCACGAGGGCCGCGAGTTCCTCGAACAGCCCTTCATCATCAAGGTCGGCATCGTCGTCGTCTGCCTGATGTTCCTGTTCAACGTCACGATGACGGCGCTGAAGGGCCGCAAGACCACGGTCACCAACATCCTGTTGTTCGGCCTGTGGGGCGTTGCGATCTTCTTCCTGTTCGCCTTCTACAACCCGGCGAACCTTGCCGTCGACAAGATGTACTGGTGGTACGTCGTCCATCTCTGGGTCGAGGGCGTCTGGGAGCTGATCATGGCCTCCGTGCTCGCCTATCTCATGATCAAGCTCAACGGCATCGATCGTGAGGTCGTCGAGAAGTGGCTCTACGTCATCATCGGCCTTGCCCTGTTCTCGGGCATTCTAGGCACCGGCCACCATTTCTACTGGATCGGCGCGCCCGGTTACTGGCAGTGGATCGGCTCGCTGTTCTCCACGCTCGAGGTTGCGCCGTTCTTCACCATGGTGATCTTCACCGTGCAGATGACCTGGAAGGCCGGCCGCAAGCATCCGAACCGCGCCGCGCTGTTGTGGTCGGTCGGCTGCTCGGTGATGGCGTTCCTAGGGGCCGGCGTCTGGGGCTTCCTGCACACGCTGTCCTCGGTGAACTACTACACCCACGGCACGCAGGTTACCGCCGCGCACGGCCATCTCGCCTTCTTCGGCGCCTATGTGATGCTGAACCTGTCGGTGATGGCCTATGCGATCCCGCAGATCAAGGGACGTGCGCCCTACAATCAGTGGCTCTCCATGACGAGCTTCTGGATCATGTGCACGGCCATGATGACCATGACCTTCGCGCTGACCTTTGCCGGCGTGGTCCAGGTCCACCTGCAGCGCGTGCTCGGCCAGAGCTACATGGACGTGCAGGACCAACTCGCGATGTTCTACTGGGTCCGGCTCGGCTCCGGTGTGTTCGTCGCGATCTCCGCGCTGATGTTCGTCTGGGCCGTGCTGGTGCCGGGCCGCGAGAAGCAGGCGACCATTCCCGCCGCGCTGCAGCCGGCCGAGTAAACGAGAAAGGGCGGCCGCGGTTCGCCGCGGCCGCCTGCTTCCTGGAAAATCCGGAGAGACATCATGAAAGCTGCCCTTCACACGGTGACCTCGGCGCCCGAGCTGCCGGCCTATGTTCCATCCGGAAACGAATGCGAGCTTTTCGAGCATGCCTGGCGACGGCGTCTGCCGGTTCTGCTCAAGGGGCCGACCGGCTGCGGCAAGACCCGCTTCGTCGCGCATATGGCGGCGCGGCTGGGCCTGCCGCTTCACACCGTCGCCTGTCACGACGATCTCACCGCCGCCGATCTCACCGGCCGCTATCTGCTCAGGGGCGGCGACACCGTGTGGACCGATGGTCCGCTGACGCGCGCCGTGCGCGAGGGCGGCATCTGCTATCTCGACGAGGTCGTGGAGGCCCGCAAGGACGTCACCGTGGTGCTGCATCCTCTGACCGACGACCGCCGCATCCTGCCGCTGGAGCGGACCGGCGAGGAGCTGGTGGCGCCGAACAGCTTCATGCTCGTGGTCTCTTACAACCCCGGCTACCAGACGCTGCTGAAGGCGCTGAAGCCATCGACGCGGCAACGCTTCATCGCCATTGAATTCGGCTTCCTGCCGCCCGAGCAGGAGATCGCCGTCGTGTCCGCCGAAAGCGGACTGTCGCCGGAGCGCGTGCGGCCGCTGGTGGGGCTGGCTGGCCGGCTGCGCGCGCTCAAGGGCCACGATCTGGAGGAGGGTGTCTCGACCCGGCTCGTAGTCTATTGCGCGACCCTGATTGCCGCGGGCACGCCGATTGCCGATGCCGTGCTGGCCGGCATGATCGAGCCACTGACCGACGATTCCGACGTGAAGGCTGCGCTGCTGGACGTCGCACGCGCCGTCATCGGGTGAGGCGGCGCCCATGCTCGACTTCCTCGAACTGGAGGAGACGGTCGGCCGCGCCTGGCACAGGATGGTCGGCGGCACCGCGAGCTATCCGGTTCACGATGATCACGCCGTTGCACTGACCGAGGTGAGAGGGCGGCTCGCGGTGATGTTCCGCGCGCTCGGCGGCGAGACCGGGGTGCAGATTGCAAGCGCAGGCGCGCGAAAATCGGGGCACCGTCTCGGCTGGCGGCAGCGCATCGGCCTCGGAGACGAGCGCCTCGAGCAGCCGGGTCGCGATGCCGCGACCATTTTCCTGCCCGATCGGATCTCGATCTTTCCCGACCGCGCGTTGAACGCGGCGCTCTATCGTTGGCTTGCGGCGTGGTTCGCGGCCGCGCCGATCGAGGCGATCACGGAAGCCGATCCGCTGCGGCGGGACCTTCTGGTGTTGCGCCGGGCAAGTGAGACGGCGGTCTGGGTGCTCACGCAATTCCCCGGGCTTGTCGCCGAATACGCCCAGCTCGCCGCAGCAACGGCCGAGGCCCGGCCTCGTCGCCCGTTGCCGCGCATCGAGCAGGAGGTCGAGCAGATCGTTTTGGCCTTGCTCGGCGCCGGACAGGCGCCTGCAGGCAGACTGTGGCCGGCGATGATGGGAACGGGCCCGCTGCCGGACAAGGCGCCGCCGGGCTATCATTCGATCCTGCCGTGCCCGCTCTGGGGGGATTGCTGGACGCGCGAGCTGTCGCCCGCACATGCCGGCGAGGACGAGTGCGCGCCGGGCGCCGAGCCCGAGGCCCAGGACAATCGCAAGCGCTTTGCCGTCCGCGAGCGCGAGGACAACGCCAATCGCCGCGATCCTTTCGTGCTCAACCGCTTCGAGAAGATCCTGGCGATGGCCGAGATGGTCAATGTCGACCGTCCGGCCGACGACAGCGAGGACGAGGATGCGCAGAAGGCGGCCGACGATCTCGAGGAGATCACGCTCAGCCGCCGCACCGGCAAGCCGGCGAGCCGGTTCAAGTTCGACCTCGACCTGCCGCCGGAGGCCCTTGATGCATCGCGGCTGAACGCGGACCTCACCTATCCCGAATGGGATTACCGCAGCGGCTCCTATCTGCCCGATCATTGCCGCGTGCTGGCGGGTGCGGCCTCCGAGCACGGTGAGAGCTGGACGCCTGACGACGCCATGCGCCGGCACATCCGCCAGGTGCGCCGCCGCTTCGAGGTGTTGCGGCCGCGCCATGAATTGATGCGCGCTCAGGCTGACGGACACGACCTCGATCTCGACGCGCTGGTACGTGCGCGGTGCGATCTCCGCGCCGGCAGCGGCGGCAGCGGTCTTGATCGCATCCACGTCGCGATGCGCCCGCAAGGGCACGATCTCGCGGTCACGCTGCTCGTCGACGTCTCGCTTTCCACGGATGCCTGGGTCGACGGCTACCGCGTGCTCGACGTCGAGAAGGAGGCGCTGCTGGCGCTCGCCCATGGGATTTCGGCCTGCGGCGATCACCACAGCATCCTCACCTTCACCTCGCGCCGGCGTTCCTGGGTGCGGCTCGAGACGGTCAAGGCCTTCGGCGAGCCGATGAGCGGGACGGTTGAGCGCCGCATCGGCGCGCTGAAGCCCGGCTATTACACGCGGATCGGCGCGGCGGTGCGCCACGCCGCGGCCGAGCTCGCCCGCCAGCCGCAGCGCAAGAAGCTGCTGCTCGTCCTCACCGACGGCAAGCCGAACGACGTCGACCATTACGAGGGCCGCTTCGCGCTCGAAGACACCCGCAAGTCGGTGCAGGAGGCTCGCCGGCTCGGTATCGCCGCCTTCGGCGTCACGGTGGACGCAACCGCGCAATCCTATTTCCCGACCCTGTTCGGCCGTGGCGGCTATGCCATCGTCGGGAACATCAAGCGGCTGCCCGCGGCGCTGCCGGCGATCTACCGGCAGGTCGCGCACTAATCCGGTCGCGCGCTCATCCGGCGCGCCCCGCGGCGCCCGGTCCTCCGGTGAGCTATTGCTCATACAGTGAGTATATGATCGTATGGCCGGATGGACCGTGGCCAGCCAAGACCCTATCTGATCATCTTCGATTGCGACGGCGTGCTCGTCGACAGCGAGCTGTTGAGCTGCCGATGCCTGTCCGAGGTGCTGGCCGAGTTCGGCATCGCGCTCAGCCAGGAGCAGGCGCTCGAGCTCTTTCTCGGGCGCAGCACCAAGGCGATCGAGCAGCATTATCGCGATCTCGGGCAGATCGTGCCCGACGGCTTTCTGCCGCGCCTGAAGTCGCAAGTGCTGTCGACGTTCGCAGCTTCGCTTCAGCCGATTCCTGGCATTGCTGGCGTGATGTCCGACCTGTCCGTGCCGTTTTGCGTGGCCTCGTCCAGCGACCTCGACCGCGTCGCGCTCTCCCTCGACGTCACAGGCCTGCGGGCGCATTTCGGCGAGCGGCTCTACACCGCGCAGATGGTCCGGCATGGCAAGCCGGCGCCCGACCTCTTTCTCCTCGCGGCAGAAAAGATGAGAGTGCAACCTGCGCGCACGCTGGTGATCGAGGACAGCGTCAGCGGCGTCAAGGCCGGCAAGGCGGCCGGCATGACCGTCTGGGGATTTGTCGGCGGCAGCCATTATCGCGGACGCGATGGGCGGGCTATATTGTCCGAGGCGGGGGCCGACCGGGTCTTCGCGCGCATGAGCGATTTCTGGGAGGCGTGAGGCCCGCATGGCCGCCGAGAACGACAAGTCGCGACTCGACGATGCCGCGCGCGCCGGCTGGCTCTATTTCATCGCGGGTCACACCCAGGACGAGATCGCAAAGATGCTGCAGGTCTCGCGCGCCTCGGCGCAGCGGCTGGTGTCGCTGTGCCTTGCCGAGCGCCTCATCACCTTCCGGCTCGAACATCCCATCGCCGCCTGCATGGAACTTGCGGCGCGCCTGAAGGAGCGTTTCGACCTCGCTCATTGCGAGGTGGTGCCGGCCGATCCGGCGGCGCCGCAGGCCACGGCAGGCATTGCCGAACGTTGCGCCAATCTGCTCGACGCGACACTGCGCTCGGAGACGCCGGTGATCGTCGCGCTCGGCACGGGCCGGGCGGTGCGCGCTGCCGTCGAGCGCGTCACCCCGATCGACCGGCCCAATCATCAGATCGTCTCGCTGGTCGGCACCATCTCCGCGGACGGTTCGGCGAGCTTTTACGACACCGTCGGCCGACTCGCAGACCGGACGGGAGCGCGGCACTATCCGATGCCGCTGCCGTTCCTGATGTCGTCCGAGGACGAGCGCAACAAGATGGTCCGCATCGAGCCGATCGCGAAAGTGAAGGCGGTCGCGGCCAAGGCTGATCTGCGCCTCGTCGGCATCGGCCAGATGGACCAGAAGGCGCAGGTGCATGTCGACGGCTTCGTCACCCGCGACGAATTGTTCGAGATGATGCGGCTGGGTGCCATCGGCGAGATCACCGGCTGGGCCTATGATTCCAAGGGCCGCCTGCTCAAGGCCGGCACCAACAAGCGCCTCACCAGCATCCCGCCGGAAGTGCCGGCGAAGACCACGACCATCGCCGCCGCGGTCGGTGCCGCCAAGGTGCCGGCGATCGCGGCGGCGCTGAACGGCGGCCTGATCAATGGCCTCATCACCGACGAGACGACCGCGCAGGCGATTCTGGAGCGCTGAGGCGAGCTTCGCGCGGCAAAGGGACACGGCTCCCTCTCCCGCTTGCGGGAGAGGTGAAGCAAGCCGCGGCGCTCGATCCGAACAACTCCCGCCGCTTCTGCACCGCACGACCTCCCACCCCTCCCGCACCGCAGCACTCATAAGTTGCGCAAACGTCCGCGCGCCTGCTTGACAAGCACCATCCCTCAGTTGAACATACGCCCAACGCGTGGGCATATGCTCAAAACGCGAGTTTGAGGGAGGTCACCGTGAAACATGTCTTGGGCGCCGTCTGCGGCGCGTCTGTTCTGTTGTTGGCCGTCCCCGCGATGGCCGAAACGACCCTGACGATCGCCACCGTCAACAATGGCGACATGATCCGCATGCAGGGGCTGACGGCTGAGTTCACCAAGAAGTACCCGGATATCACCGTGAAGTGGGTGACGTTGGAGGAGAACGTGCTGCGTCAGCGCGTCACCACCGACATCGCCACCAAGGGCGGTCAGTTCGACGTGCTCACCATCGGCACCTATGAGGTGCCGATCTGGGCCAAGAAGGGCTGGCTGGTGCCGCTCACCAATCTCGGCGCCGACTACGACGTCGCCGACCTCCTGCCCAGGATCAAGGACGCGGTCACCGCCGACGGCAAGCTCTATGCCGCGCCGTTCTACGGCGAGAGCTCGATGGTGATGTATCGCACCGATTTGTTCGACAAGGCCGGCCTGAAGATGCCGGAGAAGCCGACCTGGGATTTCGTGGTCGATGCCGCCAAGAAGCTCACCGACAAGAGCGCCGGCACCTACGGCATTTGCCTGCGCGGCAAGGCCGGCTGGGGTGAGAACATGGCGTTTCTCTCCGCCATGGCCAATTCCTACGGCGCGCGCTGGTTCGATGAGAAGTGGGAGCCGCAGTTCAACACGCCGGAATGGAAGACGACGCTGACGACCTATGTCAATCTGATGAAGGAAGCCGGCCCTCCCGGCGCAAGCTCCAACGGCTTTAACGAGAATCTGGCGCTGTTCAATGCCGGCAAATGCGCGATGTGGATCGACGCCACGGTGGCGGCGTCCTTCGTCACCAACCCGAAGGATTCCAAGGTCGCCGACAAGGTCGGTTTCGCGCTCGCGCCCAACACCGGGCTCGGCAAGAACGCCAACTGGCTGTGGGCCTGGAATCTCGCGATCCCCGCCGGCTCCAAGAAGATGGAAGCCGCCGAGAAGTTCATCGCCTGGGCGACCAGCAAGGACTACACCAAGCTCGTCGCGTCGAAAGAGGGCTGGGCCAACGTGCCGCCGGGCACGCGCACCTCGCTCTACCAGAACCCTGAATATCTGAAGGTCGCCCCGTTCGCCAAATTGACGCTGGCCTCGATAGACGCCGCCGATCCGAACAAGCCGACGGTGAAGCCGGTGCCTTATGTCGGCGTGCAATACGCTGCGATCCCCGAATTCCAGGGCATCGGCACTCAGGTCGGCCAGCAATTCTCCGCCGCGCTTGCGGGCTCGATGACGGTCGACGCTGCGCTCACCGCCGCGCAGTCCGCGACCGAGCGCGAGATGAAGCGCGCCGGCTACATCAAGTGAACCCGGGCTCTTCCTCCTGAGCTCAGACTTGCGGCCATCCAGCGTCATGGATGGCCGCCTTCTTCCCGCCAGCGGAGAAGCGTTGATGGCAACCCGGCAGACGCAGTTCCTTGCGCGCTCGCTCCTGACGCCGGCGGTCGGGCTGTTGTTCATCTGGATGATCGTTCCGCTGGCGCTGACGATCTATTTCTCGACGCTGCACTACAGCCTGCTCGATCCCGGCTCCGAGGCGTTCGTCGGGCTGGAGAACTTCCGCTACTTCCTCACCGATCCTGCCTTTCTGGCCTCGCTGCGGAATACGCTGGTGCTGGTCGGCTCGGTGCTGGCGCTGACGATCCTGCTCGGCATTCCGCTGGCACTGCTGATGGACCAGCCGGTGATCGGTCGCAATTTCGTGCGGCTGATGGTGATCGCGCCGTTCTTCGTGATGCCGACGGTGAGCGCGCTGGTCTGGAAGAATCTGTTGATGCACCCGGTGTCCGGCCTGTTCGCCTGGCTCGCCTCGCTGTTCCATCTGACGCCGATCGACTGGTTCAACGATTTGCCGCTGTTTGCCATCATCCTGATCGTGACGTGGCAATGGCTCCCGTTCGCGACGCTGATCCTGCTCACCGCGCTGCAGTCGCTCGACGAGGAGCAGAAGGAGGCCGCCGAAATGGACGGCGCCAGCGCGGTCTCGACCTTCATCTACATCACCCTGCCGCATCTGGCGCGCCCTATCACGGTGGTGATCCTGATCGAGACCATCTTCCTGCTGACCGTGTTCGCCGAGATTTTCGTCACCACCGGCGGTGGGCCGGGCCTGCAGACCACCAACATCGCTTTCCTGATCTATTCGCAGGCGCTGATCCAGTTCGACGTCGGCAGCGCCTCCGCGGGCGGCCTCGTCGCGGTGGTGATCGCCAATGTCGTCGCCTTCTTCCTCGTCCGCATCGTCGGCCGCAATCTGGAGGCTTGAAGCATGGCACGGATGGCGACGACGCGGCGGGTGGTGATATCGACGGCGGTGGCCTGGTTGTTCGGCTTCCTGATCTTCTTCCCGATCCTGTGGATGGTGCTGGCGAGCTTCAAGACCGAGCTCGAGGCCTTCGCCATCCCGCCGTCCTTCCTGTTCTTCCACTGGACCACCGAAAACTACGCGACCGTGCAGGAGCGCAGCGACTATCTCCACCACGCCATGAACTCGGTCATCATCGCAGGCGGCTCGACGCTGATCGCGCTGCTGATCGCGATCCCCGCGGCCTGGTCGATGGCGTTCTCGCCGACCAAGCGCACCAAGGACATCCTGCTCTGGATGCTCTCGACCAAGATGATGCCGCCGGTCGGCGTCCTGGTGCCGATCTACCTGATCTACAAGACCTTCGGTCTGCTCGATTCCCGCATCGGCCTCGTCTTCATCCTGTGCCTCGGCAATCTGCCGATCGTCATCTGGATGCTGTTCACCTATTTCAAGGAGATTCCCCGCGACATCCTTGAAGCCGCGCGCATGGACGGCGCCACCATCGGCCGCGAGCTGGTCTACGTGCTGACGCCGATGGCGATCCCGGGGCTGGCTTCCACCATGCTGCTCAATCTGATCCTCGCCTGGAACGAGGCGTTCTGGACCCTCAACCTGTCGACGTCGAACGCGGCGCCCCTGACCACGTTCATCGCCTCCTATTCGAGCCCGGAAGGGCTGTTCTGGGCAAAGCTGTCGGCGGCCTCGACGCTGGCGATCGCGCCTATTCTCGTCCTCGGTTGGTTCAGCCAGAAGCAGCTCGTGCGCGGGCTCACCTTCGGCGCGGTGAAGTAAAGGGGCTGCCGGATCATGGGTCAGATCACACTTCAGGACGTGCAGAAATCCTTCGGCCCCGTGCACATCATCAAGGGCGCCGACCTCGAGATTGCCGATGGCTCCTTCGTGGTGTTTGTCGGTCCGTCCGGCTGCGGCAAGACCACGCTCTTGCGGCTGATCGCCGGGCTCGAAGACGTCTCTGGTGGCAAGATCCTGATCGACGGCAAGAACGTCGTCGATACGCCGCCCGCCAAGCGCGGTCTCTCGATGGTGTTCCAGTCCTACGCGCTGTATCCGCATATGAGCGTGCGCGGCAATATCGGTTTCGGCCTGAAAATGGCGGGGCTTGCCAAAGACGAGATCAACCGCAAGGTCGAGGCCGCCGCCGCGACGCTGAACCTCACGCCCTATCTCGATCGCAAGCCGCGCGAGCTCTCCGGCGGCCAGCGCCAGCGTGTCGCGATCGGCCGCGCCATCGTGCGTGAGCCCAAGGCGTTCCTGTTCGACGAGCCGCTGTCCAACCTCGATGCGGCGCTGCGCGTGCAGATGCGGATCGAGGTGACGCGGCTACAGAAGCAGCTCGGCACCACCGCGATCTACGTCACCCATGACCAGGTCGAGGCCATGACCATGGCCGACAAGATCGTCGTACTGAACGGCGGCAAGATCGAGCAATATGGGTCGCCCCTGGAGCTCTACGAGCGGCCGGCCAATCTGTTCGTCGCCGGATTCATAGGTTCGCCCAAGATGAATTTCGTCACCGGCGAGCTCGCGTTGCAACGTGGTGCGGCCACCATCGGCGTCCGGCCGGAGCACCTCAAGATCGAGCGCGATGGCACCGGAGGCTGGCAGGGGACCATCGCGGTGGCCGAGCATCTTGGCAGCGACACCTTCCTCTATGTCGATGCCGGCCCGCTCGGGATGCTGACCGCACGCTATATCGGCGAATTGAGCCTGCATGCCGGCGACCACGTGTCGCTGGTGCCGGACCCCGCGCGCATTCACCGCTTCGACGCGAGCGGCAACGCGCTTCGGAACTGACAAGAAAACGGCAAGAGACGGAAAGACCACCATGTACCTGGAAAAATTCAAGCTGAACGGCAAGACCGCGTTCATCACCGGCGGCGGGCAGGGCATCGGCCTTGGCTGCGCGGAAGCGCTGGCTGAAGCCGGCGCCAGGGTCATCATCGGCGACCGCGACAGCAAGGTCGCCGACAGCGCCAAGGCCAGCCTGAAGGCGAAGGGCTTTGACGTGGAGACCGCGATCATGGACGTGACCGACACCAAACGCGTGGCGGAGGTCGCGAACGACCTCGTCGCCCGCCACGGCAAGGTCGACATCCTCGTCAACAATGCCGGCATCGCCCGCAGCGAAACCCCGGCGGAGACCGTGACCGACGAGCACTGGCTCAACGTCATCGACGTCAATCTCAACGGCACCTTCTGGTGCTGCCGCGAGTTCGGCAAGCACATGCTGAAGGCGAAGAGCGGCGCCATCGTCAATGTCGGCTCGATGTCCGGCTTCATCGTCAACAAGCCGCAGGAGCAGTGCTTTTACAACGCCTCCAAGGCGGCGGTGCATCATTTGACCAAATCGCTGGCCGCCGAATGGGGCGCGCGCGGCATCCGCGTCAATGCGGTGGCGCCGACCTATATCGAGACGCCGCTCAACGCTTTCGTGAAGAGCAACGCCAAAATGTACGACGCCTGGATCGGCGGAACCCCGATGGCGCGGATGGGGCAGGTCGAGGAGATCGCCTCGGTCGTGCTGTTCCTCTCGTCGGAGGCCGCGAGCCTGATGACCGGCAGCATCGTGCTGGTGGATGGCGGCTATACTTGCTGGTAGGCTCACCGTCAAAGCTGACGGAAAGCGACCGGGAGCGACAATGCCGCGAGCGTATATCGGCGTCGACGTGGGGACCACGAGCACGCGGGCCGGAGTGTTTGACGAGGCCGGCACGCTTTTGGCCACCGCCCGGCATCCGATCCGGATCTGGCACGAGGCCGGCGATATCGTCGAGCAATCGTCTCAAGACATCTGGGACGCCTGCGCGACATCGGTGCGGGCCGCGATGGCGGAAGCCGCCATCGCGCCCGACAGCGTCGGCGGCATCGGCTTTGACGCGACCTGTTCGCTGGTTGTCCTCGACAGGCAGGGCGAACCGCTCACCGTCAGCGCGTCCGGCGACCAGCAACGCAATGTCATCGTCTGGATGGATCATCGCGCCATCGCCGAGGCGCGGCTGATCAACGAGACCGAGGATGCCGTGCTGCGCTATGTCGGCGGCTCGATCTCGCCCGAGATGGAGATGCCGAAGTTATTATGGCTGAAGCGGCATCTGCGCGCGAGTTTTGATGCCGCTGGCCACTTCTTCGATCTCGCGGATTATCTGACCTGGCGCGCGACCGGATCGCTCCAGCGCTCGACCTGCACCGTCACCTGCAAATGGAATTATCTCGCCCATGACGGCGGCGGCTGGAGCGCGCAATTCTTCAAGCGCATCGGCCTGTCTGACTTCGTCGCCGAAAGATATGCCCGCATCGGCACCGAGATTGTCGCCCCCGGCACGCGGCTCGGTGCGGGGCTCACCCGCATAGCTGCTGCCGAGCTCGGCCTGTCGCCGGGCATACCGGTCGGGGCCTCGCTGATCGATGCCCATGCCGGCGGCATCGGCGCGATCGGCGGCCGCGACGGATCGGGCGGGGCGACCGATGTCAGTGACCGGCTTGCCTACATCATGGGAACGTCGGCCTGCATCATGGCGACGACGAAGGAGCCGTGCTTCGTCCCGGGCGTGTGGGGGCCTTATTACTCTGGGATGGTCCCGGACTTCTGGCTCAACGAAGGCGGCCAGTCGGCCGCGGGCGCGGCGATCGACCATCTCCTCAAGTCGCATCCGGGCCATACCCAGGCGAGCGCGGCGGCACGCAGCGAGGGCCTCGACCTCATCGACTTCCTCGAGCGCCGCATCATCGCGCGCGCAGGCAGCGCCAGCCGTGCCGCGCTGCTCGCCCGCGACATCCATGTTCTCCCCGAATTCATCGGCAACCGCTCGCCCTACGCCGACCCTGATACGCGCGCGGTGATCGCGGGCCTCGATCTCGACACCGACATCGCCGCGATGGAGCGGCTGTTCGTGGCCGGCCTGTGCGGGCTCGCTTATGGGCTCGCCGAGGTGATCGAGGCTTTTGCCGCGCATGGCGTTCGCTCCAGCATCATGATCATGGGGGGCGGTGCGAGCCGCAGCCCGCTGGTGCGGCAGATCACGGCCGACACCACCGGTCTTACCGTCGCGCTGCCGCAGACCAGGGAGCCGGTGCTGCTGGGGGCGGCGATGCTGGGGGCGGTGGCCGGCGGCGCCTATGCCTCGATCGGCGAGACCATGGCAAAGATGTCGGCGCTGGGACGGAAGAGCGAGCCGACCGCGTCCGACATGGCCGCGTTTCACACCCGCAAGCGCGAGGTCTATAAGCTCCTGCGCGACGTCGATCGCGGCAGCCGCGCGGCGATGCGCGACATCGCGAGAGGTTGATGGACATGTTGATTGCCTGCGGCGATGCGCTGATCGATTTCGTGCCGACGCGAAATGCGCAAGGACGCGAGGCGGTGATGCCGGCCGTCGGCGGCTCCTGTCTCAACGTCGCCATCGGCATGGCCCGGCTGGGCGCACCCACTGGATTCGTCGGCGGCATCTCGACCGATCTGTTCGGGCGGATGATTGCAGATCATGCGGTGGCCTCCAACGTCGACCTCAACCTCGCCACCCGCAGCGATCACCAGACCACGCTGGCTTTCGTCCGCATCGTCGCGGGCGAGTCGCATTACGCCTTCTATGACGCCGGAACCGCGACGCGGAACTGGACCTACCGGCGCGGGACGATTCCGTTCGCGAATGTGGAAGCCGTTCATGTCGGCTCGACCACGCTCGTCAACGACCAGGGCGCGGCGGAGACGACGGCGCTGATCGCGGACGCGCGGGCGTCATCGACGATCTCCTTCGATCCGAATTGCCGGCCCAATCTGGTCAAGGACAAGCCGGCTTATCTGGCGCGCATGGCCGAGTTCGCTGGCCACGCCGATCTCATCAAGATGTCCGACGTCGACTTCGCCTATCTCTTCGGCGACGAGCCTTACGAGCGGCGGGCGAGCGCGCTGCTCGGGCAGGGCACGAGCCTCGTCGTCATCACTCGCGGCGACAACGGCGCCGTCGCGTGGCACACGGGGGCAGGTCAGATCGAGGTCGCCGCGCCCAAGGTCGAAGTCGCCGACACGATCGGCGCGGGCGACAGTTTTCAGGCGGCGCTGCTCTTTGCCCTGCACAAGCAGGGGCGCATTGCCCGGAAAGCACTGAAGGACATCAATGTCGACGAGCTCCGCCGGGCGCTGTCCTTTGCCGCCAATTGCGCCGGCCTGACCTGCACCCGCCCGGGCGCCGATCCGCCCTGGAGTCGTGAGATCACATGGAGCTTGTAGCCCGGCGCCGCGTCACAGCCGCGCGACCGCCTTCTCGGCGCATTTGAGAAACCTGGAGATCAGCGGGCTGTGGGAGTCCCTCCGCCAGCACACCGCGATGTCGATGGAATCGGCCGCATCGCGCAGCGGCCTGAACACGATGCCGCGCGGCGCGCCGAGCTGGGCGCAGGCCGGCACGATCGCAAGCCCTTCGCCGGCGAGAACCAGGCTCATCGCCGAATGCACGGTCTCCACCCGGCTCGCGATCGGCATCACGATCTGATGTCGTCGCAGCAGGGCTGCGACCGCGGAGGAGCCGGGATCTTGTTCCGGCGGCGGCAGCGCAATCAGCGGGCGACCGTGCAGCTTCTCCATCGGCACCGAGCTCAGGCGCGCGAGCGGCGAGCGGATCGGCATCGCCAGCATGAAGGGTTGCGCGCCGATCCGCGCCACCTGGACCTCGGGATGGTGGATCGCCGGCATGCACAGGGCGACCGTGACGCTCCGGTCGAGCAGCCGGGCCTCGCGCGTCGAGGCGCTGAGCTCGGCGAAGTCGAGGTCGACGCCGGGAATGGACCGCCGCAGCTCCGGGATCAGGCGCGGCAGCATGGCATTCGCCAGCACGAACATGTATCCGACCGAGAGCCGCCCACGCCGTCCGGCCGCGACGGCGCGTGCGGCTTCGACGCCGTCGGCGGCCAGCGCCAGCGCCTCCCCGGCGCGCGCAAGCAGGGCCTGGCCCGCCTCGGTCAGGTCCATGCCGCGCGTGCCGCGGCGGAACAGCGGCGCGCCGATTTCGGCCTCCAGCTTGCGGATCTGGACCGAGAGCGGCGGCTGCGCCATCCGCAGCCGCTCGGCGGCCTTGCCGACGCTGCGCGCTTCGGCGACGGCGACGAAATAGCGGAGCCGGCGAAGATCCATTGGCATACCGAAAACGTATGGGTTGGCGACCAAAATCGTATTGGACGGCGAGTTAACAAAACTGTCATTCTCGCTGTCAATGCTTTGGGCCAACGGCGGCCCGCTTCGGAGCGTGATGTGACGATGAACGGCGATCCCTGTCTGCTGTCCGCAACCGAACTGCGCGGCCTCATCGCCGAAAAGCGGATTTCCCCCGTCGAGATCGTCAGTGCCGTGCTCGCGCGCGCCGAGGCGCTCCAGCCCGAGTTGAACTGTTTCATCACACTGTGTGGCGACGAGGCGATGGCGCAGGCGCGCGTCGCCGAGCGCAAGATGATGGCCGGCGAGCCGCTCGGCCTGCTCCACGGCATCCCCGTCACCGTCAAGGACATCGTCAACACCAAGGGCGTCAAGACCACCTTCGGCGCCGTTCCCTACAAGGACAATGTGCCGAACGAGGATGCCGTCGCGGTGGCGCGGCTGCGCAGTGAAGGCGCGATCCTGATCGGCAAGACCACGACGCCGGAATTCGGCAGCAAGTGCCTGACCGATTCACCCCTGTTCGGCCGCACCCGCAATGCCTGGGATGCGTGCCGGTCCTCCGGCGGCTCCAGCGGGGGCGCGGCCGTCGCCGTGGCCAGCGGCATCGCGCCGCTGGCGATCGCGACCGACGGCGGCGGCTCGACACGAATTCCCGCCGCCTGCAACGGCGTGGTGGGCTTGAAGCAGAGCAACGGCGTGATCCCGCACAGCCAGGCGCTGGATGTGTTCGGCAACCAGACCTATGTCACGCCGACCACCCGCACCGTCGCCGACACCGCGTTGATGATGCAGGCGATGGCAGGCGAGGATGCCTGCGACCCCTGGTCGATCGGCGTTCCCGTGCCCGATTTCATCGGCACGGCCGCCCGGCGCGACGATCTGCGCGGGCAGCGGATCCTGTACTGCCTGACGCCGCCAAGCCGTCCGGTGTCCGCCGAAGTGGCAGCCAATTTCCGAGCGAGCCTCGACCGGCTGGCGGGGCTCGGCGCCGAGCTCGAGGAATTCTCTAGCGACGGTTTCGATATCGAGCCGATCTGGCGCGCCATCAACCACACGGTCTGGCGCACGCGCTTTGCAAAACTCGCAGCCGAGCACAAGGACGAGCTGAGCGAGGCCTTCCTCAAGCAGCTCGCGCTCGCCACCGAGGTCAGCGGCGTCGACTATCAGGAGGCGATGTTCGCGCGCACCGCGCTGTTCCGCCGCGTGCAATCGCTGCTTGCGCGCGGGCACTTCCTGGCGATGCCGACGCTGACGCGCACCGCGCTGCCGATCAAGCAGGATCTGTTCGGCAGCATCGAGATCGACGGAGCGCATTTCGACAGCGTCCGGCCGCATTGGTTCCCCTGGACCATGCCGTTCAACATGACCGGCCATCCCGCCGTCAGCCTGCCCAGCGGCTTTGGCCGCGACGGCCTGCCGATCGGGCTTCAGCTCGTCGGCCGCTTCCGTGCCGATGCGGAATTGCTGCGCGTCAGCGCACTGTTCGAGGCTTCAAGCGACCTTCTGTCCCGCTGGCCGGCTTGAGAAGATGGGTATGCAGCAAAAGGCTTGCCTCAGCCGCCCGGACATGTTGATCGTGCCGCAGCTGAGCCCTGAAGCCGAGCGCGCATGAGCGTATTTGTCCTCCGACGTCTGTTGACCTTGCTGGCGACGCTGGTCGGCGCATCCCTGATCATTTTCCTGGTGCTCGATGCGCTTCCCGGCAATGCCGCGCAGATGCTGATGGGCGCCGATGCCTCGCCAGACGCGGTGCGTGCGCTCACCGTCAAGCTCGGGCTCGACCAGCCGCTGGCGGTTCGCTATCTGCAATGGATCAAGGGCCTCCTCGTCGGCGATCTCGGCAACTCCTATGTCTACGGCACGTCGGTCGCCAGCCTGATCGCGGAGCGGCTGGTGCTGACCGTTCCGCTCGCGATCATGGCCATGACGATCACGGTGACGCTGGCGCTCTCGGCCGGCATCTACACCGCCGCCAACCACAACAAGCTCGGCGACGTCGGCGTGATGTCGCTGACGCAGGTCGGCATCGCGTTGCCGAATTTCTGGTTCGCGATACTGCTGGTTCTCCTGTTCTCGGTACGGCTGCAATGGCTCTCGGCGGGGGGATTCTCCGGCTGGGAGGAAGGCATCTGGCTCGGCGTCAAGTCGTTGCTGCTGCCGGCGATCTCGCTCGCGGTGGTGCAGGCCGCGATCCTCGCGCGTGTGACGCGCTCGGCCGTCCTCGAAGTGCTGCGCGAGGACTTCGTCCGCACCGCCCGCGCGAAGGGGCTCGGCAAGCGCGAGGTGCTGTGGAGCCACGTGCTGCGCAATGCGATGATCCCCGTCATGACGGTCATGGGGCTGCAATTCGCCAATCTACTCGCCGGCACCATCGTGATCGAGAACGTGTTCTATCTGCCGGGCCTCGGCCGGCTGATCTTCCAGTCGATCGCCAACCGCGACCTGATCGTGGTGCGCAATTGCGTGATGCTGCTGGCGACCATGGTCGTCATCGTCAATTTCGTGGTCGACGTGCTCTATGCCTTCATCGATCCCCGCATCAAGGTCCACGACCTGTGAGCGCGCCCCTGACCACTCCAATTGACGCGCCGGTCGCGGCGCGCCGCGTGCCGGCCAAGACCTTCTGGGGCCGCGCGCTGCGCCATCGCAGTTTCGTGCTCGGTGGCTCGCTGAGCCTTCTGGTGCTCGCCTCGGCGCTGCTCTCGCTGGTGTGGACGCCGTGGTCGCCCTACGAGATCGACATCGCCTCGAAGCTGCGACCGCCTTCGGCAGCGCACTGGCTCGGCACCGATTCCTTCGGCCGCGACATCGTCTCGCTGCTGCTCGCCGGCGCCCGCTCCACCATCATGGTCGGCGTCATCGCCGTCAGCATCGGTCTCAGCTTCGGCGTTACGCTCGGACTGGTCGCCTCGGCCCGGCGCGGCTGGACCGAAGAGATCATCATGCGCTTCTCCGACTTCACCTTCGCCTTTCCGGCGGTGCTCTCCGCGATCATGCTCGCCGCGGTGGTGGGGCCGGGGATGGTGACCTCGATCGTCGCGATCGGCATCTTCCAGATCCCGACGCTGACCCGGCTGACGCGCGGCTCGGCCAACGCGATCTGGGCGCGCGAATTCGTGCTGGCCGCGCGCGCCGCGGGCAAGGGTGCCTTCCGCATCACCATCGAGCACGTGCTGCCGAATATTCTGTCGATCCTGATCGTGCAGGTCACCATCCAGTTCGCGCTCGCGATCCTCGCCGAAGCCGCGCTGTCCTATCTTGGCCTGGGCACGCAGCCGCCGCAGCCGTCCTGGGGACGGATGCTGAACGATGCGCAGACGCTGCTGTTCCAGTCGCCGATGCTCGCGGTCTATCCGGGCGCTGCGATCGCGATCGCGGTGCTCGGCCTCAATCTTCTCGGTGACGGATTGCGCGACCTGCTCGATCCCAGACTGGCACGGGAGCGATGACGATGGGCGAGCGACAGGCCGTGCCGCTGCTCGAGGTTGATCATCTCGGCGTGCGTCTCAATACCAGCCGCGGGCCGGCGCAGGCCGTGCGCGGCGTCAGCTTCGCCCTGAAGCGCGGCGAGACGCTGGGGCTGGTCGGCGAATCCGGCTGCGGCAAATCGGTCACGGCGATGTCCCTGATGGGGCTGCTGCCAGACAGCGCCGTGGTCTCGGGCAGCATCAAGCTTGACGGCAACGAGCTCGCCCGATTGCCGGACGCGGATTATTGCCGCCTGCGCGGCAACCGCATCAGCATGATCTTCCAGGAGCCGATGACCGCGCTCAATCCGATGCACACGATCGGGCATCAGGTTGCCGAGCCGCTGCGACGCCACAAGAAGCATTCGGCGGCACAGGCGCGCAAAGAGGCGATCGCCTTGCTCGACCGCGTCGGACTCCCCGATCCGGCGCGGCGCGTCGACGCCTATCCGCACCAGTTTTCCGGCGGCCAGCGTCAGCGCATCACCATCGCGATGGCGCTTGCCTGCGAGCCTGACCTCTTGATCGCGGACGAGCCGACCACCGCGCTCGACGTTACCATCCAGGGCCAGATCCTCGACCTCATCGCCGATCTCGTCGAGGAGCGCGGCATGTCGATGATCCTGATCTCGCACGATCTCGGCGTCATCGCCGAGAACGTGCAGCGCATGATGGTGATGTATGGCGGCACCGTCGTCGAGAGCGGGCCGACCGACGAGGTGTTCCGCCGCATGGGGCATCCCTATACGCAGGGCCTGTTTCGCGCCCGGCCGAAGCTCGGCGCGCGCAAGGGGACGCGGCTGAAGACGATATCGGGGACCGTGCCGGAGCTTGCAGATCTGGCTGCGGGGTGCACTTTCTCCGACCGATGTCCGCTCGTGATCGATCGGTGCCGCGCCGCGCTTCCGCCGATGGTCGATGTCGGACCCGGGCACTTCGTGCGTTGCATCAGGACGGATGTCTCGATGGCCGAGAACGTCGAAGCGGTGACCGCATGACCGCTGCGCCTCTTCTCGACGTGAAGGATCTCGAACAGCGCTACGCCCTGCCGCGGGAAAGCCTGTTCCGGCCGCCGGGGCAGGTGCGCGCGCTCAACGGCGTGAGCGTGCGGGTTGCCGCCGGCAAGAGCCTTGGCGTCGTCGGCGAATCCGGTTCGGGCAAGTCGACCTTCGCGCGGCTGGTGATGGCGCTGGAGCGGCCGACCTCGGGGCAGGTCGCGCTGCTCGGGCGCGACCTCAACCGCATCTCGGCCGACGAGCTGCGCCGCGCGCGGCGCGATTTCCAGATGGTGTTCCAGGACCCCTACGGATCGCTCGATCCGCGCCAGACCATCGCCCGCATCGTCGCCGAGCCGCTGACGGTGCTGGAAGACGCCGACCGCACCACCTTTCGCGCGCGCGTCTCCGCAGTGCTGCGCCAGGTCGGCTTGCGCGATGCCGACATGGAGAAATATCCGCACGAGTTCTCCGGCGGCCAGCGCCAGCGCATCGCGATCGCACGCGCGCTGATCACCCAGCCGAAGCTCATCGTCGCCGACGAGCCGGTCTCCGCGCTCGACGTCTCCGTGCAGGCGCAGGTCCTGAACCTGATGCAGGACCTCCAGGAGCAGTTCGGGCTGAGCTACATCCTGATCAGCCATGACCTCGCCGTCGTCGACTATCTCTGCGACGAGGTCGCGGTGATGTATCTCGGCCGCATCGTCGAGCAGGGCCGGCCCGAAGACCTGTTCGAGCATTGCGCCCATCCCTATACGCGGGCGCTGCTGGAGGCGGTGCCGCGGGCGCGCGCCGGCGGCGGCCGGCGGCGGCGCGGGGGCCAGGCGATCGCCTCGCAATCGACGGCCACGGCCGGATGTCCCTATGTCGCGCGCTGTCCGCTCGCCGACCAGCATTGCCGCGAGGCCCTGCCTGAGTTACGCAAGGTGGGCGAGGGGCACCTTGCCGCCTGCCACCGGGCAGAGGCCGTGATGGCGTTGCCGCCGGCGGCCATGGAAGGTTAGAGTCCGGAGCCGGATTGGCGTAGGCTTAAGAACAGAACAGGCCGGGGAGTTACGCATGTTGAGGAAATTATCGATCGTCGCGTTTGCCGCCGCGCTCGTCGCGGCGCCTTTGCCCGTGCTGGCGCAGAGCAAGAAGGACAGCGTCGTCATGGGCATGACGCTGGAGCCGCCGGGGCTCGACCCCACCAATGCCGCCGCCGCCGCGATCGCCGAGGTCACGCTCTACAACATCTACGAGACGCTGACCAAGATCAACGAGGACGGCTCGGTCTCGCCGTTGCTGGCGGAGAGCTGGACTGCGTCGCCCGACTTGAAGACCTACACGTTCAAGCTCCGCAAGGGCGTCAAATTCCACAATGGCGAGCCGTTCGATTCCGCGGCGGTGAAGTTCTCGTTCGAGCGCAATGCCGCGGCAAACAGCACCAACAAGGACAAGAGCCTGTTCCAGGCCTTCGAGAAGGTCGAGACGCCCGACGCCGACACCGTCGTGATCTCGGTGAAATACTCCGAGCCGAACCTGCCGTTCCTGCTGGGGCAGGCGAGCGGCTCGATCGTCGAGCCGAAGAGCGCGGCCACCAACGTCACGCAGCCGGTCGGGACCGGGCCTTATCAGCTCGGCGCCTGGGCCAAGGGCTCCTCGATCACGCTCAGCAAATGGGCCGACTATCGCAACGCTTCGGCGATCAAGCTTTCGAAGGTGACGATCCGCTTCATCTCCGATCCGGCCGCCCAGGCCGCGGCGCTGCTCTCGAACGACGTCGACGCATTCCCGCGCATCGCGACCCGCGTCGTTGCTCAATTCAAGTCTGATCCGCGCTTCACGGTGCTGATCGGCGGTTCCAGGGCCAAGACCATCGTCGCGATCAACCACCGCAAGAAGCCACTCGACGACGTCCGTGTTCGCCGCGCCATCCTCGCTGCGATCGATCGCAAGGCCTTGATCGACGGCGCCGTAGAGGGGTTCGGCACGCCGATCGGCAGCTTCTATACGCCGGGATCGCTCGGCTATGTCGACACCACCGGCGTCAACCCCTACGACCCCGAGAAGGCCAAGAAGCTGCTCACTGAAGCCGGCGTCACCGCGCCGCTCGAGCTGTCGCTGAAGCTGCCGCCGCCGCCTTATGCGCGGCAGGGCGGCGAGATCGTCGCGGCCCAGCTCGCCAAGGTCGGCATCGTCGCCAAAATAGAGAACGTCGAATGGGCGCAGTGGCTGTCGCAGGTGTTCGCGCCCAACGGTCCGCACAATTTCGACCTGACCATCGTCAGCCATGTCGAGCCGTTCGACCTCGTCAAGATCACCGAGCCGGACTACTATCTCGGCTACAACAACGAGGCGTTCAACGCGCTCTACAAGCAGATCGTGTCGACGCCGGATGAAGCCGCCCGCACCAAGCTCCTCGGCGATGCCCAGCGCATGCTGGCGACCGACGCCGTCTCCGCCTACCTGTTCCAGCCGCAATGGCCCACCGTCACCAACAAGAAGCTGAAGGGCGTCTGGAAGGAAGTCCCGCAGTTCGAGAACGATTTCTCGACGTGGTCTTGGGAGTAGCGAATACTCCAACAGATCGCTGGTTCGCGTCGACAATGGCCTCTTCCATCGGGAAGAGGCCATTGGTTCGACTGCTCCAGGCAAAAAACTCGAAAACAACCCCATGCACAGTAGACGGGGCCAGCTATTTCAATGGCTTGCGGGGGTGCTCGGCATCATGCGCCGCAGCTGAGACCGGTTGATGCGTCGGGCAAAACACCGGCATGATGGCAGCATCATCAGAAGGCGTTTCTTTCGAGCGCAGCTTCCGTCGATTTCCAGACATTGAACGATCGAAATCCTCGTGCGTTAGCTTGACGCAGGATGGCCGCATGCCGCGCGTGGTCCGCCGCCGGGGGCACACGGAGTTCGGTTCTTGCTCAAACTGTATAGATGGCCGTCCAACGACTGGCGAAGCATCAGCACGGAAATGCCCTCGGAGATCATTTGGGCAGATCTGCTGAATGCGACCGACGAGGAAAAGCAGTTTGTCGAACGGCTGTTGGGAATACGGATTCCGTCCCAGGATTCTCTTAGCGAGATCGAAGCATCGAGCCGACTGATCTTTGACCACGGCACGCTTTATCTCAGCTCTCCTGCAGTCCAGCCCGACGAGGGCGGCGAGGCCGAGATTACGCCGGTGGGCTTCGTCATCGGTCCCCACGTGCTGGTGACAGTGCGTTTTGCCAAATTGCCTATCTTCGAGGCCATCGGTGAGCGCATCGGCTCCGACGACAGTCTCGAGAACGGCATGTGTGTGTTCACCAGCTTGCTCGAAGCAATGGTCGATCGCGGCGCCGATGTCCTGGAGCATCTTGGTGCGAAAGTCGACGGGCTTTCGCGGGGCGTTTTCAAGGGCGGCCTCGTTCGGACCAAGCGGCTGGCCCACTCCAGTCGCAGGATGCGGGAAGCGCTCGAAAACATCGGTGAACTGGCCGACAGATTGGCCAAGGCGCGGGATGTTCTACTTGGGGTCGGCCGCATCGCTTCGTTTGCTGGCGACGTTGGCAGCGAGTGGATCACGGCAGCCTCGAAGAAGCGCCTCGAGGCGGTGTCGAAGGACGTCGCCTCGCTCAACGATTACGAAACGAGATTGTCGGACAAGATCCAACTTTTGCTGGATGCGGTGCTTGGCTTCATCAATATCCAGCAGAATGAGCTGTTCAAGATCTTGACGATTGTGTCCGTGGTCGGTGTGCCGCCAACCATCCTGGTCGGCATCTGGGGCATGAATTTCAAGCACATGCCGGAGCTCGACTGGACGTTCGGCTATCCGCTGGCATGCCTCGCGATCATCGCAAGCGGCGTTCTGCCGCTGATCTGGTTCAAGCGGCGCGGCTGGTTCGAGTGAAAAGAGCGGCGCATCGCTCGTAACGATGCGCCGTTCGTCAGGTCATGCTGCCTTGGCGTCGACGCTGCCGATCCAGTCGCGGGCGAGGGTCACGTCGGCTTGCGACAATTGATGGCCCGCCGGCAGGACCCTGTGGGTCACGCTTGCACCTGTTTGCGAGAGCAGGGCCGCAAGCTTGGCCGAATTGCCGGCCGGCACGATCGGATCAGCCTGTCCGGACAATAGCAGGATCGGCTTGCCCGCAAGATCGGCTGCGGGCGGATCCGACAGCGGCACCATCGCGCGCAGCAGGATCGCGCCTGCGAGCACATCCGGCTGCAACAGCAACAGCGCGGCTGCGATGTTGGCGCCGTTTGAGAAGCCGACCGCGACCGGCGCGGCGATGCCGTATCGCTTCCGCGCCTCGTTGACGAAGTCGCCGAGCTCGCGCGCGCGTCGGCGGACGTCGTCCTCGTCGAACACGCCTTCGGCGAGACGGCGGAAGAACCGCGGCATGCCGTGCTCGAGCACGCGGCCGCGCGGCGAGAGCAGCGCGGACCCCGGCGAGATCATCTTGCCGAGCCCGAGCAGGTCGTTCTCGTCGCCGCCGGTGCCATGCAGCAGCAGCAGCGGCGTGGAGCCCGCGCTGGCCGCGGGCTCGAAGCGATGGATGAAGGCACTCTCGGTCATGACACGCTCTCTTCCAGGTTCGGTAGAACGCCCTCGATTTGCTGGCGGTGTTGTTCAAGGAAGCTCGGCAGCTTGAGGTCACGTCCGAGCGTCGCGACGGGTTCGTCGACGGCGAAGCCGGGGATGTCGGTCGCGATCTCGAACAGCACGCCGCCGGGCTCGCGGAAGTAGATCGAGCGGAAGTAGTTGCGGTCCCTCTGCTCGGTCGGATGCAGGCCGTGATTGCTTACGAGCCTCTCGGCCATCTTGCCTTGCTCGGCATCGTCAGCCGCGCGGAAGGCGATGTGATGCACTGAGCCGCCGCCCTGATGGCCGCGCAAGAAGCCCTTGGCCTCGTAGATGTCGACCACGCTCCCCTCGACGTCGCCCGGCGCCTTGAAGCGGATCACCGAGCCTTCGCGCCCCGTTTCCTTGAAGCCGAACACGTCGGTGAGGACGGCGGCGGTCTTCACCGCGCTGTCGAGCAGCAGTGTCACACCGTGGAAGCCGCGGATCGCGTGCTCGACCGGCACGTCGCCATTGCTCCAGCCGGGCTCGCTCTCGGCACCGGGAATGCCGACCAGCGCGAGCGCCATGCCGTCGGGATCGGTGAACGGCAGCACGGATTCGCCAAAACGCTTCTCGAGCGCCTCGTAGGCGATGCCCTTCTCGGTGAAGCGCTGGGTCCAGTAGCCGAGCGAGCGCTGCGGCACGCGAAAGGCGGTCTGATGGGTCTCGCCGACACCGCGGCGCCCGGCCGAAACGCCCGCCCAGGGGAAGAACGTCAGAATGGTGCCGGGGCGGCCGGTCTCGTCGCCATAATAGAAGTGATAGGTGCCGGGATCGTCGAAATTGACCGTCTTCTTGACGAAGCGCAGGCCGAGATCCCGGGTGTAGAAGCCGAAATTGCGGATGGGGTCGCCGGCGATCGCGGTGACATGGTGCAGTCCAGACATTGTCGTCCTCCAAAGCTCGGGTAGCGTCTTGCTCTGGTCGGAAATATTGTTCCGCTTTGGATTGGAGACAATCCATGCAAATATGACGGCTATGTCTACGATTTGGAAACAATCGACGGAAGCAGCCCTTGGATAAGCTCGGCAGTCTCCGGGCCTTCGTGAAGGTGGTGGAAAGCGGCAGCTTTGCGGAAGCCGGCCGGCAGCTGCGGCTGTCGCGCTCGGCGATCAGCAAATACATCGCCGACCTCGAGGAGAGCCTCGGCGTGCAGCTCCTGAACCGGACCACCCGGCACGCGAGCCCGACCGAGAACGGCCAGCGCTATTTCGAGCGCGCGCTCGTCATCCTCTCGGAGGTCGAGGCGGCCGACCAGGCGGTGACGCAGGCGCAGTCGGCGCCGCGGGGATTGTTGCGCGTCAACGCGCCGATGTCGTTCGGCACGATGCGGCTAGGGCCGGTGCTGGCTGAATTCATGACGCGCTATCCCGAGCTTCAGCTCCAGATCGTGCTCAGCGACGACCTGCTCGATCCCGTGCAGGACGGCTTTGACGTGACGCTTCGGATTGCAGAATTGGAATCGTCGAGTTTGATCGCGCGAAAAATCATGCCGGTGGCGCGCATGATCTGCGCCTCGCCCGATTATCTGGCGCGTCACGGCACGCCAAAGCATCCGCAGGATCTGCGCGATCACGCGTCGCTGACCTACGGCTTCCTCCTCACCGGCAATCAATGGAAGCTGACGGGCGCGGACGGTGATCACTGGATCCAGCCGGCCTGGTCGCTCTGCGTCAACAATGCCGAGGTGCTGCGCGACGTCGCGATCAAAGGCAGGGGCCTCGCGCTGCTGCCGGAGTTCATTGCCGCTGATGCCTTGAGGAAGGGCGAGCTGCGCGCCGTGCTGCAAGACTATTCCGCGCCGCCGCTCGCGCTCTATGCGGTCTATCCGCCGACGCGGCACCTGTCGGTGAAGGTCAGGCTCTTCATCGATTTTCTGGTCGAGCGCTTCAGCCGTGACGAGGACGAAGGCGACGGCGGGGGCAGACGTGCGGAGGCCAGGCCGTAAGCCCACGACGCGCCGGCTGGCCCGCTCTGCACAGCACCCGAAGATTGTCATTGCTTGAGCGACGCTGAAAAGGCCACCAGCGCGATCATGTCGTCGACGCTGAGATTCTCGACAACCGGTTTCATGAGTTCGCTGTTGGCGCCCTTCCGCGCACCCGATTTGAAGTCATAGAGCTGCCGGAACATGTAGGTGGGCGAACGGGACGCAAGCCCCGGCGCGATGACAGTCCCGTTGAGGTCAGCACCGTGACAGGTCCCGCACTGGACGCGCGGATCGCTGTTCGTTGCCAACGTCCGTCCTTTCTGAACGCTGCCTACCGGGACGTAGGCGATGAAACGAGCGCGCGAGTCCCGGCTGACAAAGTGCTCAACGTCTTCCGGTATCTCGATGATGCGCTGACCGATGGGCTCTTTCTCGGCGCCGTCCAGCGGAGCTAGGAACAAGTCTCTCACCTGTGTTTTTGGCACCGCCTCGGCCTCTACGACGACAATATTCGATCTCGGCTTGATGGAGGCGAAGTAGGCTGCGGCCTCTGCGAGTTCCTGATCGGTCACCGCTTTGGACAACTTGATCATCAGGTCGGTGGCGACGCGAGGTGCAGAGTTCGTGCGCAGGCCCGTCTTGAACTCCGCCGTTTGCTGAATGATGTATTCCGCGGAGAGACCAAATAGGCTGGCATTCTCAGGACCGCCCGGTCCGTCTGCCCGGTGGCAGACGCCGCACGCGAACACCTCTGGCTTTCTCCCCCTCGCCACGATTTCCGGCATTGGCAGATGATCGTCCGGGTGCCAGTCGGGCGCGGCGAACAGATCGCGCACTTGCGTCAGCGTAAAACCTGCGGCGCTGTCAGGAACGTGCCTGATCGTGCCATCGTCAGGCGTGCGTTGAAAATTGGGCGGGTTGACCGGGTAGGCCCACGCTGGCGGGCCCTCCTGGATTTGCGCACGCGCCCCCGCCGCGGTGAGCAATGCCAACGAGAACATGCATAGAGCAGCTGGAAATCTCATGGCTCTCGACCTCCCAGCGAGTCGGTGAAGCCAACTGTACTTTCCGAAGGCGAAGATCAGGAGCGGCTAACGAGCGCTTGTCGGGCGACGGGACGCCGCAGCTCTCCGCCACATCGAAAACACCATTCAACGCCGGGGGCTCGCAGACGTCAATGTGCGATTTCAGCCGAGTTGGTCTGCTCAGGGTCAAAACGCTAAGAGCTCGACCCGAGCAAATCTAGCTGACCGATCGCTGCTCGGTAGGCTGGAGCAGATCGTCGAGCGCGCTCATCGACGCTGCTCGCAGCGCAGCGAGCTCACGCGCGGCACTTTGGCGCTCGGGTGGAGACATCGTGGCTGCCGCCAGCTCGATCTCGCGGCAGCGCTCGAACAGGCGGACGAGGCCGAGTGCGCTCGCGGCGCTGCCGAGCTGATGGGCGGACCGCGCGAGCTGCTCGTGATCGCCAATGTCCGCGGCCTTGACGATATCGCCGATCAGTTGCTCGCTCGTTTGCCGTAGAAGCTGGTTGAGTTTCGCGATCTGGGTCGCGCCGAGCAGCTCCTTCTGATCGTCGAGGAAATGCCGGTCGATCAATGCACCTGCAGCGAGTTGCGCTGCGGCGGGCTCCTCCCTGGGATCGTCCTCGATCGCCTCGCGCAGCGCGTTGATCAGGATCGGCTTGCTCACGATTTTGGTGATGCCGGCGCCAGCGAGCCGCTCGCGGGCTTTGGTGGAAATGTCGGCGGTGACGGCGATGATGCGTGGCATCTTCCGCAAACCGAGCTTGCCGATCCGCGACGCGGCCTCCACGCCGTCCATGTCGGGCATGTGCAGGTCCATCAGGATGACGTCGAAGGCCTGATCGCGGGCAAGTGCGACGGCCGAGGCGCCGTTGCCGGCGAGGGTGGGGCGGTGGCCGAGCCGCTTCAGGATCGCTTCGCCGACCTCGCAATTGACGGGATCGTCGTCGACCAGCAACACGCGAAGCTGCCGCGACGGCGGCGGAAGCGCGCCTTGCGCGATGCCGCTTGCGGCGCGGCCGAGCGGCACTTCAAGCATGAACGAGCTGCCCGCGCCCGGCGTGCTCGCCACCGTCAGCTCGCCGCGCATCAGGCGGGTGAGGCGCCGCGCGATCGCAAGGCCGAGGCCAGTGCCGCCGAACCGCCGCGCGATGCTGTCGTCCGCCTGCACGAAATCCTCAAAAATCCGCTCGTGCATGTCGGGCGCGATGCCGATGCCGGTATCGCGAACGGTGATGCGCAGCAGAACATGATCGTCGTGGCGCTCGGCGGCCGCGTTCAAGCCGATGCCGCCGCGTGGGGTGAACTTGATCGCGTTGCCGATCAAATTGAGCAGGATGCGATTGAGCCGCACGGGATCGCCGTGCACGGAGGTATTGACCGTCGCATCGCAGGCGAGGTCGAAGGTCAGTCCCTTGCCGAAAGCCTGCGGACGCATCAGGTCGGCGGCCGTTTCGATCAGCTGGCCGAGGCGGAAATCGCGCGTCTCCAACGTTTCGGTGCTGGCCTCGAGGCGCGCATATTCCAGGATGGCGTCGACCAGCGCGATCAGCGTTTCGCCCGATGCGGCCGCGGTCGTGAGCCGGCGCTGCTGCGCTTCGCCGAGGCTGCCGTCGTCGAGCAGCTGCAGCACGCCCATGACGCCGTTCAGCGGCGTGCGCAGCTCGTGGCTGACGACAGCGAGGAAGCGCGATTTGGTCTCATTGGCCGCCACAGCTGCACTGCGCGCGCGCTCGGCGGCATCGTGCTCGGCAAGGGCTTGATCGCGCGCCTTCTCCAGCTCGGAGGTGCGCTCGATCACCTTGCGCTCCAGCGTCGCGTAGGAATAGCGCAGTTGCGCGGCCATCCGGTTGAACTGATCGCCGAGCGCTTCCAGCTCGTCGCCGGTCTTGATCGCGAGCCGCAGGCCGAGATCGCCGCTCCCGATCCGCCGCGCGCCCTGCGTCAGCAGCTGGATCGGCCCCGTCATGCGCCGGCTGAGAAGGAGAGAGACCAATACCGCGCCGGCGAGCAGGACGACGAGGAGAAAGGTCGAACGGCCAATGGACGCATAGATCGGCGCATAGGCCTCGCTGAGCGGCAGCTCGACGAACACCAGCAAGCCGAGCGAGGGGACCGTCGCATAGGTCGACAGCACGCGCTGACCGGACAGGTCCTCCTTGACCAGGCCGCCGGAGGGCGGCCCCACGCCGTCGAGCGCGGCGCGGACGTCGGCGTGGCCGGAGAGATCGCTGCGTTGCAGGGCTCGCCACAGATCGGGATGCGCGATCAAGACCCCCGTGCGGTCCACCACATAGGCCTTGCCGGTGTTGCCGACCCTGATCCCGGCGACGAGGTCCCAGATGAAACGCAAATTGACCTCGGCGACGATCACGTTGGGATTGCGGCCAATTCCGCGCGTGGCGAGCGTCATGAATGGTTCGGTGTCGCCGAAGAAGTAGACCGGCCCGTAATAGGCCCGGCTTTCATTGGCACCGCGAAACGCGGGCGAGGCGGAGAGGTCGGCCTTGCTGCCGATCCTGTCCGCCACACGGCGGGACACGCGCATCTGTTCAAGCCCGCGCGAGTCGAGCTCGGCGATTTCCGCGATCGCCGGAGAGAGGCGCAGGAGACGGATGGCGTTCAGCCGCTCGTCTTCGTTGGTCGACAGCTCCGGCGGCAGGCGCGAGAGCCATCTGATCTGGTTTTCGATCTGGCCGATGAACTGGCCGATCTGAATCGCAGCGGACGCTGCCTGCTCGCGCTGGGTCGCCGCCAGAAGCTGCTTCTGCTCGCGATAGGAGAACCAGACGTCGAAGCCGGTGTTGATGGCGAGCGCGGCAAAGGCGAGGGCGACGATCGAGTAGAGATATTTGCGGAACAGCCGGCCGGGAGGCGTTCGCAAATGTCCCTGGTCGACTGTTTCGTTCACTCGCGGATCTCGTCGGCGCGCGCGAGCAGCGTGAACGGGATGGTCAGTCCCAACGTGCGGGCGACGGTGCGGTTGATCAGGAGCTCGTATTTCCGCGGCGATTGCACCGGCAGGTCGCCGGCCTTGGTGCCGCGCAGGATGAGATCGACGTAATCGGCCGAGCGCACTTCCAGCGTCGGCCCGTAGCTCATCAACCCGCCGGCATCCATGAAGTAGTGGAACGGATAGATCGTGGGCACGCGATACTTGGCTGCCGCCGCAACGACCGCCTGCCGGTTGACGACGAGGAAGCTGTCGACCAGCGCAATCATCGCCGCCTTGGGCGCCTCGGAGAAGCGCCCGACGGCTTCGTCGATGTCCGTCGGCGCGTTGACGGGGGCGGGGATCGCGGACACTCCGGACTCGGACGCCTCTTGCTCGATCGAGTCGAGGAAGAAGCGCCCGCCGCGAGGGGTGGTCGCAGGGTTGAACAGGATACCGACGCGCGCAAGATCGGGCACGGCCTCGCGGATCAGCTGCAGCCATTTGCCGCCCATCTCGGCGGTGCTGTTGGTGAAGCCGGTGACGTTGCCGCCGGGATGCGCAAGGCTTTCGACGAAGCCGTTGCCGACGGGATCGTTGGCGGTCGCGAAGACGATCGGGATGGTCCTGGTGGCGGCAAGGACCGCCACGGTTTCGACCGTCGACCCCGTCAGGATCACATCCGGCTTCAGCTCCAGCAATTCCTGAATCGCGGCCTTGAGCCGGTCCGGTGTGCCGAAGGTCGAACGGAGCTCGAGGCGGAAGTTGACGCCTTCGACCCAGCCGCGCTGCCTCAAGCCGGCGACGAGGCCGCCGAGGCGGGAGGTTGCACTGTCGATCATGCTCCGCCGGGTCAGCTCGTCGTCGAGCGGCAATGCGGTCAGCGATCCGACGATCCGCATGCGATCCGACGTTGCGCCAAGCGCGGCCCATCCCGCGGCGGTTGCACCCGCAAGGCGAATGAAGCCGCGGCGATCGACCGCGAGAGCGGAAGGCCGTTCGGTCATGATACTCTTCGCATGATGGCTTGCCCCGGAGCGGATGCTTAGCGCGAACGGCCGGCATCCACAATTGATGAAAAAATGCGCTTATGAATGCTCATTCGCAGCGTTTGGCAGCCCGATACCGTATTCCTACGCTGCCAAAGAGTCGCTGCTTCGAGCGTTGTCTGCTTCGTGACGCCTTGTAACGCCTTGTCGCGTTGCAGCATTTTCCGTCTCGGTTGCGACGACGGTTCGGGGAAGGCGATTTCGCAGCTACCGATTTTTGAAGCGTTGTTTCAAGTTGTTTCGAAGGTTCTCGATGCGCAAAATCTATCTCATTCCGGCCGTCGTCGGCCTGCTCACCTTCATTGCTGCCGGACCGCTCGCGGCCCAGGGCGCCGTACCGAAGCAGAAGGCTGCGCCGGCACCCAGAGCGGCTGCGGCCGGCGCTCCCGCTGCAGCCGGCACGCCCGTCGCCGCCGGGGCGAATTCGGCCGAGACACCGGCCGCGGACGACAAGATCAAGGCGATCGACGGTTTCCGCTCCGCCAAGTTCGGCATGAACGAGGCCGATGTGCGCGCGGCGATGACGAAGGATTTCAACGCCAAGCCCGACGCCATCAAGTCACAGGACAACGCGTCCGAGCTGACGCACAGCATTCTGCTGTCTGTTCCGGAGTTACTGCCGAACGGCGGCACCGCCGAACTCTCCTACGTGTTCGGCTACAAGTCGAAGTCGCTGATCCAGGTCGGCGCGGTCTGGTCGAAGGCGACTGACGCAGCGATCACGCCGGAGAAGCTGTTCTCCAACGCCAACATCCTGCGCGCCCATTTCATGGGCGAAGGCTTCAAGCCCGACTCCATCGCCGTCAACATGCCCGTCGCCGGCGGCATCGTGATGTTCCGCGGCAGCGACGCCAAGGATCGCTCGGTGATCCTGCTGCTCCAGGGCACGTTCGAGAACAAGGAGAACAACCAGCGTGTGCTGACGCCGACAAGCCTGCTGCTGTTCTACGTGGCCGACGCCAAGAGCCCTGACATCTTCAAGCTGCCGCCCGGCCAGTTCTGATGTCGGGATCGCTCGACATTCTCCCACCCTGTTGTGGATCGGCGCCAATGCCGATGAAGAGGATCTGACATGCGCGGACCATCTGCGGCGCGAGACAATGACGAGCGGACGACGCTGCGGGGGCTGGCGCGCTTCCGTTCGATGTCGCTGCTCTGCGCAATGCAGATGGTCTTCCTGCCGGTGTACAGCGTCCGCCTTCAGGCGCAGACGGCGAACGTCATCGTTCCCGACGGCCGCACCGGGACCAGCCTTCAAACTTCCGGCAGCGTCACCAACGTCACGACGTCGACGGTCTCGGGCAACAACGCCTTCAACTCGTTCTCGCAGTTCAGCGTCGGGCAGGGCAATACGGTCAACCTGCAACTGCCGACCGGGACGCGAAACCTCGTCAACATCGTTCGCGACGCGCCGGTCTACGTCAACGGCACGCTGAACTCCTACATGAACGGCTCAATCGGCGGTAACGTCTATTTCGCCGACCCCAAGGGCTTCGTGGTCGGCCGCAGCGGCGTGGTCAATGTCGGCAGCCTCAATGTCTCGACCCCGACGCGCGAGTTCACCGACAGCCTGATCGGTCCGGGCGGTGCGATCAACGGCACGGCGGTGGGCAATCTCATGGCGGGCTCGTTCCCGGTCTCGCCGGACGGCAACATCCGCATCTACGGCCGGGTCAATGCCCAGGACGGCGTGCGCCTGACCGGGCAGAACGTCTTCGTCGGCGGCGCGACCCAGCGCGACATCGCCAATCTCGACCACGCCGCCAAGTTCGCGGCATCCGTCAATTCCAAGGGCCTGCGCAGCGCCAGCTCGATCACCGTCAGCAACGGTTCGATCCATATCGGTGCCGTCAACAACGCTCGCGTCAACGGCCGCCTGACCGCGCACAGCAGGACCTCGACGCCGAGCAACATCACGGTGCAGGCCGGCAACAACATCGATATCGGCAGGAACGCCAGGCTGAATATCGCCAGCAAGACCGGCGATGCCGGCGAGATCCGTCTGAAGGCGGCGCAGAATCTGACCGTGACGGGCGGGGCCAGGTTCAACGCCAGCGCGAAGACCGGCAATGCAGGCCTGGTCGATTTCAGCGCGAACGGCGTCATCGACATCGGCCAGGGTATCAAGGTCAATCTCAGCGCGGCCAACGGCAAGGCCGGCACGTTGCTGATCGATCCGACCGACCTGGTCGTCGGCGATGCCGCCCAGGGCGATACCGGCGTGACGCTGTCGAACAGCTCCGTCGCGGCTGCGCTCGCCGGGCTCAGCGCCGGTGCCGACTACCTCATCCAGGCGGATCATTCCATCACGCTCGCCGCGCATGCGATGATCGACGCCCGTCGTCTCGATGGTTCCGGCCATTCGACCGGTAACGCCAACAACGTCATCATCGACGCGCCGAACATCGAGATCATGAATGGCGCGCAGATCCTGGCGCAGTCGGTCAATTTCGGCGGAACCACCTACGCCGACGGCAATGTGACGTTGCGGGCAACGGCGAGCGACATCAAGCTGTCCGGTCAGGCCACAGCCGCGACGGCGATCACGGTCGACGGCAAGATTACCGGTGGTACCGTCTCGATCACCGCGACCTCGACGGCCGTGTCGAGTTTCCTGAACGGTTCTGCGGTCGGTGATCTCGCGCTCGTCGGCTCGACGCTCGCTGCCTCGCTGCTCGGGCTCAATGGCGGCTATGTCGCGGCCAGCGCGACCGCGACGATCAACATCAACAGCCATGCCGACATCAACGGCCGCGGCGACGTCACCATTTCCGCACACGCCACCGAGACCGCGTCGGATCCGGCGGTCGCATCCACCTTGCTCGGCAGTCTCACGCCGGTCGCGGCCGGTGTGGTCGTCGGTAAGATCGATGGCAACGTGACCACCAACATCGCCTCGGGCGCGACGATCAACGCCGGCGGCAACCTCGAGATCAAGGCGCTCAACGATGCGACCATTGCCGTTTCTGCCCTCGCGGCATCGACGAGCGCGCAGATCGTCCCGACGGTGGCCTACTCCAAGGGATCGGTGTCGACGACCGCCAACGTCGAGACCGGCGCGCATATCGCGGCGGGCCTGGTGAATACGAGCGGCAGCACCCTGAAGGTGCGCGCGATCAACAACAACTCGTTCTCGACCAGCGCAACGTCGGTCGCGGCGAGCGGGCCGAATGCGAGCGGCGCTGTCGGCGCCGCGGTCGCCATCAGCGACGTCACGACGTCTGCGACCGCGACGCTCGGCGCATCGCTCGGAACCAGTGCCGCCAACCGGATGAACGGCTCCGTTCTGGTCGAGGCGACGTCCGACACCACGAGCAATTCCACGATGGCCTCGTCCATCGCCGGCTTGCCGGCGCTGATCGCGGCGATCCAGGAGTTCGCGGTCTCGAACGTCGATTCGCCGACGCACTTCGTCTTCGACCACATGACCTCGCTGGTGCCGTTGAGCTTCGACTTCAAGGTCGCAGGCGCGCTCTCGCTGGCCAACAGCACCCAGAGCGCGACCGCCGCGATCGCGCAGAGCCCGAGCGGCGGCGCACCGAGCATCTATGCCAGCGGCAACGTTGCGGTTGCCAGCAACGTCATCGATCGCGGCGTTCGCAGCAATGCGACGTCCAGCGCGATCACGAAGGACGTGTCGACCGGCGAGGGGACGGCGATCAGCGCGGCTGTCGCCTGGGGCAACTTCACCCATAATTCGAACGCCTATGTCGGGGGCGGCACGCTGATCAACGCGGCCAACATCGCCGTCGATGCCACCACCGAACTGCCGATCACCAACACCTGGCTGAAATGGGACGGGCTCGGTGCGGTGCTGAGCCATCTCAACGGCAGTCTCGGCGTCGGCGGCAACATCCTGACCAGCTATGCCAATGCCACGGCCGACGCCGGAGACACGATCGGTATCGCCGGTTCTCTCAACCATTTCGTCGTGAACAACAACACGACGGCGTGGGTTGCGGGCAGCGCGAGCCTGACGGCGACATGCGCGACCGCGGCCTGCGGCAGCAGCTGGTCGGCCGGGATGGATAATGGCGACGTCCACACTTACAATGCCAGCATTCAGATCGCGGCGACCACGACGACGGCGTCGATCGACGCGGCCGGCAATGTCGGCACGCTCGGCTTCCTGCCGGGCAACACCTCGGGCGGCTCCTCGATCGGCGGCGCGCTCAATCTCGTCCAGTTCAACACCAACACCATTGCCGGCGTTTCGGACCACGCGACGCTCCGGGCGGCGGACGACATCGCCGTCAACGCGATCACCTCGGATCAGTTCATCGCCGTCGCACCGTCGTCCGGCAAGGCCGCCGGTGCGCTGGCGCTGAACGGCATCACCTCGCTCGGCTTCCTGAACAACACGACGCATGCCTCGATCTCCAGCCAGGCCACCGTCTATGCGCCGACAGTCGGCGTCCTGGCGCAGCAGGATCTGTCGGTGGTGACGCTGGCCGGCGCGATGAGCCGAAACACCAGCGGAGGTTCGGCGGTCGGGTTGGCGGTCGCCTATCTGGGCGCAAATACCGACACCTCCGCCTATATCGGCGACAACCACTCCGACATCCGCCCCGGCCCGTTCAGCTCGAACGATCCGTTTGCCGGCAATGGCGGCGGCAGCGGGGCGGTCAATGTCGACAACCTCACGATCAGCGCGACCACCTCCGGGCGCATCACCGCAGCCGCCGTCGCGGCATCGATCTCCGAGCCGCAGGCCTCCAGTTTCTCCGACAAGGCGGGTGCAGCCGGCGCTGGCGCGACCGGAGGGGCCGCCGGCGTGGCGACGGCTGCGAGCAAGATCGGCTCGACCTCGGGATCGAGCACGAGCGGCTTCAGCATCGATCTCGCCGGCAGTTCGTCGATCAGCGACGTCTCGCTCGGCACCAGCGCCTGTATCAAGAATACGACGGTCAACAAGTACACCACGACCGGCACCGTGGTGACCAATACGATCGTTCAGGCACTGAACGACACCATGCTCAACAATGGTTCCGGCTCCGCGGCGCTCAATCTGGCCGGCGCGTCCGCTCAAGGCGCTGCGATCGGCGGGGCGATCGCCGCGGCGATGTCGAACAACGCAACGCTCGCCTACATCTACGGCACCACCATGAACAACCAGAGTTCGGCGACGGTGCAGGCGCTCAACGGCGGCTCGGAAATGGTCGTCGCCCTCGGCGTGGCGGGATCGAAATCCAACGCGGCATCGCTGTCGGCCTCGGTTGGCATCATCACGGACAGCGCCAACGCCTATATCGAGAGCTCGACGATCACGGGCCAGTCGACCGGCGTCAATCGCGCGCTCGAGGTCGACGCCTACCAGACGACGAACATCGCGATCGGTGGCGGTGTGCTCTACATGTCGGGTGGCCAGGCCGGGGTCGGCATCGGACTGACCTACGCGTCGATTGCCGATCCCGCGGGCGGAAACGCGACCGACGCGCATATCCGCACGACCTCGATCTCGAACTACGACACCCTCCTGGTGCTGGCCGACAGTGCCAGCGTGATCGCGGCGGGTGCGGCCTCGGGTGGCGCCGCGACCAACGGCAACGCGCTGTCCGGCGCCGTCGTCGTCGACGAGATCACCCCGACCACGACGGCTTATATCAACAGCGGCGCAACGGTGAACATCAACGTCGGCGGCGTGACAGTTCTCGCGGACAGCGGCGCGGTGTCGGCACTCGACACCGCGCTCGGAAATCTCGTCAAGAAGTCGAACAACGATCACCTCGCCTCGGACACCTGCACCGTCCGCGGCGGCACGGGCGGACAGAACTGCATCGATTTCGGCGCCGCCGCGCTCAATGGAGGCATGGGCAACGGGCCGGGCGCCAGCATCATTTCCGTCGCAGGCGTGCTCAACGCCGCCCAGAACGCCGTTGGCGCCTCGATCGTCTATGACACCATCGCAACGACCCATTCGGCTTACATCGCCAATGTGCTGCTCCAGGCTTCGACCGCCAACGGCCGCGTCAATGTGGGGGCGGTCGATTCCTCGAAGATCCAGTCGGTTACGATCGGCCTCACCGGAGGGAGCGGGCAGTTCGCCGGCGTTGCCGGCACGACTATCAGCTCGATCACCAACACGGTTTCAGCCGGAATCGGCAACAACCTGTCGAGCACGTCGAATTCGACAGTTGCCGCCACCACCGTGTCCGTCACGGCGACCGACAATTCCAGCATCAAGGGCAGCGCCGCGCTCGCGGCGGGCGCGCCTGATGGAAATGCCGGTGGCCTTGCGCTGGTCTACAGCAACATTGCCAACAATGTGAGCGCCGGCGTGACCGGGTCCAGGGTGACCGCGACGGGCAGCGTCGCTATCGGTGCCGGCTCGAACGCCAGCATTTCGAACGTTGCCATCGGCATCGCAGCGTCCTCGGAGGTCGGACTTGCAGGGTCGGTCGTCACCAGCCTGATGGGGACCAACGTCACCGCCAGCATCACCGCAGCCGGCACCAACGGCATCAACGGTGCCGATGTCACGGCGAACAACAATGTCGGCGTCATCGCAAGCAATTCGGACAAGGTGTCCGCGATCGCCGGCGCGCTCTCCATCTCGACCGGCGCGGCCGGCGGTGCGGGCTCGCTGGTGACCAACCAGATCACCGGAACCACCGCAGCCTATATCAGCGGGGCGAACACCAAGGTCGATGCGCTCGGAACCAGTTCGTCCGATACGCTGTCGGTCAACAACGGCTCGCTCGTCCATGCCTTCGATCTCGGTACTGCCCACGCGCCGACCGACACCACGCCCGACCTCTCCGAGAACCAGGACATCCTGCGCGGCCTTGCCGTGGTGGCGAGCTCGCACCAGGCCGTCGTGACCAACGTCGCCTCGCTTGCCGCGAGCTCCAGCATCGCCATCATGATCAATCCGATCACCAACGTGATGAGCGGGTCGACCAGGGCCTATATCGACAGCGCGGCCATCGACACGCGCCTGACCTCTTCGACGCTCAAACCGCAGATCGAGGTCGCCGCGTCGAGCTTCTCCTATTCCGGCGCGTTCGGCGCCGGCATCGCTTACGGCAGCAGTGGCGGCGGTGGCGCGACGATCATCTCGACGACGATGTCGCGCGAGACCTTGGCCTATATCACGAATGCCACTGTCGGCGGCGTGCAGTCGTCGAGCGAGACGGTCGGCGCCGTCACTGTGAAGGCCAATGCGGAGCAGGATGCGTCGTCGATCGCGATCGGTTTCAACACCGGCTCGGTCGGCCTGAACGTCTTCCAGGCGACGACGGAAGCCTATGTTGACGGCGGCGCGCTGACGGCCGCGTCACTGACGGTGAACGCCAACAACAACACCGGCATTTTCTCCGCGAACGGCTCCGGCGCCTATGGCAGCCAGGCCGCGATCGGCGCGGCGTTCCTGGTCCAGGTCTCTTCGAATCGGACGCTGGCCTATGTCGGCGACGAGTTCCGCTATCAGGGCAACGGCGCGGCGCACACGACCGCGCTCAATCTGAGCGGCGCGCTCGACGTCGAGGCCAAGTCCAAGAACCGTTTCGAGGCCTATGCGATCGGCGGCGCGCTCTCGACCGGGACGGCGGCTATCGCCGGCATGGCCAACATTGAGGTCGCCAACAACACCACCATCGCCGGCGTCTACGACACCACGCTGCATGGGGTGACGGGCGGTACGGCCGGCGCGGTGACGATCAACGCCAACGAAGACGTGGCGATCAAGGAGATCGCAGGCGCACTTGCGGTCGGCGCCAGCGGGGGAGGCGTCGGCGTCGGCGCCGCAGCCAACGTCATCGTGTTCAAGAGCCGGACCGTTGCCGAGAGCTGGAACAGCAATCTGAACTCGTCAGGCGCGATCAACGTCAATGCGCTCAGCACCAAGGAGGTGCTGTCCTACGCGGTCACCGCCGGCATCGGCGGCAGCGTCGGCATCGGCGCGACCGTCGGCGTCATCATCATCGGCACCAACACCGCCGATGCCGACACCCAGGGCCAGCAGACCGGTCAGCTCAATCAGGGCGGCAGCGGCACCATCGCGTCCGTGAACCACGGCACCAGCAACGCGCAGGGCAGCAACGCCGTCGCCAGCGGCACGGCCGGCAATCCGAACAGCGCCAATGTCAGCTCGACCTACGACGTCAGCAACGTGCTGAGCGGCGGCAACGACGTCGTCGTCGCGCAGATCGCGGGCGGCAACGTCACGGGCACGCAGGTCAACGTCGCCGCCACCAGCGCCAACGCGGCCAAGATGTATCTGCTCGGCGCCGGCTTTGCCAAGAATGTCGGCATCGGTGCGGGCATCGGCTACACCAGCGTCAACAGCACCGTGCTCGCCAATCTGAGTGACTACGGACGCAACGGCTCCGGCGTGCTGGTGGCCGCCGATACGCCTTTGGCGGTCTCGGCGCCGATTGTCACCGTTGCGGCGGTCGTCAAGGACGCGACTACCGGGCCTTATGCCGGCAAGACCGTCGACACCGAGGCCATCGCCGGCGGTGCGGCGCTTTACTTTGGCGCCCAGGCGGCTGTCGCGGTCGGCAATGTCAGCAACTCCGTGGTGGCGCTGCTCGGCGGCCAGATCACCGGCGCGAGTGGCACCGGCAATGGCGCCGCCGTCATGGCGATGGATTCGACGACCCAGGTGGTCTTCACGGGCGGCGTCACCGGCGGCGCCGTGGCTGTCGGCGCTTCGGTCGCAACGGCGAGCCGAACGAGCTCGGTCGCTGCGAGGGTTCTGAACGGCTCCACCGTCAACGTCGCGACTCTGGCAGTCGGAGCCAGCGGTGCCGGCACGCTGACGACGACTGCCACAGCACTCGGCGGCGGCATCGTCGCCGGCGTCGGTGCGGATGCGGAGGCCCACGAGAACTCGTCCGTGCTGGCGGAGATCGGCAGCAGTGCCTCCATCACGACGTCCGCGACCGGCGTCGGCACGCTGGTGTCGGCGTCGATCACGCCCAATCTTGCGAGCGAGGCGATCGGCGTTTCGGTCGGCGGCGCTGCCGTCGGCATGGCCATCGCCAAGTCCACGGTCGGCGCCACGGTGACGGCCGATGTCGGCGACAACGCCAGCTTCTCGGGCGGTGCGCTCGCGGTGACCGCCATGGCGCTGGTTCCAATCAGCGGCACGACGACCTGGGCCAAGGCGCTCGCGGGCGGCGGCGGCTCCCTGATCGGCGCGCAGGGCAGCCTGGCCGTGGCGTCCGAAAACGCGACGGTGAACGCCTATGGCGGGACGGGGATCCGGCTACCGAACGCCAACGTCACCATCGCGGCCGAGAACGACAGCGCCCAGTACGCCGAGGGAACCGGCCTTTCGAGCGGATTCTTGGCGCTCGGCGCCACCGTCGCGCAGACGTCGTCCAGCGCGCACACCTATGCTTATCTGGGTGCGCCGGCGGACATGGACGCGACCCATCTGAACCACACCGACTACACCGGCATCCTCCGGATCACGGCCACCGGCACGGATACCAACGTCTCCAACGCGACGGTCGGCGCGGGCGGCACCTATGCCGGCGCTGCCGCGGTCGCCACCACCAGTTCGACCGCAGTGACCAATGCGCGGTTCGACGGCGGCACGACGGATGACACGCTCTATTTCGGCGGCCTCAGCGTCAAGGCCACGCACACCACCAATTATGCGGCCAGCGGCGATGCCTATCAGGCGTCCACGGCCGGCGTCTCTGCCGGCAAGGCGCAGAATGATGTCACCTCGACCACCACGGCCGAGATCGGCACGCACCTGATCGTCAACACGGATGGCGGCAACATCGTCGTCATCTCCAAAGACAACGTCAACCAGGCCGGCGGCGGCGCACGCTCGGGCTCCGGCGGCTCGTTCTCGGGTGCTGCAGCGCTGAGCGACTCTCATGTGACCCAGTACGTCACCACCAATATCGGCGCCGGAACGATCCTGAGCCTCAACGGCGATCCGCGGACGGCGACCGGGGTGATCGATATCGAGGCCTACAACACACTGAGCACGACCGACACGGCGAGCCTGGCCACGGCCAGCTTCTTCGCCGGCGGTGGCGCCGAGTCCAACATGACGGCGAACGCCACGCTCGCGGTCAATATCAATGCCCGCGAATTGTTCAGCGTCGGCAAGATCTTCGTCGGCACGGCCGCGACGATGTCGGCGTCCAACAACGCCAACGCCAGTCTCTACGGGGCGATCGCCGGCGTCGGCGCCAGCACGAACAGCTGGGTCCATGCCAACCAGGCGGTCAACGTCGGCAGCAGCACGACAATCGAGGCATGGCGCGACATCAACATCTATGCCGGCATGTCGGGCGATACCATCACCTTCAGCAGCGTGCAGGCAACGGCGACGACGGTCGTCTACAACAACACCGCCATTCCGATCTCCACGCTTTATCGCGGCACGGCCAATGCCGCGAACGACTCAAGCCTCACGCTTGCCGACAGCTCGCGTGTGCTCGGCGTACGGGACATCTACCTTGGCGCAACGCAAGGGCAGGTCACCGCGTCCGGCAACGGCAGCAATTACAATCCGTATCTGGACATCTTCAGCGCCAAGAACAGCGACAACCACAGCCATACCAGCGGAACGGGCGATGTCGCGCTCAACGGCCTGGTGGTCGCGGGCATCAACAACGACGTGACCATCACGATCGATCTCGGTGCAAGCGCGCCGACCCTGAGCACGACGAGTCCTCACTCGTCGCTGTCATCCACGCTTGAATATGTCGCCGATGTCGATCATTTCAGCCCGGTGAAGAGCTGGAACCACCAGACGATCCAGTACACCATCGTCGGCGGCTTCAACCCCTATGACAACATCGTCAACCAGCTGGCCACGCTGACGGGCCTGACCGCGACGCAGATCCGGACCCAGCTCTCGACGTCGACGTCCGCACATCCCGCCACGATGGCGCCGTCCGGCTCCGATCCGACCGGCGACGCCCAGCGCCAGATCAACGCGCTGATCCAGCAGGCGCCGTATACTTCCGACGCCGCCGGCAACGCCTTCGCGTTCGGCGACATCCTGGTGTCTGCGGGCAATGTCTCGATCCTGGCGCAGAAGCTGACTGGAAACAGCCTGTCCGGTCACACGGCGCCATCGGTGACCGCGCAGAGTTCGCCGACGATCAGGGTCGAGAACCGCGGCCTCGACTTCATGGACTTCGCGAACCTCACGGTCACCAATGTGACCGGCGGAAACATCACCTACCGCCAGATCGACCATGTCGACCCGGACTCGCATTCCAACGTGACTTTCACCGCCACGCCGAGCGCGACGCCGATCATCGACATCTCGGCCACCTACAACCGCCTCGATCCCAGCACCGGGCTCGGTGTCGACGGCAACGGCAACCAGCTGACCCGCAAGCCCGACATTTATTTCGACGGCATCGTCACCAACGAGAACGGGCTGCTCAAGATCACCAGCCAGCTCGGCAGCGTCGTCGCGTCGCAGTCGCTCAATGCCGCGACCATCCAGATGGTGGCGCCCAACGGCTCATTCATCTTCCTCGGCGGCGTCGGCAGCTTCTACAACTCCAACCACGATGTCACCTCGCAATGGGCCGGTGTCGAATACAAGCCGGCCGACAACGACACGCTGACGGCGGTGATGGCGGCGGCGACCTATCTCGGCGCCTATGGCGCCTACGCGTACAGCCCGCATATCGGCGACGGCGGCAATCACCCGTATTTCTATTATTGCTGCGTCGACGGCCATAGCGGCGTCCAGCAGACGGCCGCCAACAGCACGGTCTTCACCGCCCGCATGCTGATGACCTATTACGACGGCCTGTCGCTCTATTCGGCGATCTTCCTGCCGATGGGCAACGGCTCGCCCAACGGAGGCGGCGGCAGCGTGGGCAGCACCGCCACGCTTGCGGCGATGGAAGGCCCGACGGTCCAGCAGATTTCGACCGCGCCGTGGGAGCAAAATACCTACGCCGGCCAGGGTGTCTTCAGCAACACGACCCACGACACCGTTACAACGCACCCCGACGGTTCGACCTCGACGCACACGGACACGTACTACTCGCCGTTCAATTGCTCGGGGTGCTCGGCGTACTTCCAGGTCGTCAATATCCAGAACGACGTGATCACACCGAGGACCGCGAACACCAACGCGAGCTCGAACTGGGCCTCGACCACGCCTTCAGGGTACCAGAACCCCTCGGATCGGCCCTTCATCCTCGGCCAGGCGATCATCATCTCGGCGGGGGTCATCAACGTCAACGGCCTCATCCAGAGCGGCACGAGCAGTAATTACTCGGTCGATATCGGCGGCGGGGTGCTGTCCGCCATCAACGGTCTCAAGACCAGCAACAATGGCGGGGACTTCGCCCAGGCCCAGGCCAACGCGCGGAACGGCAGCTATTACGACATCACGGCGGCTGCGACGACGCAGTTCTCCAGCGATATCAAGATCGGCGTGAAGTACAACGCTCTCACCGACCAGATCATGGTGAACGGCGTGGTGCAGGGCTCGGGCGGCTACGTCTATCTGAACGGCAAGATCATCTCGACCTCGACCGACGGCACCTCCCAGGGCACGATCGCGGTCAAGGGTGGTGCGGGCACGATCACGGTCAACAACACGACTGGGCTCCAGCTCGTCACCAACACCATCAACACCGGCGTCAGCGCGCCCAGCGTGATCCAGATCGTCGATCAGCTCCAGCAGCAGACGACGTGGTACGTCTACAATCCCTCCGCGTCGGGCGGCCAGCAGGTGTCGACGTACAGGGCGGCCGGCGTCAATGCGAGCTCGTACACCGCCGCGATGCTGAGCGGTATGAGCGGAACAGCGGGCATCCAGTATACTGTAAAGCCCAACATGTACTACCAGTGGGTCGACACGGCGACGCTGGATCGTCCGACGACCAGCACGCAGTTCGACTATGGCTGGCACTACACGCCGAACGCGTCCGGAGACAACTGGACCCGTACCGTCAGCCTGGTCGAGAACGTGATGCAAGCCACGGGCGGAGGCGGCAACACCGGCCAATTGCAGACCGCGAACTTCCAGGAAGTGGTCACGGCGACCGGCGGCTATCATGGCGGTGGCTACAACACGTCGGCTGGGATGTGCTGCGGCGCGGACGGTCATTACGACTGGTTCCAGCAGATCTACGATCACCTGACCCTGACGCTCACCAACACGGTGAAGGCATCGAACCCGATCAACATCCAGTTCAGTGGCGGCGGCGCGAGCACTGTCAATGTCAGCTCGAATTCCGGCATCGTGATCAACGGGCCGATCAACAACCTCTCGGGTGACACGACGGTCATCGCCACCGGCGCCAATTCGGCCATCACCTCAGGCGCGAACGCCAACAACCCGATGATCTCGGGCAAGAACGTCACGCTGTCGGCGGATGGCGGCATCGGCACGCGCGGCACGAACGGCGTTCCCGTCCAGGTGCAGGTCTATGGCGGCAGCCTGAAGGCCGATACGATCGACCGCGACATCGCGATCGCGGCTGTCGGCTCGCTGTCGATCGACCACGTCAAGGTGAATTCGGCAGGCGCCACGCCGCAGGGCAGCGTCTTCCTCTCGGCGACCGGCGACGTCAACTCAGCGTCCGCTTACAACATCGCCACGCCCGTCGTGATCGGCAAGAACATCGAGATCAATTCCACCGGCGGTGCGATCGGCGCGACGAGCGCCGTCGTCAACGGCACCTCCACCCTGACCAACATCAATCCGCTGGTGATCCAGGCGACAGGGACGATTCAGGCCAATGGCACCGTCGATGGCGGCGTCCTCGACAGCGCCTCGGCCACCGGCACCTATATCGTGCAGTCCAAGGGCGATCTGCGCCTCGGCACGATCCAGTCGACCGGTGGCCCGGTCTTCCTGGAGGCCGCCGGCTCCGACGGCAACCAGGCCAGCATCCTGAACGGCCGGGCGGCGGTCGGCCTGACCCAGGCGCAGAGCCAGCATCTTCAGGACGTCCAGGCCAGCCTAGACCTTGTCAGTGGCAACGCCGCCACCAACGCCGTCAACAGCTATCAGTCGATGGTGACGTCGGCCTACAACGACTATTTCCAGCTCAAGAACATCGCCTTTACGAACGGCAGCACCTACAACCCGACCTCGGTGGGGCAGACGGTGCTGCGGGCGCAGGTGGCGGCCAAGCTCGGGATCGACCCTGCCGACGTCACCGCGACGCAGATGAAGACCGAGGCCACGACGCGGTTCCTGAGGGATCAGTTCCTGCTCGGCAAGATCACCACCGACGAGCTCAAGACCTCGCTGACGACATTGCTCGGTGCCGCTCCCGCGGATCCGCTGGGGACCGTGTTCGGCAGCTCGCTGTCGGCGACCCTGTTCACCAAGCTGTTCGACGGCGTGGCGACCACCAGCCAGCGGATGCCGAGCAACACGGCGTTGCAGACGGCGCTTGGCGCTTACAATGCAAACTACAGCTACACGCTCGCATCGACCGAGCGGGTCTACAGCATCATCACCGCGGGCTCGCAGTGGACGCAGAGCCAGCTCGCCTACACGGTGTCGTCGTCGGCCGTCGGCGCGGCACCGCCGCCGATCGACGAGAACGTCGTGGCCAATGTCAGCGCCAACCAGATCATGCTCTACGCGCCGCGCGGCTCGGTCGGCAATTCGGCTGCGCCCCAGACCTTCACCTTCACCAGCGTCGATTCCTCGTCGCTGACGCCGGAGCAGAGGGGCTTGCTGGCCACCGCCGGCCCCGGCCAGCTCACCGTCGGCGCGGTCACGGATCCGACGACCCACGTCACGACCTATACGGTCAGCCTGTCGCAGCAGAACCTCGTCGTCGTCGACAACCCGATCGCGATCTCGGCCAAGGCACTGACCAACGTCTATCTCGGCAGCAAGAACAGCCTCGCGCTCGGCGGCGTCACCGCGAATTACGGCCCGATCGCGGCCGCGCAGGCCAACGGTATCGCGGTGACCGGCCGCGGCGACGTCAAGCTCGACGCCGTGACCAACATCTCCGCCAATGTGGGCGGGGCCGTGATTTCGGGCGATATCGCCAACCTGACCCTGATCGCCGAGCACGGCAATGTCGGCGCCCCCGGGGCTGCCGGAAGCAATCCCGCGACCAACGCCAACGCGCTTCAGATCGCGTTTGCCGACCCGGGCAACGACCAGCTCGACCAGGTCTCGTCGGCGCAGGGCATCTATGTGAAGCAGACCACCGGCGATCTCATCCTCGGCAACATCGCCGCCGGCAATGCGATCCAGCTCGCCGCGACCGGCAGCATCTACGCCGAGGCCGGCTTCACGGACCGCTCCGCGATCCACATCCTTGGCACCGACCTCGACCTGCGCGCCGGCGGCAGCATCGGCTTCAACGGCGGGGCCTTCCAGCCGCTGCAGGTGAACATCTCCGGCGCGGTGACCGGCTCGGCGGTCGGCGACCTCAGCATCCTCGCGGTCACCGGCGATCTCGCGGTTGGCACCAGCGGCCCCTATGGGGCGCTGACGGCCGGCGGCGCGTTGACGCTGAACGTGGCGCGCGGCGCACTCACCATTAATACTGGCATCACCAGCGACGGCCTGATGCAGCTGCTCGCCAATCGCGGCATGACCTTCGCGGCCGGCACCAGTGCGGCGCCGGTGGTTGCGACCAGCAGCACGGGCGGCGTGACGCTGGTGGCTTCCACCCTGTCGATGGGCGCCTATTCGGCCATCAACGCGCCCGGGTTGATCTCGGTGACGACGACCGGCGATGCGACGATCGGCCAACTGAATTCGTCGCTATCCTATGCGGCCGCCTCGAACACCCCGTCGATCATCGTCACCGCCGGCGGCGTCGCTTCGCTCGGAGCGATCATCGACAATGGCGACGGCCAGACCAAGTTCATTGCCTCAGGCGCGGGCGCCGAGCTCTCGCTGAGCGCATCGAACGGCATCGGCAGTGCGGCCGGGCGGTTTACCTTCAGTGCCGCGCGGCTGTCTGCGAGCGCGAGCGCCGGCGATATCTACGTCAAGGTTCTCGCTGACACCGAGGTGAGCCTGCTGTCCGCGGTGAAGGGCAGCGTGGACATCATCGGCACCGGCGGACTGACGCTGGCCGAGGTGGTGGCGGGCACGGCGACCGGCGCGAGCGGATCTTTCCGCGCCGTCGCGAACAATGGCAGCATCCTCATCGGCACCGCCGACAGCAGCGGTTCGCAGACGGTCCACGCCACCCAGAATGTGACGTTCAAATCGCTCGCGGCCACCGGCAATAGCGGCGACGCCGGCAGCATCAACGTCACCGCCGACACCGGCTTCATCCTGGCGCAGACGGTGACGTCGGGCGGCGTGACCACGCTGGGCTCGGTTTCGGCCCATGGCTCGGCGAGCCTCGTTGCGGCCACGACCATCACCGGCAACACGCTCGCCGCGACGACCGGCTCCGGACTGCTGACGGCCAACGGCGGCCCGCTCGACTGGAACGTCCTCAATGTCGGGACGACGCTGGGCGCGACCGCGGGGCAGGGCAGCATCACCTTCCAGACCGCGCAGAGCGGCGGCACGCAGACCATCCACGCCCATGACAACGTCACCTTCAACGCGCTGACGGCGACGGGTATCAACGGTGATGCCGGCAGCATCAACGTCACCGCCGACACCGGTTTCATCCACGCGCAGACCGTGATGGCCGGCGGCGTGCCGACGCTCGGCTCGGTCTCGGCCCACGGCTCGGCGAGGCTGATCTCGGCGGGGACCAACACCGGTCATAACCTCACGGCCACGACCGGCAACGCGGTCCTGAGCGGCACGGTCGTTCATTGGGATAATCTCAACGTTGGCGGCACGCTCGACGCCACCGCGACGACCGGAGGGATCACCATCGGTACTGCCATCAGCGGCGGCACACAGACCCTGCATGCCGTGAACGACGTCGTCTTCAGCCAGCTCACCACGACGGGGATCCCGGGCGATGCCGGCGACCTCAACATCAAGTCCGACACGGGCTCGCTCCGCGGCGGATCGATCTCCGCGCACGGCGACACGCATTTCGACGTGGTCGGACCGGTCTCGCTCGACCGGATCAGCGGCGACGTCGTCAAGATGACCTCGTTGGGTGACCTGACGATCAACTGGGTCAGCGTCGTGCGGGAGCTCGACCTCGCGGCCGATACGATCAACGTCAAGGGCGAGCAGATCCGTTCGAACCCGGCGGTCCCGCTGATCCTGAACATCACCGGCTATAACGGCGGTGTCGCCAAATATGCCAACGTCTCGATCGATCCTGACAGCATCATCGTCAACCAGTTCAGGGTGGTGGACGCAAACTTCTGGACCGACGCGCCGGCCGTCTCGATTCTGAACGGCTACGTGCCGGGCCAGCTCATGCTCACCACAGCGACCCAGCAGATACTCCTGAACAACCGTACGCCGGCGCCGTCCAGCTGGCCGTCGCTGCAGCTCTACCAGCCGGGCGGCGTGTTCACGATGAGCCAGACCGGCAACGCCAATGTCAGCAACGCCTATGTGGTGTTCTATACCGGCGATGTCTCGGCGACCGTCACCAATTACGGGTCGACCCACACTTGCTGCAACGACTTCACGGGTGCCAGCATGATGCGCAACATCGCGGTCGACGGCGAGGGCAAAGAGAGCATCGAGACCTGGCTCGCGAAGAAGGATGGGGGGACGTTCTACCTGCTCGGTCTCTCCGGCCAGGCGCGAATCGACGCGCTGCTGACGCCGCGGCCGGTCGAGGCGGTCGGCTCCGGCCCCGCGGTCAACATCGAAGGGCTCAGCGACATGCGCAAGCTGCGCCAGAAGGGACAACGCGCGGGACGATCGGGCTGGAAGGATGCGGCGGTTGAAACGGCGAAGCCGGCCGTTGGCCGTCTCGCACAGGCATGGTAATTGGATTCGGGATGCGGATTCTGGGGGCATCGTTGGGGATCGGGCTTGCAGCTTGCTGCATCGCCTCCGCGCGCGCCCAGTCGATCAATCCCGGCGTGATCCAGAACGACGTCGACCGGCAGCGGCGGCAGCTCGAGCAGCAGAGCGCCCCGCCCAAGCTCACCGGGCCGGCGGTGATCGGCGGCGAGCGGGAAAAATCCCAGCTTCTGAAGCCGGGCGGGCCGAAGTTTCGCTTGCGCAAGGTCACGTTCGACGAGTCCAAGTTCATCACGCCGGCGGAGCTGGATGAGATCGCGAAGAAATATGTCGGCAAGAACGTTGACATCGCCTCGCTGCTGCAGCTCGTTGCCGACATCAACGCCGTCTATGCCGCGCGCGGCATCGTCACGGGCATCGCGACGCTGCCCGAGCAGGACGCCAAGGGCGGCGTCGTCCGCGTCAAGCTGACCGAAGGACGGCTGCAGAAGACGACGGTCGAGGGCAACAAGCAGACCCGCACCGATTACATCCTCGATCGCGTGAAGGAGCCCGAAGGCGAGGTCCTCGACGTTCCAAAACTCAATCGTGACGTGATCTGGTTCAACCGGACCAACGACGTGCAGATCAAGGCCCTGCTGCAGCCCGGCACGAGCTTCGGCCTGACCGACCTCCAATTCGCGGTGATCGAGCCGCCGGTCGACACCTTGCAGCTCTTCACCGACAACCAGGGTTCCGAGAACACCGGGCGCTGGGAGGGCGGGGCCTTCTACAAGCGTCATGGCCTGTTCGGCGTCGACGACCGCCTGACCTTCTACGGCGTCCGCTCCGACGGCAATCTCAACGGCAATGTCGCCTACAGCATCCCGGTCAATCCCTGGGGCGGCCGTGCCGGCGTCAGCTATACCGAGGGCAAGATCAAGATCGTCCAGGGACCGTTCGTCGCGCTCGATGTCACCGGTCGCTCGAGCCAGGCCGCGGTTAATTTCAGCCAGCCGGTCTGGGTGACGCAGGACTGGCTGGTGCTGCTCAACGCGGCCTTGACCGAGGGCAAGACCGTCAGCCGCTTTGCCACGGTCGCCGTCACCGACGACCACTACGACAAGACCACGGCCGGAATCTCGGTGACCAAGTCCGGCAACACCTATTCGATCACGGTCTCGCCGGCAGTGAACTACGTCGCGTGGCATGACTATGTGCTCGGCAACAACCGCGCGTTCAACACCTACACCGGCTCGCTGATCGCGACCAGCGCCGCAGGGCCCCAGAACTTCAGCGCCAATGTGCTGGCAAGCTGGCAGTACACGCAGGAGAAGCTGCTGCCGGGCGATCAGATCTTCTCGATCGGCGGCCCCACCACCGTACGCGGTTATCCCTCCAATGCGGCCTCCGGCGACAGCGGCTATTATCTCAACGCCGAGCTGCACTACAACTGGTCGCAATGGCTGAGGGGTTTCGACACCTACATCTTCACCGATTGGGGCGCGGTGTATTCGACCTTTCCCGGCGTCACCGAAATGGCCTCGGTCGGCGTCGGCTTCTCCTGGACCTATGCGTCGTTCATGACCTTCGAGGCGAATTATGCGACGCCACTGAAGATGGCGGTCTCGACCCAGAACCATTACGAGGCCTATGGCCGCGTCATCTTCCGGCCGCTGCTGATGTTCCAGAAGCAGGAAAGCCCCGCGCCGCTGGCGGCGGTGGCCGGCAGGAGCAGGTCGTAGCGGGGGGCTGCGCCGCTCTCTCTCTCCGCCTGCGTCACGTCTCTCCGCCGTCATTGCGAGGAGCCCTTGCGACGAAGCAATCCAGAGTCTTTCTGCGGAAGGATTCTGGATTGCTTCGCTGCGCTCGCAATGACGAAGGATGGATCGATTGCTGGTATCTGATTGGCGAGCTTGGGGCGCGATCCGCTAACGCCGTAACGTAAACTCGTCCGCGCCGCGCCGACGCTCCCATTTTGCCTGCTCCAGCTCGGGCTGGTCGCATTCGACTTCCGGATAGCCGATGCAGAGATAGGCGATGAACTTCCAGGTATCAGGCACGGCCAGAACGGCGTGGATACGATCCGGATTGAGGATCGAGACCCAGCCGATGCCGATGCTTTCGGCGCGTGCAGCGAGCCACATCGCGGTGATGGCGGCGACCACGGAATACTCGGTCGTCTCCGGCATGGTCGCGCGGCCAAGGCCGTGGCCGATGTCGCTGGCCTTGTCGGCGAAGACGGCAAGGTGGCCGGGGGCCTGTTCGAGGCCCGACAGTTTCAGCGTGGCGTAGCGGGCCGCACGTTCACCGGAATAGCAATTCAGTGCGTCGGCGTTGCACGCCGTGAAATCATCGATGATGGCGCGACGTCGTGCAGCATCATCGACGGTGACGAAGCGCCAGGGTTGGCTGAGGCCGACCGAGGGCGACAGGCAGGCGGTCTCGATCAGGCGATCGATGGCGCCGGCGGGCAGCGGGTCGGCTCGAAAGCGGCGGACGTCGCGGCGCCACACGAACAGCTCGCGCAAGTGCTGACGGAAAGTGTCGTCGAACTCGACCATGAGGTCAGCCTCCCATCCGGAAGGATGCGGCCACCAGCAGAACGAGGATCTCGCCGATCTGCTCGAAGGCACCGAGGATGTCGCCGGTCTGCCCGCCGATCTGGCGCACGGCAAGCCGCGCCAGCAACAGGCCGGCGAGCGACAGCACGATCAGACCGACCAGCGCCTTGCCCGGCCCCAACGCGAGAGCGAGCGCGAGCGTTCCAAGTGCGAAGGCGATGGCGACGCTGCGGCCCGGCGGCGATCCCGCGCTTGCCGACAGCCCGTCAGGCCGCGCTGGCGGTACCAGTGACATGAAGGCCGGCACGCCCGCGCGGGCGGCGGCGTGCGCGGCGCAAAGCGCAAATGCCACCAGCAAGGGATCGGCGATCGCCGCGAGTGCGCTCCAGCGCAGGCCAAACGACAGGATCAGCGCGCAGACGCCATAGGTCCCGATCCGGCTGTCGCGCATGATCTCGAGCTTGCGCTCGCGCGTACGGCCGCCGCCGAGCCCATCGGCGGTATCGGCGAGACCGTCTTCGTGCAGCGCGCCGGTGATGAGGGCAGTAATCGCGAGTGCAAGCAAGGCAGCAATGTTCGGCGTCAGTCCGAAGCGGATCGCGACCTTGTAGACGAAGGCGCCGGCAAGGCCGACCAGCAGTCCCGCGACGGGAAGCGCCCAGGTCGCGCGCGCGACGGCGCCGTCAGCCGCGGGCTTCGACGAGGCCACCGGGAGGATCGTCACGAACGATACCGCCATCCTGAGATCGGCGACGATGTCTTTCAGAAGCTCGGCGCGCGGCATCATTTCAATTTCATCGGAAGGCCGGCGACGACGAACTCGACCTCGTCGGCAACGGCCGCGATGGCCTGGTTCATGATCCCGGCGGCGTCGCGAAAGCTGCGAGCGAGCGCGTTGTCGGGCACGATGCCGAGGCCGACTTCGTTGGTGACGAGGACGACCGGGCTCTTGAGACGGGGCAGGGCGGCGGCGAGCTCGGTCACCTCGTGCTCCCAGTCGCGCGTCGCATGCATCAGGTTGGAGAGCCACAGCGTCAGGCAGTCCACCAGCCGCCCGCCGCCGCTATCGCTTGTAACCAGCGCCGGCACGAGATCGAGCGGCACCTCGCGCTCGATCCAGTCGGTTCCGCGGCGCGTACGGTGTCTGGCGATGCGCGCCTCCATTTCGGCATCAAGCGCCTCGGCCGTCGCGACATAGACGGGCTGCCCGGGGAAGGCGCGCGTGCGCATTTCCGCACGCTTGCTCTTGCCCGATCGCGCTCCGCCCGTGATCAAGATGACGGCCATGAAGGTCTCCTGTGGGCCTGACTAATCACCAAACGCGGCCAAAGACAAAGCCGAAATCAGGCCGCCGGGGGCTTGCGCTTGCCCCTCGCTTTGCGCAACAGGGGCGGGACAGGAGGCGAATGTGGGCTTTGCGGGCGCGATGGTGGTGGCGATGGCGGTGGATGCCCTGCTGGGCTGGCCGTCGCCTCTGTTCGCGCGGATCGGGCATCCCGTGACCTGGCTGGGCCGGCTGATCGGCGCCATCGACACCGCCTGGAATCGTTCGTCCGATCGGCCGGCCCTTCGCCGCGGCGCGGGCATTGCTGGCGCGCTTCTCGTGATCGCGCTCTCCGTCGCGTTCGGTTGGACGCTTCAGTCCTTGCTGCCCCTGGGCTGGATCCAGATCGTGCTGATTGGCATCCTGGCCTGGCCCTTGGTCGCTTTGCGCTCGCTATATGATCACGTCGCCGCGGTCGCGAATCCTCTGATGGCCGGTGACATCGCCGTTGCGCGCGACGCGGTCTCGCGCATCGTCGGCCGCGATCCCGCAGCGCTCGACGAAGCCGGCATCGCGCGCGCGGCGATCGAGAGCCTCGCGGAAAACGCCTCCGATGGCATCGTGGCGCCGGTATTCTGGGGCGCGCTGTTCGGCCTGCCGGGCATCCTCGGCTACAAGGCGATCAACACGCTGGATTCGATGATCGGCCATCGCAGCGAGCGACATGAAGCCTTCGGCTGGGCGGCTGCACGCATCGACGATGTCGCCAACTTCATTCCGGCGCGGCTGACCGGATTCTTGTTCGTGCTGCTGGCACCGCGGAGATCGGACGCGCTGTCGTGCATGACGCGCGATGCACGCCGTCACCGCTCACCCAATGCCGGCTGGCCGGAAGCGGCGATGGCGGGCGGGCTTGGGGTGCGGCTCAGCGGCCCCCGCATCTATCACGGCAGCGCGACCAACGAGCCCTGGCTCAACGAAGGCGCGCGCGATCCGCACGCCGCTGATATCGCCGAGGCACTGACGGTCTACCGCCGCGCCATGGTGCTGCTCGCCGGCCTGCTTGCGATCTTGGCTTTCGCGTGAAAGAACGGGACATGCGCGAGCACGGTGGAAATCTGGATCTGGCACAGCAGCGTTTCGGCGGACGCGCGGAGGACTGGATCGATCTGTCGACAGGGATCAACCGGCTGCCTTATCCCGTGGGCGAGATCGATGCGCACTATTGGAATGCGCTGCCCTCGCAATCCGACATCAGCGCCCTGCATCAAGCCGCACAGCACGCCTATCGCACCAGCGCACCGATCGTGGCGATGGGCGGCGCGCAGGCTGCCATTCAATTGCTGCCGCAGCTGGTACCAACCGGCCGCGCCCGCATCCTCGGACCGACCTATAATGAGTATGCAGGGGTTCTGTCGGCTGCAGGCTGGGATGTCCAGCAGGCCAGCGAGCTCGACGTGCTGGCAGGCGCGGATCTCGCCGTGGTCGTCAATCCCAACAACCCCGGCGGACAGCATCATGCTCCGAAGGGTCTGCTCGCATTGCTGCCGCGCGTCGGCCGCCTCGTCATCGACGAGAGCTTTGTCGATGCCGTTCCGCAGCTGTCGCTTGCATCGGAGGCCGATCGGCCGGGACTGCTGATCCTGCGCTCGTTCGGAAAGTTTTATGGGCTTGCCGGCCTGCGGCTCGGCTTCGCGATCGGCAATGCGGCCGACATTGGCAAGCTTGCGTCGATGTCGGGTCCATGGCCGGTCTCGGGAGCGGCGATCGCGATCGGCTGTCGCGCGTTGGGTGACGACGCCTGGGCCGAGGCCACGTCAGCGCGACTAGCCCGGGACTGTGTTCGCCTCGATGCCATAGCGCTAGCGCAAGGCTGGATGCTGCTTGGGGGGACGCCGCTGTTTCGCCTCTACGAGACACCTGACGCGCTCGCCGCGCAAGAGAGATTGGCACAAAGCCAGATCTGGTCGCGCGTCTTCGCGCAGAGGCCGACATGGCTGCGCCTCGGGCTTCCGGGCAGCGAAGCCGAATGGACGCGCGTCTCGGAAGCTCTAGCGCGCTAGCGCAAGCAGGTCTTCCACGTCGAGATGCTCTTCGATGTGGTCGGCGAGCGCATCGAGCGCACTCTCGACCCTGGCTTGATAGGGCTCGTCACCTGCGGGAATGTCGAGCTTGGCCAGATACGCCTTGCGGAAATCATCCGACGTGAACAGGCCGTGCAGATAGCTGCCCTGCACGCGGCCATCGCGCGAGATCGCGCCTTCGGGCTCGCCGTCCAGTGTCGCGAACGGACGTGCACGATCGGGCCCATCGGTCCGGCCGATGTGGATTTCGTACGCCTCGATCGGCCGATCCGTGGCGGCATGCACAGCCGTAACTCGGCTCAGCGTCTTCTGCGGGCTCATCACCGTTTCCACATCCAGCAGCCCAAGGCCTGCCGTGTCGCCTGCGGGGCCTTCGATGCCTTCGGGATCGGCGACGCTGCGGCCGAGCATCTGATAGCCGCCGCAGAGGCCGAGCACATGGCCACCCCTGCGGTGATGCGCGAGCAGATCGATGTCCCAGCCTTGCGCGCGCAGGAAGGCGAGATCGCCGCGGGTCGACTTTGAGCCGGGGATGATGACGAGACGCGTGTCCCCTGGGATGGCTTCGCCGGGGCGCACCATCACGAGATCGACGCCCGCCTCGAGCTTGAGCGGATCGAGATCGTCGAAATTGGCGATCCGCGACAGCGCCAGGCAGGCGATCTTGCACTGGCCCGGCTTGCGCGCGTCGCTCAGGCCCAGCGCGTCCTCAGCCGGCAGCTCGCCGGCGCGGGCGAACCAGGGCAGCACGCCAAGGCCGCGCCATGCGGTCTTTTGCTCGATCAGCCTGTAGCCGTCATCGAACAGGGTGGGATCGCCGCGGAACTTGTTGATGACGAAACCCCGGATCATCGCGGCGTCGTCGGGGTCGATCACCGTCTTGATGCCGACCAGCTGGGCGATGACGCCGCCGCGGTCGATGTCGCCGATCAGCACGACCGGCACGTCGGCCCTGCGCGCAAAGCCCATATTGGCGATATCGGACTTGCGCAAATTGACCTCGGCCGGACTGCCGGCGCCTTCGACCAGCACCAGATCGGCGCGCGCCTTCAGCCGCTCAAAGCTCTCCAGCACCGCGCCCATCAGCGAGGGCTTCATCGCGGCATAGTCACGCGCGCGCGCAGTCGCGATGCGCTTTCCGTGGACGATCACCTGCGCGCCGACATCGGTCTCGGGCTTCAGCAGCACCGGGTTCATGTCGGTGTGCGGCTCGACGCCGGCGGCGAGCGCCTGCAGCGCCTGGGCGCGGCCGATCTCGCCGCCATCGACCGTGACGGCCGCGTTGTTCGACATGTTCTGCGGCTTGAACGGCAGCACGCGCAGGCCGCGCCGCGTGAAGGCACGCGCAAGGCCTGCGACGATGAGCGACTTGCCCACGTCCGAGCCGGCCCCCTGGATCATCAACGCGCGTGCCATCGAACTCAGAACTCGACGCCGGCCTGCGCCTTGATGCCGGAGCGGAACGGATGTTTCACCAGCGTCATCTCGGTGACGAGATCGGCGATCTCGATCAGCTCGTCCTTGGCGTTGCGCCCGGTGAGGACGACATGCGTCATCGGCGGCTTCGAGGTGGTCAGAAACTCGACGACCTCCGCGATGTCGAGATAGTCGTAGCGCAGCGCGATGTTGATCTCGTCGAGCACGACCATGCGCAAGCTCTCATCGAGAATCAGTTCCTTGGCCTTCTCCCAGCCGGCGCGCGCGGCGGCGATGTCGCGGGCGCGGTCCTGCGTCTCCCAGGTAAAACCTTCGCCCATGGCGTGGAACTGGCAGAGGTCGCCGAAATGGCCGGTGAGCAGGCGTCGCTCGCCGGTATCCCAGGCGCCCTTGATGAACTGCACGACCGCACAGGGGAAGCCATGGGCGACGCAGCGGACGATCATGCCGAAGGCCGAGGAGGACTTGCCCTTGCCGGCGCCGGTGTGGACGATGATGAGGCCCTTCTCGCCGCTCTTGGTCGCCATGATCTTGTCGCGGGCGGCCTTCTTTTTCGCCATTTTCGTGGCGTGGCGGGCGTCGGTTTCCTCGGCCGTTTTCGTATCCGGTTCAGGCGTCATCGGTCCCGGTCCTTCGGCTTGACAAGTGGCGGCCACCGGCAAATGGTGGCCCGGCGTTGGTTCCTGTCCTATGACAGGCGAAGAGGGAATGCGATAGGGTCCGAATCGGCAAGATTTGGGTCCAAACTGCAGCCGCCCCCGCGACCGTGACCGGAGAGATGCCCGAAGCCACTGATTCCCGCAGGAATCGGGAAGGCGGGGATCGAAGGGGATAACCCTGCTCCGCAAGCCGGGAGACCTGCCAGCGCGGACGAGTTTTGGACCGGCGGACGGGGTGTTCCGCGACGGGGAAACGGGCCTTCTGAAGAATGGTCCGTGTGCCTCATCGCCTCCCGCTGTTATCTGGAAGAGGCGATGACCGTCACACTTCACGTCTGCATCACCTGCCGCGCCGGCGAGACGCCTGGCGAGGGCGAGGCGACGCCCGGCAAGCGCCTGCATGGGGCGATCCTCGACGCCGGCGTGCCCGAGGGCGTCAATGTGGTTCCCGTCGAATGCCTGTCGGCCTGCAATCAGGGCTGCTCGGTCGCGCTCAGCGCGCCCGGCCGCTGGTCGTATGTCTATGGCCGCCTGTCGGATGCGAATGCGCAGGACGTGGTCGCGGGCGCGGCGGCCTATGCGGCGGCGCCGGATGGTCTCGTGCCCTGGCGCAGCCGGCCGGAAATATTCCGCAAGCAATCGCTTGCCCGCATTCCCCCCATTGCCGTCGTGCCGGAGGCCGCCGAATGAACCCGCTCGCAAAAGTCCCTGTGACGGTGGTCACCGGTTTTCTCGGCTCGGGCAAGACGACGCTGATCCAGCATCTGCTCAGCAATGCCGGCGGCAAGAAGCTCGCGGTGCTCGTGAACGAGTTCGGCAGTGAGGGCGTCGACGGCGAGATCCTGAGATCCTGTGCCGACGCCAATTGCCCGGAAGAGAACATCGTCGAGCTCGCCAATGGCTGCATCTGCTGCACGGTCGCCGACGATTTCATTCCGACCATGGAAAAACTGCTGGCGCGGCCCGTGCGGCCCGATCATATCCTGATCGAGACCTCGGGCCTGGCGCTGCCCAAGCCCCTGCTGAAGGCGTTCGACTGGCCGGAGATCCGCTCGCGCATCACCGTCGACGGTGTGATCGCACTTGCCGATGCCGAGGCTGTGGCGGCCGGCCGCTTCGCGCCCGATCCGGCTGCGGTGGAAGCGCAGCGTGCGGCGGACGAAAATCTCGATCACGAGACGCCGTTGTCGGAGGTGTTCGAAGATCAGATCGCCTGCGCCGATATCGTGCTGCTGACCAAGGCCGATCTCGCGGGGGCGGCGGGACTCGAAGCGGCCAAGGCGGCGATTATTGCCGAGATGCCGCGCCGCGTGCCGATGCTCCCCGTGACCGACGGTGCGATCGATGCGCGCGTCATCCTCGGTCTTGGCGCTGCCGCCGAGAACGATCTTGCCGCGCGTCCCTCGCATCATGACGGCGAGGAGGATCACGAGCACGACGATTTCGCTTCGGTCGTGATCGATCTTCCTGAAGTCGCCGACGTCGATGCGCTGGTCGCATCGGTGCAAAAGCTGGCGCGCGAGCAGAATGTGCTGCGCGCCAAGGGCTATATCGCGGTCGCGGGCAAGCCGATGCGGCTGCTGCTGCAGGCCGTCGGCGAGCGCGTACGCCACCAGTTCGACAAGCCCTGGGGCGCTGGGCTCAGGCAGTCAAAGCTCGTCGTGATCGGCGAGCACGGCGATATCGACGAGGCCGCGATCAGGTCAGGACTTGGTATCTGATGCACGTCGTTTTCCGCGAGAGCCGTGGTCTGGAGGAGACCGCGACGCCCAGGGATATCGGCCAGGACCCGGCCGATCTCGTGGTGCTCTCGTATTCGGATTCCGATCTTGCGGCGTTCGCGGCCGGCTGGCGGCGCGGTCGCGCCAGCCTGCCGACGCTGCGGCTCGCCAATCTTGCGGAGCTGCGTCATCCGCTCTCGGTCGACACCTATATCGAGCGCACGCTGTCGCAGGCGCGCGGCATTCTGGTGCGGCTGATCGGCGGGGAGTCCTATTGGCCGTATGGGCTTGCGGCCCTGCAACAGCTCGCGAAGGACCGTGGCATTGTGCTGGCCGTGCTGCCGGCCGACGGTCGCGACGACACGCGGCTGGATGCTTACTCGACCTTGCCGGTCTCGACGCTGCGCCGGCTCAAGGTGCTCTGCGACACCGGCGGATCGGTCGCGGCACAAGCCGCGATTGCGCAGCTCGCACTGGCCTCGGGTCTCTACGCCGGGCCAGTCATCGGCGAGACGATGGTGCCCGAGATGGGGTTCTACGATCCCGCGCGTGGTGTGATTGCTGCGCCGGCGCATGGCGAGGGCAGGCCGCGCGCACTTGTAACGTTCTATCGCTCGTATCTCACCGCCGCGGACACGGGCCCGGTCGATGCCCTGATCGCAGCGCTGCGCGAGCGCGGCTTTGATGCCTGCGGCGTGTTCGTGACTTCGCTGAAGGCCGCGGGCGTCGCGGATTGGTTGCGCGCGTATCTCGCGCAAAATCCGGCGGCTGCGATCGTCAACGCGACGGCGTTCTCGGCCATGGGCGACGACGGCACCACACCATTCGACGCCGCATCGTGCCCGGTGTTCCAGGTCGCGCTCTCGACGGCCCGGCACGAGGACTGGACGGAGTCGCTGCGCGGCCTCTCGCCCGGCGACCTTGCGATGCATGTGGTGCTGCCCGAGGTCGATGGCCGCCTGTTCGCGGGTGTCGTGAGCTTCAAGTCGGCAGGGCTGCGCGATCCCGATCTGCAATTCTCGCATCTGGCGCATCGCGCCGATGAGGAACGCGTGACGGCCGTCGCCGCGCGCGTCGCGGCTTGGCGGGGCCTCGCGGAGAAGCCAGCCGCCGAGAAGCGCATTGCGATCGTGCTCTCGAATTATCCGGGTCGGCCGCATCAGATCGCGCATGCGGTTGGTCTCGATGCGCTGGCTTCGGTCGAGGCGCTGGTGTCGGATCTCGCGGAGGCCGGCTTCGATGTTGCGCCGGTCCACACCCTTGGCGAGAAGCTGCTCAAGCGGCAACTGACCTGGGACGTTGCCGATTACCGCGCGGCGCTTTCGCGCCTGCCGCAAGTCTTGCAGGATGATCTCGCGCAAGCCTGGGGCGCGCCGGAGGATGATCCGAGCTGCCAGGACGGCGCGTTTCAATTCGCGGCCGTCGCTTGCGGCAAGTTGATCATCGCGGTTCAGCCGGAACGCGGCGATGCGACCACGCGCGATACCGATTATCACGATCTCGCCCGCACGCCGCGCCACGGCTACGTCGCGTTCTACCTCTGGCTCCGGGAGCAGAGCTGTGACGCCGTCGTGCACATGGGCGCGCATGGCACGCTGGAATGGCTGCCCGGCAAATCCGTGGCGCTGTCCCCAGCCTGCTGGCCGGAAGCCCTGATCGGCGATCTCCCCGTCATCTACCCCTTCATCGTCAACGATCCCGGCGAGGCCGCGCAGGCGAAACGGCGCATTGGCGCCGTCACCATCGGCCATCTGCCGCCGCCGCTCGCCGCATCCGCGGTGCCGGAAGGCCTGCGCCGGCTCGAACAGCTCCTCGACGAATATTCGACCGCCGATGGCCTCGATCCCGCGCGCCGCCAGCGGCTGATTGCCGCGATCCGTGACGAGGCGCGCGTGGCAGGCCTCGAAGACGATCTTGGTCTCGATGCATCGGTTGCACCGGCCGAAGCCATTCCGCGGATCGATCGCTTCGTCTGCGACCTCAAGGAAAGCCAGTTCGGCGACGGCCTGCACGTGTTCGGCCGCGGCGCCTGCGGCGAGGCTGAGCGGGATGCGCTTCGTGCCGCACTTGCCGGCAAGCGCGTTGCGCCGGGACCGTCGGGCTCGCCCTATCGCGGCCGTCAGGACGTGCTGCCGACCGGGCGCAATCTCTTTGCGGTCGATCCGCGCGCCGTGCCGACGCCGTCGGCACATGCGCAGGGCATAAAACTCGCCGAAGAACTGCTGCGTCGTCACTTGCAGGATCACGGTGACTGGCCGAAAGGCCTCGTGGTCGATCTCTGGGGCTCGGCGACGATGCGCACCGCCGGCGAGGAGTTCGCCATGGCGCTGCATCTGGCCGGTCTTGCGCCGCGCTGGGATCACGCCTCCGGCCGTGTCACCGGTTATGACATCGTCGCGCCGGCCGAACTCGGCCGCCCCCGCATCGACGTCACGCTGCGCGTGTCGGGCCTGTTTCGCGACGTTTTCCCAGGCCTTGCGCAATTGTTCGAGGCCGCCTCCGAAGCGCTTGCGGCGCGCGAGGACGAGGGCGACGAGAATCCGTACCGCCACCGCGCCTCCCGCGTGTTCGCGCCGCGTCCCGGACAATACGGCGTGGGCCTATCCGCGATCCCCGATGCCTTCACGCCGGAGACCCGCGAGGCAGCCGGTGAAGCCTGGCTGGCGGCATCGTCCTGGGCGTTCTCGGCCGGCGGCGAGATGCAGCCGAATCGCGCCGGCATCGAAGAGCGCCTTGCTTCGGCCGATGCCTTTGTCCATCTCCAGGACTTGCCGGAAACCGATCTCTTGCTCGCCGCCGACTATGCCGCGCATGAAGCCGGCGTTGCGGCGGCCGCGGCGCATCTCGGCGCGGCAGGGCCGGCGCTTTATCATCTGGACACGACGCGTCCCGAGCAGCCGCATGCGCGCACCCTGACCGAGGAAATCGCGCGTGTCGTCCGTGCGCGCGCCGCCAATCCGGCCTGGATCGCCGGCATGATGCGTCACGGTTTTCGCGGCGCCGCCGAGATCACGGCGACGCTGGAGCACATGGCCGCTTTCGCTCATCTCGCCGGCGCCGTGCCGCCGCATCTGTTCGATCTCTATTACGATGCAACGCTCGGCAATGACGACGTCCGCGCTTTCATGGCGCGTGAAAATCCGTCCGCGCTCGCCGCGATGGAAACCTGTTTTGCGCGCCTGCACGATGCGGCGCTATGGCAAACGCGCCGCAATTCGATTGCCGCGGCGCTGCGGGAGGCCTCATGAGCGCGGCCACGGTCAAGGGCTGGTGTCCCGGCGCGCTGCGCCCGATGCTCTCGGGCGACGGGCTCGTGGTGCGCGTGCGTCCGTTCGGTGGACGGCTTGAAGCACCGCAAATCTCCGGACTTGCCGAACTCGCCGGGCAACACGGCAACGGTCTGATCGACGTGACGAGCCGCGCCAATCTGCAGATCAGGGGCGTCAGTGAAGAAGGCCATCGGCCGTTGATCGACGGCCTTGCACGATTGGCGCTGCTCGATCCGGATCCGGCTACGGAAGCCCGTCGCAACATCCTCGTCACGCCGTTCTGGCGCGCTGGCGACGCGACGCAATCGCTTGCCGCCGAGCTCGAAGAAGCGCTCGAGGATAATTCGCTCGCGCTTCCAACGAAATTCGGCTTCGCCATCGATGACGGGACCTCGCGCGTGCTCGCCGGCGATTCCGCCGACATACGGATCGAGCGCGATCGCACAGGCCATCTCCTGGTGCGGGCCGATGGCGCAAAGCTTGGCCGCTCCGTCGCACGCGGGGAGGCCGTGAGCACGGCGCTCGCGCTCGCGAGCTGGTTCCTGGTCTCCGGCGGCGCGACGGGCGGGCGGGGGCGCATGGCGGCCCACATCGCGTCCGGCGCGGCATTGCCTCAATCGCTGCGCGGCGAGACCGAGCCGGCGCCCGTGATGGCCGCGTCGCGGCCCGGACACTATCCGCAAGGCGCGATGGTCGGCGTCGCGTTCGGGCAGATGCTCCATACGACGCTGCAGCAGTTCGCCGGCTGCGGACATGCGCTGCGCATGACGCCCTGGCGGATGGTGCTGAGCGAAGGCAAGCGCGAGATGCCGAGCGCGCCGGGCCTGATCACCGAGCCCTTTGATCCCGCGCTGCGCGTCATCGCCTGCAGCGGCGCGCCGCGCTGCCGCGAAGCCCATGCCGATACGCGTGCGCTCGCAGCAGCGCTCGCCCCGCGCATCGCCGCCGATGCGCGGCTCCACGTCTCCGGCTGCGGCAAGGGCTGTGCCCATTCCGGCACGGCCGCGGTCACGCTGGTGGCGACCCGCGCCGGCTTCGATCTCGTCCGTGACGGCTCGATCCGCGACGAGCCGGTGCTGCGCGACCTGAACGGCGCCGACATCGTCAGCGATCCCTCCATCCTTGTGGGAGGGAACTGATGCCGCACATTTACGAGACCGATGGCGCGGCGATCTACCGGCAGTCCTTTGCGACGATCCGGGCTGAGGCCGATCTTGCGCGCTTTTCGCCCGACGAGGAGCAGATCGTGGTGCGGATGATCCATGCCGCCGGCATGGTCGGGCTGGAGGCGCATATCCGCTTCACGCAGGGCATGGCGACCGCCGCGCGCGCCGCTCTGCAACGAGGCGCCCCGATCCTGTGCGACGCGCGCATGGTCTCGGAGGGAATTACGCGCGCGAGGCTTCCCGCGGCCAATGCCGTCATCTGCACGCTTGGCGACGAGACCGTGCCTGCACTCGCGCAATCCATGCGCAACACCCGCTCGGCCGCGGCGCTGGAGCTGTGGCGGCCGCATCTCGAAGGCGCCATCGTTGCGATCGGCAATGCGCCGACAGCGCTGTTTCACCTCCTCAACATGCTCGAGAACCGCGATTGCCCGCGGCCCGCTGCGATCATCGGCTGCCCGGTTGGCTTCGTCGGTGCAGCCGAGTCCAAGGCGGCGCTGATGGACGATCCGCCAGTGCCGGCGCTGACCGTCGAGGGCCGCCTCGGCGGCTCCGCGATCACGGTTGCCGCCGTGAATGCGCTGGCGAGCCGGAGCGAATAGCGATGGGACGCATCGTCTGCTGCGGTCTCGGCCCTGGCGATCCTGATCTGATGAGCGTGCGCGCCGATCGCACCGTGCGCGCCGCGCGCCACGTCGCCTATTTCCGCAAGAAGGGCCGGCCGGGCCAGGCGCGGCGCATCGTCGAGGGCATGCTGGCGGCCGACGTCACCGAATATCCCATGGAATATCCGGTCACCACCGAGATCGCCTTCGACAGCGCCGAGTACGTGCAGCTGCTGGCGGGCTTCTACGACGAATGGGCGGAGCGCCTGGCGCGACTTTCGCGCGCGGTCGACGTCGTCGTGCTCTGCGAGGGCGACCCTTATTTCTACGGCTCCTTCATGCATCTGCACATACGCCTGCAGGGCCGTGTCGGGATCGAGGTGATCGCGGGCATTCCGGGCATGGTCGGCTGCTGGAATGGTGTGGGCCAACCGATCGCGCTCGGCGATGACGTGACGACCGTGCTGATGGGAACGCTGGCCGAAGACGAGCTCGAGCGGCGCATGCGCGATTCCGATGCGCTCGTCGTCATGAAGACCGGCCGCAATCTCGCAAAGGTGCGCCGCGCGCTCAGCTCCGCCGGCCGGCTCGACGATGCCTGGCTGGTCGAGCGCGGTACCATGGCTGGCGAGCGCGTAGTGCGGCTCGCCGAGGTGGACGGCGCCGACTGTCCTTATTTCGCGATCGTGCTGGTCCACGGCAAGGGCCGGCACCTGGACGCCGCCGAATGATGGGCACGCTGACCATCGCGGGCCTGGGGCCGGGCAGCGCTGCGCTGGTGACGCCCGAGGTGACGGCTGCGCTGGCCGCCGCAACCGATATTCTTGGCTACGCGCCCTATGTCGCGCGCGTGCCGCCGCGGCCGGGGCTGAAGCTGCATCCCTCGGATAACCGCGAGGAGCTGCAGCGCGCGAGCGAGGCTTTGCGGCTTGCGTCCGAAGGCGGGCAGGTCGTCGTCGTGTCCTCGGGCGATCCCGGCGTTTTCGCGATGGCCTCGGCCGTGTTTGAGGCGCTCGAACAGGCGCCGCAGTACCAAACGCTTCCGATCCGTGTGCTGCCGGGCATCACCGCGATGCTGGCGGCGGCCGCGCGGGCCGGCGCGCCGCTCGGCCATGATTTCTGCGCGATCAACCTCTCCGATAATCTCAAGCCGTGGACGGTAGTCGAGAAGCGCTTGCGGCTGGCCGCGGAAGCCGATTTTTCGATTGCGATGTATAATCCGCGCTCCGCAAGCCGGCCGGAAGGATTCGGCCGCGCACTTGCGGTGCTGAAGGACGCCGGCTGTGGCGAGCGCCTCGTGATCTTTGCGCGCGCAATCAGCGCTGCTGACGAGAAGATCGTGACCGTGAGGCTGAATGACGCGACGCCGGAGATGGCGGATATGCGTACGCTGGTGATCGTCGGCAATTCGCAGACGCGCCGGGTCGGCCGCTGGGTCTATGCGCCGAGGCGGGTCGAATGACCGAGCCACTGCATCGCCTCGGCGACGCTTTCGACCCGTCCGCGTTCGGGCAGCTCCGGTCGCGAGATCATGATCACGGGAAGGCCGAGCATGCGGGCCGCGTCGATCTTCGCGCGGGCGCCGTCACCGCCGGAATTGCGGGCGACGATCCAGGCGATACTGCGTTCGCGCATCATCTCCAACTCACCGTCCAGCGTGAACGGTCCACGCGATACGATCACGTCCGCAGCGAAAGGCAGCGGCACCTCGGGAGGATCGACGAACCGCAGCGTATAGGCATGCTGCGGCTTGCCCGCGAATGGGGCGATATGCTGGCGTCCGATGGCGAGGAACACTTTTGCGGGCGCCTCGGGCAACGCTGCGACTGCAGCGCTGACATCGGCGATTTCGATCCAATTGTCGCCGGGCGTCTTCAGCCAAGGCGCGCGTTCGAGCGCGATGAGCGGCGTGCTAGTCTGCGCGCACGCCTCGACTGCATTGCGGCTCATCTCTGCGGCGAAAGGATGCGTCGCGTCGATCACATGCGTAATGCCTTCGCATCGGATGTAGTCGGCAAGCCCGCTCACGCCGCCGAAGCCGCCGATGCGGGTCGGCAGCGGCTGATCGGCGGGCGCACGGGTGCGACCGCCATAGGAATAGACGGCGTTGAGGCGCGCGCGCGCGACTGCCGCCGCGAGCATGCTCGCATCGGCCGTTCCACCCAGAATGAGGGCGCGCGTCATGGCTGATTCCCTGGCTGATCCCTGGCTGACCATCATCGGTATCGGCGAAGATGGCCTTGCCGGGCTGTCGGAGGCAAGCCGAAAGGCGCTCAACGAGGCCGAAACCGTGTTCGGTGGCGAACGGCACCTCGCGCTTGCCGGCGTGGGGAGCCGCGGCCGTCCGTGGCCGGTGCCGTTCGACGCCGATGTCGTTCTGAGCTGCCGCGGCCGGCCGACGGCGGTGCTCGCCTCCGGGGATCCGTTCTGGTACGGCGCCGGCGCAGGTCTTGCCGAGAGGCTTTATGGCGACGAGTGGATCGCATATTCGGCACCCTCGACTTTCTCCCTCGCTGCGTCGCGCCTGGGCTGGCGCCTGGAGTCCGTGACGTGCATTGGGCTTCATGCAGCGCCGTTCGAACGTCTGATGCCGCATTTGGCGAGAGATGCCCGCATCATCTGCCTGGTGCGCGACGCAGCTGCGGTCGGCGAACTCGCGAAATGGCTGACGGAACGCGGATGGGGCGCTTCACTCTTGTGGACTCTCGTCGCGCTTGGCGGCCCACGGGAATACATTGACCAGCATCGCGTCGATCTCTTTGCTGAGGATATTGCTGAAGATCTTGTCGCGGTGGCGTTGTTGCTGATCGGGACGCAGGGCATTCCCCGTAGCTCGGGCTTGTCCGACGATCTGTTCATTCACGACGGCCAGATCACCAAGCGACCGGTTCGCGCACTCGCGCTCTCGGCGCTGGCGCCGCGTCCGGGTGAACGGCTGTGGGATATCGGCGCCGGTTCGGGGTCGATCTCGGTTGAGTGGGCACTGTGCGGGGGAATGGCGACCGCAATCGAGGCGCGCGAGGATCGTGTCGCAAACATCCGCAGCAATGCAGCGGCGTTTGGACTCTCGCACCGGATCACCGTCGTCACAGGGAGGGCGCCCGGCGCTGTTGCTGCACTCGAAGCCCCGGACGCCGTCTTCATCGGCGGCGGTCTCGATATCGCAATGTTCGATGCCATCTGGTCACGGCTTTCGCCGGGCACACGGCTGGTCGCGCATTCCGTGACACTGGAGACGGAAGCGCTGCTCGGCGAGCTGCACCAGCGCCACGGTGGCGAGCTGATGCGGGTCGAGATCGCGCATGCCGGCCCGCTCGGCCGTTACCGCTCCTGGGAGGCGGCACGGTCGGTGGTGCAGTGGAGTACCGTCCGATGAAGGTGGCCGGGTTTGGGTTCAGGAGAGATGTCACTCTCGCTTCGCTGCGCGAAGCGCTGCTGGCGGCTGGTGATCCCGAAGGTCTTGCGGCGATGGCGACGGTCAGCGACAAGGCCGACGCGGAGCCGCTGAAGCAGCTCGCGCGCGAATGCGGTGTGCCGATCAAGGCCGTTCCGCCCGACATTCTGGCCGGTATCGCGACGCCGACCCAGTCCAATCTTGTGGCGGAGAAGTTCGGCACCGGATCGGTCGCCGAAGCTGCTGCCCTCGCGGCTGCCGGGCCTCGCGCACGATTGATTGCGACGCGCGTAGTCTCGCAGGATCGCACCGCGACCGCCGCGATCGCGGAAGGAGATGGCGCATGACGGTGCATTTCATCGGGGCAGGGCCGGGCGCGCCTGATTTGCTGACCTTGCGCGGCCGCGACCTGATCGCGGCCTGTCCGGTCTGTCTCTATGCCGGCTCGCTGGTCCCCGAGGGCGTGCTGGCGCATTGCCCGCCCGGTGCGCGCATCGTCAACACCGCGCCACTGTCGCTCGATGAGATCATCGCGGAGATCGCCGCTGCGCATGCGGCGGGCAAGGATGTCGCGCGGCTGCATTCCGGCGATCTCTCGATCTGGTCGGCGATGGGCGAGCAGCTTCGTCGCCTGCGTGCACTCGGCATTCCCTACACGGTCACACCCGGCGTTCCCTCCTTCTCGGCTGCGGCGGCAGCGCTCGAGGTCGAGCTGACGCTGCCCGGTCTCGCCCAGACGGTGGTGCTGACGCGCACGCCCGGCCGCGCCAGCGCGATGCCCGAGCGCGAGAAGCTCGCTGCCTTCGCCGCGACCGGCGCGGTGCTCGCAATCCATCTGTCGATCCATCTGCTCGACAAGGTCGTTGCCGAGCTGACCCCACATTATGGAGCGGATTGTCCCGTCGCCATCGTCTGGCGCGCGAGTTGGCCGGACCAGCGCATCGTCCGCGCTACGCTTGCTACGCTCGATGCTGCCGTCGGCACCGAGATGGAGCGCACCGCGATCATTCTGGTCGGCAGAACGCTTGGCGCGGCGGATTTCGACGAGAGCCGCCTCTATGCCGCCGACTACGACCGCCGCTATCGGCCTGTCGGCGCGGAGCCGCGCTTTCCGGAGGCCTCGTGATGGCGGCAGGCCTCGTCATCTCCGCACCGGCCTCCGGCGTCGGCAAGACCACGCTGACGCTGGCGCTCGCGCGCGCCTGGCGCAATCGCGGATTGAACGTGCAGTGCTTCAAGAGCGGTCCCGATTACATCGATCCCGCCTTCCACGCCGCCGCCACGGGCCGCGCCTCCGTCAACGTCGATAGCTGGGCGATGGATCGCGGGACGATCGCGCATCTCGTCAGCCGCGGCGCGGATGCCGATATCGTGCTCGCCGAGGGCTCGATGGGCCTGTTCGACGGCGTTGCTGCGCGCGGGGTCTCCGGCGTGGGGGCCACCGCCGATATCGCGGAGATGATGGGCTGGCCGGTGGTGCTGGTGATCGATCCTTCCGGACAGGCGCAGACCGCAGCGGCGATCGCCGCGGGGCTTCGCGATTACCGCCCCGGCGTGCGACTCGCCGGCGTCGTGCTCAATCGCGTCGCCAGCCTGCGCCACGAAGATCTCGTCCGGCGTGCGCTCAACGATTCCGGCATTGCCGTGTTCGGCGCTATGCCGCGCCATGCCGAGATCAGCCTGCCGAAACGGCATCTCGGCCTGGTGCAGGCCGAAGAGCAGGCTGAGATCGGCAAGCTGATCGACGAGGCCGCGCGCTTCGTCGCCGAGCATGTCGATCTCGATGCGGTGCTGCGATCGGCTGCGTCCTGGTCGCCGCAACCTGCCGCGAACGGCCTGAACGTGACGCCGCCGGGGCAGCGCATCGCGCTCGCGCGCGATGCGGCGTTCTCCTTCGTCTATCCGCATATGCTGGAGGCCTGGCGCGCGGCGGGCGCCGAGATATTGCCGTTCTCGCCGCTCGCCGATGAAGCGCCTGACGCGAGCGCCGATGTGTGCTGGCTGCCCGGCGGCTACCCCGAGCTCCATGCCGGCAAGATTGCGGCCAATGCGCGTTTTCGCGGCGGCCTGCGCGCCTTTGCCGAAACGCGGCCGGTGCACGGCGAATGCGGAGGCTATATGGTGCTCGGAACCGCTTTGACCGATGCGGACGGTGTCCGCCACGAGATGACAGGCCTGCTTGGCCTCGAGACGAGCTTTGCCAAACGCCGCATGCATCTCGGTTATCGTCTGGCCGAACTCGCCGCGGCGATACCGGGACATCGCTCCGGCGCGCGCCTGCGCGGCCATGAGTTCCACTATTCGACCATTCTTGCCCAGCCTGATACGCCGCTGGCAGTCGTGCATGATGCGACCGGCGCGGTCATCGCCGAGACCGGCTCGCAGCGCGGCCACGCCACCGGCACCTTCTTTCATCTGATCGCGGAGGACCGGTGAGCGGCTTCGTCTCCTTCATCTCCGCCGGACCAGGCGATCCCGAGCTTCTCACGCTCAAGGGCGCCGCGCGGCTGCGCGAAGCCGACGTCGTGCTCTATGACGATCTTGCCTCCGGCGCGATCCTCGATCTCGCCCGCCCCGGCGCCAATCTCATCGCGGTTGGGAAACGGGCAGGGCGTCCCTCGACCAAGCAGCACCACGTCAACCGCTTGTTGGTCGACTATGCCGTAACCGGCGCGCGCGTGGTGCGCTTGAAGTCGGGCGACGCCGGCATTTTCGGCCGGCTCGAGGAGGAGCTGGAGACGCTGCGTGAGGCCGGCATCGGCTACGAGATCGTTCCCGGCGTGACATCAGCCTGCGTCGCCGCGGCGCAGGCCGGCATTCCCCTGACCCGGCGCCATACTTCGCGCCGGGTGCAGTTCGTCACCGGCGCCGATGTCACCGGCGAGCTGCCGCCCAACTTGAACTGGGCGGCGCTGGCGGACCCTGAGGCGACGACCGTGGTCTATATGGGCCGGCGCACCTTTCCGGCGCTTGCTGCAAGATTGATCGCGCACGGCCTTGCCCCAACCACGCCGGCATTGTTCGCCGAATCCCTCGGCCGCCCCGACGAACGGCTGGTCCGGACCACCATTGCCGAGCTTGCCGAGCAGCTTGCGCGCGGCGGCGCCGCCTCGACGGCCGCCGTGATCCTGTTTGGGGCGCTGGCCGGGGATTATCCGTCATGACGGCCTTGGTCGCCCTTCGCCCCTTGACGCAGGCTCAGCGAAAGGGGCACACAAGAGAGGCATGGTGCTCGACGCGGCGCAAAGCGCCGGAGCATAATCGGGAATGGGGGTGGGCGGACCCAGTTGCGGCGCCCAAAACCCCAGCCGCCCCCGCGACTGTAAGCGGTGAGGGACTCCGATCAGCCACTGGGCCGCAAGGTCCGGGAAGGCCGGAAATCCCAGCGAACCGCGAGCCAGGAGACCGGCCCTGCACGTTTTGAGGCCAAGGCCGTCGGGTGTGACGGCAGGAAGGAACTGAGCCATGCATATCGAACCCGGTATAGTGACGGGCGCCAAGCTCGTGTTGAGTTACGCAACCGGCATCGCCGCAGGCGGCGTTGCGCTGAAGCTCGCGGCGGAAACCGTGCGTGAGCAGGGCATCACGTCGTTCGCGGCGCGGACGCTCGCCACCACAGTCCTCGTCTTCACCTTCTTCGAGATCCTGCCGCACTTCCCGGTCGGCGTCTCCGAGGTGCACTTCATTCTCGGCTCGACACTGTTCCTGCTGTTCGGCGCGGCGCCTGCGGCCTTCGGCCTCGCCTTCGGCCTGCTGCTCCAGGGTGTGTTCTTCGAGCCCGCTGACATCCCGCAATACGGCATGAACGTCACCACGCTGCTGGTGCCACTGTTCGCGATCCAGGCGATTGCCACACGGATCATTTCGCGCAACACCGCCTATGTCGATTTGAAGTATCGCCAGGCGCTGGCGCTTTCGACGACCTATCAGGCCGGTGTGATCGCCTGGGTGGCGTTCTGGGCGCTCTATGGCTCCGGTTTTGCCATGACCAATCTCGCCAACATCGCGACGTTCGCGGCGTCCTATGCGCTGGTCATCGTGATCGAGCCTCTGGCCGATCTCGCGGTACTGGCGCTGGCGAAGTCGCTGCGCGGCGTCACCGCGCCCGGCCTCGTCACTCCGCGCCTGCACAACGCGGCCTGAGAGACAAGCGAACGGGCGGCCAGCAGGGCCGCCCGTCGCGTTCGCGATGCTCACGCTCTCCCTGATAGGCATCGGTTGCGGCGATCCCGACCAGCTCACGCGCGCCGCTGTTCAGGCGATCAACGCCGCCGATCTCGTCCTGATTCCGCGCAAGGGGACGGCAAAGTCCGATCTCGCCGATCTCAGGCGGACGATCTGCGCGGATGTGCTCACCAGCGACAAGACAGCCATCGCCGAGTTCGACCTTCCCGTGCGCGACGCAGGCGAAGCGGACTACCGCAAGGGCGTGGACGATTGGCACGATGCGGTTGCAGCGACCTGGTCGCAGACGATCGCAAAGCATATCGAAGGTGACGGCAAGGTTGCGCTGCTGATCTGGGGCGATCCCTCGCTCTATGATTCCTCGTTGCGCATTGCGCGGCGGCTCAATCCCTTGCCTGACATCGCGGTCGTGCCCGGCATCACCTCGATCCAGGCGCTGTGCGCGGCGCATGCGCTGCCGCTCAACGATATCGGCGAGCCCTTTCTGGTCACGACGGGGCGGCGCTTGCGCGAAGGCGGCTGGCCGCAGGGTGTCGATACCGTGGTGGTGATGCTCGACGGCGGCACGGCGTTCCAGTCGCTCGATCCGGCCGGGCTTCACATCTATTGGGGCGCCTATCTCGGCATGCCCGACCAGATCGTCATGGCCGGCGCGCTCGCTGAGGTCGGCCCGCGCATCGTGGCGTTGCGTCAGGAGGCGCGCGAGCGGCATGGCTGGATCATGGACAGCTACATTCTCAAGCGCGCACGTTAAGCGAGGCACCATGCTCCCCGAATGGGTCACCCGAAACTGCCCCGAGATCTCCGCAGCCCATCGCGAGGCGGCGATTGCGCGGCAGGCGCAACTGACAAAGCCGACCGGCGCACTCGGCCGGCTCGAGCAGCTCGCAATCGAGCTTGCGGGCCTGCAGGCGACTGAACAGCCGCGTGCCGCGCGGGTGCCGATCATCATCTTCGTCGGCGACCACGGCATCGTCGCGCAGGGCGTCTCGGCCTATCCGCAAGCCGTGACCATCGCGATGATGGCGAATTTCGCCGCCGGCGGTGCCGCGATCTCGGTGCTGGCGCGCGAGCTTGGCTCGAGCCTGGAGGTGGTCGACGCCGGCACGCTGGCGCCGGACGAGATGGCAGGAATCGTCACCGACAAGCCGCGCCACGGCACACGCGATTTCAGCGTCGAAGCCGCTCTCGCACCCGCCGAGCTGGCGTATGCGTTCGAGGCCGGCCAGCGCGCCGTCGTACGTGCGGCGTCCCATCAGCCTGATCTCCTGATCTTCGGCGAGATGGGGATCGGCAACACCACGACGTCAGCGGCGATTGCCGCGAGCCTGCTTGGCATCAGTGCCGAAGAGATTGCAGGCAGCGGCACCGGCGTCGATGCGGCCGGCCGCGCGCACAAGGCGCGGGTGATTGATGCTGCGATTACGCGTCACGGGGTTGCGGGCGCGGCGCCCGAAAAAATCCTGTGCGCCGTCGGCGGCCTCGAGATTGCGGCGATCACAGGTGCGATCATCGCGGCCGCGCAGCGCCGCATCCCCGTCTTGATCGACGGCTTCATCGTATCGGTGGCAGCGCTCACGGCGGCGCGGCTCAACCCGTCGTGCCAGCCGTTCCTGCTGCCGTCGCATCAATCGGCGGAGCAGGGCCATCGGCTGGTGCTGCGCGCGCTGAACGTGCAGCCGTTGATCAGCCTCGATCTCCGGCTCGGCGAGGGATCGGGCGCCGCCATCGCGCTGCCGCTGGTGCGCCTCGCCTGCAGCCTCCACAACGGCATGGCGACGTTTGCGCAGGCCAATGTGCCGGATCGTCCTAGCTGATCCGCTGATTGACGGAGACGACGCGCCAGCCGCTCGCAAGGCGATCGATCCGGGTCAGCGACAGCGGATCGATCACGAAGCGCAAGGCGGCCTGCGGCGTGAGATCGAGCGCGATGCAGAGCGCGGCGCGGATGGTGCCGGAGTGCACGACGAGCGTGGCCGATCCGGCTGCGATCCGCGACAGTCCGAGCCGGACACGCGCGACCTGATCCGCAAAGCTCTCGCCGCCCGGCGGCCGTGCGTCGGCCGGATCGCTCCAGAACTGCGCATAGGCCTCACCGCGGCTCGCGGCGAGTTCGTCATGGCGATGGCCGGTCCAGTCACCAAAATCCTGTTCGCGGAATTCGCTGACCAGGGCCGGTTCGAGCCCCAGGGCTCGCGCCGTCTCGACCGTGCGTCGCGATGGGCTTGCGTAGCCCGCAGCTTCCCGCGGCAAGCGCTGCCGCACGGCATCCAGTTGCACGCGATCGCCGAGATCGGCAGGCGCGTCGGACGCGTGGATCGTCCCTTTGACGCCCGCGACGGGCGCGTGCCTTATCAGCCAGAGGAAGGTCTCGCCTTCCATGCTCATCTCCAAGGAAGTTGCTCGCTGTGGCCATAACGCCGCAACTGGCACATTGACTCTGTTGTGATGGTAATCCTAGATGCTTGCGACGGTTTCCCCGAGAGGGGATGAAAAGGGAATACGGTGCGGGGACATTGTCCCCAACGCCGTGGCTGCCCCCGCAACTGTGAGCGGTGAATCCTTCGTCAGAAGCCACTGGGGTGCTCGGTCCCGGGAAGGCGACGAAGTGGTCATGACCCGCGAGCCAGGAGACCTGCCGTCAGCCGTGGTCACACGCGAAGATGTCGGTCGGGGAGTACAGACATTCGGCTTCATCGGACGGCTGAAGGGCCAGAAGGTGAGACCTCGTTCGCTGTGACGTGCCACTGACGTCATACCGAGGTCCGAAAATCGTGTCTTCCATCTATATCGTACGACCGCGCGGCTTCCTGCTCGCCTCCGCCGCCCTTACGCTGGCTGCCGCTGATGTGCCGGCCGCGCTGGCGCAGCAATCTCGCGAACCGCTGCCGCCGATCGAGGTGTCGCCCGCCCAATCCCGCAAGCAGGCGAAGCCTGCCGGCCGGGAAGGGCAGAGCGCACGGCGCGCGTCATCGCGCAGATCCGCAACCGCTGCGGCCGCGCCAAGGCCTGCGGTGCCGGGCGTGTCGTCGCAGACGCAAACGGCGACGCCGCTCAACAGCAATGCCGTGGCCGAAAGCGCCTCGCGCCTTGGCCTGACCGTGCGCCAGACGCCTGCAACCGTCGAAATCATCTCCGCCGAGACCATGCGCGAGCAGGGTTATCGCACCGTGTCCGAGGTGGCGCAGGGTGCGGTCGGCGTCACCTCCGGCGACGCACCGGGAGAGCCGGCGGGCTTCTCGATGCGCGGCTTCACCAACAGCCAGATCAACACGCTCTACAACGGCATCAAGATCGGCCCGCAGAACATGACCTCGCGGATCATGGACACGGCCAATCTCGAGGCTGTGGAATTCCTGAAGGGCCCGGCCTCGCTGATCTCGGGCGAGGGCGCTGCCGGCGGCGCGATCAACTTCGTCACCAAGCAGCCGCACACCGGAGCGATCCGCAACGAGGCGGATTTCTCGTACGACTCCCTGAACTCGTTCCGCGCCCATTACGGCTCGGGCGGCAGCACGAACGTCCAAGGTCTCGACTACCGCTTCGACATCAGCCGCTCCTCGCTCAACGGCTTCGTGGACGACACCAACACCAGAACGCTCGACGTGTCGGGCCAGCTCAACTACCGCATCTCCGACAGCCTCAAGGTCTGGGGCGCGATCGAATACCGCGAGGATCGCGGCAAGGCCTATTGGGGTGCGCCGCTGGTGCCGGTCGCCTTCAGCGGCTCGCATGCGACGTCGGGGATTGTCTCCGGCAACTACATCTCGAACTACAACAAAACCAATCTCGGCGCGGTCACCATCGACGACCGCACCTTCAACACCAATTACAACGTGCTCGACAACCGCAACGTGGCGCAGGAAGTCTGGCTGCGCGGTGGCTTCGAGCTGAAGCTTGCGCCCGACCTGACCCTGAAGAGTCAGGCCTATGGCTACGGCGCCGAGCGCACCTGGTTCAATAACGAAGTCGAAGCGTTCAATTCCGGGACGAACCTGGTCGATCGCGAGCGCTTCTATGTCGCGCACAGCCAACGCCTCGTCGGCAACATCACCGACCTGATCTGGGATGCGAACATCGCGGGATTCGACAACCGGCTGGTCACGACACTGTCGTCGAGCTACCTCGATTTCGTCAGGCCCGGCGCCGCAAACTTTCCCGGCGACTCTGTTTCGCTGGTCGATCCCAACCGCGGCTTTTACGGCCTGCTCACGACGCAGCAGCAGACCGCGCGCATCGACAACGAGGCCTTGTCATTCGAGGACCGGCTCAAACTGACACGCAGCTTTTCGCTGATTGGTGGCCTGCGCGTCGAGCATATCGGCCTCGATCGCAATTCGATGGACAAGAATGGATTGGAGAAGGCAGGCTTCCCGTTCGCGAAAGACTGGGCGCCGGTGACGGGCCGCATCGGCTACACGTGGGAGGCCGTGCCCGGCCTGACCTTCTTTAGCCAGTACGCGACCGGCGCCGACATCTCTGCCAACAATATCTTCCTGCTCGGGCCGACCCAGCCGCTCGACCTGACGACCGCGCGCACCTACGAGACCGGTGTCAAGCATCTGTTCTGGGACAACCGGGCGGAGTGGTCGTTCTCGGCCTATGATATCCAGCGCAAGAATGTCTATGCCGCAGCCGGTGGGCAGGCGCTCAACATCGCCGGGCGGCAGGAATCGAAGGGCGTCGAGCTTGCCGCCTCGGTCCGTCCGATCGATCCGCTGCGTCTGTGGGGCAACATCGCCTATGTCGATGCGCGCTATGCCGACTACAATTTCGTTGGCGGCTCGTTCTCCGGCAACACGCCGCCGAACGTGCCGCGCATCGTCGCCAATGCCGGCGCGTCGTACCGGTTCTTCACGCCCTGGCCGGTAGAGCTCGGCATCACCGGCCGCCATGTCGGCGACCGCTACAACACCGATGCCAATGTGGTGACGATGAAGGCGTACACCGTCGCCGACGTCTACGCTTTCGTCGATATCCCCAAGACGGTTTTCAACGCGGTTGACCAGGCCCGCCTGACCTTCCGTGTGCGCAACATCACTGATAAGCGCTACGCGATCTGGGGCGATCCGTTCTACCCCGACCAGATCCTCCTGGGCGCGCCGCGCACCTACGAGCTCTCGGCCGCGTTCAAATGGTAGGGTGCTGAACGGATGATGAGCGCGATCGTCCTTGCGCATCGCTGGCTCGGGATCGCGTTCTGCCTGCTGTTCGCGATGTGGTTCGCGACCGGCATCGTGATGCACTTCGTTCCGTTTCCGTCGCTGACAGAAGCGGAACGGTTTGCCGGCCTTGCGCCGCTGGACCCGACGGAGGCGCGGATCGCGGTTGCCGATGCCGTGGCCGCGAGCGGGATCGCGGATGCGACGCGCGTTCGGCTGATCCGGCGAAACGACGGGCTCGCCTACGTCATTGCGGGATCGACGCGCCTGCGCGCATTGCGCGCCTCCGACGGGAGCGACGCAGCGGTGACTTTACCCGACGTGGTGCTTGCCATCGCGCGGGATCATGCGCGTCACCGTGGGCTCGATGCCGCGCGCGCAGCGTTCCTCGCGAAGGCGGATTACGATCAGTGGACCGTGCCGAACGGCCTCGATCGTCATCGGCCCTTGTTTCGCGTTGCCCTCGGCGATGCTGCCGGGACGGAGATCTATGTGTCGTCGCGCACCGGCGAGGTCGTCCTGGATACGACGGGACGCGAGCGCAGCTGGAATCTCGTCGGCAGCGTGCTGCATTGGATCTATCCGACGGTCTTGAGACGCAATTGGGCGCTGTGGGATGGCGTCGTCTGGACGCTATCGTTGCTGGCCCTGATCGCAGCCGTGCTCGGTGCGGCGCTCGGGATCGTGCGGATCAGGATGAAGGGCTGCCGGCGCGCAACGCCTTATCGCGGGTGGCACGCGCTGCATCACATCCTCGGCCTTGCGACGATGGTGTTCGTGCTCACCTGGATCTTCAGCGGCTGGCTTTCGATGGATCATGGCCGGCTGTTTTCGCGCGGACAGCTGACGGGCTCCGAAGCCGACGCGGCGAATGCCGTGCCCGTCTGGGCGGCAGCATCATCGTTCGACCGGACGTCGCTGCCGTCATCGGCCCGGGAGGCCGAATGGTTCGCCTTCGCCGGCAAACTCTACCGTCGCGACCGGCTCGCGCTGGACTCGCAGGCGCTGGTCAGGCCAGACGATGCGTCAGATGCCGGACAACCCGGATTTCTGAGCGCGCGCGAGGTTGGAGGCTTGACGAGCCGCCTTGGCGCAGATTGCGGCGTGCCGTCCGTCCTTGCTGACGACGATGACTATCCCGCACATTCTGCGATCCCAGGTGCGCCGGTCTACCGGTCTTATTGCGGCGAGGTCTGGTTCGATATCGATGGCGCCGATGGCAATATGCTGCAAAGGCTGGATCCTTCGCGTCGTGCCTATCGCTGGGCGTATGGCGCGCTGCACACGCTGGATTTTCCGACCCTGCTCGCACATCCCCTTCTGCGCGAGGTTCTGATCATCGCGCTATGCGGGCTTGGGCTGGTGTTCTCCGTCACGGGAATCGTCATCGGCTGGCGGCGCCTGCTTCTGTCGCGTTGACCGCCCGGAATGCGCAAGTCAGCCCGCGGCCGGAATTGCTCGCAAGCCGGCGAACGGTGACAACGCCGCTCCACCGATGAGCGACATGAACTGGCGCCGTTTCATCCGATCTTGCCGCTCTCGTCCACGACAACCTGATTAACGCATGGCAAAATGCTGCCATCAGGAATTGTCGAGGACAATAGGCGTTTCGCCGGCCGATGCTGCCAGTGGCCCTCGAGGTCTGGCTCACGAAAATGACAGCGAGATCGCGCTGGTGAAGGCGCGTTTAGTGGCATACCATTTGCAAGCCAATGAGCTCTGGTTTCACCTGCTCTTGGCCAACGATGGCCGGCATCACGGCATTACTGGGAGGACTTCATGGATCGCAGGACCGTATTGAAGGGACTGGCGGGCGCGGGCGGTCTGGCATTGACGGGCCTGTCGGCCCCGGCCATCGCGCAAGGCGCATCAGCCCGCACCCTCCGCTTCGTGCCGCAGGCCAATCTTGCCAATTTCGATCCGATCTGGGGCACGCAATATGTGGTGCGCAATGCCGCGGCACTGGTCTGGGACACGCTTTACGGCATCGACGCGCAGCTTCAGCCGCAGCGCCAGATGGTCGAGTCCGAGGAGACCACCGATGACGGCAAGACCTGGACCTTCAAGCTGCGCCCAGGCCTCAAGTTCCATGACGGCGAGCCGGTGCTGGCCAAGGACGTCGTCGCGAGCCTGTCGCGCTGGGCTGCGCGCGATCCGATGGGCCTGATGATCATTGCGATCCAGCAGGAATTGACCGCCGTCGACGACCGCACCTTCAAATGGGTCCTGAAGCAGCCCTTCCCGAAAATGCTCTACGCACTGGCCAAGAACAACGCGCCGTGCTCCTTCATCATGCCGGAGCGTATCGCCAAGACCGATCCGTTCAAGCAGATCACCGAGTATGTCGGCTCGGGTCCGATGAAGTTCGCCAAGGGCGAATGGGTCCCCGGCGCCAAGGCCGTGTTCGAGAAATTCGCCGATTACGTCCCGCGGCAGGAGAAGGCCTCCTGGCTCGCTGGCGGCAAGCAGATCCTGGTCGATCGCGTGGAATGGATCGTGATGCCGGATCCGGCCACCGCGGCGGCGGCATTGCAGAACGGCGAAGTCGACTGGTGGGAGAACCCGATCGCCGATCTCGTGCCCGTGCTGAAGAAGAACAAGAACATCAGCGTCGATATCGGCGATCCCCTCGGCAATATCGGCTCGTTCCGCATGAACCATCTGTTCGCGCCTTTCAACGACGTGCGGGCGCGGCGCGCCGTGCTGATGGCGCTCAGCCAGGAAGATTATATGCGGGCGATCGTCGGCGACGACAACGCATTGTGGAAGGCGCTGCCCGGCTTCTTCACGCCGGATACGCCGCTCTACAGCGAGTTGGGCGGCGAGATCCTGAAGGGCAAGCGCGATTTCGACGCAGCCAAGAAGCTGCTGGCCGAAAGCGGCTATTCCGGCCAGCCGGTGACTTGTTTGGTGGCGCAGGATCAGCCGATCACGAAGGCGCAAGGCGACGTCACCGCGGATCTCTTGAAACGGCTCGGCATGAATGTCGACTTCATCGCCACCGATTGGGGCACGGTCGGCTCCCGCCGGGCGCAGAAGACGCCGCCCGGGCAGGGCGGCTGGAACATGTTCCACAGCTGGCACGCCGGCGCCGACTGTATCACGCCCGCCGCCTACACCGCCATCCGCGCCAACGGCGAGAAGGCCTGGTTCGGCTGGCCCAATAGCCCGAATACCGAGAAGGAGATCACGACCTGGTTCGACGCCAAGAATCTCGAGGAAGAGAAGGCGGCGATCGGGCGGGTCAACAAGGCCGCGCTCGAGGATGTCGTCTATGCGCCGACCGGCTTCTTCCTGACCTACACAGCCTGGCGCAAGAACGTCTCCGGTATCACCAAGGGGCCGCTGCCGTTCTTCTGGGGTGTGTCGAAATCCGCATGATCGTGCGCTGAGGCCAGATGCTCTCCTACATCCTCCGTCGCATCGTCGCGACCCTGCCGGTCATGGCAATCGTCGCGCTGTTCGTGTTCAGCCTGCTCTACATCGCGCCGGGTGATCCCGCCGTGGTGATCGCGGGGGATCAGGCGAGCCCGGAGGATGTGGAGCGCATCCGCCAGAGCCTCGGCCTCGACCGTCCCTTCCTGGTCCAGTTCGGAGGCTGGGTCTGGCGCATCCTGCACGGCGATCTCGGCACCTCGATCTTCACCAACCTGCCGGTCTCGGCGATGATCGGACAGCGCCTCGGACCGACGCTGTCGCTGATGATCGTCACGCTGCTGCTGACGATCGTGGTGGCGGTGCCGCTCGGCGTGGTGGCGGCCTGGAAGGCCGGCAGCCTGATCGACCGCGTCATCATGGGCTTTGCCGTGTTCGGCTTCTCGCTGCCCGTCTTCGTGGTCGGCTACATACTCGCCTACATCTTCGCGCTCGAGCTGGAATGGCTGCCGGTGCAGGGCTACACGCCGCTGGCCCAAGGCTTCTGGCCGTGGCTGGAGAACCTGATCCTGCCGGCGATCGCGCTCGGCTGCGTCTACATCGCCCTGGTCGCGCGCATCACCCGCGCCGCCATGCTGGAAGTGCTGCAGCAGGACTATATCCGCACCGCCAAGGCCAAGGGCCTCGGGCAGGGCGGCATCCTGTTCATTCACGCGCTGAAGAATGCGGCGGTGCCGATCGTGACCGTGATCGGGATCGGCATCGCGCTGCTGATCGGCGGCGCGGTGGTGACCGAAAGCGTGTTCGCGATCCCCGGCCTCGGCCGGCTCACGATCGATGCGATCCTGCGCCGCGATTATCCCGTCATCCAGGGCATCGTGCTGCTGTTCAGCTTCGTCTACGTCCTCGTCAACCTGATGATCGACGTCATTTATACGCTCGTTGACCCGAGGATCCGCTATTGACCGACACGACCGTCAATCCGCAGGCGCTCCCGGCCGGGCTCGTTCTTGCGCCACAACTGCCGGAAATCCTGCGGCCGGTCACGATCCGGCGCGGCTTCGTCGGGTTCTTGCGCGGCCATCCGACGGTCGCGATCGGTGGCGCGCTGCTGCTGACGCTCGTGCTTATCGCGGTCTTCGCGCCTTATCTCGGAACGGTCGATCCGACCGCGCTCGCCCCCGCCAAGCGTACCCGCGCGCCGTCGGCCGATTTCTGGTTCGGTACCGACGTGCTCGGCCGCGACATCTATTCACGCGTGCTGTTCGGTGCGCGGGTCTCGCTCACGGTCGGCCTGTCGGTCGCGATCTTCGCATCCGTGGCCGGCCTTGCCATCGGCATGGTCTCCGGCTTCATCCGCTGGGCCGACGGCATCCTGATGCGCTTCATGGACGGCTTGATGTCGATCCCGCCAATCCTGCTGGCGATCGCGCTGATGGCGCTGACGCGCGGCAGCGTCGGCAACGTCATCCTCGCCATCACGGTTGCCGAGATCCCGCGCGTTTCGCGCCTCGTGCGCAGCGTGGTGCTGTCGCTGCGCGAGCAGCCCTATGTGGATGCCGCGGTCGCCTGCGGCACGCGCACGCCGATGATCATCCTGCGCCACATCCTGCCCAATACGCTGGCGCCGATGCTGGTGCAGGCGACCTATATCTGCGCCAGCGCCATGATCACGGAGGCGATCCTGTCTTTCATCGGCGCGGGAACGCCGCCCACCATTCCGTCCTGGGGCAACATCATGGCCGAGGGCCGCGCGCTGTGGCAGGTCAAGCCCTACATCGTGTTCTTTCCGGCGGCCTTCCTCTCGGTCACCGTGCTCGCGGTGAATCTGCTCGGCGACGGCCTTCGCGATGCGCTCGATCCGCGCATGGCCAAGCGTCTTTAGATGTCTCGGGGCTGATCGCGATGGCATTGCTCGAAGTCGAGAACCTGCAGACCCACTTTCGTACCCCCAGCGGCATCAACCGCGCGGTGGACGGGGTCTCGTTCCATGTCAACGAGGGCGAGACGCTGGCCATTGTCGGCGAGTCCGGCTGCGGCAAGTCGGTGACCTCCATGTCCTTGATGCGGCTGATCCCGGAACCGCCGGGCAGGATCGCAGGCGCCATCCGCTTTGCGGGCAGGGACCTGCTGCAACTCTCCGATCGCGAGATGCGCGCGATCCGCGGCAACGACATCTCGATGATCTTTCAGGAACCGATGACCAGCCTCAATCCGGTCCTGACCGTCGGCCGGCAGATCCGCGAGACGCTGATGATCCACCAGGGCCTCGACAAGGCGGCGGCCGAGGCGCACGCGATCGAGATGCTGACACTGGTCGGCATCCCCGAGCCGAAACGCCGCGTGCGCGAATATCCGCATCAGCTCTCCGGCGGCATGCGCCAGCGCGTCATGATCGCGATTGCGCTGGCCTGCAATCCCAAGCTCCTCATTGCCGACGAGCCGACCACCGCGCTGGACGTGACGATCCAGGCGCAGATCCTGAAGCTGATGCTGGACCTCAAGCGCCGTGTCGGCGCCGCCATCATCCTGATCACCCACGATCTCGGCGTCGTCGCCGAGATCGCCGAACGCGTCATGGTGATGTATGCCGGCCGAAAGGTCGAGGAAGCGCCGGTCGCCGAACTGTTTCGCGCGCCGCGTCATCCCTATACGCAAGGCCTGTTAGGTGCGGTGCCCAGGCTTGGCTCGTCGCTCACGGGCACGGCGAGACGGCTTGCCGAAATTCCCGGGCAGGTGCCCGATCTCAGAAAGCCGATTACCGGCTGCGTCTTTGCCAGCCGCTGTGCGCTTGCGACCGATCTGTGCCGTCAATATGCACCGGGGCTCGAAGAGAAGGGCCCTCGTCACGTCGCCGCCTGCCACTACTCCGCCAAGGGAGCCGTCGCGGCATGAGTCCTCCGCTGCTCCAGGTCAACGACCTCAAGAAGCACTTTCCGGTCAAGAAGGGCCTTTTCCAGCGTAAGTCCGAATGGGTTTATGCGGTGGACGGCGTGTCCTTCGAGATCGCGCGCGGCGAGACGTTGTCGCTGGTCGGGGAATCCGGCTGCGGCAAGTCGACGGTCGGCCGCGCCATCTTGCGGCTGTTCGACATCACATCGGGTCAGGTCATCCTCGACGGTCAGCGGATCGATGACGCCCATCCGAGCACGATGCGCCAGATGCGCCGGCGCGTGCAGGTGGTGTTCCAGGATCCGTTCTCCAGCCTCAATCCGCGCATGCGCGTGCGTGACATCCTGGCCGAGCCGATCCGGAATTTCGGCCTCGCCAAATCCGCCGAAGATCTCGAGGTCCGCGTCACCTCCCTGATGGACACCGTGCGCCTGCCGCGCGAGGCGCTGAACCGCAGGCCGCACGAATTCTCCGGCGGCCAGCGCCAGCGCATCGGCATCGCCCGCGCGCTCGCGGCCGAGCCCGAGCTGATCGTGTGCGACGAGGCGGTCTCGGCGCTCGACGTCTCTGTCAAGGCGCAGATCGTCAATTTGCTGCAGGATCTCCAGAGCGAGTTCGGCCTCGCGCTGCTGTTCATCAGCCACGACCTCGCGATCGTCGAGCACATGACCCACCGCGTCGCGGTGATGTATCTCGGCAAGATCGTCGAGGTGGCCCCGCGCCGCGAGATATTTGCCGCGCCAAGACATCCCTACACCAGGGCGCTGCTGTCCGCGGTGCCGCTGCCTGAGCCCGGCGCCCAGCGCAATCCCATCATCCTCAAGGGCGACGTGCCGAGCCCGATCAATCCGCCGAAGGGGTGCCGCTTCCACACCCGCTGCCCGCTCGTGTTCGATCGCTGCCGGGTCGAAGAGCCGGTGCTGCGTGCGGCAGGGGCCGAGCAGTGGGTGGCCTGTCATCTCGAGGACGGGACGCCGGCGGCGGCGAGTAGCTGAAGGGCAGATTCGCGTCGGAAATTCGTCAGCAAAAACAACCCCATTCTACTGTGCATGGGGTTGTTTTCGCAATTTTGATGGGGGCGGCCTCAGCCCTGCCGGCGCAGGAAGCCCGTGATCGTGACCTTTTCCCAGATTCCGGCCGCGGCAAAAGGGTCGGCGCGATTGAAGGCTTCGACCTCGCCACGGCCGGGCGCCTCGATCAGGAACAGGCTGCCGATCATCGTTTGGCCGTCGTCGGAGACGAGTGGTCCCGACATCACGATCTTGACGCCGAAGCGCGAGGTGTCGCCGAGGAACGCCTTGTGGGCATCGTAATTGGCGAGCCGGGTCGGCAGCGCGCCGGCGCGGTCGACGGCGTGAATGGCGAACAGCATGATGGTCTCCGTTTCTTAACTCGGTTCTTGGGACGGCCGCCGCGACGGCCGTCCGGACTTGATGTGAAGAGTTGGTCTACTTCGCGCTGAGCTTGCCGGCCTCTTCGAAGGTCGGGCAGGTACGCTGCTCCAGCGGCACGTCGAACGGCCCAAAATTGTCCTTGGTGATGACGGTCGGCTTCAGCACGATCTCGGCGATGACCGGCTGGTTGCGCAGGGACCGGATCGCCATCATGGTGCCGAGGCAGCCTTGCGCGAATCCGTTGTAGTCGCCGCTCGCGAGCAGCTTGCCGGACTTGATCGCGTCGATCGCCTCCTTGGTGCCGTTGATGCCGATCACCTGGGCCTTGCGGTTGGCGCCGTCGAGCGCCTCGATCGCGCCGACCGCCATGGCATCGTTGGCGGCGAGCACGCCGTCGATCTGCGAATTCGACTGCATCAAATTTTCCATGACCTGGAGCGCCTGGAGCCGCTGATAGTTGCCGGGCTGCGACGCCAGCAGCTTTGCGCCGGGAGTCTCCTTGAGCGCGTCGTTGAAGCCGCGGACGCGGTCGACATTGGTCAGCGAACCCTTGACGCCCTCGATGATGACGATGTTGCCCTTGCCGCCCAGCGTCTTCAGCAGGAAGCGCGCGGTCTCCAGGCCAAGGCTGTAATCGTCGGCGCCGACGAAGGACAGGAACTTGCCGCCCGCGGAGCGGTCGGTGATGTTGACAACGGGGATCTTGGCTTCGTTGATCTTCTCGACACCAGGCACCATCGCCTTGTAGTCGACCGGCGTGAAGACGATCGCGCTCGGCTTCTTCACCACGACGTCCTCGATCTGGCTGAGCTGCTCGGGGATGGAGTCCGGTTTGGTCGGGATGTATTGCAGCGTCTTGGCGTTCAGCGTCTTCGCCATGTTGTCGGCGCCGACCCGCACCGTCTGGAAGAACGGGTTGGTCTGGTTCTTGGTGAAGACGGCGATGGTCTCGCCGTCGGCGCGCGCCTCGGTGGTGAACGCGGCCGCCATCAGCAGCGGCAGCGCCAGATAGCCCAGTGTCTGTCTCATATTGCCTCCATCCCTCGTTTTGCTTGTTGGAACTCAGAGCTCATTGCGCGCGGCGGCGGGTCTTCATATCGAGCCAGACCGCGAGAATGACGATGATGCCGGTGACGAGCGGCTGCCAGTTGGCGCTGACCGAGAGCAGGTTCATGCCGTTCAGCACCAGCGTCAGGATCAGCGCGCCAATGAAGGTGCCGAACACGGTGCCGACGCCGCCGAACAGCGAGGTGCCGCCGATCAGCACGGCCGCGATCGCGGGCAGCGTCAGGCTCTCGCCGATATCGGCCTCGGCCGAATTGAGCCGCGACAGGAAGATGATCGAGGCAAGTCCCGCCATGGTGCCTGACACCGCGTAGACCAGCAGCAGGCGGCGCGCGACCGGAATGCCTGATAGCCGCGCCGCAACCGGGTTGGCGCCGATCGCATAGATCTCCTGGCCCCAGATCGTGCGCTGCGCGAACAGCGTCCCGATGCCGAGGAACACCAGCAGCAGATAGACGGGGATGGGCAGGCCGAACAGATAGCCGCTGCCGATCTGGCGGAAGCCTGCCGGGAAGCCGTGCAGGGTCTCGCCCGCCATGTACCAATAGGTGAGCCCGTTGAGCACCCAGAGCATGCCATAGGTGGCGATGAAGGAGGGGATGCGCAGCGCGGTGACCATGATGCCGTTGAGCAGGCCAACGAGGCCGCCGCAGGCAAGCCCGGTGAGGATGCCGAGCGCCGGCGAGCCGGTCTTGTGGATCACGGTGCCGGCGATGCAGGCGGACAGCGCGACATTGGCGCCGACGGAGAGATCGAGGCCGGCCGTCAGCACCACCAGCGTCAGGCCGGAAGCGATGAAGAAGGTCAGGCTCGCCTGCCGGAGCACGTTGAGGATGTTGCCGAGACTCAGGAAGGAATCGCTGAGCACGGCGAGCACCGCGCAGATCAGGAGGGCCGCGAGCAGGCGATAGAACACCTGGATCGCATCCTGCGACAGGAAGGAGCGGGGCGGCATCATCGCCTCTTTGGTGATGTCGGTCATGCCCGGCTCCTGAGACCATCGAGGAACAGCGCGACGATGACGAGCACGCCAACGCTGGCAACCTGCACGGAGGACGGCAGCGAGATCAGGTTCAACCCGTTGCGCAGCACGCCGACCGAAAGCACCCCGAGCAGGGTGCCGAGCAGCCAGCCATTGCCGCGCTCGAACGAGGTGCCGCCGACGGCGACGGCGGCGATGGCATCGAATTCGAGACCAAGACCTGCGGTCGGGTGGCCCGAGTTCATCCGCGCAGTCATCAACAGGCCCGCGATGCCCGCCATGGCGCCGCCGATCGCGTAGACCGCGATCAGCAGCTTGTTCGGCGACAGCCCGGCATAGCGCAGCGCCTCTCGGTTGCCGCCGAGCGCGAAGATGTAGGTGCCGAAACGGGTGTGATAGAGCAGGCCGTGGAACGCCGCATAGGTCACCAGCGCCATCACGATCGGCACGGGCACGCCCAGCAGCGTCGCCGAATAGATGTCGCGCACGCTGTGGGGGATGCCGACCACGCTCTGGCCGTCGCTGACGATCAGCGACAGGCCCTGCGCCATGCCGAGCGTACCGAGCGTGGCGACGAAGGGCGGAATGCCCAGGATCGCCACCAGCCAGCCGTTGGCGACGCCGAATGCCGCGCCGACCAGCAGGCCGGCGCCTAAACCCAGCAACATCGACTTGGTCGCGAGCGACACGATCGCGACGCAGAGCGAGGTCAGCGTCAGCACCGCGCCCATCGACAGGTCCAGCCCCTCGGTCATGATGATCAGCGTCATCGGCAGCGCGAGCATGGTCAGGATGGTCGACTGCACCAGCACGTTGGAGAGGTTGGCGACCGACAGGAAGCCGGGCGCGATCGCGCTGAACAGCGTGATCAGGAGCACCAGCACGATGGCAACGCCGGGAATGCGTTGCAGCGGGTTGGGTTGAGAGACGACCGCGGCTTCACGCATGATGCATCCCCAGTCGCACGATGTTCTCCTCGGTCAGTTCGTTGCGGTTCAGATGGCCAGCGATGCGCCCCTCGCGCATCACATAGGCGCGGTCGCAGACATGGCAGATCTCGACCTGTTCGGACGAAATCATCAGCGCAGCCGCGCCTTCGGCGACGAGGCGGTCAATCAGCGCAAAGATCTCGGACTTGGCGCCGATGTCGATGCCCCGCGTCGGCTCGTCGAAGATGAAGAGCTTTGAGCCGGCCGCCAGCCATTTGCCGATCACGACCTTCTGCTGGTTGCCGCCCGAGAGCAGGCCGACGGTCTGACGCGCGCTCGGGGTTGCGATGCGCAGCTGCCGGATCAGGGCGTCGGAAGTGCGCTGCGCGCCGCGAGAATCGAAAAGGCCGCTCGGGAACAGCTTTCGTAGCGCCGACACCACGAGATTGTCGCTCACCGAGCGCAGCAGCGCGAGACCCTCGCTCTTGCGGCTCTCCGGGATCAGCGCGATGCCGCGGCGGGCGGCGAGATCGGGCTCGCCGGAGATGGCCTTGCCGTCGAAGATGATCTCGCCCGACGTCACGGGATCGGCGCCAAAGATGGCGCGCGCGACTTCGCTGCGGCCCGAGCCAACCAGGCCGCACAGGCCGACGATCTCGCCTCGGCGCACCTCGATGTTGATGTCGGAGATGCCGGTCGAGGCGGTCAGGCCCTTGACCTCGAGCAGCAGCTCGCCGGGCGTGTCGGCAAAGTTGCGCGGATAGGTCATGTCGACGTTGCGGCCGACCATCATGCGCACGAGCTGGTCTGGCGTGACGTCGGCCGGTTTGACGCCGTCGATGCGGCGGCCGTCGCGCAGCACGGTGATGCGGTCGCCGAGTGCGAACACCTCGGCCATGCGGTGCGAGATATAGACGATGGAGACGCCGTCGGCCTTCAGCCGCGCGATCAGCGCGAACAGCAGCTCCGTCTCGCGGTCGGACAGCGCCGCGGTCGGCTCGTCCATGACGAGGATGCGGGCGTTCTGGCTGATCGCCTTGGCGATCTCGACCATCTGCTGCTGTGCGACGCCGAGCTTGTCGACAGTGGTGGAGGGATCGATGTCGAAGCCGATCGTGTCGAGCACGCGCTTCGCATCGGCCAGGATCTTGCGACGGTCGATGGTGCCGGGGATGCGTCCCCCAGGCTCGCGGCCGAGGAAGATGTTCTGGGCAATGTCGAGATAGGGGACCAGCGAGAATTCCTGGAAGATCACGGCAATGCCGAGCTTCTGCGCATCCGCGGTCGAGGCGATCACGACCTTCTCGCCCATGTGGTAGAACTCGCCGGCATCGGCGCGGTAGGCGCCGCACAGCACCTTCATCAGGCTCGACTTGCCGGCGCCGTTCTCGCCCAGCAGCATGTGGACTTCGCCGGGGTAGACGGCAAAGGACACGTCATCCAGCGCCTTGACGCCGGGAAACTCCTTGCTGATGCCGCGCAGCTCCAGCAGTGGCGTGGGTGAGGTGACCTCGATCGGAATCGCGTCGCTCATACCTTGGCTCCGCTCGCAAAGATCTTGCCCGGATTCATCAGTCCATCAGGATCGAGCGCGGTCTTTATTGACCGCATCACATCCACGGCCTCGCCGAGCTCGTCGGTGAGATAGTCGATCTTGCCGAGCCCGATGCCGTGCTCGCCGGTACAGGTGCCGTCCATCGCGATGGCGCGGGCGACCATGCGGGCCTGCAACGCCTTGGCGCCTTCGGTCTCCTCGGGTTTTGCGGGATCGATCAGGATCAGCATGTGAAAGTTGCCGTCGCCGACATGGCCGACGATCGGTGCGGTAAAGCCATGCTCGTCCGCATCACGCCGCGTTGCGGTCAGGCATTCCGCCAGCCGCGAGATCGGCACGCAGACATCGGTGATCACGGCGCGCGCGCCGGGTCGCAGGCCGAGGCCGGCATAGAGCGTGTTGTCACGGGCGTGCCAGAGCCGGCTGCGGTCTTCCGCTGCTTTGGCCCAGGCAAAGCCGTGACCGCCATGGTCGGCGGCGATGGCCTGCGCGGCTTCGGCCTGCTCAGCGACGGAGGACTCTGAGCCGTGGAACTCGAAGAACAGGGTGGGGGCCTCGCGATAGCCGAGCTTTGCATAGGCGTTGATGCCCCGCATCATGACGTCGTCGAGCAACTCGATGCGCGCCACGGGGATTGCCGACTGGATCACGGAGATGGCGGTGTCGACGGCATCGTGCAGGGTGTCGAAGCTGCAAACCGCGGCCGAGATCGCCTGCGGCACGGGATGCACTTTCAGCGTGATCTCGGTGATGATTCCGAGCGTGCCCTCCGCGCCGACGAACATGCGCGTCAGGTCGTAGCCGGCTGCCGACTTGCGCGCGCGCGTCGCGGTTCGGATCACCCGGCCGTCGGCCAGCACCACCTCCAGCGCCATGACGTTGTCCTTCATGGTCCCATAGCGCACCGCCATGGTGCCGGAGGCCCTCGTCGATGTCATGCCGCCGATCGAGGCGTCGGCGCCGGGGTCGATCGGGAAGAACAGGCCGGTATTGCGCAGCTCTGCATTGAGCTGCTTGCGGGTGATGCCGGGCTGCACCACGACATCCATGTCGCTGTCGTGAACGGTGAGCACCTTGTTCATGCGCGCGAAGTCGAAACAGACGCCGCCCGCGACCGAGGCCGCATTGCCTTCGAGCGAGGTGCCGGCGCCGAACGGGACGATCGGCATGGCTGCGCTCGCGCACAGCTTGACGATCTCCGCGACCTCCCGCGTCGTCTCCGGGAAGACGACGATGTCGGGCGGCAGATTTCTGTAATGCGACTCGCTCTGCCCGTGCTGGTCGAGCACGCCGCGCGCAACGCTTGCGCGCGAGCCGATCATGCCCGTGAGGCGTTCGGCCAAGATGCTCGTGCTGGCCCGCGGTCCCATCCTTGCTCCCTGTCTGCCCCGATGACGGACTCTTGCCGGTCCGCTGCGTTGTGGTTCGGCTTAGGCGGCCTGCGCGCTGCCCGCAACCTGCTTCAGGCCGAAATCATAGTTGAGATGAAAATACTCGTCGTCCACCATGCGACCATCCGGCGCACGGCCGGGCGGGCAGCGCACAAATTCGCGGATAAGGCTGTCCTTGACGCCGAACACCACGTCGCTGTCGAGATACTGGTCGCCGGCGACGAACACGTGGGTCACCAGCTGCTCGAAGCCGGGCGCGGAGATCATGAAGTGCACATGCGCGGGGCGCCAAGGATGGCGTCCTTGAACCTCCAGCATGTCGCCGACCGGGCCGTCATGCGGGATCGGATACGCCGCGGGCTTGATCGACCAGAAATTGAAGCGGCCATTCTGATCGGTGTGGAAGCGCGCGCGCATCGCAAGGTCGCCGATCTTGTCGAGCTGCTGAACGTCGTAATAACCATCATCGTCGGAATGCCAGACGTCCACGACCGCGCCGGCAAGAGGTTTTCCGTCGACGGTCGACACCGAGCCGGTGACCAGCATCGGATCGCCCTCCATCGGACCGGAGATGTCAGCGCCGTTCTGTTTCTCGGGCGACGCCTGCACGAAGAACGGTCCCAGCACGGTGGTCTCGGTGGCGCCTTCCGGCACCGGATGGTTGATCGCATCGACCAGCATGGAGACGCCGAGCGTGTCGGACAGCAGGATGAACTCTTGTCGCTTGTCGTCGCACATATGGCCGGTGCGGGTCAGGAAATCGATGCCGAACTCCCATTCCTTCTGGGTCGGCCGGATCTCGCGGACGAAGGCATGAAGGTGGCGGACCAGCGCTTCGCTGACTTGCTTGATGCGCGGATCGCTTGCGTGCTTGATCCGCTCCAGCACCGCATCGGTGATCGTGTTCTCGTTGAAATTGCGCATATGTGCCTTCCGCCGATCAGAGTTTGGGTTCGCCGAGGCCGGACAGCCGTTCGAGATGCTTGACGGTCGCGATGAAGTCGGTGTCGCCGTCGCCTTGCGCGACCAGAGATCCATAGGTCTCGCGCACTTGCGCGGCGAGCTGAAGCGGTACGCCAACGGCGTGGCCCGCGCCGAGTATCAGGTCGAGATCCTTGGCCATCTGCTTGCAGGAGAAGGTGGACTCGAAATTGCGGTTGCGCAGCGGCGCGGTCTTATACTTCACCATCGGCGAGGCCACCGCGCTGTCGTCGAGCACCTTCAGGATGTCCTGCCAGGCAATGCCGCCCTTGCGCGCCAGCGCCAGGCTCTCCGCCATCATGGCCGCCGACACCGCGATCATCAGATTGACCGCGAGCTTTGCGTAGCGCGCTTCCTCTTGAGGTCCGAGATAGGTCTGGGCGCGGGTGAAGGCAGCGAACAGCGGCTTCGCGTTCTCGAAGGCCTCCTTCGGTCCCGAGACGAAGCAGGTCAGCGCCCCCGTGTGGACGATGCTGGCATTGCCGGAGACCGGCGAACGAAGATACGCAACACCCCGCGCCTGGGAGGCAGCTGCGACTTCTGTGGAAGCCTCAACGCTCACAGTGCTGGTCTCGATCAGGACAGCTCCGGGCGCCATCGCCGCGATGAGGCCAGTGGAGCCGAGCAGCGCACCGCGCAGGGCAGCGTCATCTGGCAAGGACGTGACGATGGCCGCCTTGCCGCTCACGGCCTCGGCGGGCGAGGCGGCGATCGAAATCGCTTGTGCGCGTGCCTCATTGAGCCGCGCCACGCTCTGGTCGAACGCGGTGACGGCGTATCCGGCCTTGGCGACGAGCACCGACATCGGCAAGCCCATCTTGCCGATCCCGATGAAAGCGACGTTTTTCGAGGTGTCTGTCATTGTTGTTGTTCGCAGGCCGCCTCAGGCGGCGCGTCCCTGTCGTTCGATGTCCTGCACCAGCCGCCGGCCGGATTGCGCCAGCAGCTCTTTCTTCGTGTCCAGCCCTTCGACCAGTAACCGGCCATTCCGCTTCTTCCAGGCGCCGCCGATCATGACCGCCTCGATGTTGGCGAGGCTCGTCTGCATCACCACGGTCGCAACGGGATCGTGCACCGGGACAAGATTGAGATCGGAGGCGTTGATGATGACGAGGTCGGCGAGCTTGCCCGGGGTCAGCGAGCCGATCTGGTGCTCCCGGCCGAGCATGCGGGCGCCTTCGGTCGTGATCCAGCGCAGCGCCTCGCGCACGGGGATCGTGGTCGTCGCCGGAATGGCGCCGTTCACTTGACGCGATTCCGCATTGTCGAGCGCCCGCTGCATCGAGAGCGCGACACGCGCCGCGGAGAAGAGATCGCCGGCCAACATGGATTCCAGATCGATCCCAATGGTAGGCCGAACACCACGCTTGAGCAGCCGCCCGGTGATCGGAAAACCGTGGCCCTGGATCATCTCGTTCTCGGGCGTCACGGAGAAGGACACACCGAGATCGACGAGACGATCGAGCAGATCATCGGGCAGGTCGTTGCCATGAACGATGTTGATGCCGGCGCCGACGAGGCCGGCCTCGATCAGCTTCTCCCAGCCACCGGGCGTCTTGGCCGGGCCGCCGCCCTGATGCATCGATGCGATCAGCTTCAGCTCCCGCGCCAGGCGGAAATCGTGCATGGCGACGTCGAGCGTCGAGTAATGCGGACCAAGGATCGCCAGGCCCAGCGTGACCAGGCCGTCGCGGTCGGCAAGGGGGCCCGCGAGCAGCCGCTCGACCTCGCGGCGCGGATGCGGCACTTCCGAGAAATGCGGCTCGCCCGGCTTCGGCTCCGGTTTTGGTGAGCCATGAAAGAAGGCGGCGCGGATGCCGCTCTCGATCAGGCCGCGCACCGCAGCGTCGGTATGATCAGGCGTCGGATTGTTGTGACACCAGTCGACCAGTGTGGTGGTGCCGCAATTGATCTGGTTCAGCGCGCCGACGAGGGTTGCGATGTGGATATCCTCGGGCCGGAACACGGTGGCGAGCCCGGCATGCATGCGGCGGAAATACTCCAGCAGCGTCCAGTTCGCGGCGAAGCCGCGCAAGCCCGTCTGCCAGGTGTGCATATGCGCATTGATCAGGCCGGGGATGACGATGCGTCCCGTTCCATCAATGATCTCTGCTTCGCCGCTTCCGAGGTCGATCGATGGACGCACGTCGGCGATCCGGCTGCCCTCGACCAGCACGTCGCAGGTCGCGAGATCGCCGATCGTGTCATCCATACTGATGACGGTCGCGGATCTGATCAGCGTGCGCCGCATCGCCTTAAGCCGTAGCTCTGAACGCGCCCGGCGGCTCGCCAGCCCAGGCGCGCGCAATCAGGTCGCGGATGGCGTTGCGCTCGAGCGGCCGCGGATTCCAGTAGGCGTTGGTGACGGCGAGATCGGCGGCCGTGTTGATGCCGCTCTCGGGCATGCCGACATCGCGGAGCGCCATCTTCGCACCCAACCGCTTGGCGAGGTCATAAAGCCCCTGCGATGCATCGGCCGCGCCGATCGCCCGCGCGATGCGCGCCATCGCATCGGGCACCGCGGGGGCATTGTAGGCCAGCGCATGCGGCAGCACGATGGTGTGGGTCTCGGCATGCGGCAGATCAAAAGTGCCGCCGAGCGTGTGACACAGCTTGTGATGCAGCGCCATGCCGACGGTGCCGAGGCAGACGCCGCAGAGCCAGGCGCCGTAGAGCGCTTCGCTGCGGGCCTCGCGGTCGTCGCTTCTGGCGGCAATCGCGGGCAGCGCGCGTGCCAGCGCGCGGATGCCTTCTTCCGCCATCAGCGATGTCACAGGATTGGTGTCGCGCGCATAGAGCGCCTCCACCGCATGGGCGATCGCGTTGATGCCCGATGTCGCAGCCAGGCTCGCCGGCAGCGTCAGGGTGAGGTCGACATCGTAGATCACAGTCTCGGGCAGTATTGCCGCATCGCGCACCGTGGTCTTCAGGCCGTTCTCAGTCTGGCCGACGATCGGCGTCATCTCCGAGCCGGCATAGGTGGTGGGAATGCAGAGCTGGTTGACGCCGGTGCGCAAGGCGAGCGCCTTGCCGAGGCCGGTGGTCGAGCCGCCGCCGAGCGAGACGACGCAGTCAGCTTCGCACGCCTTCATGGCCGCGAGCGCACGCTCGGTGACATCGACCGGCGTATGCATGGTGGCGCCGGGAAAGATGCCGGCATAGAGCGCGCCGAGCGCTGCGCCCAGGCTCTTGCCTTGCGCCTCCTGCTGCGGCGTCGTCAGCACCAGCGCGCGCGTGCCGCCGAGCCGCTCGACCTCGGCCTTGGCGCTGGCCAACGTGCCGCTGCCGAACACGACGCGGCAGGGCAGGTTTTCAAAGGTGAATGAACCGATCATGCGCCGGTCTCTTTGATGGGATAATCGACCTGGAACCGCCCGATCCGCAAGTCGCCAAGGGCCTCACGCACGCGCAGATGTTCCGGATGGTTGGCATAGGCGCTGAGCGCGGCCTGGTCGGTGAATTCGGAGAACAGAACCACGTCGCAGGCGTAGTCGACCGCGCTGACGTCCACGCCGACCTCGATATGGGTGAGGCCGTCGATCCGGCCCTTGAGGCCCTCGAACAGGGTCTTGACCTTGACCCGCGCGGCGGAGCGCTCCTCGGGGGTCTCCCCGCGCAGCCGCCACATCACGATGTGCCTGATCGGGCCCGACATTTCCTGATTTCCTCGCCTGCGATTATGCTCTGTTGAGGCCATTTTGACTTGCAGAAAACGGAAATAAAGGCCAAAATTTGTAAGTCTCTTTTCCTGTTTTCGCAAAAATGGACCGGTTTTCGCAAAAATGGACCGGCTGCTTCAACTCGAAGTCTTCGCCAAAACGGCTGAGCTCGGCAGCCTGTCCAAGGCCGCCGAAATCCTGCGGATGTCGAATGCGGCCGCCAGCCGCCACCTCAGCGCGCTGGAGGAGCGGCTCGCAGTCCGGCTGATCGAACGCAACACGCGTCGGCAGTGGCTGACGGAGGCAGGGCAGGAGCTCCTGCAGCGCTGCAGCACATTGTTGAACGAGTTCGCCGAAGCCGAGGATGCCGTCTCCGACCGCGCGCTGTCGCCGAAGGGTATGCTGCGCGTGACGAGCTCGCTGTCCTTTGCGATGATCTATCTCGCGCCGATGTTGCCCGCCTTCCGCGCGCTGTATCCTGATCTCAGCGTGCAGATCATCAGCGCAAACCGCTACCTGGACTTCATCGAGGCCGGCATCGACGTGGCGATCCGCACGCGCGAGCACGAGCCGGATTCCAACATCATCGTCCGCCGCATCGGTCAGATGCACCGCGTGCTCGCGGCGGCGCCGTCATATCTGGAGAAGCATGGGCGGCCGGAGCACCCTGCCGATCTCGCCCGCCACAACATGCTGATCTACAATCTCGCCAACGATCCCTATTCGCTGCGACTCAGCCAGGGCAGCACGACGCAGACGGTGCGGATCGCGCCGACGCTCGACAGCAATGATGGCCAGATCATCTGCGGTGCGGCACGCGCGGGGCTCGGCATCCTGATCCAGCCGCTTTACATCGTGCAGAGCGACATCGCGGCCGGCCGGCTGGTGCCCGTCCTGAGGGATTGGCAGCTTCCGCTGCTCACCATGAACATCGCCTATCAAAACCGCGTCCGGCTGCCCGCCAAGATCAGGGTGTTTTCCGACTTCCTGGTCAGCCACATCCGCGAGCATTCCGAGCCGGGGATCTGGATCGACGCGGCGAAGTGAGCGGAAGCAGTCATGTATCTCGGCATCGATCTCGGCACCTCCGCAGTCAAGACCGTTCTCGTCGACGCTGCCCAGTGCGTGATTGCAAGCGAAAGCCGGCCGCTGACGATCACCTCGCCGCAATCGGGTTATTCCGAGCAGGACCCCGCGCAATGGATCGAGGCGACCTTCGCCACGCTCGATGCCCTGAAGACGTCGCATGGAAAAGAGCTGGCGGCGGTCAAGGGCATTGGGCTGTCCGGTCAGATGCATGGCGCCACGCTGCTCGATGCGAGCTTGAGGCCGCTGCGGCCCTGCATCCTCTGGAACGACGGACGCGCCGCCGCCGAGTGTCGCATTCTGGAGCACCGCTGGCCGGCCTTGCGTGCGGTGACGGGCAACAAGGCGATGGCTGGATTCACCGCGCCGAAACTGCTCTGGGTTGCGACGCACGAACCTGAGATCTTTGCAGCGACGAGACTCGTTCTGCTGCCGAAGGCCTATCTGCGCCTGGTGTTATCAGGCGAAGCCATCGAGGACGCCTCGGATGCATCGGGATCCCTATGGCTCGACGTCGCACGCCGGGACTGGTCGGACGAGGCCTTGGCCGCGACCGGCCTGTCGCGCGATCACACGCCGCGCCTGGTCGAGGGATGCGCGCCAGCAACAACATTGCGCAGCGAACTCGCGCGGCGCTGGGGCATGGTGAGGCAGCCGGTGATCGCGGGTGGCGCTGGCGACAATCCGGCGGGCGCCGTCGGCATCGGTGCGATCCAGCCGGGAACCGCGTTCGTATCTTTGGGAACCTCGGGTGCCCTGCTGGCACCGACCAGCACAATCGCTGCGAACCCGGACCGCGCGGTGCATACGTTCTGTCACGCCATTCCCGGCATGTGGATTCAGGCCGGCGCGATCCTGTCGGCTGCCTCCTGCCTCGCCTGGGCCGCGCGCCTGTTCGGCGTCAGCGAGGCCGAGTTGCTGGCACCACTTGGATCGCGCCCGCAGGCACCATCGCCCGTGAGCTTCCTGCCTTATCTCGCCGGCGAGCGGACGCCGCACGACGATCCCGCCGTGCGCGGCATGCTCGATGGTCTAAGCCATGGCACCGACCGCGCGGCGATCGTGCAGTCGGTGCTCGAGGGCGTTGCCTTTGCACTGGCCGATTGCCGCGACGCGCTCGCCGATGCTGGCATTGTGATTACGGAAGCCGATGCCATTGGTGGTGGTTCACGGTCCGGCTTCTGGCTCTCGGTGCTGGCGAACGTGCTGAATGTTCCGATCCACCGCTTCGCCGGAGGTGAGACCGGCGCCGCGTTCGGTGCGGCGAGATTGGGGCGACTTGCTGTCACCGGTGAGGCGATCGCCACCGTGTGCACCCGGCCGCAGCGCATCGAGACGTTCGAACCTGACACCGGGCTGACTGATGCTTATGCCGAGCGGCTTCCCGCCTGGCGCGAACTGTATCGTCCGCGCCACTAGCGCCGCTGCGATGCTGCGTTCCCGCCTGTTCGGTATTGCCCTGTGCCGCGGCCTTTTGTTTAATGCGCAAGCCGCGCTGACAGAATGATTGAGACGCGGGTGGGAAACGCATTGTGCGCCGGGAGGCACGATGAACGATCCGATCCTCGAGATGCGCGGGGTCTCAAAATCCTTCTTCGGCATCAAGGCGCTGCGTGCCGTCGATCTCACCGTCTATGCTGGCGAAATCCATGCCTTGATGGGTGAGAACGGCGCCGGCAAGTCGACGCTGATGAAGATCCTGTCGGGCGCCTATCGGCCTGATCCCGGCGGCGAGATCCGCATCGAAGGACAGCCGGTACGGATCGAAGGTCCGCTCGGCGGCCGCGCGGCAGGCATCTCGATCATCTATCAGGAGCTGTCGCTTGCCCCCAATCTCAGTGTTGCCGAGAATATCTATCTGGGGCGAGAGATGTCGCGGACAGGCTTGCTGGCGCGCGGCGCTATGCGCGAGGCCGTCGGTCCCATCCTGAAGCGGCTCGGTGCGGACTTCCTGCCGTCGACGCTGGTGGCGCATCTGTCCATGGGGCAGCGGCAATTGGTCGAGATCGCGCGTGCGCTGCACGCGAGATCAAAGATCCTGATCATGGACGAGCCGACCACGGCGCTGTCGGCCGGCGAGAGCGCACGGCTGTTCGCGCTGATCCGCCAGCTGCGCGCCGAGGGCCTCGCCATCATCTACATCTCGCATCGCATGGACGAGGTCTACGCGCTCGGCGACCGCGTCACCGTGCTGCGCGACGGCCGGCTGGTCGGCTCGCTCGACAAGCCCGAGATCCGTGCGGACACCATCGTGCGGCTGATGGTCGGGCGCGACGTCTCATCGTTCTACAAGAAGGACCATGATCCCGAGGCGGGACGCGGCCATCCCGTGCTCGCCGCGATCGACATGGCCGATGGCCTGCGCGTCAAGGGCTGCTCGCTGACCGTGCACGCGGGTGAGGTGGTTGGTCTCGCCGGCCTGATCGGCGCCGGTCGTACCGAGCTTGCGCATCTCATCATCGGCGCGGCGCACAAGACGTCGGGACGTCTCGAACTGGAGGGACGGCCGGTCGAGATCCGCACGCCGGGTGAGGCGCTCGAGGCCGGCATCGCCTATCTGACCGAGGACCGCAAGGCGCTCGGTCTGTTTCTCGACATGTCATGTCTGGACAACATCAACCTCGCGGTCCTCAGCCGCGATGCGAAGCTCGGCTGGTTCCTGGATCGCGATAAGGCACGCGAGCGCGCCGATCGGGCCTTCGCAGGGCTCAGCATCCGCGCCGCCAATGTCGGCGTCCCAGCCGGCGGCCTGTCCGGCGGCAATCAGCAGAAGCTGCTGTTGTCGCGGCTTCTTGCCATTGCGCCAAAGGTGCTGATCCTCGACGAGCCGACGCGCGGCGTCGACGTCGGCGCCAAATCCGAGATCTATTCGATCATCGACAATCTTGCCAAAGCCGGCACCGCGATCCTCGTCATCTCGTCCGACCTGCCCGAGATCATCGGCATCTGTGACCGCGTCGTCGTGATGCGGTCGGGACTGGTTGCAGGCGAGGTCCGGCGAACCGAGACGGCGCCGTTGAACCAGGAAGACATCATGGCGCTTGCCACGGGGATGGAGCATCTCGATGCCTGACAATGGTGCCTCGCAGGCCAAGCCCGCACCGGCGACGACCAACGGTGCCGCCGCAGAGTCAAAGCGCCAGCGGGTGAGGGTGCTGATCAGCGCTCTCGGCATGCTGCCGGTGCTGCTCATTCTCTGCATCGGCTTCCACATGCTGTCCGAGGGCCGCTTCTTCACCGGACAAAATCTCGGCATCGTGCTGCAGCAGGCCGCGGTGAACACCGTGCTCGCCGCGGGCATGACCTTCGTCATCCTCACCGGCGGCATCGACCTTTCGGTCGGCTCGATCCTGGCGGCCTCCGCCATGGCCGGGCTGACGCTCTCCAAGCTGCCGGAGCTCGGAATGCTGTGGCTGCCGGCCGCGCTGCTCACGGGCCTCGGCTTCGGCATCGTCAACGGCGCGCTGATCGCGCTGCTCCGCCTGCCGCCCTTCATCGTCACGCTCGGCTCGCTCACCGCGGTACGGGGCCTGGCGCGACTGCTCGGCGCCGACACCACCGTGTTCAATCCGTCCATTCCCTATGCCTTCATCGGCAACGGCTCACTGACCCTCATCCCTGGCGTTGCGTCGATCCCATGGCTCTCGGTGATCGCCCTCTTTGTCATCTTCATTTCGTGGCTGGTGCTGCGCCGGACCGTGCTCGGCGTGCACATCTACGCGGTGGGCGGCAATGAAAGCGCGGCGCGGCTTGCCGGCATCAAGGTCTGGGGCGTGCTGATCTTCGTCTACGGCGTCTCCGGGCTTTTCGCGGGGCTCGGCGGCGCCATGCAGGCGGCGCGGCTCTATGCGGCCAACGGCCTGCAGCTCGGCCAGTCCTACGAGCTCGACGCGATCACCGCCGTGATCCTGGGCGGCACCTCCTTCGTCGGCGGCATCGGCTCGATCTGGGGCACGCTGGTCGGTGCGCTGATCATCGCCGTGCTGTCGAACGGCCTGATCCTCGTCGGCGTTTCCGACATCTGGCAATATGTCATCAAGGGCCTGGTGATCATCGGCGCCGTGGCGCTCGATCGCTACCGGCTGCAGGGCTCCGCCAGAACTTGAAGGGCTCTGCCAGAACGTGAATGCGAGGTTCCGTTGCGGCAACTGGTCTGCCGCGCCGGGGACGAAGACAGACCAGGGAGGAAGTCCATGTTGAAGACGATCATGCTCGCCGGCGCCGCGACGGCGCTTGCCCTCAGCGCCGCGCCATCCTTCGCCAAGGAGCTCAAGTCGATCGGCGTCTCGCTGGGATCGATGGGCAATCCGTTCTTCGTCGCGCTGTCGAAGGGCGCCGAGTTCGAGGCGAAGAAGACCAATCCCAATGTGAAGATCACGGCAGTCGGCTTCGAATACGACCTCGGCAAGCAGGTCACCCAGATCGACAATTTCATTGCCGCCGGCGTCGACCTGATCCTGCTCAACCCCGGCGATCCCAAGGCGATCGGGCCGGCGATCAAGAAGGCGCAGGCCGCGGGCATCGTCGTCGTCGCGGTCGACACCGCGGCCGAAGGCGCCGATGCCACCGTGACCACCAACAACGTGCAGGCCGGCGAGATCTCCTGCCAGTACATCGTCGACAAATTGGGCGGCAAGGGCGACGTCATCATCGAGAACGGGCCGCAGGTCTCCGCCGTGATCGACCGCGTCGTCGGCTGCAAGAACGTTTTCTCGAAGAACGCCGGCATCAAGGTGTTGTCCAACGACCAGGACGGCAAAGGCTCGCGCGAAGGTGGCCTCACCGTCGCGCAGGGTTATCTGACGCGCTTCCCCAAGATCGACGCCATCTTCGCCATCAACGATCCGCAGGCGATCGGCACCGACCTTGCGGCGCGCCAGCAGAACCGCAGCGGCATCGTCATCACCGCGGTCGACGGCGCGCCCGATATCGAAGCCGCGCTGAAAGATCCGCAGTCGCCGCAGATCCACGCCTCGGCTTCGCAGGACCCGTTCTTCATGGCCCGGCGGGCCGTGCAGGTCGGTGTCGGCATTCTCAATGGCCAGAAGCCGGCCTCGACCGTCGAGCTGCTGCCGTCCAAGCTCGTGACCAGGGACAATGTCGCCGAGTACAAGGGCTGGACCTCGGATCGCTCTCAGTAAGATGCCGTCCCTTACCGGCAGCGCTTGAAACGGGGGATGGCGGGCGGCGTTTTGAAACCACGCCGCCCGTGGTGCGATAGCCGCCAATGCACGTGCTGATCTGCCGTATGAGCGCGCGGGCTGCCTCTTGTGTTAGCCTCGCGCAATCTCGATCAGTCGAATCGGAAGCAGATCTCGTGAAATCCAGGATATCCGGCGCCACATCCGGCACCGCGTGGCGGCATGCCAATATCGGTCGCCTGCTCAACAACGCCGTGCGGCGCTTCGAAGGCCGCGTGCTCGAATTGATGAGCGAGAAGGGGCACGACGAGACGCGCATCGCGCATGTCAGCCTCACCCGCAATCTCGACGTCGAGGGGACGAGGCTCACCGAGCTTGCCCGCCGCGCCTCCATGAGCAAGCAGGCGATGGGCGAGCTGGTCGATCAATGCGCCGAGCTCGGCCTCGTCAATCGCATCGCCGACCCGACCGACCGGCGCGCGCGCATCGTCATGTTCACGCCCGCCGGGCGCAAATGGCTGGATGCGTTCCGCGATGCCGTGGACATCGCCGAGCAGGAGATGCGCGCCGAGCTCGGCAAGGCCACGATGGACGCGATCCTGAAGGGACTGGCGGTCTATGGCGAGAGGTTCGACACGCTCGAGGATGTCGATTAGTCAGGCTACTTGACGATATCGTCAGGTTTCCTTACCATGCAAGATAATGCTGGTAGGGAGAAGCGTCTTGGAAACACGTCTGACGGCCGCGGTGCTCATCGTGGGCGGGGGGCCCTGCGGGCTGATGCTGGCCAACGAGCTCGGCCGGCGCGGTGTGTCCGCGATCCTGGTCGACGAGAAGCCGGGGACCGCGTTCAACCCGCAAGCCAATGCGACGCAGGCGCGCTCGATGGAGCACTATCGGCGGCTTGGTTTTGCCGACGAGATCAGGCGCGAAGGTCTGCCTGCGGACTACCCGACCGACGTTGCGTACTTCACCCGCTATGCCGGCTACGAGCTGGCGCGGTTTGCCCTGCCGTCATCGTCACGCGCGGGCGAGCTGATCAAGGGCATGTCGGGCTCCTGGAGCGCGGCGGAGCTGCCGCACCGGGTCTCGCAGAAATATGTCGAGGCTGTGCTGCGCCGCCATGCCGAACGGCTTGCCGGCATCAAGCTGAACTATGGCCACCGGCTGATCGGCTACGTCGAAAGCGATGACGGCATCGTCGGCGAGATCGAATGTCTTGAGGACGGCAACCGTTTTCAGGTCCGGGCCGACTTCCTGGTCGGAGCGGACGGGCCGCGCTCGCAAGTCCGCCAGTCGCTCGGCATTGTCTATGGCGGCGAGACCGGAACGCAGCGTGACTTCATGGGCGGCCGCATGCTGGCGGTCTATCTCCGCTCGCCGGAGTTCTACGCGAGCATCCCGCACGCCAAGGCGTGGATGTACAATTGCTTCAACGGGGATCGCCGCGCCTTCATGGCCTCGGTGAACGGGCGTGACGAATTCGCGTTTCACACGCAGCTTCGGCCGGGCGAGGACGAAAGTGCGATCACGATCAACGAGGCCAAGGCCGCGTTCCAGCGCGCGTGCGGCGCGCCGATCGATTGCGAGGTGCTGTCCTTCCTGACCTGGACCGCCGGTCACGCGCTGGTGGCGGACGGCATGCAACGGGGCAGGGTGTTCCTCGGCGGCGACGCCGCGCATCTGTTCACGCCGACCGGCGGGCTCGGCTACAACACCGCGATCGAGGATGCGGTCAATCTCGGCTGGAAGCTCGCAAGCGTCGTCAAGGGTCTGAGCCCGGCGACGCTGCTCGACAGCTACGAGGTCGAGCGGCGTCCGGTGGCGCTGCGCAACACCGACTATGCGCGGCGCTTTGCCGACTCCCTTGGTCTGTTCGCGCCGGCGCCTGACATCGAGGACGCCACCGACGAGGGCAGCGAGGCGCGGCGGACGGCGGGCATTTATCTCGAGCAGCACGCCCGTGCCGAATTCAACATCCCCGGTGTCACCTTCGGCGGACGGTACGACGGCTCGCCGATCATCGTCTCCGATGGCACCGAACCACCGCCCGATGCCGCAAACGTCTACGTTCCCAGCGCCTGCCCCGGTGGCCGCGCACCGCATGCGTGGCTGGACGACGGGGTGTCCTTGTACGACCTGTTCGGCTTCGAATGGACGTTGCTCCAGTTCGGTGAGGTCGCGTCGGCGCCCGCCGCGGTCACCGACGCCGTCCGCGCGCTCGGGGTCGATTTGAAGCTGGTCACGCTGCCGGCATCCTTGCGCGAAATCTATGGGACCGACCTCGCCTTGATCCGTCCCGACCAGATCGTGGCCTGGCGCGGCGGCGCGTCGCAGGCTGGAGCGATCGGGCGCGTCCTTGCCCGCGCGCTCGGACGCAGCGCAAGCGACAGTGCGCGGCTGGCAAGCTGATCAGTTCTCGCCGCATTCGATCTGCGGCCGTACGCCAATAACAACAAGACGACAATGACACCGGAGGAGGACAACATGGCAAGAGCATTTGAGGACTACGACGATCATGCCGCCGCCGCCGTCGGCGCCGAGCAGACCGCAAGCAGCCGACGTCGCATCCTGATCGCCGGCACCATCGGCACTGCGATCGAATGGTACGATTTCTTCATCTACGGCCTGATCGCGCCACTGGTGTTCGACCAGCTGTTCTTTCCAAAGTTCGACCAGCTCACGGCGACCATCGCGGTGTTCGCGACCTTCGCCGTCGGATTTCTGGCGCGTCCGCTCGGCGGGCTGGTGTTCGGTCATTTCGGCGATCGGCTCGGCCGCAAGTCGGTCCTTCTGTGCACGCTGCTGATGATGGGCCTTGCGACCATGTCGATCGGGCTGTTGCCGACCTACGCCAGCGCAGGCCTGGCCGCGACCGTCGCGCTCGTGGTGCTGCGCTTCCTTCAGGGCTTTGCGCTCGGTGGCGAATCCACCGCGGCGATCCTCATGGCGATCGAGACCGCGCCCGGCCACCGACGCGGCTTCTCGGCGGCGGTGATCCAGGCCGCAGGTCCCGTCGGGGTCGTGCTCGCCTCGTTTGCTGCGCTCGCGATCTCGCGGCTGCCGGAAGCGGATCTGCTGTCGTGGGGCTGGCGCGTTCCGTTCCTGATCAGCGCGGTGCTGGTCGCGCTCGGCGTCTACATGCGGCTGCGCATCGAGGAGAGCGCGACCTTCCGCAAGGCGGAGGAGTCCGAGACGGTGCCGGCTGTCGAGGCGATCAGGGGGCACTGGCGGCCGATCCTCATCGTGTTCTTCGCCGAGATGGCGCAGACGTCCTATTTCTATCTGACCGCCATCTTCACCATCTCCTTCGCGACACGTCAGCTCGGCGTCCAGAAGGACGTGATCACGCAGGCCGTGTTGTTCGCCAATCTCGTCGGGCTCGTGGCCATGCCGCTGATTGGCGCCTGGTCCGACCGGATCGGACGCAAGCGCCTGTTCCTGGCGGGCGTCGTGCTTGCGGCTATCTCGATGTTCGCATTCTACGGCGTGATCGCAAGCCGGGACACGCTGCTGATAACGGGCGCGGTGATGCTCGCCGCTGGCATCATCCATCCGCTGATGTTCGGCACCGAAGGCAGCTATTTCCCGGAACTGTTTCCGACCCGCATCCGCTTCACCGGCGTGTCGATCGGAAAGCAGCTCGGAACGGTGCTCGGCGGCGGCATCGCGCCGCTCGTCGCCACCAGCCTGTTCGCGCAGACGGGCTCCACCTACGCGATCACCGGATACTACGTCGCGCTCGCGCTCGCGGCGGTGATCGCGCTCGGCTTCGCGCACGAAACCAGCAAATCGCGCCTGCTCGGCTGAGCTCGGCTACAATATCAGGGAGGTTCTCATGGACGTCAGTCTTCTCATCAATGGACAGGATCAGGCCGCTTCGACAGGCAAGGTGTTCGAGCGCCGCAATCCGCTGTCGCAGGAGGTCGCAAGCCGCGCGGCCGCAGCGACCGTGTCCGATGCCGATGCTGCGGTGGCGGCGGCCTCCGCCGCGCTGCCCGCATGGTCGGCGCTCGGCCCGAATGCGAGGCGCGCTCTGCTGCTGAAGGCCGCGGATGCGCTCGATGCCAAGCGTGACGCCTTCATCAGGATCATGATGGCGGAGATCGGCACGACCGAGGTCTGGTCGGCCTTCAACGTCAAGCTGGCGGCCGGGATGCTGCGCGAGGCGGCATCGCTGACGACGCAGATCGCGGGCGAGGTGATCCCGTCCGACAAGCCGGGCTGCATCGCGATGTCCGTCCGCCAGGCGGCCGGCGTGTGCCTCGGCATCGCGCCGTGGAATGCGCCGATCATTCTCGGCGTCCGCGCCGTGGCGACCCCGCTCGCCTGCGGCAACACGGTCGTGCTCAAGGCGTCCGAGATCTGCCCGGGAACGCACCGGCTGGTCGGCGAGGTGTTCAAGGACGCGGGCTTTCCGTCCGGCGTCGTGAACGTCGTGACCAATGCGCCGGCGGATGCCCCCGCCTTGGTCGAACGCCTCATCGCCAATCCCGCCGTGCGGCGGATCAACTTCACCGGCTCGACCCGCGTCGGCCGCGTCATCGCCGAACTCGCGGGACTCCACCTCAAGCCGGTGCTGCTCGAGCTCGGCGGCAAGGCGCCGCTGGTCGTGCTCGACGATGCCGATCTCGATGCCGCCGTCGCGGCCGTGGCGTTTGGCGCTTTCATCAATCAGGGCCAGGTCTGCATGTCCACAGAGCGCGTGATCGTGGACGAGGCTGTCGCCGCGTCCTTTGTCGAGAAGCTCGCAAAGAAGGCGAGCGCGCTTCCGGCCGGTGACCCGCGCTCCGGCCCGGTTGTCGTCGGCTCGATGATCGACGAAGCGCCGGCTAAGCACGTCGTCGCACTGATCGATGACGCCATCGGCAAGGGCGCCGTCAAGCTCGCGGGCGGCGAGCGGGCCGGCACGGTCGTTCCGGCAACCGTGCTCGACCGCGTGGTGCCCGGCATGCGCATCTACACCGAGGAGAGCTTTGGTCCCGTCGTCTCGGTGATCCGCGCGAATGGCGTCGACGAGGCCGTGCGTCTCGCGAACGACACCGAGTACGGCCTCTCGGCCGCCGTGTTCGGCCGCGACGTCGCCCGCGCGCTGACGGTGGCACAGCGTATCGAAAGCGGCATCTGCCATGTCAACGGCCCGACCGTGCATGACGAGGCGCAGATGCCGTTCGGCGGCGTGAAGGGATCGGGCTACGGCCGTTTCGGCGGCCAGGCCGGGATCGCCGAGTTCACCGATCTGCGCTGGATCACCATCGAGACGCAGCCTCAGCACTATCCGTTCTGATGGCCCGAGCAGCGAAGCACCTAGGGGAAACTCCAAATGAATTCCAAAGTCCTGACGGTTCGGGAGGCGACCCTCGGTGTGCTTCGCTCGTTCGGCGTCGATCGCGCCTTCGGCAATCCGGGCTCGACGGAGCTTGCGTTTCTCGGCGACTGGCCCGATGACATCGATTACGTGCTCGGCTTGCAGGAAGGCTGCGTCGTCGGCATGGCCGATGGCTAGCGCAGGCGACGGGGCGTCCGTCCTTCGTCAATCTGCATTCGGCGGCCGGGCTCGGTCACGCGCTCGGCAATCTCTTCACGGCGTTTCGCAACAAGACGCCGATGGTCGTGACATCGGGGCAGCAGGCGCGCAGCCTGCTGCGGATGCGGCCCTATCTCTTTGCCGAGGATGCCGCGCAGTTTCCAAAGCCCTATGTGAAGTGGAGCGCGGAACCCGCGCGACCCGAGGACGTCCCGGCGGCGATTGCGCAGGCCTTCCTCGTCGCCATGCAGCATCCGCGCGGCCCGACCTTCGTGTCCGTGCCATCGGATGATTGGGCACGGCCCGCCGTCGCGCCGCCGATCCGCCACATCGCGACGGAATTTGCCCCCGACCCGGCAGCGATCGTTCGGCTCGGTGTGGCCATCGCCGCAGCCAAGAAGCCTGCCTTCGTCGTCGGGCCTGACATCGATCGCAGCTTCTGTGTCGAGGCGATGGTTGCGGTCGCCGAACAGGCGAGGGCGGCGGTGTGGGCAAGCCCGATGTCGAGCCGTTCGAGCTTTCCGGAATTGCATCCGCAATTCGCCGGCTTCCTTCCGGCAGCACCGGGAGGGCTCGCTCGTGCCTTGCGCGGGGCCGATCTGATCGTCGTGATCGGAGCGCCCGTGTTCACCTTCCATGTCGAGGGACAATGCGAATTGCTCGACGACCGAACGCCGATCTGGCAGATCACCGACGATCCGACGGAGGCCGCGTCCGCGGCCGTCGGCGACACCATCATCAGCACGCTCCCGAAGGCGCTCGTTGCGCTTCAGGCGGCATTGCCCGAAACTGCGGAGCGTCAGGCGCCGGCCGCGCGGGCGCTTCCTGCCGCGCCTGCCGCGCAAAATCCAATTCCTCCGGCCTATGCGCTGGGCCGGTTGTCGGCGCTGATGCCGCCCGATGCGATCGTGGTCGAGGAGGCGCCGTCGCATCGTCCCGCCATTCAACAATTCCTGCCGCGGCCGGGCGCCGACAGTTTCTACACGATGGCCAGCGGTGGGCTCGGCTACAGCCTGCCGGCCTCCGTCGGCGTGGCGCTGGCGCGGCCCGGCCGCCGCATCGTCGCCCTGATCGGCGATGGCTCGGCGATGTATTGCGTTCAGGCGATCTGGACCGCAGCGCAGCGCGGCTTGCCGATCACCTTCGTGATCATGAACAATTCGGGCTATGGCGCGATGCGTGCCTTCAGCCAGCTGATGCAGGCGCATCGCCCGCCTGGAATCGATCTGCCCGGGCTCGATTTCGTTGCGCTTGCCAAGGGGATGGGCTGCGTGGGGCAGCGCATCACAGATGCCGGCGATGTCGACCGCATCTTGAGCGAAGCGTTGACTTCACGTGGTCCCGCGTTGGTCGAGATCGCAGTCGATGACGCCACGACGGACCTGTTCAGCCATCCGCGCTAGCAGGCGGTATGAGGGCTGGTTCGCGCCGACAAGGCCGCCGATGGAAATCTGCCCGCGAAGGCGCGGGTCTTGGGTTGGACACGCGATCCGTCGATCACCTCGAGCCGGCCGCAGCGGTTCAGGGTGTGGAGCTTCCTGCCGGGCCACACCGGTCCGGGCTTTAGGGAATGGCGGACGATCTGCTTGAACGTCGTCGGCGACAGTTCGATCACTTCCGCCAGCGCGAGCGCAGCGCCGTATCCGTCGGTGCAGTTCTGAACCGGTCGCCACAATTTGTCGTTGATCGTGACGAAATTCCCCGCCGGCCGCGTGCTCGCACGGTCGATCAGGACAGGGTTGCTGGCATGCGGCAACCAGGGGCCCAGGAGGTGCTCGGCGTAATAGATCGCCAGCGAATCCGAATAGCCGCCGGTTCCGTCGCGCCAGGCGCCGAACAGATAGCTCAGGCCGTTGTGCCGCGTGATCGTGACGTCTGCGAGTTCAAGGCCTGAAAGCAGCGTCGCGTGCCGCTCCCATTTGTCCGGGAACCGAACGCATTTGTAGAGGGCGACGTCCCCGTTGAGCGAGCTCTCCGGGATCATCCACAACGCGCCGCCGTCTTGGATCAGGAACGGGTAGGAGAGGTGCCAGGGCTCTTCCAGCACGGGCACGACTTGTCCTACCGGGCCCGTGTCGTTGAATTCGATCGCCGATATGATGCCTTTTCCAACGCGGTGATCGAGGTCTTCGAAGAAGACGAATGTTCGTCCCTGCCAGGTCATGGGAAAGGGATCGGCGTAGAAGTGGTTTCCAGGATCTCCCAGAACGTTCCAGCTTGGACCTGATAGATCTCCGGTCTGCCAGACGCCCGCGCCGTCATTGAAGCGCCACCCGACATGCCAGTGAGGGGCATAGCAGCACAGGCGATAGATCTCCTTGGCGATCGACACGGCAAGGCCGCGCGCGACATAGCCAACGGGGCCACGACGCGGGCCATCCGCTGCCGGACGCGCCAGTTGAGGCACAAGCCGCGGTCGTCCCGATAGGATCGCCGCCACCATGGTCAGGGTTCGCGCCATGACGGTTTCGAGTGCGCCGCTCAGGCCGGCGGCAATTTCTCCGGATGGACGGCCGCGATCGAGGACCGAACCGTCGACCTCGTTGACGATGTCGATCACCGGCAGGTCGCCAGCCAGAATGGCGGCGAGCGCGGCGTTCTCGCCTGCAACGCCATTGAACAGCGGACGGAGATACAGCCGGGCGGAGCCGTTCGGATCGCGCGCGCCGCCGGTGAAGTCGACGATCACGTCGGCTGTCTCGGTGCGAGCCCGCGTCGGTTCCGGTATGACGTTCAGCCTGTGGACGCCGCTGTGTTTGCCCTTGTGCAGCACCATGCGTTCGAGCTTGAACAGGGCGTCGAGACCTGCGGGCCGCGGCTCGGCCGTCGCCGTCCACGCGATTTGAACCGGAACTTCCCGGCCGTCGATCAGCAGCGTCTCGCGACCCATCCACCGCCGCGCGTACTCACGTTCACAGCGAAACTCGATGATCATGTCGAGCCCATCTATTCCAATCGTCCGGTCAGATGACCTGGCCGAGAATTCGAACGTATTCCTCCACCATGGCATCAACCGAATAGCGCAGCCGCAGGCCTTTGGCGTTTTGTCGCAGTTCGTCGCTTAGATGTTGGTCCGTCAGCAGCCTGGAGACGGCCGCGGAGAGCTTCGCATGATCGGAAGCGTCGACGAAGAGTGCAGTCGGTCTTCCTTCGTAGGACAACACTTCGCGCAGGACGGGAAGATCGGTGACGACGGAGGGAACACCGGCGTTCGCAGCCTCGACCGCGGCCAGACCGAAGGTCTCGGCCTGTGTCGGGAATACGAACACGTCCAGGCAGGCGAGAAACTCCGCCATCCGGCTGGGCTGGATTTCCCCGAGCAAATGCAGCCTGTCCGACACCTTCAATTCACTCGCCAGCAGCTTCAGCCGGGCCTCGTCGGCTCCCTGGCCGGCAAGCGCAAGGTGCCAGGATGGTTGATCCGGTAACAGACGTATCGCCAGGTCGAGACGCTTGTGCGGATGCAGCCTCGCTGCGCAGCCGAGCAGTATGCGATCCGGCGGCAGGTTGAACTTCTGTCGCGCGGCCTCCTTCGACAGGGTGAGGGCCTTGTCGTCGAAGCCGTGCGGGACATGCACCATGCGCGACCGGTAGGCCGCGGGGTAGCGCGAATACTCGCGCTGCATGTCCTGCGAATTGAGCGTGATGCGGTCGAAGAAGCCAAGGCTACCCATGAAGATGTCAGCCGTGCGGACCGGCCAGCTCATCGCCAGCGCGGATGAAACCTGATTTGCGATGACGGGTGCGCGGCTGACGAGGCGCGTCACGCCGCCGCCGATGACGTTGCCGAAATGCTGGAAGGTCAGGACGGCGTCCGGCTTGATGGTGCTGATATGACGGCCGAGTGTCCACAGCATCCGCAGCAGCGCCACCGGATTGCCCGGCCGGCTGGGCGCGCAGTAGAGCGTATCGGGCGGCTCGTCGAAGGAATCCGATTTGCGGAAGAAGAACAGATTGGTGACGCGGTAGCCGCGCGCGGTCAGCCCGGCGCCAAGCAGCCTGGAGATCTCCTGCGCACCGGCGTTCTCGGCCTGGGTTTGCGCGAGAAGCACGTGCAGCTTTCGTCCGCTGCCGTTCGGCCGCGCGAGTGCCGTCGCAGCCGTCTCGCCCAATTCCCTGTTCGGCTTATAGTGGAGCACGGATCCCGACCCGCTAAAGAAACCAAATCTTCACCTTCTTAACTCCGTACCTATCATGCGGGCATCGCGTGGACACCGACTAGCAACAAACGGAGTTAATGCCAGGCCTGGCCGCCGACATTGTTCGCGCAGCCATTTCACCGGTTTCCGGATGCTGCGCAGCGAGCGCGTTAACCAATCGATCTTGCGCGCCGCGAGCGCGTGATCGCAGACCGCCGGGGGAGGGCGTGATTGACGCTTAGTCGCTGGTGTCGGCGCCGCGCACTGCATAATTGCCGCGTTTCAAGGCGGAGAAGCGCAACAGCACGAGGATCGAAGGATCCACCCCTGTTCGCCGGCGGCAGAGGACGTTCAGGGCAATGGTCGCAAGCGCCAGCGACACGGTGGCCGAAATCGCCGCGCCAAGCACGCCGAGCCAGGGAATGAGGATGAGAAATCCCACGAGCCGCAGCGCGACATTGGCGGCAACGACGGGAACATAGATTCGTTCATGGCCGGTCAGCTGCAGGATTGCAGCAGACGGGCCGCCCGCGGCCTGGATGGCCGTCCCGATGGCGAGCACGGTCAAGACCGAGTGCTGTGCGGTGAAATGAGGTCCGAACAAATTGAGGAGATAGGGGCCGCCGATCCAGATCGTGGCGAGCCCGGCGACCACGCATAGCGCGGTCACCTCCGCCATCAGCTGCAAGGTTCGCTCGAACTCCTGGTGGTTCTTGCTGAAATACAGCGAGGGAAGCCGGCGCGCTCCGAACGTGTACAGCGCCGCAGACAGCATGGCGAAGATGTTGGCGAGGCGCGATGCGGCAAAGTAGATTCCGGCGGTCACCGGATCCAGCATCCAATACACCAGAATGACGTCGAAATACTGGTTCGCGGCTTCGAGGATGGATGCGAGCCAGAAGTGAAGAGCGCTCGAGCGCCAGCGGGACGTTTCGGAGCGCGCCGCCGTATCGCGCAAATCCGGCAGCACGCGCGCGATCGAGATGATTTGCGCAACCAGGCCGACCGACATGGCAATGGTCATCACCGCGATCAACTCGGCGGGATCGAGTTGCCGATGAGCGAGCAGCATGGCGAGCAGGAACAGGACGACGATGACTCGCCAGAAGAACTCGCGATTTCCTTCGCCTGTGAGAATGCTGACCAGCGAGCGTGCGATCTGGCTGCCAAGCATCACTCCGGCATTCACGGCCGTGTAGGCTGATACCGCAAGTATGAGCAGCCACCCATCGCCTCTCATGTCCGCCGCGATGGCGATCCCGGCGATCACGATCAGCATTGCGACCGAGGTAATCTTGAAGCTCGAGAGGAGGACACCTTTGGTGAGGTCCGGCCTGTCGCCGACTTGGTACTCGTTCAGGAACCGCACCAGCAGCGATTCCTGGCCCACCAGTCCCACGACGGCAGCGATCTGGGCAACCGAAAGCCAGGTCGCAAAGATACCGAAGCCGTCCGGCGACATCGTTCGTGCCGCCAGCGAAAACAACGCAAACGCGAGTGCGCCGCTACCAACCTTCAGCAGGATGGTCCCGACGACACCGCGCGTGACGTCGCGCCGCATGAGCTGGAGGATGGATTTGATCATGGAAGTTTAAGGAGCTGCTCTCTCCTGAAGAGACATGTTCCGATACCGGTGACAATCTAGCATGCCGAAAAACCGCGAGTGTTAATGCGGGGCATCCAGGATCTCGCCTGCGGCGTCGATGTCTCGGTCATGCCGGTTGCTTCACTGTGGAACATCACCGTCCCCGTTGTCCCAAATAGACCAGGGCCGAGCTCAGGCCGACTGACGGCATAGCGCCGCATCGACGGCCGAGAAAGGCGAGATCAGCCGCTTGAATGCGAAATGGCTCGCCGGGATCGACCGCAGAACGGCCAGAAACCGGAATTTACGGAGAATCCCGAGCAAGAGGCGTGCCGGCCTTCGTCTGGGCGGCCGGCTCCCCGCTTCATTAACCTCGATACCGAGAATTGATCGCGTTTGGTCCTGCGATGCGACATCAGGCCGGAGAATTGCACGTGCGGCTTGGTTGACCGTGGGAGCCTGGATCATGACGGCGGATAGAACTGTGACCGAGCCGATCGACACAGCTGGCACTTCGACGATTGTCGCGGACATCGCGATCGTCGGCGGCGGCCTTGCAGGATCGCTTGCGGCGGCCGTGCTGGCGCGGGCGGGGCATCGCATCGTCCTGATCGACAAGCGGGCGGTCTATCCGGACGAGTTCCGGGTCGAAAAGATCGGTGGCCATCAGTTGGCGATGCTCCGCAAGCTGGGCTTCCTCGATGCGCTCGAGAATGTCGCTTGTCGATATGACCAGGTGCTCAATATCCGGGAAGGCAAGGTGGTCGATGTCAGCGTCGGCCAGGCCTACGGGTTTCCCTATGCCGATCTCGTCGCCATGGCACGCAGCCGGATACCCGATCCATCCGATCTGATCGTCGACGAGGTCACCGCGATCAGTTGCAGCGACGACGTCCAGCATATCGAGCTGGCCTCCGGACGGCGCGTGACTGCGCGCCTCGTCGTTCTGGCCACGGGCATGGCGGGAGCTCTCGGCTACAGACTCGGCATCAGGCGGCGCGTGCTGGCCGAGCGCCATTCGGTTTCGTTCGGCTTCACGATCGCCCGCCGAGACGGTAGCCCGTTCGATTTCGAGGCGCTGACCTGCTATGGCGAGCGCACGGCGGACGGCATCGACTATCTCAGCCTGTTTCCGGTACGCGCCGGCATGCGGGCCAATCTCTTCATGTTCCGCGACCCGACCGATCCGATCATGCGCGAGCTGCGTCGTGAACCTGAAGCGACCGTTCTGCGTCTGCTGCCGGGATTGCGGCCCTATCTCGGCGATTTCCGCGTCACCGACCGGGTCCAGAACTGGGTGATGGATCTGACTGTCGTCGAGGGACATCTCCAGCCCGGCGTCGTGCTCATCGGCGATGCCTTCCAGACCAATTGTCCCGCCGCCGGCACCGGCGTCGCCCGCCTGCTGGTCGACGTCGATCGTCTTTGCACCGAATATGCGCCGCGCTGGCTCACGACCGCCGGCATGGACCAGGAGAAGATTGCGCAGTTCTATTCCGATAGCGACAAGATCGCGGCGGATCAGCAGTCTCTGAAGATGGCGCGCTTCCGCCAGGCCCTGACGTCCCGCAATGATATCGGCTGGGATGTTCGGCGCCGGTTGCACTTCCTGCGGCGCAGCCTGGCCCACCGCGTCGATCAGATGCATCCCGGCTGGCTCGGGCGTGTTCGCGGGGCGTTGCGCGCCTGAGTTCCGCGGCCTTCGCCTGTCGTCTTTCAGCGCGTGGGCGTTGGCGTGCGGGCGGGCAGGAGCCGCAAATCCGACAGCCGCTTGGCGGCAAGCTTCAGCCACGGCGCCTGCTTCAGCGCGAACAGGGCGATGGCGCCTGCGGTGCTGCCGGCTTTCGTGACCGCCCACATCGGCGAGGGCTGCCCGCCGAACAATTTCTTGTATGGCTCGTCACCAATGGTGAAATCGAGCATTTGGTCTCCGCGTTCGATACAATCGCGCGCCACCTGCTCGAACATCAGCGCGCCGAGCGACTGGCTCTTGTATCCGGCAATGTCGAAGGCGCTCATGATGATGAGGAAGCTGCCCTGATGGCAGAGGCCGAGCACGGCGGCGATCACCTCGCCGTCCATCTTCATGGCATAGAGGCGCACAAAGCTGCCGAGACCACGAAGGGCCACGTCGGAATAGAAGCCGAAATATTCGGGACGCTGCAGCAGATCTCCGTCGCCTTGCGCCTGAAAGCGCGGACCGCGAAACTTCCTCATCACGTCCAGCGCCTCGAGCACGGAGGCGCTGTCGTTGCAGCATGAGAAGCTCAGCGCGCCCTTCTTCTGGAGTTGGCGATATTTCTTTGCGAGCTCCTTCTGATAGGAGCGATCGATCGCACCGGTCCGCCATTGCTCGAACGGCGCGACGAGCACCGTCGCGTAGGCGTTGGTGTCCATCGATACGCGGCGCGATGCGGCCAGCAGGTTCTCGATCGGAAGCCGCCCGTCGGGCAGCTTGGTGATCCGGAGCAGATCGAAAGGGCGAACGAGGCGCCGAATCTCCGCGCAAGCGTCCGCGTCATCGAGCAGTTGCGAGAACACTTTCGGGCTGCAAACCGGCGCCAGATAGTCGGAGACGCGGAGGTCGGCGAACTCGACGGTTCGGATCGGACCGCGCCGGATCCGAAGCAAGGGCAGCACCATCGCAAGGGCGCCTGTCGCGCGGTGGCGGACCACGACGACCAGAGGTGTTGCACCCGCATCCGACGCGAGCCTGGTGTAGAGGCTGTGCAGCCAGATCGGATGCTGGAACGCCGTGGCGGCCGAGCGATCAAACAGCTCGGCATATTCCGGAGACAGAAAGTCGAACGCCTGCTCGATGGCGATGTCGAACGTGTTGCTAAGCTTGTTCATGCGCAATCAGGGAAACCGGATAAGTCGCGAAGTCGATCGAGCCGTGGCTACGCTTTATAGCAGGGTCGTTACGGGCTAGACACCGGCGGTGTGCGATTTGCATTAACGCGCTCAACCACGTTCGTATCGTTACCAAATTCTTAAGGCCCGGAGCCGCTTGGACCTGCAGCCGGGAGATCGACCCGTGCTGGCGAGCTGCTGCCTGCGGCGGATCATCGACCTCGGCTGCAAGGATTGCGCCGCAGCCCGCGCGCCACCCATCGCCCGAACAGTGCAGGCAGCGATCTGCCTGGGCGCATTTCCAAGACCCTTCATTCGTGTAAGATGACTGGGACGGTCCTGAATACGCAGAAGATGTCCCTCCTTTCACGCCGAGAACTGCTCGATACGGCGACGCGTATCATGGCGCTGGCCGCATGGCCCGGCTGTGCAGCCGCTGACGACTATCCCTCCCGCCCCATCAGGCTGGTCATTCCCTATACGGCTGGTGCCGCCGGTGATCAGATCGGCCGTCCCTGGGCCGAGAGGATCACCTCGCTGCTGGGGCCGATCTATGTCGAGAATATCGGCGGCGCGGGCGGTGCGATCGGCTCCGCCGCGGTGGCGCAGAGCGCACCCGACGGCTATTCGCTTCTGCTCGGCAATGGCAGCACCCAGGTGATGATTCCGTTGTCCTCCGCGCAGCCTGCCTACGACACGGTTCGCGATTTCCGCGCCGTCTATCGCCTGATCACCAGCACGCTGGCATTCGCGGTTCATCCTTCCCTGCCTGTGAAGGACCTGCGAGAGCTGGCAGCTTTTGCGAAGGCCAATCCGGGCAGGCTGTCCTATGGCACTCCGGGGGTGGGCACCGGCAATCATCTCATCGGAGAGATGTTCAGGCAGCAATCCGGTGTTGCAGCGGACTTCGTCCACGTTCCTTATCGAGGCATGGGCCCCGCCACCAACGACCTCGTCAGTGGCCAGATCTCGTCGGTCATTGCCGTGGTCTCGAGCCAGATCCTGCAATTGCACCATGCGGGCAAGCTGCGGCTGATCGCCGTGACGAGCGATCGGCGGCTGAGCGGCGCGCCGGACATTCCGACGGTGATCGAATCCGGCATGCCGGGCCTCAGATATGCCGGCTGGTTCGGCTTGTTCGCTCCAAGAGCGACCCCGGATGTGATCGTGGAGCGGATCGCTGCTGCGACCCGTACGGCGATGGCCGATCCATGGTTGCAGGAAAACTATCGCTCGCAAGGTCTGGAGCCGGACGTCGATTCAGGCCCCGACAAGTTTCAGCGCCTGGTCGAGGACGAACTGGCCCGCCTTGCACCCATCGTCAAGTCGATCGGGCTCAAGCGCGACTGAGATCAGGCCAGGGCGCCTCGCAGCCAAAGGGTCGTAGCGCTCGGCCTCCGGGAATCTCCGCCGATTTAAGCAACGCGTCCGTCCTGTCGCAACTCTCGCCAGCCGGATCGGCACTGGCGATCTCCCGGCCGTAGGAGCAGCATTGACTTAAGTCAACCGCTGCCATGGCCGATTGGCGCGAGTGTGGCATGCTCGCTAACGTCAATTTCCGGGCCTTCGCCGTGGCAGGCGAGGGGAAACCGCGGCGGCACGTCGACGGGCGGACGTTTGGCATCGTTTGGCGGGGACGTAAGACGTCCTGGGGTGAATTGAGGGCGGGTGGGTTACCATGATGCTACAGTTCCTCGCCGGCACGCTGGTCAGCGTGATCAATATCGGGCTCCATGCGCTCGTGACGGTCGTCGCCGTCGGGATCGCGCGCAGCGCGGGTTTGCGTCACTCCGAGCGACCGAAATTGCACCTGATGGGCGTCATGATCGCAACCGCCGTGGTGCTGAAGGTCGCGCACATGCTGGAAGTCCTGATGTGGGCCGCGGCCTACGGCATCGTCCAGGCTGCTGCTGCGGGCAGTGACCTGCTCTACTTTGCTTTCGTCAACTATACCACGCTCGGTTACGGCGACATCACGCCGGTACGCGAATGGCGGCTGATCGGCCCGTTCACGGCCATGAACGGCGTGCTGCTGTTCGGCTGGTCCGCCGCCATTCTTTTCGAGGTGTTGCGCAAGACGCTCGAGCATCTTGGGCTGACTGAAGCGCCTGGCCCAGTTTCACGCCAGCCATGAATGCGGCTTCGGCGAACGGCGCTCCGGATCATTGGTCAACCGCGATTCGACGTCTCGCCAGTTCAAGGGTACAGATCGAGGCTGGCGAGCCGGTTCCGATCGAGCAAGACGATCTGTCGTTGGGTGTTGCCGATGAAGCCGAGGATGCCGAGCTCGTGCAGGCGCGACAAAGCCCGCGACACGGTCTCCAGCGTCAGGCCGAGATAGTCGGCAATATCGCGTCGCGACATCGGGAGCGCGATGACGCCCGCCGCCGTTAGCCGCTTGTCCATTTCGAGCAGGAACGCCGCGACCCGCTCCAGTGAGGTCTTGCGGCCGAGCAATAGCATGTGGTCTTCCGCGTGCTGGAGATTGTTCGCGGTCATGCTGAGCAGGTTTTTGGCCACCATCGCATCGCTCTCGGCCACCGTTTCAAGGCTTTGTCGCTTGATCAGGCGAACCGTGGTGTCGACGACCGCTTCCGTCGTGAATCGATGCTCCCCGCCGTTCTCGAGCCCGAAGATGTCGCCGATGAGATGGAATGCGCCGATCTGCCGGCGACCATCCGACAACAGCTTGTAGCTTCGCACCGCACCAGCCTTGACCTGATAGACATATTCGGCGGGCTCCTTCTCGCCGTAAATCTCGGTCCCTTTTCTGTACGAAAATTCGCTTAAAGTGACGATCGCATTTGAATCGCTGGTCATGCCGAGGTCACGGAGGGAATTGGGACGCAGTGCGAAATCGGTTGTGATGCGAACAAACATGGGCCAAGTCCTCAGCTCATCGCCGAATTTGGTCCGTTCGGCGAAGTATTTTCGCTGTTCGGAATGCGCCGCGCTGTCCCGCTCCCGCCGAAGCTGATTTACGACCAAGGCGGTATTTCAATCCATTGTCCCTAGGTTCATTGTACCAAGGGACAGCTCTGGCGCTTGGTGCGCGGAATGAGAAAGCGCTGTTGCTGCGAGGATTTGGTTCATTGGAGCAGATATTTCGGTTCTGAAGCTGTTGAAGACGACTTTGTCGAGCGAGAGGACGTCAATGGTGCTCGCTGGAACTGGCCGAGAGGTTGAAGGTGCCGGGTCTCGTTCACGTGGTTGATGACGACGAATCCTTTCGGACCGCGATCACACGGCGTCTGAAGCTCGCGGGCTATGAGGTCGCGACCTATGCGTCGGCACTGCAGTTGTTGGAGGCCGCGCTGGATCACGAGCAGGCAGCGTGCATTCTGCTCGACGTGCGAATACCGGGATTGAGTGGCCCCGATTTGCAGGCTCGATTGATCGCGTCCGGCTCGGCGCTGCCGATCATCTTCCTGACGGGGCATGCAGACACGCCGACCACCGTGCGGGCGATCAAGGCGGGAGCCGAAGACTTCCTGACCAAGCCGATATCCTCCGAGCACTTGATCGATGCGATTGAGCGCGCTCTGGCGGGTCAGAGGACGGCCCGCGTTCAGCGCAGCAAGCTGGAGACGTTTCGGACTCATCTGGCCACGCTGACGCAACGCGAGCGTCAGGTGTTCAATCTCGTCGTGCGCGGCCGGATCAACAAGCAGATTGCGCATGAACTCGGGACGACCGAGCGCACCGTGAAAGCCCACCGCCATCAGGTGATGGAGAAGATGCAGGTTCATTCGCTTGCGGAACTCGTTTCGATCGCGGAGCGGCTTGGAATGCTCGGTGCGAACGAACATTAGCTGCTTTGTCATCGCAAGCCCGGTTCCCACGGTGTGACTGCCCCAAAGGACAGTATCAAGGCGTGTTGACAGTGCTCCGCGAGCCGTGCGCAATGATGCACAGGCGCCGGGTCGGCAACGCAGAGCAAGCGTAGGCAGTATTCCGCCGCCGGCACAGCGCTCGCAGCTCGTTCACCTCCCGAAAGGCAGATCGCCTTGCCGCTATGCCGGTCCGTTTTTGTCGTCGATGACGATCCGTCCATGCGGACCAGCCTGAACAGGTTGCTGCGCGGGCACGGTTTCGACGCCACGCTGTTCGAGTCCGCGGGGGCGTTGCTCGAACACGACAAATTCCACACCGCGATCTGCATCGTCCTCGACATCGGTCTTGGTGGAAGATCCGGCATCGACGTACGGCAAAGACTGGCTGAGCAAGGCGTCATCGCCCCGGTGATCTACATCACCGGCAACGACAGCCCGGCGAACCGCGCTGCGGCGCTTGGGTCCGGCTGCCTCGCCTATCTGACCAAGCCCTTCACGGCGGAGTCACTGATCGGATCCATTGAACGCGCCGGCATCTCCTGAGATCAACTCGCCCCGTCATTCGTCGATATCCTGCTCCAGCGTCCTGGCTGGCGTCCCTTTGCGGACGGTGGCGAACTGCGCCAGCGGAATCGAAGTCGTCATGGCAAGGAGGTTCGAATCGACCAATTCAAGCGTCAGGGTCTTGCCGGATTCCATCTCCCTGATGATCTTCGGCGCCGCCACATCGGCAGCGATGCACAGATTGGTGAGGCACCAGGTGTAGGGCAGGCGGAAGGGCGCGCCCTGGTCGACGCTCAACCTGGGTGACTGTTGCAGGTACATGCCCACAGGCACGAACAGTTGCAGCCGGGCCGCGGCGGCGTCTTCGCGTTCGATCAGATCGACGCGCACCGCGGTCTGTCCGGTCGCGAACTGGCCGGTGATCGAGGTCCGGCACAGCGTGGGCGCGCCGCCGGCCTTGAAGCAGAGCTTCTGCCAACCGCCGTAGCTGATGTCCTTTGCTTCACGCTGACCACGTGTGGCGATTTCGGCCGGCCTCTCGGCCTGGGCGCCCTTCGGTGCGGCATGGCCGGGCGCCGCCGTGGCGCCGGCAATGGCGATAAGCAAGAGACTGGCAAGGCCGTCACGGGCGTTGGGCATGATTTCACCTACGGATCTGGCATCTATTTCAGCGCGTCGAGGAACGTCGTTACCAGTGGCGACCAGAGCGGGATGGCATCCCTCGAGCCGATGAAGAAATGGCCCTCATTGCCGAACGGCGGCATCAGGTGATACTCGGCCCGGCCGCCGGCGGCGGTGAAGGCCGTATGCATGCGCTTCGACAGGTCGGGGCCGAAGAAAGTGTCGTTCTCGATGTAGATCCACAGCATCGGTACACGCGATGTGCGGCCGAAATCCGCGGTGGCCTCAACCAGTCTGTCGGGGGCGCAGTTGTTGTTCGGCTTGCCGCCGACGCGTCCACCACGACCCGCAGCGAAGGTGATGATGGCCTTCACCTGCGGCGGGTTCATGCTCGACAAGGCGATCGAGGCCCAGCCACCGGCGGACTGCCCGATCACGATCACGCCCTTCGGGATGATGCGCTTTTCGGCGGCCAGGTAGTCGATGATATCGAGGTCGACCTTGGCGACCGCGAGCCCGGCGTCGTGAAAATTGGGATTGCTGCACTTGCCGATCTTGGAGAAGAACGGTCCGTAGACCGCGCGCTCGGGAATGTCGATGGCGGCTGCGCCATAGCCGGAGCCGACCGGCGCCACCACGAGGTAGCCGCGCCTTGCGAACCATTGAGCGGCGTCGCGGAATTCGACCAGCGGAAAGAAGCTGCGGTCGGTCGGGTTGAGCGAGACGCCGTGATTCATGATCACGAGCGGGAAGGGGCCGTCGCCGACGGGACGCACCAGATAGGCGAACATCGGAAGCGGCAGTGGCAGCGCCCAGATCTCTTCCTGGATGCGGACGTCATCCTCCGCGCGCGCGGCCGCGGCCAACGCGGCCCACGCGAACAATATGGCCGCGAGATATCCCAGCACCGATCTGGCCGGTCGCCGCATCGCCGGTCTCCGTCATCCGCTGTAGGTTGCCGCTACGATGATCGGCCCGAGGACCGTGAGCACCACGTTTCCGACCGCATATGGCACGGCGACGCCGAGGACCGGCGTCTGGCTCTCGGCCACCTCGCACGCGCCGGTCACCGCGGCATCGACGGTCATCGCGCCGGCCAGTGCCCCGCAGGTCACGACCGGGTTCATGCGCAGCACGTGGAAGGCAAACAGCGTCGCGACGATCAGCGGCACGAGCGTGATGACGAGACCCATGCCGACCAGAAGCAGTCCGTGGGCCTGGATCGCGGCCCAGGCCGCGGCGCCGTTGCCGAGCCCGATCGCCGCGATGAAGCCGCCGAGTCCGAGATCGCTCAGGGTCTGTTGCGCCGCCGGCGGCAATGCGCCCATGGTCGGCCTGCGTGACCGCAGCCAGCCGCAGACGAGGCCCGCGATCAGCGCGCCGCCGCCACCGCCGAGCGTGAGCGCGACGCCGCCGATCCTGAAGCTGACGAGCCCGGCGAGCAGGCCGGCAGCGATGCCGGCGGCAAGAAAGGCAATGTCGGCGCGATCACCCGACCGCAGGATCTGGCCGATGGCCTTTGCCGCACGTTCGATATTGCGCGTGCTGCCGACCAACGTCATGACGTCGCCGACATAGATCCGTGTATCCGCGCTCAAGGGAACCTCGCGGCCCATGCGGGTGAGGGCGCGTAGAAAAATGCCCCGGGCGTCGGTGCCGACACGCGTTGCGATCTCCTGGATCGAGCGGCCATGGAGATGGCGATTGTCCACGAGCACCTCCAGCACGTTGCCCGGGACGGCCTTCAAGATTTCGTCGGCGTCGATCTCGATGCCGATGATCGGCTTGGCGGCGACGATGACCGCAGTGCGGCCGGCGATGACGATGTCGTCGCCGGCCTCGAGCATGGTCTCCAAATGTGGCTCGATGTCCGAGCCTTGGCGGACGATGCGCTCGACCACCGTGCGACTTCCGATTTCCTCCTCGATCGACTTGACGGTGCGCCCGGCGCCCGCGGTCACGCGATAGGCGCGGGCCTGGAACTTGCGATACGAGAGGTTTTCGGTCTTCGGCGGATCGCCGCCGGCAAGCTCCGCCTCGAGCTTCTTCGCCTCAGCCTTCAGGTCGATCCGCATCAACTTCGGCGCGACGAAGGGGACGAACAGCAGCGTCAGGATATAGCCGAGCACGTAGGTCACGGCGTAGCCCGCCGCGATGTTCGCCTCCTGTTGGCTCAGCACATCCTTGGGCAGGCCGAGCTGGGCCAACGCGCCCGAGGCGGTCCCGATGACCGACGATTGCGTCAAAGCTCCGGCCGCAATCCCGGAAGCGGTGCCGGGATCGAGCCGGAAGCCGTGAGCAAACAACAGGACGATGACGAGGCCCGTGCCGCCCAGCACCAGCGCCATGGCGACCTGCGCGAGCGTGCGGACGCTCAAGGAGGCGAAGAACTCGGGCCCGGACCGATAGCCGATCGTGAACACGAACAGACTGAACAGGATCACGCGGAGCAGCGGCGGGAACGCAAAACTGCCGAGCTGTCCGAGCAGCACGGAAACGATCAGGATGCAGGCCGTGGTCCCAACGGCGAAGCCGCGGATCCGGACTCGGCCCAGGATCGTGCCGATGGCGACGGCCAGCAGCAGAAAGATTTCGGGAGCGGTGGAGATGATCCACCTGACGGTATCCATGTCGCATCTCCCCCGTCGCTTTGCCGTGATCTCAGTCGGGAAATCGCGGGCATTGCTTGATCCAGATCAAGCCCTGCGAGCGGCAAGGCACCGCCTATCGGATGATGCGGAATTCGCGACAGTCGGCATCGTCAACATGAGCGCGCTCGACCTCGCAGCCGGCGCGATCCGCCGCGACGAAACGGTGGAGATCGTTCTGCTGCTCGCGTTCGCGGGCGGCTATATCGACGCCTATACCTGGATCATCCACGGCGTGATGGCGAATGCCCAGACGGCCAACCTGATCTTCCTCTGGGTTTATGCGACGGCCGGTGACTGGACGAAGGCGCTTCACTTCGTGCCGCCGCTTCTCGCCTTTGCGGCCGGTATCGTGATTGCCGCATGGCTGCGCCGCGTAGCGGGCGAGCGGGCCAGCGCAATCAGCACCCTGCTCGAGATATTGCTGCTGATCGCGATCAGCATCCTGCACAACAGGCTGCCGGATCTGGCTGGAACGCTCGGCATCTCGTTCGTCGCCGCGATGCAGACCGCGATCTTCACCAGGGTCGAAGGCGTTGTTTGCAGCACGGTGATGATCACGGGCAACATGCGCCAGGCGATCGAGACGGTCTTCGAGGCCGCCGCAGGAGGCGCGCCGCTCGGCACGCTGCGCCGCTCGGGTATCTTCTTCGCCTTGTGTGCCGTGTTCGGCTTGGGCGCCGCGGTGGGCGCCTTCGCCACCAAGGCTATTCCGGACCTCGCGCTCGGCATTCCCGTGGTCGCGCTGTTGGCCGTCTTGCTGCGCTGCGAAGCCTCCCATCAGAGGGCCGTCCAATGAGTGCGCCGTCCGAACCTGGATGGATCCGGTTCTTCCCGCCGGCCGGCTGGCTTGGCGCCTACCGGCGAGAGTGGTTTTCTTCCGACGCCGTCGCCGGCGTCACGCTGGCTGCTTATGCCATCCCGGTCTCGCTCGCCTATGCCGCGCTGGCCGGCCTGCCGCCTCAGATCGGCGTTTACGGCTATATGCTCGGCGGCCTCGGCTACGCGTTGTTGGGGGCGTCGCGGCAACTTGCGATCGGACCGACCTCGGCAATCTCCCTGATGATTGCAGGCACTGTCGGTGCGCTGGCCGGAGGAGATGCGATGCGCTATGCGCAGATCGCAAGCCTTGCGGCCTTTGCAGTGGCGGTGCTGTGCTTCATCGCGTGGTTGTTCAAGCTGAGCGTGCTCGTCCGCCTCGTCAGCGACAGCATCCTGGTCGGCTTCAAGGCCGGTGCCGGGCTCACGATCATCGCGAGCCAGTTGCCGAGCCTGCTTGGTGTCGCCGGTGGCGGCCACAATTTCTTCGACCGGGTGATCAAGCTGTTCGGGCAGATCGGCGCTACTGACCCGCTCGTGCTCGCCGTCGGTGCTGTCGCGCTCTTGCTGCTCCTGTTTGGCGAGCGGCTCTTCCCGGGGAAGCCGGTCGGCATCACAATCGTCGCGTTGGCGATCGCGACAGCGACGCTGCTCGGCCTTCCAGCCCTCGGTGTGCCCGTCACCGGGAAGATACCGCAGGGGCTGCCGGCGCTGGGTATACCGACTTTTGGTCTGCTGGAGTTCGACGATCTGTTCCCGCTCGCCGCAGGATGTATGCTGCTGGCTTATATCGAGGGCGTTTCCGCCGCCCGAAGTTTCGCCGCCAAGCACGGTTATTCCCTCGACGTCCGGCAGGAGTTTCTGGGACTGGGAGCCGCGAACCTCGCGGCCGCGCTCGGGCATGGTTACCCGGTTGCCGGCGGCCTGTCGCAATCTGCGGTCAATGACAGCGCTGGCGCGCGGACGCCCCTGGCTCTGGTGATCTGCTCCGTGACGCTCGGGCTGTGCCTTCTGTTCTTCACGGGGCTGCTCACCAATCTGCCCAAGGCGGTGCTCGCGGCCATCGTCTTTGCCGCCGTCTACAAGCTCGTCGATGTCCGTGCGCTCATGCGGATGTGGCGGGTCAGCCGGATCGATTTCTATGCAGCGGGGATTGCGCTGGTCTCCGTGCTGTTGCTCGGAATTCTTCAGGGCGTGCTGCTGGCGTCGATCGCGTCGATCCTTTTGCTGCTGGCCCGGGCCTCGCGGCCAAACGTCGCGTTCCTCGGCCGCTTGCCCGGCAGCGGCCGCTATTCGGACAGTTCAAGGCACGCGGACGTCGAGCCGCTGATTGGCGCCATCGCGTTCCGGCCCGAAGCCTCGCTGCTCTATATCAACGCCGAGACGATCCTGGAGACCGTCCTGATCGCGCTTCGGCGCTCGCCCGAGATCCGGCTGGTGGTCTGCGATCTCTCGGCCTCGCCCTATATCGACCTCGCCGGCGCGGGCATGCTGCACGACCTCTACGACGAGCTCGCCGCGCGAAAGGTCATTTTCTCCATCGTCGGGGCGCATGCGCAGCTCCGCGACCTCTTGCGCGCGGAAGGGCTGGCGGAGAGGACGGATAGCGGCCAGTGGCTGCGATCGCTCGACAGCGTTCTCGGCGACGAGCAGGCCGTGACGGCGCAGCGGACGGCCTGAGCGGGCGTGTTGCAATGCAAATGACCGCTGCGGCCGACGGTCTCGCCAGAATGCGTCCGACCGTTGACTTGGATCAATGGAGTCACCGGCGCCGAACTCACGATCACGCTCATCTTCGCCCCAACTGGCATCAAATGACCATCGAGTGACCATCAAGGCACCGCCGAGGATCGGGAGAAACACATGTCCAGGGACATCAAGCCGGCGCAGAAGCGCATCGATCAGTTCTTTTCCGGTCCCGGCGCGCGGGCGGATGACTGGCGCGACCTCGTGGAGGCCGCGAAGGCGTGGGCTCGCGTTGGCAATCGGGCGATCTACGATGCGGCACTGGCAGATCTTGCGGTGACCGAGGAGTTTTACGGCTATCCCGGCCTGCACCTGATGGCGGCATTGCGGGAAGCGGCGTCCGCGGGAGATGGCGCAACGTCGCTCGCCCTTGCGACGCGGATTACCCAGGCCCTCGCGACGCGATCCTTCCGCCAACACGCTGGCGACTGGAATGCAAAGGACGACGGCAACGGCGATGCGCCCGAGTTGGTGCCGCCGACGTTCGGTGCGCACACGGCGCGCCGGCCCTATTTCGAAACATTGATCGTCACCGGTGTGTCGCAAGGAAACTGGCCGGCGCTCGCCGCCGAATGGCGCAAGTTGCGGCGCCCCGTGGATGGCTTCATCTATGAGCCCGTCATCGTCGGCAGCCTGGAAGACGCATTCTGCGCGACGATGCTCAATCCCAATATTGCGGCCGTTATCATCAACGAAGGCTTCGGGCTGCGCTCGCGCCACAATGCACCGGTGCTGCGCTCGATCACGGCTTCGGCGGGCCTCAACGACGAGTCCGACGCCTCTGCGCTCCGGCTCGCCCAGATCATCAAGCGCGTCCGTCCCGAGCTCGATCTCTACATGATCTCGAACCGCGACGTCGAGGAGTTGGCTGGAAACCCTGAAGCCAACGTCGTTCGCCGCATCTTCTACTCCGTCGAGGAGCTGCTCGAGCTGCATCTGTCCATCCTCGAAGGCATTCAGGATCGCTACGACACCCCGTTCTTCGACAATCTGAAGAAATATGCGCAGCGTCCGATCGGCACGTTCCATGCGTTGCCGATCGCCCGCGGCAAGTCGATCTTCAAGTCCGACTGGATCCGCGACATGGGCGAATTCTACGGGCCGAACCTGTTCCTGGCCGAGAGCAGCGCCACCACCGGCGGCCTCGACAGCATGCTGGAGCCGACCGGCAACATCAAGAAGGCGCAGGAGAAAGCGGCGAGGGCGCTCGGCGCTGACCGCGTCTTCTTCGTCACCAACGGCACCTCGACATCGAACAAGATGGCGGTGCAGGCGCTGCTTGCGCCAGGCGACATCGCGATCGTCGATCGCAACTGCCACAAGTCGCACCACTATGGGATGGTTCTGGCCGGTGCGCAGCCGCTTTATGTCGAAGCCTTCCCGATGACGGCATACTCGATGTACGGCGCGGTGCCGCTGAAGACGATCAAGCAGGCGCTGCTCGGCGCCAGGGCCGACGGCCGGCTCGACCGCGTCAAGATGATCGACCTCACCAACTGCACCTTCGACGGCCACATCTACAACACCCGCCGGGTGATGGAGGAATGTCTCGCTATCAAGCCGGACCTGATCTTCCTCTGGGACGAGGCCTGGTTCGGCTTCGCGCGCTTCTCGCCGTTCCTGCGCCGCCGCACCGCCATGGGGGCGGCAAACGAGATCGAGGCGTGGATGCACGACCCGAAGTCGCTCGTGACCTATGAGAAGCAGCAGGCCGAGCTCGGCAAGAACCCGTCGGACGAGATGCTGCTCAAGACCCGGCTCATTCCCGATCCCAGGCAGATCCGCCTGCGCGTCTACCAGACCAATTCGACCCACAAGTCGATGTCGGCGATCCGGCAGGGCTCCATGCTCTCGGTCAAGGACGTCGAATTCCACACGGTCGAACAGCAGTTCAAGGAGGCCGTGTTCACCCACGCTTCCACCAGCCCGAACCAGCAACTCATCGCCAGCCTCGATATATCGCGGCGGCAGATGGAGCTGGAAGGTTACGGCCTCGTCGCCAATGCGATGGAGATCGCGCTTGCCATTCGCCAGGCGGTCAACAACAACCCGCTCATCTCACGATATTTCCGCATCCTCGGCGCCGACGCCATGGTGCCTGCCCAGTATCGTCAGAGCGGCTTTACCGATTATCTCGCCGCGGGCGTGAATTGGGTCAACACCCTCAAGAGCCTGGACGAGGACGAGTTCTGCCTCGATCCGACCCGCATGACGTTGGTGTGCGGCATGGCCGGTTATGACGGCACCCAGTTCAAGGGTATCCTCGCCAATGAGTACAACATCCAGGTCAACAAGACCTCTCGCAACTCGGTCCTGGTCCAGTCCAACATCAACAACACCCGCAGCGACGTCGCGCATCTCATCCGCGTCCTCGCCGAGATCGCAGGCGAGGTCGATCGCGGGCTGGCGCAGGGCGGCGCCAATGCGAAGAAGACGTTCGAGGCCCGGGTCAAGAGCCTGATGACTGACGTGCCTGATCTGCCCAACTTCTCGCATTTCCACCCGAGCTTCCGCGGCGATGCCGGTGCCAAGACCAATGAAGGCGATATCCGCACCGGCTTCTATGCAGCCTACGACGTCGCAGGTTGCGAACACATCCGTCTCAACGATCCCGAGATCGACCGACGTCTGAAGGCGGGCCCCGAGCTCGTCTCCGCCAATTTCGTGATCCCGTATCCGCCGGGCTTTCCGATCATGGTGCCGGGCCAGGTCATCACGCAGGAGACCATCGACTTCATGCGCAAGCTCGATGTGAAGGAGATCCATGGCTACGACGCCAAGGAAGGGCTGAAGCTCGTGCGCTCCGAAGCCTTGGCGAAGATCGGCAGGCCCAGGCCCGCCGCGACGCCGAAGTTGAAAGCGGCATCCTAGAGAGGACCGAACATGCAGGGCTTTTTCACCTTCCTGCAGCAGAATCCGTATCTGCTGCTGTTCTTCGTCGTCGGTCTCGCCGTCTATATCGGCCGGGCCAGCATCAAGGGGTATGGCCTCGGCATGGTGGCCGGCGCCATCGTGGTCGGCGCCGGTTTGTCGGTGTGGTCGTCGACCTACGGCGTGAAGCTCGAGCTGAACAATTTCGCCAAGAGCCTGTTCTACTATCTCTTCATGTACGGCGTCGGGTTGCGTGTCGGGCCGTCGTTCATCAACAGCCTGAAGGGTGATGGTCTGAAATTCTGCATCCTGGCCGTAGTCTCGAGCGTGATCGGGCTCTCGCTGGTGGTGATCGGCGCAAAACTGCTCTCGCTTCCGCCAGGCGCAGCCGGCGGGATGTTGGCGGGATCGCAGACCATGTCGGCGGCGATCGGTTCGGCCGAGCAGGCCGTCACCTCAGGCGTCGTCAGGCTGCCCGAGGGAATGAAGCCTGAGGATGCCTCGGGCATGATCGCGCTGTCCTACGGTATCACCTACATCTGGGGCACCGTCGGCATCATCCTAATCTGCAAATATCTGCCGCGCTGGTGGGGCGTCGACGCCAAGGCCGCCGCGAAGCAGTACGAGCGGGAATTCGGCGTCAAGGATCTCGAAGGCGGCGGCCTGACCGGCTATCGTCAGTTCGGCCTGCGGGCCTACCGGCTGGAGAACCCTGCGACGGTCGGCATGAGCATCGCAAAGTTCCGCGCGATGAATCCGGAATACCGGATCGTCAATGTCGGGCGGAACGGCGAGCCGCAAGGCGCGGATGCCGACCTAGTGCTGCAGAAGGGCGACATCGTCGCTCTCGGCGGCTCGACCGAGCACCTCACCGACAAGATGGGCCTGATCGGTCCGGAGGTCGCGGACCCCAGGACGCTCGGCATTCCCATGGACCAGGCGGATATTCTCGTCACCAACAAGGAGATGGTGGGACGCACCTTCGAGTCCTTCCGCGACACCGCGATCGCCGGCCAGCTGCAGGTCACCAAGGTCGAACGCGGTGGCGTGCAGATTCCGGCGGGTCTCAAGACCAAGCTGGAGCGGATGGACATCGTCTCGGTGGTCGGCCTGAAGTCCGCGGTCAACGAGCTCGGCGAGATGTGGGGCCGGATCGCCCGGTCCAACACCTCGACCGATCTGCTGACGTTGGCGGTCGGGATGATCATCGGCTTCCTGATCGGCAAGATCGAATTCCCGGCGTTCGGTGCCAAGATCGGCCTCGGCAACGCAGGCGGTCTGTTGCTGTCGGGTGTGATCGTGTCGTCGGTCGTGTCGCGCCTGCGCTTCTTCGGCAACACGCCGAACGCGGCGCGCAACGTGCTGGAGGATCTCGGCCTCGTGGTCTTCGTCGCCATCGTCGGCGTCAACGCAGGCGCGGGACTGCTGTCGCAGCTCACGGGTACGGTTGCCTTGAAGATATTCCTCGTCGGCTTCGTTGCCTGCACGATCCCGCCGTTCATCGTCTGGGCGATCGGCTTCCACGTCTTCAAGATCAACCCGGCCGTGCTGATGGGCGGCGTTGCCGGCGCGCGGTCGCACTCCGGCCCGTGCCGCGAGGCCGCGGTCGAGATCCAGAGTTCCGTGCCCTGGATCGGATTCCCGGTCGGCTATGCCGTCTCGGGCATCTTGCTCACCGTGTTCGGCTACTTCGCAATGATCCTTGCGCAATGATCAAAAGGGGGAAGAGAGTCATGAAGACACTTGCCGTTGGCGTCGCCCTGGTTGCCTCGATTGCGGCCCTGACCGGTCTCAGCACGCCGTCGCGTGCCGAGACGGGCGAGGTCGCCGTCGTCTTCACCAAGGGCGGCTTCATCGTCGGTGTCGGTGGCGGCGAGGGCGTTCTGCTCCTCAGGGGCAAAAAATATCCCTTCACCGTCTCCGGCATGAGCGTCGGCCTCACGGTCGGGGCCTCGACCACGAAGTTCGTCGGCCGGGCGCTCAATCTGAAGGGGCCTGCATCGATCGAAGGCTCTTACGCCGTGGGTGGAGCAGGTGGAGCCGTGGCCGCGGGCGCCGGTGCCGTTCAGCTGCAGAACGCCAACGGCGTGATCCTTCAGCTCAGCGGTCCGAGGGTCGGCGCGGAAGTATCGGCGGCGGTCGGCGGCGTCACGATCCGCCTCAAGTGATCCAACGAGGCGACGGGCTGCGGCAGCGCAGCCCGTTCGCCTCTCAATACCGCTCGGCGACGAAATTCATCCCTTTCAGGCTGGTCTGGTCATTGTAGCGTCCCTTGTCGGAACGCTTCGGCAGCTTGATCTTGTCCTTCTTGATGCGCTTGTAGGGGATGCCGCCCAGAAGGTGAGCGATGCAGTTCAGCCGCGCCTTCCGCTTGTCGTCGGAGCGGATGATATACCAGGGTGCGTCCTTCGTGCTCGTCTTCTTCAGCATCAGGTCGCGCGCCCGCGAATAGTCGTACCACCGCCGATAGGATTCCAGATCCATCGGACTGAGCTTCCATTGCCGGACGGGATCGTCAATGCGGGCATTGAAGCGGCGCTCCTGCTCGTCCATCCCGACCTCGAGCCAGATCTTGATCAGGATGATGCCGCCGTCGATGACGTATTTCTCCATCTGCGGACACAGCGAGAGGAAGCGCTCGTGCTCGGCGGGAGTGCAGAAGCCCATGACATATTCGACACCCGCGCGGTTGTACCAGCTCCGGTCGAAGATCACGATCTCGCCGCCGGCCGGAAATTTCTCCATGTAGCGCTGGAAGAACATTTGCGTCTTCTCGCGATCTGACGGCGCGGGCAGGGCGACCACACGAAACACGCGCGGGCTGACCTTCTCGGTAATCGCCTTGATCGTGCCGCCCTTGCCGGCTGCATCCCGGCCTTCGAACAGCACGATGACCCGGAGCTTGTTCTCCCGCACGTAGTCCTGGAGGTGACAGAGCTCGACCTGGAGCTTCTCCAGCTCCTTCTCATAATCCTTCCGCTTCATTCGCTCCGCGGGCACATCCTTGGCCATGCCGGTCCTCTCGCTGCTGAGCTTGTCGATCGCCCCAGAACTAATCGTCCCAGGAGATGGTCACGCCGATATCGCCCGGCACACCGCCGGGGAAATCGATGATCTGGTAGGCGATGCGATAGCCGCGCGGTTTCAGATAATCGGTCCAGAGCTGGAAGATCTCCTTGGGGATGCCGGTCAGCGTGGTCTCCCAGCCCTTTTCCATCTGATTGATGGCGCGCCCCTTGTCGGTGCAGAGCGAGTTGGGGAAGCGATAGACCAGCACCTCCGTCAGGCCGTTTCGCACCGCACGCTGGATGATGGTCGAGGCGAGTTTGATCTTCTCCTCTTCGCTCTTGCCGGAAGGTTTGCTGAGCCGCTCGATCAGCGCGCGCTTCTCGGCGTCGGCGGCGGCGGCGAGGCGGACGTACTCCTCGGCCTTCTCGGCCTCCTTGAGAGCGGCTTCCTTGCGAATCTGAGCGGCGTTGGGGATGAGATCGTCGAGGCCGGACATGGCAGGCGGCTCCTGATGGTTATCCAATCAGCATCCAGGAAACGCTAGATCCGGCCGAGTACATTCCCTTGATTCAAGTCAAGCAATCCGCGAAGCTGCCTGAACACAGTGACGCAAGCGAACTTGCGCTTAACGGGAGAGACGCTTGAGCGACCAGCTTCATCCGATGGCTCCGCATCATCTGCCGTTCTATCTGGCCCCCGGGAGCGGGACCGATACGCTGATGGTGGTGATGGGGCTGTTCCTGATCGGCATCGTGCTCTGGGTCGGCACGCTCTATTGGAAACTCCACAGCCTGCCCGAGCGGATGGCGCACAAATCGCAAAAGTTGCAATTTGAATTCGTCGCCGTGCTCGGCCTGATTTCGCTGTTCACGCACATGCACATCTTCTGGATTGCAGGCTTGCTGCTCGCGATGATCGACCTTCCCGACTTCGGCACGCCGCTGCGGAGCATTGCCGGGTCCGTCGAGAAGATTGCGGAGGCAACTCCCGCCGTCGATAGCGAGGAATTCCGGCTGGAGGCCGCGACACCTGCGACGGACAAGCCGGAACCCGTAAAGGAGCACAGCCATGTTTGAGCTGATGTTCTGCTCGCTGCTGACGATCCTGCCGGACTATCTCTATCGCCGCTACGCTCAGGGCAAGCGTTTCGGCAAGGAGATCACCTTCTTCTCGATCTGGTACGAGCTGCGCTGGGGCATCACCGGCTGCCTGATGCTGACGGTGTCGCTGATCACCATGATCTTCTACTTCCATCCGGCGACGTCATCGGCGACGCTCTATTTTCGCACCGTGCCGATCCTGCCGGAAGGCTCGGGCCGCGTTGCCGAGGTCAAGGTCGGCTTCAGCGCGCCGGTGAAGAAGGGGGACGTGCTGTTCACGCTCGACGCCTCGAAGCAGCAGGCCGCGCTCGAAACCGCCAGGCGGAAGGTCGCGGAGGTCGACGCCGCCATGCAGACGGCGCAGGCCGACGTGGTCAAGGCCGAGGCGCAAATCGGGGAAGCAAGGGCGAATTATCAGCAGGCCAAGGACGAGCTCGAGGTCAAGACCGAGCTGCAGCGGCGCAATCCCGGCATCGTTCCGCAGCGTGATATCGACAAGCTCCAGGTCTTGGTCGATCAACGTCAGTCCGGGATCGATGCCGCGACCGCCGCGAAGCAATCCGTATCGATGCAGATCTCCATCCTGCTGCCGGCGCAGAAGGCCAGCGCGGAGGCCGCGCTCGACCAGGCCCAGGTGGATGTCGACAAGACCTTTGTCCGCGCCGGCGTCGATGGGCGCGTCGAGCAATTCCTGATCCGTCCCGGCGACGTCGTCAATCAACTCATGCGGCCCGCCGGCGTTCTCATTCCGGAGGGGGCCGGCCGCAAGGTGCTCCAGGCCGGGTTCGGTCAGATCGAGGCACAGGTGATGAAGGAGGGCATGGTGGCGGAAGCGACCTGCATCTCCAGGCCATGGGTGATCATCCCCATGGTGATCACGACAGTACAGGACTACATCGCGGCCGGACAATTCCGATCCGGAGAGCAATTGGTCGATCCGCAGAACGCCGTCCGCCCCGGCACTATCCTGGTGTTTCTGGAGCCGCTTTACAAAGGTGGCCTCGATGGCGTGACACCGGGCAGTAGCTGCATCGTCAATGCCTACACCAGCAGCCACGAGGAGATCTCGGCCAAGGGGACGCCGACCAGCCGGAAGATTGCACTGCATGTGGTCGACGGCGTCGGTCTGGTGCACGCGCTGCTGCTCCGCATCCAGGCTCTGCTGCTGCCGATCCAGACCCTGGTGCTGAGCGGGCATTGAGCTGTGACGGCGCCCCCCGGGCCTGTCGCAGCGGTGCAATTCCAGCTAGAATTGCCGGGACAGCAGTTGCTGGAAGCTTCAAGGATGGAGCATGAGCGGGCGCACGTCCATCTCCAAGGTCAGGTCTGGGGCTGCGGCGGCGCTGTTCTGTCTCGCGCTGCTGGTCGCCGTCTGCCTGTCAGCCGGGCGAGTTGGTGCAGTCGAACGAAGTCTCCGGGGCGAACTGAAGCGCGTCCTGGTATTGCATTCTTTCGGCCGTGATTTTCGGCCGTGGAGCGAGTATGCGCGCGACATCAAGGCCAAGCTCGAGCGGCAATCGCCCTGGCCACTCGATATCCAGGAGCACGCGCTGCTCACCGCGCGCTTCAACAATCCCGGTCCCGAGGCGCCTTTCGTCGAATATCTGCAATCGCTGTACCAGGGAGCGATGCCCGACATCGTATTGAGCATCGGCGCGCCTGCGGCCCGGTTTGCGCAGAGATACCGCGGAAGACTGTTCCCTGATGTGCCATTGATTTTCTCCGCGGTCGAGCATCGGCTGATCAATCGCGCCGATCTCAGCGACAACGACGTCGTCGTGGCGATCCGCAACGATTTCATGGCCGCGTTCCGCAACATCCTGCAGATCTTGCCTGACACAAAGTCGATTGTGGTCGTGATCGGTGCCTCGCCGCTCGAGAGGTTCTGGGTCGAGGAGGTGAAACGGGAACTGAAACCCTTGGGCGAGCAGGTCGAGCTGGTCTGGTGCTCGGACTTGTCATTCGAGGAAATCCTGAAGCGCGCCTCAAATCTGCCGCCGCACACCGCGCTGTTCTGGGGGCTGATGTCGGTCGACGCAGCTGGGGTCGTCCACGAAAGCGACATCGCCTTGCGCAGCCTGTACGCAGCCGCGAACGCCCCGATCTTCTCCTACCAGGAGCCGTTTTTCGGTGACGGTACCGTCGGCGGGCCGATGCACATGATCGAGGAAACGAGTTCCAGGACCGTCAGTGCGGCGATTAGCATTCTCGGCGGCGCGAGACCAGCGAGCATCAGCTACGAGCCGATCGGCTTCGCCGCGCCGAGATATGATTGGCGCCAGTTGCAGCGTTGGGGCATCAGCGAGAGTCGTTTGCCTCCCGGCAGCGAAATCGTGTTTCGCGAGCAGAGCGTCTGGGAGCGCTATCGTTGGCAGATGCTGCTGATTGCGTCCGTGATTCTCGTGCAGGCCGGCCTGATCAGTGGGATGCTGCACGAGCGCCGCCGGCGCCAGATCGCCGAAGTCGAGTCCCGCCAGCGTCTGGCCGAGCTCGCTCACGCCAACCGCTATTCGGCCGTGGGCGAATTGACCACGTCTATTGCTCATGAATTGAACCAGCCGCTCGGCTCCATCCTGACCAACGCCGAGACCGCGGAGCTCATGCTCAAGGCCGCTTCGCCCGACATCGACGAGATCCGGCAGATCCTCGCCGACATCAGGCGTGATGATCAGCGGGCGAGCGAAGTCATCCGCAGGCTGCGCAGCATTTTGAAAAAGACACCGTTCGAGGTCAGGGACATCGAGCTCAATGATATGGTCCGCGAAGCGATCGGCCTTGCGCGGGCCGTCGCCGATGGACGCCGGATTACATTGATCTACACGCCTGCCCTGGCCGACCTGCATGTCAGAGGCGATCCGATCCAGCTTCAGCAGGTTGTTCTCAACCTGATCATCAACGGGATGGATGCGATCTTCGAGGCAGATCCCGGAAAACGCCAGGTCAGCGTCTCGACCCAGCGCGTCGGCAACGAAGCGGAGATCCGGGTCTCCGATACTGGTCCCGGGATTGCCGCCTCCGACCTCGCGAACGTGTTCGATCCGTTCTTCACGACCAAGCCGCAGGGCATGGGCATGGGGCTCGCGATCGCCAAAACCATCGTCGAGGCCCATCACGGCACGATCGGCGCGGCGACGCAGCCTGCGGGCGGCGCGCTCTTCACGATCCGTCTCCCGGTCGTCCGCTGACAGGCGATGCAGGACCGCCAATGCCCCTGGATTGAGGATACCGGGGCGGCTCCTGATGGATGCCGAGTTGATCGAATGACAGTATGCTCTCGCGCTGCAGCAGCCACGAGGGCCTGGTTTCGTTGATCTCGATCAACAAACGGCTGCGTCCCGGCCCGATCGTCCCACACTGGAAGTGCAAGGGAGGATGCAATGTTTCGCTGCGGCAAGACCCTGATGGCGCTTGCGTTCGTCATGGCGACATCGTTCGCCGCAACGGCGCAAACCAACACGACGCCCGTGGCCCCGTCTCCGCAAGCGCAGCCGGCTGCTCCGCCTGCGCTGACGGCCGAGCTTCTGAAGCCGGAGCAGCTTGAGGCCTTGGTGGCGCCGATCGCGCTCTATCCGGACGAGCTCCTTGCCAATGTGCTCGCCGCCTCAACCTATCCGTTGGAGGTGGTGCAGGCCGACCGCTGGCTGAAGGAGCGCAAGACCCTGAAGGGCGATGCGCTGAAGACCGAGGTCGAGAAGCAGGCTTGGGACGACAGCGTCAAGGCGCTGGCCTCCACCGCCGATGTGTTGACCATGATGAGCGACCAGCTGGAATGGACCAAGAAGCTGGGTGATGCCTTTCTCGCCCAGCAGCCCGATGTGATGGATGCGATCCAGCGCCTGCGCAACAAGGCCTATGACAACAAGAAGCTGGTCACGACCAAGCAGCAGAAGGTCAGTGTCCAGTCTCAGGAAGGCAAGCAGGTCGTCGTGATCCAGCAGGCCGACCCCGCGGCGATGTACGTGCCATATTACGATCCGGCGACGGTCTATGGCAGCTGGCCCTATGCAGAGTATCCGCCGTATTATTGGGGCTACCCGTCCTATGTCGGTGCCGGCGTGGTCGCGGCCGGCATCGCCTTCGGCACCGCCTGGGCGATCGGGCGCTGGGGCAATTATTGGGGCGGCGGCTGCAATTGGGGCAACCGCAACGTCTACGTCAATCATCGCACCACCAACATCGGTAACGGCTGGCAGCACAATCCGGCGCATCGTCAGGGTGTGCGCTACAACAACAGCAATGTTCAGCAGCGCTTCGGCAACAACAACCTGAAGGCGGGGGTGTCGGACCGGATGGATTTCCGAGGTCGTGACGGCAACCAGGTGCTGCGTCCCAATCAGGGCGCAGGAGACCGTACAGGCGATCGCGCGGGCGATCGTGCAGGAGATCGAGCAGGTGATCGAGCCGGCGATCGTGCCGGTGACCGTGCCGGCAATCGCGGCGATCGGCCCGGCGGTGGTGATCGTGCTGGTGCCGGGGATCGCGCCAAGGGCGGAGGCGATCGTGCCAAGGGCGGAGGCGACCGTGCCAAGGGCGGCGGCGATCGTGCAAAGGCCGCTAACCGCCCCAGCGGCGGTGCGACCAATCGCGGCGGCGCGATGAACGTCTCCTCCGGCCGGTCGGCAGCCGCAGCATCCGCGCGCGGACGATCCAGCATGGCGAGCATGCCGCGCGGTGGTGGCGGTGGACCAAGCATGGCTGGCCGCGGCGGAGGTGGCGGAATGGCGATGCGCGGCGGCGGAGGTGGCTTTGGAGGTGGCGGCCGCGGAGGTGGCGGCGGTGGCCGGCGTTCCGACATCGCACTGAAGCACGATGTCGTCCTGCTCGGCTATCTCGCAAGCGGTCTCGGCTACTACCGCTTCAGCTATATCGGCAGCGACAAGAGCTATGTCGGCGTGATGGCGCAGGAGGTCGAACGGGTGGCGCCCGATGCTGTCACGCGCGGCAGCGACGGCTATCTGCGGGTCTCCTACGACAAGCTCGGGTTGAGATTCCGATCCTACAGTGACTGGCTCGCCAATGGCGCAAAGATCCCTGCGGAGTACTTGCCATGACCGGCTTGAAGTTGCTTCGTCGCGCCGCTCTGCCGGGCATGGTGGCGCTGGCTCTCGTCACCACGGCCCGAGCCCAGCAGTCCTATCCGACGCCGGAGGACGCCGCCTCGGCACTCGCAGCGGCGGCCAAGAGCGGTCCTCGTGAAGTTCTGAAGGTGCTCGGAAGGGCGGGTGATGACATCGTCTCATCGGGCGATGAAGTCGCCGACGCCGATATCCGCGCCCGCTTCGTCTCGATGTACGACGCCAAGCACGCGGTCAAGGCGGAGGGCAACAAGAAGGCGACGCTGGTGCTCGGGCCTGACGATTTCCCGTTCCCGATTCCCCTCGTCAACACCAAGGCAGGCTGGGAGTTCGACACCGACGAGGGACGGATCGAAGTTCTGCGCCGCCGCATCGGCCGTAACGAGCTCGATGCGATCCAGACCGCGCTCGCCTATGTCGACGCGCAGAACGAATATGCCGACAAGGATCGCGGCGAAGGCGCCGGCATCTACGCACAGCGCTTCCTCTCGACGTCGGGCAAGAAGGACGGCCTGTTCTGGCGCGACGACAGCGACCCGAGTCCGCTCGGTCCCTTGGTCGCGGAGGCTTCAGCCGAGGGCTACAAACCGGGCGAAAGGCTTGCGCCGTATCACGGCTATTACTTCCGCATCCTGAAGGGGCAGGGTTCCGACGCGCCCGGCGGCGCGCTCAACTATGTCGTCAAGGGCAAGATGATCGGCGGCTTCGCGCTGATCGCCTGGCCTGCCGAGTATGGCAATTCCGGTGTGATGACCTTCGTGGTGAACCATGCCGGCACCGTTTACGAGAAGGATCTGGGGGCGAGAACAGATTTCATCGCGCCGCGCACGACATTGTTCGATCCCGACCAGACTTGGAAGAAAGTCGATGCCGCAAAGCCTTGAATGGATCATGGCATCGCGGCTGCGCGTATGTCGTCTGATTGCGATAATGGTGCTGGCGCTGAGCTTCGCAGTGCCGGCTACGCCGTCCTTCGCGCAAGCCGCCGGTCACGTGCGCGCCAGGATCGTCAAGGCGGGTCTCCTTGTCGGCGGGGGTGTTGGAAGCGGCGTGCTGACCTATCGGGGCAATAAGTATCCCTTCAAGATCACGGGCATGAGCTTCGGCATCACCGCCGGTGCGGCGATCGGCCGGCTCGACGGCTGGGCCTCGGGTATCCGGGAGGTCGGCGACTTCGCCGGCACCTACAGCTCCGTCGGCGGTGGCTTCGCTTTGGTTGGAGGCATCAGCGGCGTCCACCTGCGCAACGAGAAGGGGGTGACGATCGTGATGCAGGGGCCGAAAGCGGGTCTGGAGCTTGCGGCCAACATCAGCCAGATCATGATCGCGCTGAGATAGAGCACGTCAGCGACGGATGTCGTCGCAATAAAGGCCACAGCAACGAAATGATGACGCCGACGCGTTCCCGACGAGCGCACACTCGGCGAATCTTCCTGCGGCATTTTGACCGCACCGATTTGGAATCATCCAAAGCGCATTTGAATCGTTCCAGACATTCTCCTCCCAGTTGGCGATGATCGAGGCATTCTAAGCCGCGGCGTACGCATTTGCGTTGCCGTCACGATGGCCTCTTTTTAAAGAGGCGATGCAGATCGCTGGCATTCGAATGTTGCTGCCAAGATGAAGGCAGTGAACGCGCGTGCGCGTCTGCAGAGCAACTGATTGACGGGCCATGCATGCCGGCCGACCTCGGATACGACGAGCTGCTCTTCGGTCCATGGTCGTTGCTGGCCAAACGCGGAGCCGCTTCGCGGCGGGCTGCGCGCTATTGATAAGGACTTGCTGGGAATGCGGCGTGCGGGTGGGGTTGGGACGGTGGCGCGGTTTGCGGCGGCGCTGCTGGGTGGAGTGACATTGCTCACGTGGTTCGAACTGCCTGTACGATCCCAGACATCGCAAGGCGGAAACTCTCTTCCACCGGTGACCGTCGAAGCGCCGGCGAAACAGTCGGCCCGCCGTGCGCCAACCAGGCGAAATGATGCTCGCATCCGATCGACCGCGCGACGCGCACCGCAAGCTCCAGCGCTCGCGGTGCAATCGCAACCGGCTGTCGCCCCGCCATTTGCCGGTGGCCAGGTCGCTCAGGGCGCGCGGCTCGGGCTGCTCGGCAATACCAGCACCATGAAGTCACCGTTCAGCGCAACGAGCTACACCGACAAGTTCGTCCGGGATCAGCAGGCGGCAACGGGTGCGGATGCCTTGATCCTCGACCCTTCCGTGCGAAGCTCTCACCCGACGGGCGGTATCGTCGATTCCTTCAACATACGCGGCTTCCCGATCAACGAAGGCAATAACGGTGAATTCGCCTTCGAGGGCCTTTACGGAATCGCGCCGACATATCGGATCTTCACGGACTACGTCGAGCGCATCGAAGTGCTCAAGGGTCCCTCGGCCGCGCTCTCGGGCATGGCGCCCAATGGCGGCGTCGGCGGTGTCATCAATGTCGTGCCCAAGCGCGCGGAAGAGGATCTGACCCGCTTGACCGCGAGCTACGGCTCGACCGCACGTTTCGGCGGTCACTGGGATGTTGCGAGGCGCTACGGCGATGGCAAGCAATGGGGCGTACGCGCCAGCGGGAGTCTCCGCGACGGCAATACGCCCATCGACCGCCAGTCCGAAACGACAGGTGTCGGATCGCTGGCGCTCGACTATCAAGGCGAACGGTTCAGGTCTTGGCTCTATCTCATCGCCCAAACCGATCGGTTCGACGCTCCCTCACGTCCCTTTCTGATGGCCCCCGGCCTGCAAGTGCCGAAGGCGCCGGACGGCCGGCTGAACGTGACACAGCCCTGGGAATGGTCGCGTATCACAGACCAATCGGCCTTGCTGCGGACCGAATACGATGTCAGCGATCAGGTCACGCTGTTCGCGGATGTCGGTGGCTCCAGGACCAACGTCGAGCGGTTCTTCGGTCTTCCGACCATCGTCAACACGAGCGGCAATACGACCTCAACGCCCCAGTACTTCGGCCTCAGCATCGATCGAACTACATATGATGGCGGTGTCCGCGCCCGCTTCGATACCGGCTTCGTCCACCATGCCGTCGCCTTCCAGGCCTCGGTCTATCACGACGCGCTGCACCGGCGGCTGACCAATGGCAGTCTGGTCACCTCGAACATCTACAGTCCGACCGTCGCGCCAACCCAGTTTGCGAACGAGATCAGCGACCGCCCTCGGCTCTCGGACAGCGAGCTTACGGGGCTTTCGATCGCCGACACCTTGTCCGTGCTCGACGAGCGTATCCTGTTGACCTTGGGTGTCCGGCGCCAAGGTATCGAGGCGAACAATTATCTCTCCAATGTCGGAACGCCGACGTCGTCCTATGACAGGAGCGCAGTCACCCCGGTGGTCGGCCTCGTCGTCCGTCCCCAGGACAACGTCTCCCTGTACGCGAACTATGTCGAAGGTCTCGCGCGGGGCGACATCGCGCCGCAGGGTGCGTCCAATTTCGGTGAGGTGCTACAGCCTTACGTCGCCAAGCAGTACGAGGCCGGCATCAAGGTGGAGCTCGGCCGGATCGCAACCACCTTCAGCGCGTTCGAGATATCGAAGGCGAGCGGCGAGTCGTCCGCCGGGCGCTTCGCGGCGACCGCCGAACAGCGAGTCCGCGGGCTCGAGTTCAACGTCTACGGCGAACTCCTGCCGGATGTTCGTGTCCTCGGAGGCATCTCGCTGCTGGACGGCACCCTGACGAAGACCGCCGTCGCGGCCAATGTCGGCAACACCCCGATCGGCGTTCCGAACATACAGGCCAATATTGGCATGGAGTGGGACCTCCCGTGGATGAGGGACCTTACTTTGAATGGAGCCGTGATCTACACGGGCAGGCAGTTCGTCGACTCCGCGAACAAGCAGCCGATCCCGGATTGGACGCGGCTCGATCTCGGCGCCCGCTACACCACGGCGATCAATGGCAAGAAGACGGTTTTCCGCGCAAACATCCAGAATGTGACCGGTGAGAGTTACTGGTCCAGCGTGGCTTCGTTCGGAACGTTCTTCCTGGGAGCGCCACGCACATATCTCCTGTCGATGACCGTGGACATGTAGTCGACGCTCTTGCACTTGGGGCAGTTGAGGAGCCGGCGGCAGCATGCGCGTGACCGTCGTGTGCGGGCCGGTCAACCTGGTCGTCAAAGTGGATAGTTGCTTGCCAACAGGGGCGCCGCAGCTCGCTCCGGCCCGATGATGGCGCACGTAAAAATTCCTTCATTAAATCAATGAGGTAAATTCCGTTCTGCGTGCCTTTCGGCTGCCAGGCCGAAAGTGGCGCGGCTCTTGCTCTTGCCAGTATGAGGGTTCTTGATAAACGTCATACTGCGGGATCGAGTAGATGGAGCAGGCGGTGAGGCTGACTTTGCGGGCGGTCGAGTCCGGAACGGTGGTGCTGTTCGGGGGGCTGATCGCCGCCAACATCGCCGCATGGGCCTGGGCCTTCGCGCTGTTCGGCGACCGGCCGACGGTGCTGGCGACGGCGCTGCTGGCCTGGGTGTTCGGCCTGCGCCACGCCGTCGACGCCGACCACATCGCCGCCATCGACAACGTCGTGCGCAAGCTGATGCAGGCGGGCGGCGCGCCGCGCAGCGTCGGGCTCTATTTTGCGCTCGGCCATTCCACCGTCGTCGTGGTCGCGACCATATTGCTTGCGCTCGGCGTGGTGAGCCTCGGCGGCGACAGCCTGCTCAAGGAGATCGGCGGCCTCATCGGCACGTCGGTGTCGGCGCTGTTCCTGCTCGTGATCGCGGCCATCAATCTCGTCATCTTCGCCGGCCTGTGGCGGACGTTTCGCGCGGCGCGGGAGCAGGGTGTTCACGACGCCGAGGGCCTCGAGAGGCTGCTCGCCAATCGCGGCGTCCTCGCGCGGCTGCTCGGACCGCTGTTCCGCCTGGTTACGAAACCCTGGCACATGTATCCGCTCGGCTTCCTGTTCGGGCTCGGCTTCGACACGGCGACCGAGATCGGCCTGCTCAGCATCTCCGCAACCGAAGCCGCGAGCGGCGCGTCCGTTGCCGACGTGCTGGTTTTCCCTGCACTGTTCGCGTCCGGCATGGCGCTGGTCGACACCGCCGATTCCGCGCTGATGGTGAGTGCCTATCGATGGGCCTTCGTCGATCCCTTGCGAAAGCTCTGGTACAACCTCACGATCACCGGCGCTTCCGTGGCGGTCGCGCTGTTCATCGGCGGTATCGAGGCGCTCGGGCTGATCGCCGACCGGCTCGACCTGTCCGGAGGAGTGTGGACGCTGGTCGACGGCCTCAACGAGTCGCTCGCCAATGCCGGCTTCGCCGTTATCGCGCTGTTCGCGGTCGCCTGGCTGGTCTCGGTCGTGCTCTATCGCCGCATCTTTGCGAACGGCCGGCATCGAGCAGCGACGAAAGCTCTGGCATGCGCCGATGCGACCGAAGCGGCGTGAGCCCAGTCGTGGCAGCGGCGCGCTGACGGCACTCTGCGCCCTGGTGCTGCTTGCGGATGACGGCTGCGCTTTCGCGCAGAGCGAGATCGCCTCACGCGAGCTGCCGCCAATCCAGGTCGGAGGCGGCGAGACATCTGCGCGCAAGAAGCCGGCCGCATCGCGCCGGGCCGGCAAGCCGTCCCCGGCGGATCACCGCATCTTCGTGTATCCAGCGGCAGCGCAAGGGGCGGATGCGCGCGGAGTCGCATCAGGTGCGAAGAGTCAGCCCAGCCTGGCCAGTGAGATCACCGTCTCGGGCGAGGAGATCAATGCACGCCCTTTCACGCGGCCGGGCGAAGCGCTCGAAGCCGTGCCGGGTCTCATCGTGACGCAGCATTCCGGCGAGGGCAAAGCCAACCAGTATTTCCTGCGCGGCTATAATCTCGACCATGGGACCGACCTTGCGATCACCGTCGACGGCGTCCCCGTCAACATGCGCACCCACGCGCACGGCCAGGGCTATGCCGATCTCAACTGGCTGATCCCGGAAACCATCGCCGCAGTGGATGTGCGCAAGGGGCCGTACTTCGCCGACGAGGGCGATTTCGCCTCGGCCGGAAGCGTCCATATCGGTCTGATCGACCGCACCAGGGGACTAGCGCAGGTGAGCGCCGGCAGCTTCGGCCATCGCCGTCTGCTCGGCATCGACTCCGCGAAGGTCGGTGACGGCTCCTTGCTCGTGGCCGGCGAGGTCGGGACCTACAACGGTCCGTGGGACAATCCGGACAATGTGAGGAAGCTCAACGGTCTCGTGCGCTACAGCCAGGGCACCGCGACCGACGGCGTGTCCATCACCGGCATGGCTTACGCCAACAGATGGAATTCGACGGACCAGGTCCCGCAGCGCGCGATCACCGGTGGCCTGCTCGACCGGTTCGGCTCTGAAGATCCAAGCGACGGCGGCAAGACCAACCGCTTCGCGCTCTCTGGCCGCATCGCGCAGACCGACGATCTCGGCGCGTGGAAAGCCAACGCCTATGTGGTGAAGAGTCAGCTCGACCTCTTCAACAACTTCACCTACTTCCTCAGCGATCCCGTGCTCGGCGACCAGTTTCACCAGCACGACGATCGCCTGATGGCCGGCGCCAACGTTTCGCGCGCGCTGAACGGCTCGTTCGCCGGCCTGCCGATGCAGACCACCTTTGGTTTGCAATCGCGCTATGATGCGATCGATCTCGCGCTCACCAACACCTTCCAGCGCGGCTTCCTTGCCAATATCCGCAGCGACAAGGTCGGCGAGGGCAGCGTCGGCGTCTATGCCGAAAACACCGTGCGATGGACCGATTGGCTCAAGACGACGGTGGGATGGCGTGGCGACTATTATGCGGCCGATGTCACCTCGCGGTTCAATGTCAACAATTCCGGCCGCACCGACGCCGCGCTCGGCAGCCCGAAATTCAGGATGGTGCTCGGTCCGTTCAACCAGACCGAGTTCTTCTTCGGCGCCGGCTACGGCATGCACTCCAACGATGCGCGCGGCGCGACCACGACGGAAGACCCCAGCGATCCCGCCACGAGGCTGACGCCATCGCCGCTCCTGGTGCGCACCAAGGGGGCAGAGGTCGGCATGCGCAGCAGGATCGTTCCCGGCCTGGACACCTCGCTCAGCCTCTTCGTCCTGGATCAGGATTCCGAAATCCTGTTCTCCGGCGATGCCGGCGACACGTCGGCCACCCGCGCCAGCCGCCGCTACGGCTTTGAATGGACCAACCACTACCGGCCCAGATCCTGGATCGACATCGACGCCGATCTCGCAATGACCCATGCGCGATTCCGCGGCTATGACAGCGAGCAGGCGGAAGTCCATGCCTCGCTCGCCGGCTATCCCGAAGCGCAGATCGGCACCGCCCCCGGCAACTACATTCCGAACGCGCCGGCGATGGTGGCATCGGCAGGCGTCACGCTGGGCGAGAAGACCGGCTGGTTCGGGACTTTGCGCTGGCGCTATCTGGCGTCGAGCCCATTGACGGAGGACAACGCGTTCCGCTCCTCTGCGACCAGCATTTTCAACGGCCGCCTCGGCTATCGCATCGACAATGGTTGGCGGCTTCAGCTTGACGTGCTCAACCTCCTCAACACGAGAGCCAACCAGATCAGCTATGCCTATGGCTCGCTGCTCAAGACCGACACGCTCTACAACCTCTGCAGGTCAGGCACCGCGCCAGCTTCAGTCTGTCAGAACGGCGTGATGGACTACGTGCTGCACCCCGTGGAGCCGTTGACGTTCCGACTCACGATCGCCGGGACGTTCTAGGTTCAGTCAGGCCGCGAGTCGCGGAAGGTGCGCTCGCCGGTGATGATGGCGGATAGCATGCTCTGGCGCGACATGAATTCTTCGCGCAGCGCCGCGTAGATGTGCAGGATGACGAACACCACGATGAACCACATGCCGAGATGATGCACGGTGTGGACGTCCTGGCTGTTCGGAAAGATCGCGAAAACCCAGCCGAATAGCCGGTACCAGAGGCTGTCGATGCCAGCGCCCTCGGCATAAAGCGCAAATCCGGTCGCCATCATCGCCAGCATCGCGATGACGAACAGGAACATCGCGGTATTGGCGAGGGGATTGTGCCCGACATATTTCTTCGGGTAGCGCACCAGGAAGAGGTACCAGCGCAGCTCGTACAGAAGACCCCAGCGCCATATCCGGTTGTAGAACGGCAGCGCGAACAGCTGTCGCGCGTAGGCATTGCCGACAAAGGCCCAGTAGACGCGAAAGAGGAAGCCGACGGCAAGTGCCTGCCCCGATGCGAAATGGACGAAGCGGATATAGCCCATCGTGTACCAGTTGCTGGCCTCGCCCGGCATCGACGGAAGCGGTGAGGCGATCAGATAGCCGGTGACCACGAGCAGGGTGACAAGCGCCGCATTCAGCCAATGCCAGATGCGCACCGGTGCTTCGTATACATAGATCGATTGGCGATTGGTCCCCGTTGCTCCGACCGCGTCGAGCGTGCCCGGTATCTCCATCTCTGTCATCGATTGCTCCTGCCCCAAAAGCGATCCGACGCAGGAACAAACGAATCAGCTTACCCCATGAGACAATATCGCGAGCGGTCGTCTGCAAAATGTCCGCAGCGAAAAAAATATCTCCCCGCACGTGATGAGATGAGTTGGAAACAAGTTTCGTCTCGCGATGGAAATGTGCCTTCCAGGGCTTGCTTGAAACTGCTTGGATTTTCTTCAGCGCAAATGCCGCGTTCGGCCGAATGGTGCGCGGCGCAGCGATCGACGTCACTGACTTGGAGGCTCCCTTCGCTGCGCGGCAGCAGGTTTCGATTTACCGATGATTAGGGGTGCGGCCGCATCGTCGCGTCATTTCGAACTTCCAGAGAGCGGGTATTGCGAAATGAAATCGAGTTTTGTCGCGCGCGCGTTCGGCCGGGATGGGCAATCGACGTCGGGCCTGTTTCACGGCAACGGACGAATGAATGCTGCCGCCATGAGTCTTCCCAAGAGCGAGCCGGTCTTCGCCAATGTGTCGATCCGGGCGAAGATCATGATCGGATTTGCGGTCGTTCTGCTGTTGTCGGCCATCACCCTGGCCGGCGCCTGGCTCGGCTATGAGAAGATCCTCGACGGCTTCGGCGTCTACCGGGTCAGCATGTCGGAATCCGACTATGCGCGCGAGATCGACAGCTCCCTGTCTGCCTATCAGAGCAACGCGCGCTATTTCGCCATGGCCGGCACGCGGGAGGCGGAAGCTGCCGCCGAAGAGGCGCGGCGAAGGCTCGAACAGACCATCACTGCGGCCAAGACCGAGGCCTCGACCTTGAGCTGGCAGCGGTCGATCAAGGAGCTGTTCGAAGCCTATCGCGCCTACACCGATGCTTTCAACAGGGTTCTGGCCCTGCGGTCGGAGATAGGCCGATCCGGTGCGATGCTGCAGGAGCAGGCGCGTGCGATCAAATCCGCCCTGGCGGATGCAAAGTTGTCGCGCGCCAACGAAGCGATGGACGGCGTCCTCGATCGCTTCGAAGCGGTCGATCTGCTGGTCATGGCCGAGCTGAATCGCCACGATGCCGCGCTGGTGCAGGGCGCAGTACAACGGCTGGACGCGATGAAGCGTCTGGTCGATCGCGGTGCATTGCGCTCGATGGACGCTCTCGGTGAGAAGACGCTTGCCGACCATCTCGCCGTCTACGGCGTGAGCGTTGTGCGCGCCGCGGCATCCGCTCAGGAGATCGATCGTCTCGTCGAAGGAATGTGGAAGCTGCGCCACAGCCTGTCGGGCGCGTCGACCTCGCTGAAGCGCGTGGCGCTGGCCGAGCAGGCCGAGGCCGAGAAGAAGACGTCGGAGCAGATAACCAGCGGCCAGTCGACCGTGGTAGGGCTGGCACTGGCGTCGATCGCCATCGGCCTCGTGCTTTCCTTCGCGATCGGGCGTGGCATCGCGCGTCCCGTGATCGCGATGTGCAGCGCAATGACGGAACTCGCCCGAGGCCGGCACGAGATCGTGCTGCCGGGTCTCGGTCGCCGCGACGAGGTTGGCAGGATGGCCGGGGCCGTCGAGATGTTCAAGCGGCAGGCAATCGAGCGCACCGAGCGGGAGGCGGCCGAGATCGAGGAGCGCAACAGGTCCGCCGCGGAGCTTCGCCGTTCGGAGCTGACGCGATTTGCCGGTACGTTCGAGCGCGCCGTGGGCGACATCGTCAAGGACATATCGAGTTCGGCGCGGCAACTGGAAGTCGCCGCTTCGACACTGTCGCGCAACGCCGAGGCAACCGGCGATCTGACGACCGCGGTGGTCGGTGCGTCCCGGGAATCGGCCAGCAGCATCCGCTCGGTCGCTGGGGCGGCCGAGGAGCTGTCACTCTCGATCAACGAGATCCGGGCGCAGGTGCGCAACTCCAACGGCATCTCGGAGAGCGCGGTGCAGCAGGCGCGGGACACCGACGCCCGCATCGCCGTGCTTAGTGAGGCCTCGCACCGAATTGGCGACGTCGTAAAGCTGATCACGGCGGTGGCGGAGCAGACCAATCTGCTGGCCCTGAATGCCACAATCGAAGCTGCGCGAGCCGGGGACGCTGGGCGCGGGTTTGCGGTGGTGGCCTCCGAGGTGAAATCCCTCGCGGGCCAGACGGCGCGCGCCACGGAGGAAATCGGCGCGCATATCCAGGGCATGCAGCAGGCGACGGGTGAGTCAGTCGCGGCGATCAAGACGATCGCCCGTACGATCGGCGAGATCTCGTCGATCTCCGGCTCGATCGCATCCGCCGTCGATCAGCAGACTGCGACCACGCAAGAGATCGCGCGCGGCGCCCAGCACGCGGCCTTGGGCACCGGCCAAGTCTCCACCAATCTCGAACAGGTCAATCGCGAGGCGACCGAGACGGGCGCGGCGGCCTCGGCCGTTCTGCAGTCGGCCCGCGGCCTGACCGAGGCGAGCCAGCGCCTGCGTGTCGAGCTCGACAGCTTCATGGCCAACGTGGCGGCGGCATGACACGGCGGGAGGGGTGGAGATACTGCCAACGGGTGATTGTGTGGGCATGGGTGTGGTGTGGTAGTGAACGGCAAGGTCCGTGGCACGCCGCGGTCTGAGAGCGCTACCAAGGGACCACCGATGAACCGTGACCTCGATCTCGCCGGCTTTGAGCTGCATCCGCAGCGTGGTGCGGTGCTGGGCGAGGTGCACGCCCGCCCGTTCACCCGGTTGATTGCGCCGGTCACCGTGCTCCGCTTTGCTTTTCTCAGCCAGGGCGAAGTCGCGGCGGCGGACCGGCAGAAGTTCGTGGCATTCTGTATGTCGCACGGGCAGGCGCCGCCGGACGCCGGAACCAAACATCACCAGGTGACGATCGACACCACCCAGCTTCGCTGGGAGCAACACTCGGAATTCAGCACCTTCACCTGGATCCTGAGCTCTGGGACACCCGCTCGCCGGTTCGGCGAGATCGGCGATCAGTCCGCAGCGCTGATCCGCTCGCTGTCGCAGTCTGGCCAATTGCTGGTCGCGGTCAAGCTCGAGGTCGAGCAGACCTCGACGGCGCTGGAGCGTGCGCAGCAGCTGTTCGAGAGAGGCAGTCTCGCCATCGCCGCGGTCCGCAGCGGTCCTGCCGTCGTTGCATCCGACTTTCGCAGCGATGATCAGGGCTTCGTCCGCATCCTCGTTTGCAACGACGGCCTCTCGCCGGGCCGGCTCGGCGCTCTCGTGCAGCGGGTCCTTGAAATCGAGACCTATCGCACGCTGGCACTGCTCGGCTTGCCCGCCGCGCTCGAGCTTGCGCCCTCCGTCGATCATATCGGCCGGCGGCTCGTCGAGGTGCTCGAGGAGATGCAGGGCGCCGAGGACCTCAAGCTCAACAATCATCTCTTGACGGAGCTGACGGCCTTGGCGGCTTCGCTGGAAAGGGGAGCGGCCGGCAGCCTGTTCCGCTTCGGCGCCAGCCGCGCCTATTACGAGATCGTGCAGGCCCGCCTCGCCGTGATCGAGGGCGGCGAGATCGCCGGCTATCCGACCTGGTCCTCCTTCCTCGCTCGCCGCATGGCACCTGCGATGCGCACCTGCGCGACGATGGAGGACCGGCAGGCCGATCTGTCGATCAAGCTCGCGCGCGCGGCCGATCTGTTGCGCACACGCGTCGATGTCGAGCTCGAGGAGCAGAATCGCGATCTGCTGCGCTCGATGGATGAGCGCACCCGGTTGCAGTTGAGGCTCCAGAGCACGGTCGAAGGCTTGTCGGTGGCGGCCATTGGCTACTACGTCGTCAGCCTGTTCGGCTACCTCGCCAAGGGCGCCCATGACGGCGGTCTGCATGTCGAGCCTTCGCTGGCAACCGCGATCTTCGTGCCGGTCGCCGTGGCCGTGGTCTGGATCGTCACCCGCAATATCCGCAGGCGGCACTTGAAGCACGACGAAAGGTCGGGCGCTCACGACTGAGGGCGCAAACGAGCCTCTTGCGCTTCGTCGATGAGCGGTTGAAGCTGGGGCGACCGGGAGACATGGGATGAGCCGATCCGACGGAATCACAAACGTGCTCTGGCTGCAGGGCGCCAGCTGCGGCGGTTGTACGATGTCGATCCTCGAAAGCGGGGCCTCCGGCTGGTTCGACGAGCTACGGCAGTTCGGCGTCAACCTGCTGTGGCATCCGTCCGTCAGCGAGGAGACCGGCGAGGAGGCGGTCGGGATCCTGCAATCGGTGCTCGACGGCAAGGTGCGGCTCGACCTTCTCCTGCTCGAAGGTTCCGTCGCCCGCGGACCAAACGACACCGGCCGCTTCAACATGCTCGCGGGCACCAACCGTTCCGTCTATCGCTGGATGCTCGACCTTGCGCCGCACGCCGGCTATGTGATCGCGGTCGGAAGCTGCGCGGCCTATGGTGGCGTGCCGGCCGCCGGATCGAACCCGACCGATGCGGTGGGCTTGCAGTTCGAAGGGCCCGACAGTGGCGGCGCACTGGGCGCGGCTTTCCGCTCGCGGCTCGGTCTTCCCGTCATCAACGTCGCCGGCTGTGCGCCGCATCCGGGCTGGATGATGGAAACCATCCTGGCACTGACCGGCAACGATATCGCAGCGAGCGATCTCGACGGATATGGGCGGCCGAAGTTCGTCGCCAATCACCTTGCCCATCACGGCTGCTCGCGCAACGAGTTCTACGAGTTCAAGGCCAGTGCCGAGACCATGTCGGAGCGCGGCTGCCTGATGGAGCATCTCGGCTGCAAAGCGACGCAGGCGGTGGGCGACTGCAACCAGCGCTCCTGGAACGGCGGCGGCTCCTGCACCAAGGGCGGTTATGCCTGCATCGCCTGCACGTCGCCGGGGTTCGAGGGCGCGCAGAACTTCCTGGAAACCGCCAAGCTCGCCGGCATTCCGGTTGGCTTGCCGACCGACATGCCAAAAGCCTGGTTCGTCGCGCTCGCGGCCTTGTCGAAGTCCGCAACGCCCCGGCGCGTGCGGCTGAACGCAACTGCCGATCACGTCGTCGTGCCGCCGGGCCGGACGACGACCAAGACCAAGCCATGACGCGGATCACGATCGGCCCGTTCAACCGCGTCGAGGGCGATCTCGAAGTCCGACTCGACGTCGAGAGCGGGCGCGTCATGCGCGCCGAGGTGACGGCGCCGCTCTACCGTGGGTTCGAGCAGATCCTGGAGGGGCGCCCGCCACTCGACGCGCTGGCGCTGGCGCCGCGGATCTGCGGCATCTGCTCGGTCTCGCAATCGGTGGCAGCAGCGGCCGCCCTGCGCGACGCCATGGCGATCGAGGCTGCGCCCAATGGACTGCTCGCCACCAACATCGCGCATGCCGCGGAGAATGCGGCCGACCATCTCACCCATTTCTACATCTTCTTCATGCCGGATTTTGCCCGTGAGGCCTATGCCGCGCATGACTGGCACGCGGCGACGCGCGAGCGCTTTGCCGCGACCCGCGGCAGTGCGGCGCGCGATGCTTTGCCGGCGCGGGCGCGGCTGCTCGAGACCATGGGCATCATCGCGGGAAAATGGCCGCACAGCCTCGCGTTCCAGCCCGGCGGCACGACGCGCGCGATCGATCTCGGCGAGCGTGTCCGGCTGCTGTCGATCACGACGGCGTTCCGAAGCTTCCTCGAGCGTGTCGTCTTCGCGGATTCGCTGGAGAATGTGCTGGCGATCGCCACCGCGGACGAGCTCGATCGCTGGCGTGACGGCCGCGGCGGTGACTTTGCCCATTTCCTGCGGCTGGCGGACAGCCTCGCGCTGAGCGAACTCGGCAAGGGGACGGGTCTGATGATGAGCTACGGTGCCTATCATGGCATCGAGGGCGAGCTGTTTCCGCGCGGTCTGTTCGGCCCGCGCGCCGCGATCGAGCCGCTGCCACTGACGCAAATCACGGAGGATGTCTCGCACGCCTGGATGCGGGATTCCTCCGTGGATCCCGCCCACAGCAGCACGATCCCGGATCCCGACAAGCCGGCCGCCTATAGCTGGTGCAAGGCGCCGCGGCTCTCCGGTCAGCCGATCGAGGTCGGCGCCATCGCGCGCCAGACCGTGGCGGGGCAGGCGCTGATTGCGGATCTGGTGTCGATCAGCGGGACCAATGTGCGCAACCGCGTGATCGCGCGGCTGATCGAGACCGCGCGCATCGCGCTCGCCATGGATCAGTGGACGCGCGCGCTTCGCCTGTCGGAGCCGTTCTGCAACAATTCGCGCGACATTCCTGACGGTAGCTATGTGGGGTTGGTCGAGGCCGCGCGCGGCAGTCTTGGGCACTGGATGGCGGTACGGGACGGCAGGATCGAGCGCTACCAGATCATCGCACCGACGACGTGGAATTTTTCGCCGCGCGATTCCTTCGACGTCGGAGGACCGCTGGAGCAGGCGCTGGTCGGCACCAACGTCGGCGATGCCGGCGCGCGCGCGGTTGCGATCCAGCACATCGTGCGCTCGTTCGATCCCTGCATGGTGTGCACCGCGCACTAGCCGGAAACTTCCTTGCCGACTGCAAATCGAGTTGTTTCCGCTCCTCTGCTTTTCGGGTCCTCATCCGCGATCCATGAGAGCGATTCAAATTCGTAACGTTTTGGAATCTCTCTACATTTGAATCGCTTTGGGCTGTTGGCCTGCTTCTTGCTGTCTTTGACGTCATCGAAAAGTCAAAGCCGAACGCGGGAGGATTCATGGGCACGGCGACGGAAACGTTTTACAGCGTGATCAGGCGGCAAGGCATCACGCGTCGGAGCTTCCACAAATTCTGCAGCCTGACGGCGACGAGCCTCGGGCTCGGGCCGCTGGCGGCGGGCCGCATCGCGAATGCGCTCGAAACCAAGCCGCGCGTGCCCGTCATCTGGATGCACGGCCTCGAATGCACCTGCTGCTCGGAGAGCTTCATCCGGTCAGCGCATCCGCTGGTGAAGGATGCGGTGCTCTCGATGATCTCGCTCGACTACGACGATACCATCATGGCGGCGGCGGGCCACCAGGCGGAAGCCATTCTCGACGAGACCCGCGCCAAGCACAAAGGCCAGTACATCCTCGCGGTGGAAGGCAATCCGCCGCTGAACGAGGGCGGCATGTTCTGCATCGACGGCGGCAAGCCGTTCGTCGAGAAGCTGAAGATGATGGCCGAGGATGCCATGGCGATCATCGCCTGGGGCGCCTGCGCGTCCTGGGGCTGCGTGCAGGCGGCCAAGCCCAATCCGACGCAGGCAACCCCGATCGACAAGGTCATCACCAACAAGCCCATCATCAAGGTGCCGGGATGCCCCCCGATCGCCGAGGTGATGACGGGCGTCGTCACCTTCATCACCACCTTCGGCAAATTGCCCGAGCTCGACCGCCAGGGCCGGCCAAAGATGTTCTACTCGCAGCGCATCCACGACAAGTGCTACCGGCGGCCGCATTTCGACGCCGGCCAGTTCGTCGAGGAATGGGACGACGAAGCCGCGCGAAAAGGCTACTGCCTCTACAAAATGGGCTGCAAGGGCCCGACCACCTACAACGCCTGCTCGACCGTGCGCTGGAACGGCGGCGTCTCGTTCCCGATCCAGTCCGGTCATGGCTGCATCGGCTGCTCGGAGGACGGCTTCTGGGACAAGGGCTCGTTCTACGACCGTCTCACCACCATCAAGCAGTTCGGCATCGAGAAGAATGCCGATCAAGTCGGCATGGTGGCAGCCGGCGCGGTCGGTGCCGCGGTGGCCGCACATGCGGCGGTGACGGCGGTGAAACGGCTCGCGACGAAGCGCGAAGACGTCGACCACAACAGCTGAGCAAAAAGACACACTAGGGTAGGGCAACCATGGGCATCCAGACTCCCAACGGCTTCAATCTCGACAATTCCGGCAAGCGCATCGTCGTCGATCCCGTGACTCGCATCGAAGGTCACATGCGGGTCGAGGTCAATGTCGACGCCGACAACGTCATCCGCAACGCGGTCTCGACCGGCACGATGTGGCGCGGGATCGAGGTGATCCTGAAGAACCGCGACCCGCGCGACGCCTGGGCGTTCACCGAGCGGATCTGCGGCGTCTGCACCGGAACGCACGCGCTGACGTCGGTGCGTGCGGTCGAGAACGCGCTCGGCATCACCATTCCGGAGAACGCCAACTCGATCCGCAATCTGATGCAACTTGCCTTGCAGGTGCATGACCACGTCGTTCATTTCTATCACCTTCATGCGCTGGACTGGGTCGATGTCGTCTCCGCGCTCTCGGCCGATCCGCGCGCGACTTCGACGCTGGCGCAGTCGATCTCGAGCTGGCCGCTGTCGTCGCCGGGCTACTTCAAGGACCTGCAGACCCGGCTGAAGAAGTTCGTCGAATCCGGGCAATTGGGACCGTTCAAGAACGGCTATTGGGGCAGCAAGGCCTATAAGCTGCCGCCCGAGGCCAATCTGATGGCGGTGGCGCATTATCTGGAGGCGCTCGATTTCCAGAAGGAGATCGTCAAGATCCACACCATCTTCGGCGGCAAGAACCCGCATCCGAACTGGCTGGTCGGCGGCGTGCCCTGTCCGATCAATGTCGACGGCACCGGCGCGGTCGGCGCCATCAACATGGAGCGGTTGAACCTGATCTCCTCGATCATCGACCGGCTGATCGAGTTCAACGAAATGGTCTATCTGCCCGACGTGGCGGCGATCGGCTCGTTCTACAAGGACTGGCTCTATGGCGGCGGTCTGTCGGGACAGAGCGTGCTCGCCTATGGCGATGTGCCCGAGCATGCCAACGACTATTCCGCCAAGAGCCTGAAGCTGCCGCAGGGCGCCATCATCAACGGCAACCTCTCCGAGGTGTTTCCAGTCGATCACACCAATCCCGACGAGATCCAGGAATTCGTGGTGCACTCCTGGTACAAATACCCCGACGAGACCAAGGGTCTTCATCCCTGGGACGGCGTCACCGAGCCGAACTACGTGCTGGGACCCAATGCGAAGGGCACCAAGACCGCGATCGAGCAGCTCGACGAGGGCGGCAAATATTCGTGGATCAAGGCGCCGCGCTGGAAGGGGCATGCGATGGAGGTCGGCCCGCTGGCGCGCTGGGTGGTCGGCTACGCGCAGAACAAGTCCGAGTTCAAGGATCCCGTCGACAAGTTCCTGAAGGATCTGAACCTGCCGACGTCGGCGCTGTTCTCGACGCTCGGCCGCACCGCGGCACGCGCACTGGAGTCGGTCTGGGCCGGACGCCAGATGCGCTATTTCCAGGACAAGCTCGTCGCCAACATCAAGGCCGGCGACTCTTCGACCGCCAATGTCGACAAATGGAAGCCGGAGAGCTGGCCGAAGGAAGCCAAGGGTGTCGGCTTCACCGAAGCGCCGCGGGGCGCGCTCGCGCACTGGATCAAGATCAAGGACACCAAGATCGACAATTACCAGTGCGTGGTGCCGACCACCTGGAACGGCTCGCCTAGGGATCCCAAGGGCAACATCGGCGCCTTCGAGGCGTCGCTGATGAACACGCCGATGGTCAATCCCGAGCAGCCCCTGGAGATCCTGCGCACGATCCATTCCTTCGATCCGTGCCTGGCCTGTTCGACTCACGTCATGAGTCCGGATGGCCAGGAGCTCGCCAAGGTCAAGGTCAGGTAGGAGGCGGCCATGATGGATGCAGTTGCTCCCGGCTCCGACGCACGGCCGGACCTTGCGGCGATCGCAGCGGATGCTTCCGGAGAACGTGCGGTGGGCCGGCCCACCGTCTATGTCTACGAAGCGCCGGTGCGAATCTGCCACTGGGTGAACGCGTTCTCGATTCTCGTGCTGATGGTGACCGGTTATCTGATCGGAACGCCGCTGCCGACGGTCGCGGGCGAGGCGTCCGACAACTTCGTGATGGGCTATATCCGTTTCGCCCATTTCGCCGCCGGACAGGTGCTCGCGGTGTTCTTCCTCACGCGCATCCTGTGGGCCTTCGTCGGCAATCACCACTCCCGGCAGATCTTCTATATTCCCGTTCATCGCAAGCAGTTCTGGAAGGAAGTGCTGCACGAGATCCGCTGGTACGCGTTCCTGGAACGCGAGCCGAAGATGTATGTCGGGCACAACCCGCTGGCGCAGACCGCGATGTTCACGGGTTTCACGCTGTTCGTGGCCTTCATGATCGTCACCGGCTTTGCACTCTATTCGGAAGGTCAGGGCATCGACAGCTGGCAGCACAAGCTGTTCGGCTGGGTGTTTGCGATCTGGCCGAACAGCCAGGACGTCCACACCTGGCATCATCTGGGCATGTGGGCGCTGGTCGTGTTCGTGATGGTGCACATCTACGCCGCGGTCCGTGAAGACATCATGTCGCGCCAGAGCATCATCTCCTCGATGATCTCGGGCGAGCGGCAATTCCGCGATTGAAGACTGGAACGCAACCGATGCCGACATCCTCGCAAGACGACCGTATCCTGGTGCTCGGCATCGGCAATATCCTGTGGGCCGATGAGGGTTTTGGCGTGCGCACGGTGGAGGAGTTCCACCGCCGCTACGCCGTGCCTGACAACGTCACCATCTTGGACGGCGGCACGCAGGGCCTCTACCTCGTGAACTATCTGGAAGAGGCCGACCGCCTGGTCGTGTTCGACGCCATCGACTACGGCCTCGAGCCCGGCCGGTTGAAGCTGGTGCGCGACGACGAGGTGCCGCGTTTCACCGGCGCCAAGAAGATGAGCCTGCACCAGACCGGTTTCCAGGAAGTGATCAGTGCGGCCGACCTGCTCGGCAGATGCCCGAAGCACCTCGTGCTGATCGGCTGCCAGCCGCTCGACCTCGAAGATTGGGGCGGTCCGTTGACGCCGCCGGTGCGCGACCAGATCGCACCCGCGATCGATCTGGCCTGCCGCATATTGGCCGAGTGGGGCGTCACGGTGAGCCGCCGCAGCGTGCCGTTGGCGGACACCGAGCGGTTGCTCGCCAATGACATCGACCACGCCAATTACGAGATGCGGCCGGCCTGACCGGCCGGCCTTTTGGAGATAGCGCGATGTGCCTCGGCCTCCCGATGACGATCGTCGAGACCGACGGAATGTCGGCGCTTTGCGAATTTCGCGGGGAGCAGCGCCGCGTCTCCATGCTGCTGCTCTCCAATCCGCCGGTCGGCGCCCATGTCCTCGTCTACATCGATACCGCGATCCGGCTTCTGGATGAGGAAGAGGCGCGCCTGATTGGTGCGGCGATCGACGGGCTCGGCGCCGCGCTCGACGGCGAGGATTGCGAGCGCTTCTTCGCCGACCTGATCGATCGCGAGCCGCAGCTGCCCGCACATCTTCGGTCTGAGTAAGCAAACCTCCTGCAGCTGTGATCGCCGCGCTCGCCGCCGGATCGGCCTTGCGGGGGCGGCATGTTGCCTGGAAGCCTTCTTTCTATCTGCTAAGATAGCTTCCACTCAAATTGGAAAGTATCTTGTCATCGATGTATGCGCCGCTTCGCACATCTGAAAATACATGATGTAAATCAAATACATATCTCGAGAAAATTGCTGGAATATCCTGGCATGTGCCTTGCTAACTCCTATCCCGAGCAAAATCATAAGCTTGTCAGGGGAGGTCTGATGGAATTCCAGGTGGGGAAGCAGGATCTGACGCGGTACGGCCTGCCTGAGGTCGACGCCGCCACGGTCGATCATTTTCTCGGCGCGGCCGACGAGGCTGGCGCGATCACGGTGCTGCTGTCGGCGGGCGATCCCAACCGTTTCCCCGAGGCGATCGACGTCGCCGTGGTGTTGCCGGAGTTGATCGCCGCTTTCAATGGCCGGCTGCGCGGCGCGATCATCGCCCGCGGCGACGAGAGTGCACTCGGCCAGCGTTTTGGCGTGCGGGTGCAACCGACCCTGATCCTCGTCGCCAAGGGCGAGACGCTGGGTCTGGTCGCCAAGATCCAGGACTGGTCGGTCTATATCGACCGCATCACAAAGCTGATCGACCGTCCGCGCGGGCAAGCTGCCGCGGTCGCCGTCACCATTGTTCCCCAGCATCGCACACAAGGTGTCGAGCTATGAAGGTCGGATTCTGGGATGCGCCGGAAGGCGCCGAGCAACCGGTCAGCGTGTTTCCGATCGGCGAGGAGAGTCTCAATGCGTCGAAAGGCAGCCTGACGGCGGCCGGAGCGCTGGCAAAGCTGGCAACGCTCGACAGCGCCGAGCTTGCCAGGAGCTGCCCGAACGCGGTGGCGCTGCTCTCGAACATCGCGCAGGCTATCGCTGGCCAAAAGGCGGATGCGCCGAGCCAATTGTTCCGGCTCGCCAATCTCAACGAACTCGAGAGCAAGCTCATCGCCGACGTGCTCGGCGAAGGCGAGGTCGGCGGGGTCGTCGCGTTGCCCGACGGATCGCTGGCCCAGATCCAGGAATCGGTCCTGGCGGGGATCTGGCGCGTGCGGCTCGAGACCGACGCGGCGTCCGAATATATCGAGATCGGCGCCGTCCCGGAGATCGTCAAGCGCGCGGCCGCCGACCTGACGTCTGCCGATTTCGAGATCGGGCAAGTGCCGGAGGGCGCCATGAACGTGCTGCCGGTGCTCGCCGAAATCCGCGAGCGCGCGCTGGCCTGGCGCCCCGGTATCCGCTCGCAGATCATCAATTTCACGCTGCTGCCGATGAGCCCGGTCGACATGAGCTTCCTGCAGGACACGATCCGCAACGGCCCGATCCAGCTGGTGTCGCGCGGCTATGGCACCTGCCGGGTGCTGTCCACTGGCATCCGCAATATCTGGTCGGTGCAGTTCTTCAACGCCATGGATACCATCATCCTCGATACGCTCGAGGTCGGCGGCGTGCCGACCGTCGCGCTTGCGGCGGACGAGGATTTCGAGGATTCCGCCGAGCGGCTGCAGGAAATCATCGAGGCCTATTTCAAATGAGCGCCTTCGAGAATTTTGGCGTGCGTCAGGACGTCACCGAGGCCACGCGGCTGGAATGCGGCATCTGCTGGACGGTCTACGATCCCGCCGATGGCGACGAGGTGGCGCAGATCGGGCCCGGCACGCCGTTCGCGGCGCTGCCGGAGGAATGGCACTGCCCGAACTGCGATGCGCCGAAGTCCAAATTCATGGCGATCGAAGCATGACGGGGAGGACGCCAGATCCCGATGCGGACGCCGTGGCGTGGGGCGAGCTTCTGGCCGGAACCTATCGGGAGATCGGCGAGCGCGCCATGCGTGATCTGCCGATCTACAACGATGCGCTCGGCGTCGAGGCGGTCGGCTTCCGCCGGTTCAATGGTACGATCGTCGGCGTCATGGTCACACCATGGTTCATGAACGTGGTGATGCCGGGAAGCGCGGCACGGGAGACGTCGGGCACGAGCATACGAATCGGTTTTCCCGCAGGCGACATCGAGTTCACCCTCAGCGAGGTCGGGCAGATGGGCAGGATCGCAAGCTGCTCACTGTTCTCACCGATGTTCCAATTCGCCGACATGGCCGCCGCGCTGGCAACGGCCGAGGCCGCGCTTGCCGAACTGATGCTGCCGGCCGACAGCGAGGAGGCGGTCCGCCGCCGCGAGCCCGCGACAACGCCGATCGATCGGCGTAACTTCCTGCGCGGGACTTTGACGGAGCGGCGCGGATGACCTTGGCCTTCCGCAATGAGATCGACATCACGGTGTGGCTTGCCGGCTCTACCATCGCCGACGTCGCGATCCAGCCGCGCAGCCGGCCGCCGCTGACGCGGCTGTTCGCGGGAAAGCCGGCTGCCTCCCTGCTTCCGGTGCTGCCGCGGCTGTTCTCGCTCTGCTCGGTGGCACATCAGGTGGCGTTCCTGTCGGCGATCGAGGCCGCGCAGGGGCTGCAGGCGGCGCCGGCCATGGCGCGCAATCGCGTCACGGCGGTCGTTGCCGAGCGGCTGACCGAATTGCTGCGCAGCCTGTTCGTCGGACGGCTCGCGCTCGACGGCGCGAGCGCTGCGTCCGTGCGCGCCATGATGCAGGCAACCACCGTCCTCGGTGGTGCCAGCGAAGGCGCGTCGGAGGCCTTGCGCTGCGAGGCCGTGGTACAGATCAAGGCCGCGCTCGCAGCGCTCGGGATTGCCGGCCAAGGCCAGGCTCTCGTGCCGGGCAGTGCGCTCGCCGTCTATGTCGAACGCTGCGAGGATGAGGGCTTGTCGCCGCCGTCGGTCGAGCAATCATTCCTGACGGCAGCTGATGATCTCGACATCGTCACGCGCCTGCTCGCGGGCGGGCCAGCCTATTCCGACGCGCCGGAGCTCTGCGGCAAGATTCCGGAAACCGGCGTCTGGGCGCGGGCACGGTGCGAACCCGCCTTGCCGGCGGCAGGGGCGGCCGCGCGCCTCGAGGCGCGCATCGCCGAAGTGGCGCGGCTCTGCGTCTGGCTCGACCAGGGCGATGAGAATCTCGACGATGGCGTCGTCGCGAGCTATCGGCTCGGTGCGGGCAGGGCTGCGGCGGCGGTCGAATGTGCGCGGGGCCGGCTCTACCACGCCGTCGTGCTCGACGAGGAGAGCCGCATCGTCAATTTCGAATTCCTGGCGCCGACCGAGTGGAATTTCCACGCCCGCGGCCCGTTGGTCCGAAGCCTCAAGGGCGCGATGCTGGCTGCCGGTCGGCGCGGCCAGGACGCGGTTCGCACGCTGGTCGGCGCGTTCGACCCTTGCGTCGGTTTCAACCTCAATTTCCGCGAGGTGGGTCATGCATGAGATGGCGCTCTGCGAAGGCATCATCGGCATCGTCGAGGAGGAAGCGCGCAAGCGTTCCTTCGCCAAGGTGAACGTCGTCTGCCTCGAAATCGGTGCGCTCAGCCATGTCGCGCCGGAGGCGATGAAATTCTGCTTCGAGGCCGTCGCAGCGCGGACCATCGCAAAAGGCGCAAGGCTCGAGATCGTCGAGACACCGGGAACCGCCTGGTGCATGGCGTGCTCGGAGAGCGTCGAGATCAAGCAGCGCTACGAGCCGTGCCCCTCTTGTGGTGGCTATCAATTGCAGGTGACGGGCGGCGAAGAGATGCGCGTAAGGGAATTGGAGGTCGACTGATGTGTACGGTTTGCGGCTGCAGCGACGGCAAGGCGTCCCTCGAACACGCGCATGATCATCATCATGACCACGATCATGGTCACGGCGGACACCATCATCATCACGGTCATGGGCATGGCCATGTTCACGATCACCACCATGATCATGCCCCTGCTGAGCCGGGCGTGCTCGATTGCGGCGCCAATCCGGCTGGTCAGGAGATCGCCGGCATGAGCAGCGAGCGCATCATCCAGGTCGAGCGCGACATTCTCGGCAAGAACGACAGGCTTGCGGCCGACAATCGTGCGCGCTTCCGGGCCGACGAGGTGCTTGCCTTCAACCTGGTGTCGAGCCCGGGTGCCGGAAAGACCTCGCTGCTGGTTCGCGCGGTCTCGGAATTGAAGGACAGCTTTCCGATTGGCGTGATCGAGGGCGACCAGCAGACCTCCAACGATGCCGAACGCATCCGCGCCACCGGCGTCGCGGCGATCCAGGTCAACACCGGAAAAGGCTGTCATCTCGATGCCGCCATGGTCGGCCAGGCCTATGACCGGCTGCCCTGGCTGAACGGCGGCCTTCTCTTCATCGAGAACGTCGGCAACCTCGTTTGCCCTGCGGCGTTCGATCTCGGCGAAGCCTGCAAGATCGTGGTGTTCTCGACCACCGAGGGCGAGGACAAGCCGCTGAAATATCCTGATATGTTCGCAGCGGCCTCCTTGATGCTGATCAACAAGATCGACCTCGCGCCGGTGCTTGATTTCGACCTTGCCAGGACCGTCGAATATGCCCGGCGGGTCAACCCTGACATCGAGGTGATGACGGTGTCGGCGCGCACGGGCGAGGGGTTCTCGGCTTTCTATGCCTGGATCCGCCGGCGCTGGGCGAAGGTGAAGCGGGCCGAGATGGCGACGCAGGGATGACGATGAACGGCGGGGCGAGCGCTGCCAACAGGACCAGACTGCGTCTGCACGTGCGGGGCGCGGTGCAGGGCGTCGGATTTCGTCCCTATGTTTATGGCCTCGCCACCCGCTATCGTCTCGGCGGTTTCGTCGCCAACGATCCTCACGGCGTCATCATCGAGGTCGAGGGTGAACGTGCCGCCGACTTCATCACGGCGTTGCCGCTGGAGAAGCCGCCGCTTGCCCGAATCGACGACATCTCGGTGCATCCGGTCGGGGCGGTGGCGAGCGAGGAATTTTGTATCCGCGCCAGCGAGCAGGGAAGGGTATCGACCCGCATCGGCGCCGACGCTGCGACCTGCCAGGAATGCCTGCGCGAGCTGTTCGATCCGAGCAGCCGCTTCTATCGCTATCCGTTCGTCAACTGCACCCATTGCGGCCCACGCTACACCATTGCCGAGCGGCTGCCCTATGACCGTGCGGCCACGGCGATGAAGGGCTTTGCGATGTGCAGGGCCTGCGCGGACGATTATGCCGATCCCAACAACCGCCGTTTCCATGCCGAGGCGATTGCCTGCCCGGATTGTGGTCCGAGGCTCAGCCACGAGATCGCGGACATTGCCGCCGCGATTGCTGGCGGCAAGATCGTCGCGATCAAGGGGCTCGGCGGCTATCAGCTGCTCTGCGATGCCCGCGACGATGACGTCGTGCGGCGGCTGCGGCAGCGCAAGCAGCGCGATCAGAAGCCGTTTGCCGTCATGGTGGGATCAGTGAATGCGGTTGGGGATATCGCTGATGCCGATCGTGCCGAGCTTGCGTTGCTGGAGAGCTCGCCGCGGCCTATCGTGCTGATGAGATCGCGCGATCGGCTCGCGTCCGCAATCGCACCGGAGCTGTCCCGTCTCGGCGTCATGCTGCCGGTCGCGCCGCTTCATCATCTGATCTTCGATGCATTGAGTGCGGCGCACGCACTGGTCCCTGAGAGCTGGGCGATCGTCGCCACCAGCGCCAATCCCGGCGGCGAGCCGCTCCTGATCGACAATCGCGACGCCGAACGACGCCTTGCCGGCATTGCCGACCTCATCGTCACGCACGACCGCGACATCGTCACCCGTGCCGACGATTCCGTCGCGGCGGTCGTCGCGGGTCGGGCGCAATTCATCCGCCGCGCCCGCGGCTACGTGCCCGAGCCGGTTCGCCTCGCGCGGCCCGTGCCGCCCATCCTTGCGGTCGGCGGCACATTGAAATCGACCGTGACGGTCACGCGCGGCAATGAGGCGTTTGTCTCCCAGCACATTGGCGACCTCGACACTGCGGAAGGCGTCCGCTTCTTCGAGGAGACGGTGGATCACCTGCTGTCGACGCTCGACGTCGAGCCTGTCGTCATTGCGCATGATCTGCATCCCAACATGGCCTCGACCCGCTTTGCCGAGGCCAGCGGCAAGCGGCTGATCGCGGTCCAGCACCATCATGCCCATGCGGCCTCCGTGATGGCGGAACATGGCATCGCAGGACCGGCGCTGGCCCTGGTTCTCGACGGTTTCGGCCACGGCAGCGACGGCGGCAATTGGGGCGGCGAGCTCCTCGCCTGCGACGGCGCCCACTTCCGGCGGCTCGGATACCTCGCGCCGATGAAGATGCCGGGCGGCGACCGCGCCGCGCGCGAACCATGGCGGATGGGCGCGAGCGCGCTGCATGGCCTCGGGCGAGGGGACATAATCGCGACGCGGTTCAATGCACAGCCGCAGGCCTTGCGCCTCTGCGCCATGCTCGATCAGCCGGGCGTGCCGACGACGACCAGCGCCGGCCGGCTGTTCGATGCGGCGGCGGGACTCCTTGGCCTCTGCCCGGTGCAGAGCTACGAAGGCGAAGCCGCGATGAAGCTGGAAGCGCTGGTGCGCACGCCGCGCATCGCGCAAGACGGCTGGATCATCGAGAGCGGCGCGCTGTCCCTGGCTCCGCTGTTCGAGCACCTGGCAACCGGGACCATCGATCCGGTCGAGGGCGCCGAGCTGTTCCACGGCACGCTTGCCGCTGCCTGCATCGATTGGATCGGCCGGGCGGCGCGCACGACCGGCATCACCACCGTCGCCCTGAGCGGCGGCTGCTTCCTCAACGCGATCCTGTCTGACGAGATCGAGCGCGGCTGCGTCGCGGCCGGCCTCTCGCCGCTGCTGCCACGTCAGATGCCGCCCAATGACGGCGGCCTCAGCCTGGGCCAGGCCTGGATTGCCGCGCTAACACTCCTCGAACCGCAAGATCTGGAAGGAACCGCCTGATGTGTCTCGCGATACCGGCAGAGGTCACAAAGCTCCTGCCCGACGAGATGGCCATCGTCTCGATCGACGGCGTCAGCAAGGAGATCTCGGTCGCCTTGATCGAGAATCTCGCGGTGGGCGACTACGTGATCATCCATGTCGGCTATGCCCTGACCAAGATCGATCCGGAGGAGGCGCGGCGCACGCTCGAATTGTTGCGCGAGCTGAGCGTCGAGGGACAGGGAGTGGCGCCATGAAATATGCCGACGAGTATCGCGACAAGGAGATCGCATTGGGGCTCGCGAAGACGATTCGGGCGGAGACCCATCCGGAACGGCCGTATCGGTTCATGGAGTTCTGCGGCGGTCATACGCATGCGATCTCGCGCTACGGTCTGGAGGACTTGCTGCCGAAGAACGTGCGGATGATCCATGGCCCGGGTTGTCCGGTCTGCGTGCTGCCGGCCGGGCGCATCGACATGGCGATCCGGCTTGCGGAGCGCAGCGAGGTCATCCTGTGCGTCTATGGCGACCTGATGCGCGTTCCCGGCTCGCAGGGCGCCTCGCTTCTGAAGGCGAAGGCGCGGGGCGCCGATGTCCGCATGGTCTATTCCACGATCGATGCGATCAGGATTGCTGAGGAAAATCCAGAGCGCGAGATCGTGTTCTTCGCCATCGGCTTCGAGACCACGACGCCGCCGACCGCGGTGATGATCCGGCTGGCCGAGAAGAAGCAGCTTTCGAACTTCAGCGTGTTCTGCAATCACGTGCTGACCCCGCCGGCCATGCAGAACATCCTGGAGAGCCCTGATATCCGCAGCATCGGCCGCGTCGAGATCGACGGCTTCGTCGGGCCGGCGCATGTCTCGACCATCATCGGCACGGCGCCTTACGAGTTTTTCGCGGAAGAATTCGGCAAGCCGGTGGTGATCTCGGGATTCGAGCCACTCGACATGATGCAGGCGATTTTGATGCTGGTGCGCCAGGTCAACGAGGGCAGGCACGAGGTCGAGAACCAGTATAGCCGCGCGGTCACGCGCGACGGCAATCTGCGCGCCAAGGAAGAGGTCTCCGACATTTTCGAGCTGCGCGACCAGTTCGAATGGCGCGGACTCGGGCAGGTGCCCTATAGCGGGCTGAAGCTGAAGCGCACTTACGCGAAATACGACGCCGAAATCCGCTTCGGCATGAACGAGCTTCGCGTCGAGGACAATCCGGCGTGCGAATGCGGCGCCATCCTGCGCGGCGTGAAGAAGCCGGTCGACTGCAAGCTGTTCGGCACGGTCTGCACGCCCGAGACGCCGATGGGATCCTGCATGGTCTCCTCGGAAGGCGCCTGCGCCGCGCATTGGACCTACGGCCGCTTCCGCGATCATCAGCAGAGGCGAGCGTCATGAAGGCCTATCAGCGCAAGCTCGATATCAGGAACGGCTGCGTCGACCTGTCCCACGGCTCGGGCGGCCGCGCCATGGCGCAGTTGATTTCCGGCCTGTTCCACGAGGCCTTCGGCAATGAATGGCTGGCGCGCGGCAACGACCAGTCGGCCTTCGACGTCGGCGCTGGGCGCATGGTGATGACGACCGACGGCTATGTGGTCTCGCCGCTGTTCTTTCCCGGCGGGAATATCGGCTCGCTCGCGGTTCACGGCACGGTCAACGACATCGCCATGGCCGGTGCCAAGCCGCTCTATCTGTCGGCGAGCTTCATCATCGAGGAGGGCTTTCGCTTCGCCGACCTCAAGGCGATTGCGGAATCGATGGGGGAGGCGGCGCGCGACGCCGGCGTCCATATCATCACCGGCGATACCAAGGTGGTCGAGCGCGGCAAGGCGGACGGCCTGTTCATCTCGACCTCGGCCGTCGGGGTCGTCCCCGACGGGCTCGATCTGTCGGCCGAGAACGCGCGCGTCGGCGATCGCGTCCTGATCTCGGGCACCCTCGGCGATCACGGCGTGGCGATCATGTCGAAGCGGCAAAACCTCGCCTTCGAAACCGAGATCGTGTCGGATTCGGCGGCACTGAACGGTCTCGTCGCGAAGATGGTCGAAGCCGGCGGCGCCGGGATCCGCCTGATGCGCGATCCCACCCGCGGTGGGCTCGCCGCGACGCTGAACGAGATCGCGCAGCAATCCGGCCTCGGTTTTCACCTCCAGGAGGAGGCGATCCCGGTCAAGCCGGGCGTGGCGGCCGCTTGCGAACTGCTCGGGCTCGATCCGCTCCATGTCGCCAATGAGGGCAAGCTGGTCGCGGTCGTTGCGCCCGAGATTGCCGGCGCCGTTCTCGCCGCGATGCGAGAACATCCGCTCGGCCGCGATGCCGCCGACATCGGCGAAGCCGTCGCCGATGACCATCATTTCGTGCAGATGGCGACGAGTTTTGGCGGCGGCCGGATCGTCGATTGGCTGTCGGGCGAGCAATTGCCGCGGATCTGTTGAGCGATCATGATGCGCATCCTGCTGCTTTCGCATTCCTTCAACAGCCTGACGCAGCGTCTGCATGTCGAGCTGCGCGAGCGCGGCCATGAGGTCTCGGTCGAGCTCGATATCCACCCCGACGTCACGCGCGAAAGCGTGGCGCTGTACCGGCCGGACCTCGTGATCGCGCCGTTCCTCAAACGCGCGATCCCCGAAGATGTCTGGCGCAGCGTGCGCTGCCTGGTGGTGCATCCCGGCCCGCCCGGCGACCGCGGCCCGGCGGCGCTCGACTGGGCCATTCTCGAAGGCGCGACCGAATGGGGCGTCACCGTGCTGCAGGCGGATGGCGAGTTCGACGCCGGTCCGGTCTGGGCTTCCCGCACGTTCCCGATGCGGCGCGCGGCAAAGTCCAGCATCTACCGCAACGAGGTCACCTCATGCGCGGTCGAAGCGGTGCTGGAAGCGATCGCGGCGATCGAAGCGGGACGGCCGACGCCGCAGCCGATGCGCGAGGGCGACGCGCGCATTCGCGTGCGCGGGCCCTGCCGCCAGTCGGACCGGGCCATCGACTGGCAGCACGACACGACCGAGACCGTGCTGCGCAAGATCAACAGCGCCGACGGCATGCCGGGCCTCCTCGACAGCCTGTTCTTCCAGGACGTGCGGCTGTTCGACGTCCATGAAGCGCGCGATATCTCCGGCGTTCCCGGCACGATCGTGGCGCAATGCGACGGTGCGTTGGCGCGTGCAACGGTCGACGGTGCAGTCTGGATCGGCCATGTGCGGCAGCTTGCACCGAAGAGCCTGAAGCGATCTGCGGCAAAGATCTTCGCCGAGCAAGCAGCCAGCCTGCCGCGGCGGCCGGGTTGCGGCTATGCTCCGTTGCAGTATCGCGAGCATGGCGAGGTCGGCGAGTTGCGGTTCTCGGTCTACAACGGCGCCATGACGACCGGCGACTGCGAAGCGCTGCTGGATGCCTACCGGGCCGCGCTGGCGCGCCCGACAAAAGTGCTGCTTCTGACCGGCGGTTTCGACTACTGGTCGAACGGCATTCATCTGGCCGAGATCGAGGCCGCCGACAGCGCCGCCGATGAATCCTGGCGCAACATCAACGCCATCGACGATCTTGCGCGCGCCATCATCGAGACGACGGACCGGCTGGTGGTATCGGTCATCCGCGGCAATGCGGGCGCAGGGGGCGTGTTCCTGAGCCTGGCCGCCGACGAGGTCTGGGCCGGCGATCAGGTCGTGCTCAATCCGCACTACAAGGACATGGGCAATCTGTTCGGCTCCGAATACTGGACCTATCTGTTGCCGCGCCGCGCGGGCGCCGACAACGCGACCCGGATCACGCAGTGCCGGTTGCCGATGGGCGTCGCGGAGGCCAAGCGCCTCGGGATCGTTGATCGTGTCCTCGCAAGGAACGAGCTTGCGCGCGAAAATCTCGTGAGACTCGCTGCCGCCATGGGTTCGGATCAAGGCTTGGCAGCCCGGCTCGCTGACAAGAGAAAGCGCCGCGCGGCGGACGAGGCGGAGAAGTCCCTGCAAGCCTATCGCGACGAGGAGCTGCGGCGGATGAGGCTCAATTTCTACGGCTTCGATCCGAGCTACCACGTCGCCCGCTACAATTTCATCCACAAGGTGCCGAAGTCGCGCACGCCGCTGACCATCGCCCATCATCGGTTGCGGCGGACGGCCGAGCGGCAGAGACCCATGGTTGTGCCCTCATGAGCGTTCTGGGAACCATTCTCGTCGTCGATGACGAAGTTCGTTCGCAGGAGGCGCTGCGGCGCGTTCTCAGGGAGGATTTCGAGGTGCTTTGCGCCGGCAATGCGGCCGATGCGGAAAAGCTGCTGGAAGGCGAGATCGTCCACGCCATCCTCTGCGACCAGCGCATGCCGCATGAATCCGGCGTGAGCTTCCTGAAGCGCGTGCGGGAGCTGTGGCCCGATCCGGTGCGGATGATCATCTCGGGCTATTCCGATTCCGAGGATATCATCGCAGGCCTCAACGAGGCCGGCATCTATCAATACATCACAAAGCCCTGGCAGCCGGACCGGCTGGTCGACATCGTCAAGGAGGCGGTGCAGCTCTATCGGCTGCAGAAGGAGACGGAGACGGCCGGCGTCGACGTCAAGGCGACGCCGGGGCACATCAAGAAGGTCGTCTCGGTCAAGCGCGGGGTTGCCAAGCAGCTCTATGATTTCGACCGCATCGTGCATTCGCCGGAAAGTCCGATGCACAAGGTGATCGAGCTCGGCAGACGCGCCGCCGACTACGACATCTCCGTGCTGATCACGGGCGAGTCCGGCACTGGAAAGGAGCTGCTGGCACGCGCCATTCACTACGGTTCGGCGCGCGCCAATAAGGCCTTCGTCGTCGAGAACTGCGGCGCATTGCCAGACGAGCTGCTCGAAAGCGAGCTGTTCGGCTGCAAGAAGGGCGCCTTCACCGGCGCCTATCAGGACAGGATCGGCCTGTTCGAGGTCGCCGACGGCGGAACCATCTTCCTCGACGAGATCGGCGAGACCTCGCCGGCATTCCAGGTCAAGCTGCTGCGTGTCCTCCAGGAGAGCGAGATCCGCCCCCTCGGCGCGCAGCGGGTGCGCAAGGTCGATGTCCGCGTCGTGGCCGCGACCAACCGGGATCTTGAGGCCGAGGTCGAGGCGGGCCGCTTCCGGCGCGATCTCTATTATCGCCTGGCGGCGTTTCCCGTCCACATGCCGGCCTTGCGCGAGCGCCCGATGGACGTCTCGTTGATCGCCGAAGGGGTGCTGTCGTCGGTGAAGGTCTCCTTCAACCGGCCGGGCCTGCGCTTTGCCCCTTCCGCGCTCGAGGCGTTCGTCAAGTACCATTGGCCCGGCAATGTCCGCGAGCTGCAGAACGAGATCCAGCGCATGGCGGTGCTGGCGGACGCGGATGAGTTGCAGGCCCCGCCGCTGCTGGGCAAGCGCAACGGCAAGCCGCCGGCGACCGCGGTCCCCGGCCAGCTGAACGGCTCGGCCACCCTCAAGGACAAGGTGGAAGACCTGGAGAAGGCGCTTATCATCAGCTATCTGGAGCGGTACGAAGGCAATATCAGCCGGGTCGCGAGCGAGCTTGGCCTGTCGCGCGTCGGTCTCAGGAACAAGCTGTCCAGGTATGATTTGAGGAAGAATGCCTGAGGTGACGCACCCTCCTGAAACCAGCGAGACCGAAACGCTGCTCAAGCTGATCAGCAATCGCGGCGCGATGGAGCTCGACCAGGAGCGCGAGGGCGCCTGGATCGAGGTCATCCGCAAGATGGACGAGGTCTATTCCGACCTCCTGCGCTATGAGGTCGACCTCGAGCACAAGAATGCGGAGCTGGAGGAGGCGCAGGCCTTCGTCACCAACGTCATCGAATCCGTCTCCGACATCCTCATCGTCTGCGATGCGAAAGGGCTGGTGCAGCAGGTCAATTCCGCGTTCCAGCACATGCTGGGCTGCAGCGTCGCGGATATCGTCGGCAAGGATATCGCCGATGTCATCGCTGCCCAGGACAAGGCCAAGCTGGTGCCGCTGCTGAAGCCGCGCGGCGCCTCCGATGTCGTCGACGGCGAGCTGCGGTTTTCGCGCGAAGGCGGCAGCTCAGATCTGTTCGCCATCAACGGATCGCCCCGCCACGATCATCGCGGCCGCTTCATCGGCGTGGTGCTGACGGGACGTCCGATCGGTGAGCTGCGCCGCGCCTATGAGGAGCTGCACAAGGCGCATCACGAGCTGCAGCGCGCCCAGCGGCAACTGGTCGAGCAGGAGAAGATGGCAAGCCTCGGCCGTCTCGTTGCCGGTGTCGCGCACGAGCTGAACAATCCCATCAGCTTCGTCTATGGCAACGTCCACACCCTGATGCGCTATCGGACCGCGATCGTCGCCTATCTCGATGCGGTCCACGGCGAGGCCAAGGGGGATGAACTCTCGGCTCAACGGCGCAGCCTCCGCATCGACGAGATCCTGGAGGATTTCGGTCCGCTGATCGAAGGCACCCTGGAAGGCGCGGTCCGCATCAGCGAGATCGTGAAGAATTTGCGCCGGTTGTCCTTCAGCAAGCTCGGCGAGGTCGAGCGCGTCAACATCGAGCGGCTCATCAACACCGCGGTGCTGTGGGCCGTACGCACCAAGCAGGTGCGCATCGACTTGCAAATGGAGGTCGAGCCGGAGCTCTGGATCTCCGGCAATGAGGGGCAGTTGCACCAGGTGATCGTCAATCTCGTCGAGAATGCGATCGATGCGATGCGCGGCACGGAATCGCCGCGGCTTGTCGTCTCGGCGGTGCGCAAGGGTCACGAGATCCTGTTCCGGATCTCGGACAACGGCCCGGGAATCGACAAGGATCACATCAGCCACATCTTCGAGCCGTTCTTCACGACCAAGCGGGTCGGCGAGGGGACGGGCCTTGGCCTCTGGATCAGCTACGGCATCGTGCGCGAGCACGGCGGCGAGCTGCTCGCGGGGTATGGGCCGGAGGGCGGCGCGACATTTTCATTCGCGTTGCCGTCGGCCTAAAGCATGATCCGGAAAAGTGCGTAGCGGTTTTCCGAAAGGATCATGCGCAAACAACAACCTGAAGCACGATGACGATTCATCCTGATCGCATCGCGCCTTAGGCGGCTGCCACTGATCCCGCTGCCTCGTCGTGAGCGCCGTCGGCCAAGATGAAAATTGGTCGCACCGTTGCCTCCTCGATTTGCAGGAGGCGAATGTCACGCGCGACTGCTACCTGAACGATCGGCCGAATTCGGAGATGGAAACGCCGCGCTGGCTCAACGGCGGCGCGCAATGCGCCGCGCGCGGTGGTCTGCGGCACGCCGCGACCAGGCCGGGAAGATCTTTAGTCGATGAAGACAGGAGACAGGCATGCAGAACGTCGTCCAGATATTGTCGCTGATCCTTACGGTCGTCACGTTCGGCACGGGCGCGACGAAGTCCGTGATGCCAAAGGACATCGTCGCCAACGGGACGGTGGTTGCGAGCTTGCTGGCCGAGGGAGCGCAGACCTACGATTGCAAGGCCGGCAGTGACGGCAAGTTGATCTGGACATTCCGGGAGCCGATCGCGACGTTGATTTCCGAGGGCAAGACTGTCGGTCGCCACTACGCCGGTCCGATCTGGGAGAATGTCGACGGCAGCGCGATCACCGGCAAGGTCGTCGCGAGCGCGCCCGGCGCGACGCCGAACGACATTGCCTGGCTCAAGCTCAGCGTCGTCAGCACGCGCGGCGAGGGCCTGTTCTCGAAGGTGACGACCGTGCAGCGGATCGAGACCCATGGCGGTGCGGTGCAAGGCTCCTGCGAGGCGACGGGCACCTCTCTCGTTGCCCCATACGTCGCCACCTACGTCTTCGTGCGCGAGGGGAACTGAACCCGACGGCACGGGAATGGAATAGCTGCGGGCCGTCGTCTCCTAGGTTTGACGGAGGCGGCCTCATTCCAGCGGTGGTAATTGCGAAGGTCGACGCGTTGGCGGCATGGGAGCTCCATCGTCCCACTCCGACCGGGGCCGTCGCGCCATCTGGAACTTGCCATGACGAAGATACTGGTCATGCCGGGAGCGGGTAACCGACCGCCTTGTAACGGAAATTGCCGCGGCACTGACGACCTGCCGAACAGCCGCATCCTCCGAACGGAGGATGGCTGAAGTTCCCTTCTCAACGAGTGTGTGAACACGCGATATGCCCGGAGGGGAGCGGATGATGATAATGTCGGAGTGCTGCGGAGCATGCAGCTGTCGTCTTCGTTTCCAGATTCGGGCTGCCAATGAATTATAGGCCAAATCTGCAATCGGTTCCGACATTGTCCGCGCCGGACAATTTCGGTGTTCAGCGAGAGCTGAGCGATCTGATCGGCGTCGTCTATGATGCCGCCGTGGATCCCCCGCGCTGGAATGAGGCCATCGCGAAAGCCACCCAATTTGTCGGTGGCACCGGTGGAGGACTTTTCTGCAAGGACGTCGGCGTCCAGCATGCATCCATCTCTCATGGTCATGGATTTCAGAGGCCGCTGCCGGTCGCGCTGTTTGGAGAGATCTATCCGGCGGCTGCGGCGCACTTTCAGGGAGACATCGAAGAGCCGATCGCGACCGCAGATCTGATGCCGCTGAAGCAACTGACCCGGACCGAGTTCTATCGTCAGTGGGCCAAGCCTCAAGGCCTGATCGATTTCCTGAGCGTGGTCGTCGACAGGACGACCATCAGCGCCGCGATATTCGGCGTTTTTCGCCACCAGACGAACGGCGTCTTCGACGATCAAGCGCGCCGCAAAATGAGGTTGATCGCTCCGCATATCCGGCGTGCCGTATTGATCGGCAAGATGTTCGAGTTCAAGGCGGCGGAAGTCGCCACGTTCGTCGATACGCTCGACGGGCTCAGTGCGGGCATGTATCTCGTCGATGTGAACGGACGTCTCATTCACGCAAATGCCGCCGGCAACGCCATCCTCTCTGCATGCGATATCCTGAGCTCCGTCGGTGGCCGCTTGGTCGCCCGCGATGCGCGGGTCGACAGAGCCTTGCGGGAGGTCTTCGCAAGCGCCGGGCAGGGGGACGCCGCGCTTGGCACCAGGGGGATTGCCGTGCCGCTGGCCGGAAACGACGGTGAACGCTATGTCGGCCATGCGCTACCCCTGAGCTCAGGTGCGCGCCGCCGCGCCGGCGTGGTCAATACCGCCGCTGCTGCATTGTTCGTTCGCAAGGCAACGCTCGTCGTGCCGTCGGCATCTCAGGCCATTGGCGACGCATTCAAGCTGACGCCGACCGAGCTTCGCGTATTGCTCGCGATCGTCGAGGTCGGAAACATTCCCGAGATCGCCGATGCATTCGGTGTTGCCGACACGACGATCAGGACCCATGTCAGCCATCTGTTCGAGAAGACAGGTGCGGTGCGCCAGGCCGATCTGATCAAGCTGGTCGCGGGATATGCGACGCCGCTGGCGGATTGAGCGCAGGCGGAGCGCCCGAACCGGGCAAGCGCCGGATCCGGACGCCCGGTTTCTCCTCCATTCCCAGGACGACAGATCTCGCCCGCCTGCTTAGGGTTGCTGGCGATCGGTTGGTGGCGCGGCCGATCGGCATTTGACAATCCGCATTGTCGTCAAACCGCGAAAGCAACAGCCATGAGCAGCGATCTCGTCGTGGGCAAGGCTGCTGCCGGCAAGCCCGAGCAACGCACCGGGATCGCTGGTAGAGGCGTGATCTGCGCATTTGCGGCGATGGGAGTCCTGTCCACCAACATCTTTCTTCCCTCATTGCCGGCAATGGCGGCCGATCTTGGCGTGTCCAGCGCGGCCGTGACATCGAGCATAACCGTATTTCTGGTGGTCTTTGCCGCAGGGCAGCTCATCGTCGGTCCGCTGTCGGACAGGTTCGGGCGGAAGGTCCCGATCGTCGTCGGAATCTGCGTCTTCGTGCTCGGGACCGCGGGGTGCGCCTTCGCGGGAGAGTTCCTGACCTTGCTGGTGGGCCGATCGGTTCAGGCGGCCGGGGCCTGCGCCGTTGCAGTTCTATCGCGTGCCATCGCCCGGGACTTGTTCGACGGCGAGGCACTGACCAGGGTGATGGCATCGATTACGATCGCCACCGCAGCGGCACCGGGCTTTTCGCCGCTTCTCGGCGGCGCGATCGACCTTGTTCTCGGCTGGCGCTTCGAGTTTGTGTTTGTCGCGGCCGTCGCTGTCGGCGCAGGGGCGGTGTATGCGGCATTCGTTGGCGAGACGCTGGAAACGGTCAGCCCTCCGCGTCATCCGCTCGAGATTATCCGTGGCTATCTTGGGCTGGTCCAGGACGCGCGCTTCAGCGCGCCCGCGAGGACCGCCGGCCTTCTCATGGCCGGCCTGTACGCCGTCTTGTCGAGCGCGCCACGCGTGCTTCTCGAGGGATTCGGCCTGTCGCCGATCGCTCTCGGCTGGTTGTTTGCGGGCGTCGTCTTCATCGTGTTCGGCGCCGGCTTGCTGGCACCAAGGCTGTCGGCGCGATTTGGCCGCCAGGGTGCGACGTCGGCCGGTCTTGCGCTGGCCGCCGCTGGAGCCGCCGCGCTGCTTGGCACGATGCTGGTCGAAGGGATCGCGCTGGGTTCATTTCTCATGATCGTTGCGGTGTTCCTGTTCGGGGCCGGGATTGCGAGCCCGCTTTCGAGCGCGACGGCGCTGGCGCCGTTCGGCGACAAGGCTGGCCAGGCGGCCGCGCTGTTCGGCTGCTCGCAAATGGCGGGCGCAGCCTGTGGTGCCGCGCTCGCGGCGATCCTCTCCAGCGATCCGGTCCGGGGACTTACGATCGTTCTCGCGGCGACGTCTCTGGTCGCACTGGTGTTGCATGTCGCTCGGGGGCGTCGCGGCGCGTGATCATGCGTCGGATGTTGGACGTAGTTGCCTTTGCGCAGGAGATTGCAAGATCCTGACGCTGCGTCTGCGGCCAGTTGTGCCCCTGGCTTGCAGGCCACCTCCATGCTCCCTGCATCGAAGGGGCCGATTGTCACGACGAATTGCGCCGTGAGAGATTCGGCCATCGGCAGCACGCCAGGATTGGACTGTGAGCCCGGCCAGTTCGCGCCGTGAGCCTGTCTCGCCTGCGCACACGAATGTCGTTTCGACGGGTGACCGCAGCCGTCAATTTGTACCGAAAGCGCCGAAGTTTGCGCTTCCACAAAGAGCCATGGATGGAAATAGTTCGATTGTTGAGCGTCGGGTGTTCCGTCGCGCTGGTCGTATCTCTTGATCGAGCGCCGGCGAGACGGCCCCTCGTTGGAATTGATCCAGCTCAAAATATGTCGCGATGGATGATCAATAGTCACGCAACAGGATCAAACATCAGGGATGAGACGATGATGGCGCCCACTCCGGTTGATCTTGAGATCGCCGCGGAGATACCGGTCTTCAGTGGGCTCGAGCCGCAAGCGCTTGCCGTCTTGCTGGGGCCAGCCAGCATTCTCAATCTCCGTCCGGGTCATACGCTGTTTCGTCAGGGCGAGCCGGCCCAGGCATTCTTCGTTGTCATGGATGGCTGGATCAAGCTGTACCGGGTCACGCCTGCTGGCGACGAGGCCGTGCTCAACGTGCTCACCAGGGGCGAGAGCTTGGCCGAGGCGGTTACGTTCACGTCCGACCGCTATCCCGCTACCGCGAGCGCGGTAACTTCGGCCCGGGTGATGGTCATTCCGGCCGACCACGTCATCGCTTGCATTCGCCAGATGCCCGACGTCGCAATCGCGATGATCGCCTCGACGTCGCAACATCTGCATCGAATGGTCCAGCAGATCGAGCAATTGATGGCGCAGAGCGCTACGCAGCGCGTGGCCGAGTTTCTCGCTTCGCTAGCCCCCCGCACCAAGGGGCCATGCACGATCACGCTGCCATACGACAAATCGCTGATCGCCGGCAGGCTCGGCCTGAAGCCAGAGTCGCTTTCCCGAGTGTTCGCCAAGCTGCGTGCGGTGGGCGTCGATGTGCGCGCCTCGAACGTGGTGGTGCGCGACATGGCGCAGCTCTGCAAGCTCGTGGCCTGCGACCGGATCAGCGCGCGCTGCCCCGTGAAGCCCAGAATGATGTGCTCCGAGCCGCCCGCTCCACGCGCGATCCGGCCCGAGGCGAAATCTGTGCCGGCGTGAACCTCATGCGCCGGTCTGCCGTCATTCTTCAAATCCGCGCTGGCGCATCCGAGGCGTAGCCGGACCAATTCCACTCAAACAGGAGACGACGAAATGAGGCGTGTTTTGATCGCAATCGCTGTCGCTGCGGCTTCGAGCAGTGCCGGTTACGCGCAGGACGTGACGGCGGGCGCCACCGCCTTCAAGAAGTGCGCCAGCTGTCACGACGTCGGCGCGACCGCGAAGAACAAGGTCGGCCCGGTGCTCAATGGTCTCGACGGCCGCAAATCGGGATCGGTTGCCGGCTACAATTATTCGGACGCGAACAAGAATTCCGGCATCACCTGGGATGAGGCGAGTTTCCTCGACTATATCAAGGATCCCAAGGCCAAGGTGCCCAACACCAAGATGGCATTCGCCGGCATCAAGAACGAGGCCGAGGCCAAGAATCTCTGGGCCTATCTCAAGCAATACGACGGCGACGGCAAGACCAAGTAGAGGTCGAACCGGCCGTCTGCCCGGCGCGCATCGTCGCTCAGCCGACGATGCCGTCGCGCGGGTCGGCCGACCGGTATGAGCGGCGTCCGGCCAGATCGGTTGCCCATATCGCGGTGCCGCTCAGCCGTGGCAGCAATTCCTGGATCTCGTTCGCGGAGGCGATGGAGAGCGCCGTCGACAGCGCGTCGGCCACGGCCGCCGAGCGATGGTGCACGGTAATGGTGCGCCAATGAGCTGCGCTGCGGCCGCTGCGTGGATCGAACAAATGGTGCGCCGCGCCGTCGGCACCGAGCACGCAGCCCGAGCCCTCGGACGTGGCGAGCGCTCCGTTCGCCAAGCGTAACGGATCGGCGCCGCTGCGCGCGATCAGCCATGGCGATCCGTCGCGGCGCGGGCCAGCCGCCCGCTGCTCACCGAGGTCGACCAGGATGTTCGTGAACCCCTTCGCCGCCAGCATCTCCGCCACGCGGTCGGTGACGTAACCTTGGCCGAGACCATTGAGCGTCAGGCGTTGGTTGTCGCCCAGATGAATTGAGTTCGGTCCGATCCGGACGCTCCGCCAGTCCACGGCCCGCCTTGCTTCGGCAATGACGGCTTCCGGCGGCAGGCCGGTGCGGCCTTTGTCCGCGAACCAATCGACATGGGCTTCCCACAGCGCCTGCACGGTCGGGTCGAACAGGCCGTTCGTGAGGTCTGCGATCTCTAGCGCCAGCGCCACGGCGCGCCTGAGATCGCCGCCCGGCTCGACGAGGGCGCCGTCGCGATTGAGCCGGCGCAGCTCCGATCCGGATTGAAACAGGCTCAACGCGTTTTCCAGGCGATCGATCTCCGCCTCGACCAACGCGGCAATCCCTCTTGCGCTGCCCGGCTCGATGTCGCTGAACAGGATCCGCGCGTCCGCACCCATCGCCGTGCCGCGCCATTCGAAATCGGCCCTGGCTGGACGGGCGGGACCCGCGATGGCGACCGCAGCGGCCGACGCGAGGATCGTGATGGCGCGGCGTCGTGTCGGATGATCAGGGAGCATCGTGTCTCCTCACGACGGCTGGGAAGGGGCTTGCGGCAACGGCTTGCGCCGCTGTGCGCGCTTCTTCAGGTGCAGGCAGACGTCCTGGTCGAAATAATTGGCCTGGCACTTCAGGCAATAGATGCATTCGTTGGGGTTGATCTGGCCGAGCGGATGGATCGCCTGCACCGTGCAGCGCCGGGCGCAGACGTGACATTCCGCGCCGCATTCCCGGTAGCGCTTGAGCCATTCGAACATCCGCATCCGGGCCGGGATCGCGAGCGCCGCGCCGAGCGGGCAGAGGTAGCGGCAGTAGAAGCGCTCGACGAACAGGCCGGCGAGCAGCAGCAATCCGGCGTAGACGCCAAACGGCCATTCCCGCAGGAATTTCATGGTGATCGCCGTCTTGAACGGCTCGACCTCCGCGAGCTGGAAGGCCGTCAGGATCGAGCGCAGCGAGATCGCGAGGATGGCGACGAAGAGGACGTATTTGATCATCCACAGGCGCTCGTGCAGCCCGAATGGAATCTCGATCTGCTGGATGCCGAGCCGGCGCGCGAGCTGATTGGTGAGCTCCTGCAAGGTGCCGAACGGGCAGAGCCAGCCGCAGAACACGCCGCGGCCCCAGAATAGCATGCTGAAGGCGACGAAGCTCCAGAGCAGGAACACCAGGGGATCGAGCAGGAAAAGCTCCCAGCGGAAGCCGGAGAGCAGGGCGTGGATGAAGGTGAGGACGTTGACCACCGAAAGCTGCGCGTTGGCGATGAAGCCGAGGAACACCAGCGTCAGGAGCAGATAACCTGTGCGGAGCCGATAGTAGAACACCCCGTGCGCCGTCACCGTGTCCTGGAAGATCAGGATGGCCGCCAGCACCGTCAGCATCGCGCCGAGCACGCCGATCTCATAGCGTCGCGCCCACCAGATCTCCTGCCACACCGTCTGCACCGGAGCGGGCGCGGCCGTGGTCGATGCCGCAGGCGGCTCGGCCGGCGCGGCGATGAGGTAGCGCTCGGGAATGCGATAGTCGAGCGAGATCACGGCGGGGCCGCTCGCAGCGGCGCCGGCGGCGAGATCGACGTCGAGCCGGAACGGCTTGGTCGAATCGAAACCGCTCGCCCGCGGAATGCGGAACACGGCGATCTCGCGCAACTCCGGCGCGCCGGCGGCGTGCAGCGTTTCGACCGCCGTATGGTCGGCGGGCTTGAGACGCAGGGTTCGCGAGCCCTGGACGATCTCGATCCGGGTGAAGGTCCCGGACTGGCGCCATTCCGTGCCCTTGAACGAATAGAGTCCGGATGCGCCGATCAGAAGCAGATCGTCGTCGGGGCCGATCTTTGCCGTTTCACTTTCGTAAATGCGCTGGCCGAGCAGGCTTTCGCCGATCGGCGGCGGCGTGGCGAGCGCCATCCAGAGGTCGATGAAGGCCTTGTCGGGTTCGCTGTCCCGGGTCCCGAGCAGCTTTGCCGCTTCGCCGCGGCTCACCAGCCGCCTCTGCACCGCGCCCTCGGCGAGCAGCGAGGACCAGGACGACCGGCGCAGGGTCTCGCGGTCGAGCCGCACGGCCCGCTCGGGCACATTGGTCCGGCTGCGCAGCACGGCGCGTGCCGAGCGCACGATTGCGTCGCGGATCACGGTACTCGTGATGGTCGCGCCGGCGACGGCGTGCGGTCCACGCGCGGGCTCACCGGCGGATTTGAGCGTGGCGCTGCCGCGCACGTCGAAGCCGCGGAAATTGGCGACATAGGCGGCGAGCGCATCGCGGGGGATTCCGATCACGAGGATCGGCTCTTCATGCGCGACGATCTCGGCGCCGGCGACGATGCCATCAGCCGTCACCGCCGCGACGATGTCGAGCGGCCGGCCCGCATAGCCGACGGAACCGGAGACATCGAGGCTCGAAAAGGCGTAGCCGAGCACGCGTCCATCGGCAGCCCGCACCACCGCTGCCGGAGGCTTGCCATCGGTACGGTCGATCACGACGGGCTCGGAGAAGAACTTGGCGGCGACGCTGAGGTCGGCTGCGTTTGCGCTGCAAAACATCAAGGACAGCGCCGCCAGTGCGGACAGGGCGTGCCGTGCAGCGGCGGAGATGATTCCAGGCGATCGCATCCGACGGATCAGGCAGCGTTGCGAGGCGGGCGCATTGAGATGGATCAATGTTGCGATTAACCGCGGTCAAGGAGAAATCGTCGGATTGCCTGCATAAACCTCCCATCGGATTCTCACGCTGGAGGAATGTAATGCGAGGCCGAGCTTCTCTGTTTCCAAGCCTGTTTCCAAGGCTGGCTGGCGGCGTTGCCGCTGCGAGCCTAATCCTTTTGAGTGCGACGAGCGCCGGCTATGCGCAGCAGGCTCCGACGCCGAAGCCTGCCGATGTCGAGCAGCACAAGACGACGCCGGGCGGCCAATACCAGCCTAGCCTGGACGTTCTCGGCAAGGGCGCGACCGAGCAGCCCGGCACCAAGCCGGGCGATCCCAACCTGACGAAGGCCGAATTCGACAAGGCCAACCAGATCTATTTCGAACGTTGCGCCGGATGCCATGGCGTGCTGCGCAAGGGCGCGACCGGCAAGCCGCTGACGCCCGATCTCACCAAGAAGCTCGGCTTCGACTATCTGCGTGACTTCATCACCTATGGTTCGCCCGGCGGCATGCCGAACTGGGGCACCTCGGGCCAACTCGAGGCCGCCGACATCGACCTGATGGCCCGCTACCTCCTGAACACGCCGGCGCAGCCGCCGGAGTTCGGCATGAAGGAGATCAAGGACAGCTGGAAGGTCCTGGTTCCGGTCGCGCAGCGGCCGACCAAGAAGATGAACAAGCTCGACATCGACAATCTGTTCTCGGTGACGCTGCGCGATGCCGGCGAGGTCGCGCTGATCGACGGCACCACCAAGAAGATCGAGCACATCCTGAAGTCCGGCTATGCCGTGCACATCTCGCGCATGTCGGCATCGGGACGCTACCTCTACATCATCGGACGCGACTCGAAGCTCAACCTGATCGATCTCTGGATGGATCCGCCGCAGACGGTCGCCGAGCTGAAGATCGGCACCGAGGCGCGCTCGGTCGAAACCTCGAAGTTCAAGGGCTATGAGGACAAGTATGCGATCGCCGGAGCCTACTGGCCGCCGCAATACGTGTTGATGGACGGCGCGACGCTCGAGCCGTTCAAGGTGGTCTCGACCCGCGGCATGACCGAAGACACGCAGGAGTATCACCCCGAGCCGCGCGTTGCCTCCATCGTGGCCTCGCACTTCAAGCCGGAGTTCGTCGTCAACGTCAAGGAGACCGGCCAGGTCCTGCTCGTCAACTATCAGGATCTCAAGAACCTGAAGGTGACGTCGATCGAGGCCGAGCGCTTCCTGCATGACGGCGGCTTCGACAAGACCGGCCGCTACTTCCTGGTCGCCGCGAACGCCCGCCACAAGGTCGCGATCGTCGACACCAAGGAAGACAAGCTGGTCGGCGTCGTCGAAACCGGCGGCCAGACCCCGCATCCCGGACGCGGTGCCAACCTCGAGCATCCGAAGTACGGGCCGGTGTGGGCGACGAGCCATCTCGGCAGCGAGCAGATCTCCTTCATCGGCACCGACCCCGAGAAGCACAAGCAGTTCGCCTGGAAGGTGGTGCAGACGGTGGACGGTCAGGGTGGCGGATCGCTCTTCATCAAGACGCATCCGAAGTCGGAGAACCTCTACGTCGACACGCCCTTGAACACGGATGCCGAGATCTCCTCGTCGATCGCGGTGTTCAAGATCAAGGACCTCGCCAAGGAGAAGCCGACCTACAAGGTGCTGCCGATCGGCCAGTGGTCCGGCATCTCGGAAGGCGCCCGCCGCGTGGTGCAGGGCGAGTACAACAAGGACGGCACCGAGATCTGGTTCTCGGTCTGGAACAACAAGGCGCAGGACTCGGCGATTGTGGTCGTCGACGACAAGACCTTGACCTTGAAGACGGTCATTCGTGACCGGCGACTGGTCACCCCGACCGGCAAGTTCAACGTCTTCAACACGCGTAACGACGTCTACTGACAAATCCGGGGTTGGTGCGGCGAGCGATCGCCGCACCAACCAGCCTTTTCGCGGGTAGTTTCGGCGGAGCGCATCATGGCTGTTGGAAAGGTCTACCTCGTCGGCGCCGGTCCCGGCGATCCCGAGCTGCTCACGCTGAAGGCGGTCCGCGCCATCGGTGAGGCCGACGTCGTCGTCTACGACCGCCTGGTGCCACCAAGCATCCTGGCGACCATTGCGGACGGGGTGCTGCAGATCAATGTCGGCAAGCAGGCGGCCCATCACCCGGTGCCGCAGGAGGAGATCAACCAGATGCTGGTCCGGCTGGCGCGCGCCGGCCGCACGGTCGTCCGGCTCAAGGGCGGCGACCCCTTCATTTTCGGGCGCGGCTCGGAGGAGGCGGCCGAGCTCGAGCTGGCAGGCATTCCCTACGAGGTGGTGCCGGGCATTACCGCGGCACAGGGCTGCGCCGCCGCCGCGCGGATGCCGTTGACGCATCGCGGAATCGCCTCCGGCGTGCGCTACGTGGCGGGCCATCGCAAGGCCGACGAGCCGCTCGACCTCGACTGGAAGAGCCTCGCCGATCCCGACACCACGCTCGTGGTCTATATGGGCCTTGCCAATATCGCCGAGATCGTCCGCAACCTGATCGCGCAGGGGTTGTCGGGAACCACGCCGGTCTTTGCTGTGTGTCAAGGTACGACGGCGCAGGAGAGCCGAATATGTGCGCCTCTGGAGGCGCTTCCGGTCGCTCTGAAAGACGCCTCCTTCAGCGGTCCCGTCCTTTTCATCATCGGAAAGGTCGCGGCGATCGCGATGCAACGGAGCGCGCGGAGCGATGCGGCACATTGCGAGGCAATTTCAGTTGTGGCCTAGCATCGCCCTGGCAGCGGCCGTTGCGATCGGGCCGGCCGCCGCGGGCGAAGCGAATGCCAATGCCGCAACGAATACTGCGAGGCTTGCCAATCTGGTGCGGCAGGACTGCGGCTCCTGCCACGGGCTGACGCTGAAGGGCGGGCTCGGCAAGCCGCTGACGCCGGACCATCTCAGCGCCTGGAGCCGCGAGCAGCTCGTCAGCATCGTGCTGGACGGCGTGCCGGGCACGCCGATGCCGCCCTGGCGCCCGCTGCTGAGCGAAGCCGACGTGCGCTGGATCGTGGAACGTCTGCAGCAGGGAGATCTTCCATGAGAGCAGTGGCGCGATGGTGTCTGGCCCTGTTGCTGCTGATGCCGGTTCTCGCGCGTGCCGACACGCTGCGCGGCACCGGCAACCTCGGCCTCGTGGTGGAGCGCGCGACGGGATCGGTGCTGATCGTCGACACCACCGAACGCAAATCGATCGGCCGCGTCGAGGGGCTCGGCGATCTCTCGCATGCCTCCGCCGTGTTCTCGCCGGACCAGCGCTATGTCTACGTGTTCGGGCGCGACGGCGGCCTCACCAAGGTCGATATGCTCACGAGCACGATCGCCAAGCGCATCGTGCAGGCCGGTAATTCGATCGGCGGCGCCATCTCCGACGATGGCGCGCTGATCGCGGTCTCGAATTACGAGCCGGGCGGGGTGAAGATCTTCGACGCCAGAGCGCTCGACCCCGTCGCCAACGTCCCGGCGGTCGGTGCGAGCGGCAGGCCCTCGAAAACGGTCGGGCTGGTCGATCTGCCCGGACGGCGTTTTGCCTGGGCGCTCTACGATGCCGGCGAGATCTGGATCGCCGATCTCACCCATGTCGAGACCCCCGCCATCACCCGGCTGACCGATGTCGGCAAGCTGCCCTATGACGGCAACGTCACCCCCGACGGCCGCCATTATCTTGCGGGTCTGTTCGGCGAGGACGGCGTCGTCCATGTCGATACCTGGCGCGAGCCGCTGAAGGCCGAGCGCATCCTCAGCGGCTATGGCCGCGGCCAGGAGGCGCTGCCGGTCTACAAGATGCCGCATCTGGAAGGGTGGGGCGCGACGGGCGACAAGCTGCTGCTTCCCGCTGTCGGCCATCACGAATTGATCGCGGTCGATCTTCGCAGTTTTGCCGAGGTCGGGCGCACCGCCACCCACGGCCAGCCGGTCTTCGCCGTGGCGCGGCCCGACGGGCGCCATGTCTGGGTGAATTTCGCGCACCCGTTCAACGACACGGTCGAGATCGTCGACACCGAGACGCTGAAGGTGATCCATCGCCTGACGCCCGGCCCGGCGGTGCTCCACATGGAGTTCACGCCGCGCGGCAACGAGGTCTGGGTCTCGGTCCGCGATGCCGATCGCATCGACGTCTATGACGCCGCCTCTTTTACCAAGAAGGCGGAGATCCCGGCGCAAAAGCCGTCCGGAATCTTCTTCACTGCACGCGCGACGAGGATCGGACAATGACCCCTAGCTCCGTCGAGCTCGCTCTGATCGACCGCTGGCAGCACGATTTTCCGCTGGTGGAGAAGCCGTTCGAGATCGTCGGCCGCTCCGCCGCGCTGGACGAGCAGGCGGCGATCGGCGTCTTCCGCCGCATGCGGGAGCACGACCTGATCTCGCGAGTCGGTGCCGTGGTCCGCCCCAACACGGTGGGCGCGAGCACGCTGGCCGCGATGCAGGTCCCGCCCGATCGGCTCGACCGGGTCGCTGAAATCGTCAGCCGCGAGCCGCTGGTCACGCACAATTACGAGCGCGAGCATGATCTGAACCTGTGGTTCGTGATCGCTGGCACAGATGCCGACGCGATCACCGACACCATTGACAGGATCGAGGCACAGACGGGGCTGCCCGTCGTCGACCTACCGATGGTGCAGGCCTATCATCTCGGCCTTGGCTTTTCGCTGCGCGAGCCGCGCGCGCAGAAGCGCATGGTGCCGGCCGCCGGGGATTATCGTCCCGATCCGCGCGACCAGCGCATCCTCGCGGCGATCGAGAACGGGCTGCCGCTGGTCGAGCATCCCTACCTCGCGGTCGCCGATCAGCTCGCACTCGGCCAGGATGAGGTCATCGCGCGGCTGGAGCATCTGGTCGCTGCCGGCGTGGTGACGCGGTTCGGCTGCGTCGTGCGCCACGAAAAGCTCGGTTTCCGGTCGAATGCGATGGCGGTCTGGAACATCCCGGACCAGGTGATCGGCGATGTCGCCGCGATCTTCGCCCGCCATCCCAGCGTGACGCTGTGCTACCAGCGTCCGCCCCGGCCGCCGGTCTGGCCGTACAACCTGTTCTGCATGGTGCACGCGCGATCGCGCGAGGAGGCCTATGCCGCGATCGACGAGCTGAACCTGCTCGCCGAAACCGGCCTGATGCAGCAGGCCGTGCTGTTCTCGAAGCGCTGCTTCAAGCAGCGCGGCGCGGTGTTCTCGAGGCGTAAGGAGACCAATTGATGCGCTCGCTGGACCCGACTGAAAAGGCGATCATCAACGGCCTGCAAGGTGGCTTTCCCCTGACGCCCCGGCCTTTTCGCGACGCCGGCGCGCAGCTGGGCCTGAGCGAGGGCGAGATGATCGAGGAGATCGGCAGTCTGCTCGCGGGCGGGCAGCTCAGCCGGTTCGGCCCGCTCTGGAACGCGGAAGCGCTCGGCGGCGCCGTCTGCCTCGCCGCCATCGCCGTCCCGCCCGAGCGGTTCGATGAGGTCGCCGAGCTCGTCAACGCACATCCCGAGATCGCGCACAACTACGAGCGCGATCACGCGCTGAACATGTGGTTCGTCGTGTCGACCGATGCCCCTGATCGCATCGCCCAGGTGCTCGCGGAGATCGAGCGTGAGACGGGCCTTCGCGTGCGCGCGATGCCAAAGACGCGCGAGTTCTTCGTCGGTTTTCGCGTGGAGGTCTAGACATGCTCGATGCCATCGATCGCAAGCTGATCGCCGCTACGCAAGCAGGGCTTCCCCTCGTCGCCGAGCCCTATCGCGCGCTGGCCGACAAGCTCGGCCTCGCCGAGACCGAGGTGGTCGATCGCCTCACGCATTTGCTCGGTGATGGCGCGATCCGCCGCATCGGCGCGATCCCCAATCACTACGCGCTCGGCTACACCGCCAACGGCATGTCGGTGTGGGACATCGCGGACGAGGCCGTTGCCGATATCGGCGCCAGGGTCGGCGCGCTCGATTTCGTCACGCATTGCTATGAGCGGCCGCGTCATCTGCCGCTCTGGCCCTACAATCTCTTTGCCATGGTCCATGGCCGGACGCGCGACGAGGTGAGGGCGAAGGTTGCCGAGATTGCCGTGCTGGTCGGTCCGGCCGCGCGGGCCCATGAGGTTCTGTTCTCGACCCGGATCTTGAAGAAGACCGGCCTTCGCATTGCCGCCTGACGGGAGCCGGTCATGTTTCGCCTGAGCCAATACTTACGCGAGCTGAACGAGCCGGCCCCGACCGGGCCAGTTCGGCAGCCGCCGGGACCGGTGGTGATCTGGAACCTGATCCGCCGCTGCAACCTCACCTGCAAGCACTGCTATTCGATCTCCGGCGACGTCGACTTTCCCGGCGAGCTCTCCACCGCGCAAGTGTTCGGCGTGATGGACGACCTCAAGGCGTTTCGCGTGCCGGTGCTGATCCTGTCGGGCGGCGAGCCGCTGATGCGGCGCGACATCTTCGAGATCTCGGCGCGCGCCAAGGCGATGCGGTTCTATGTCGGGCTGTCGTCCAACGGTACCCTGGTCGATGCCGCGATGGCCGACCGCATCCGCGACATCGGCTACGACTATGTCGGCATCTCGCTCGACGGCATCGGCGAGACCCATGATCGTTTCCGCCGCAAGCAGGGCGCCTATGAGGAAGCGCTGAACGGCCTGCGGCTGCTGCGCGACCGCGGCATCAAGGTCGGCGTGCGCTTCACCATGACCGAGGACAACGCGGCGGAGCTGCCGCGCCTGCTCGATCTGGTCGAGCAGGAGAACTTTCCAAAATTCTACCTCTCGCATCTCGTCTATGCCGGCCGCGGCAACAAGAACCGCGGCGACGATGCCATGTGGCAGACGACGCGCGATCGCATGGACATGGTGATCGCGCGTGCCTGGCGCTGGGCGCAGTCGGGCAGCGAGATGGAGATCGTGACCGGGAACAACGACGCCGACGCGGTCTATCTCCTGCACTGGGCCGAGCGAACCGTGCCGGATCGCGCTGGCGATCTGCGCGCAAAACTGGTGCGCTGGGGCGGCAATTCCTCCGGCGTCAACGTTGCCAACATCGACAATCTCGGCAACGTGCACCCGGATACGATGTGGTGGCACCACACGCTCGGCAACGTGAAGACACGTCCGTTCTCAGAGATCTGGCCTGATACCTCGGATCCGATCATGGCGGGCCTGAAGCAGAAGCCGCGCCACGTCTCCGGGCGGTGCGGCGCCTGCGCCCAATTCGACATCTGCAACGGCAACACACGCGTGCGCGCGCAGCGGATCACCGGCGATCCCTGGGCGGAGGATCCCGGCTGCTATCTCAGCGATGCCGAGATCGGCCTTGCGGCACCGAGCGACCGGGTCAAGACCAGCATCTATCGCGGAACACGTCATGAAGCGCCGCTCTCCATTTGATCGCATTCTCGTCGCTCTGGCGCTGCTCGCGCTCGCAGGCACGGCGCGTGCCGAGCCGGATGCGGCGAAGCTGTTCGCGGACAATTGCGCCGAATGCCACGGCGCGGACCGGCTCGGCCGGCTGGGGCCGGCGCTGCTGCCGGAAAATCTCGGCCGCATGATGGGCGCGCGGGCAGCCGCGGTGATCGCCGACGGACGCGCCGCCACCCAGATGCCGGGCTTTTCCAATAAGCTCGCCAAGGACGAGATCGCCGCGCTCGCGGCCTATGTGTCCTCGCCGCTGCCTTCGGTGCCGGCCTGGGGCGCGGCCGAGATCGACGCCAGCCGCGTCGTGCATGCCACGGCACCGGCCCTGGAGCGTCCGCGCTTTCCGGCCGACCCGATGAACCTGTTCGTCGTGGTGGAATCCGGAGACCATCACGCGACGATCCTGGACGGCGACCGCTTCGAGCCGCTGGCGCGCTTCCAGACTCGTTTCGCGCTGCATGGCGGCCCGAAATTCACACCCGACGGCCGCTACGTGTTCTTCATGTCGCGCGACGGCTGGGTCAGCAAATACGATCTCTGGACGCTGACCATGCTGACGGAGGTGCGCGCCGGGATCAATTCGCGCAACATTGCGATCTCGCGGGACGGCAAGCATATCGCGGTGGCCAATTATCTGCCGCGCACGCTGGTGATGCTCTCGGCGGACGACCTGTCGGTCGAGAAGATTTTCGACGTGAAGGACCGCCTGGGCACGTCCTCGCGGGTCTCCGCGGTGTACCAGGCCCCAACTCGGAACAGCTTCATCGCGGCGCTGAAGGACGTTCCGGAGATCTGGGAGATCGCGACCGATCCGAACGCAGGGCCAGTCTATGCCGGCTTCGTGCACAGCCACGAGAAGGGCATGATCGAGGCGCTGCCATCCTCGCAGGGCCTGTTCGCGCTGCGCCGGATCGAGACGCCGGAGCCGCTCGACGACTTCTTTTTCGATCCGCCCTATCGCAACCTGATCGGCTCGGCGCGCGAGGGCAGGGCGATCGTGGTCAATTTGACGGTCGGGCGCGATATCAAGCAGCTCGATCTGCCCGGGCTGCCCCATCTCGGCTCGGGCATCTCCTGGACGTGGAACGGCCGGCTGGTGATGGCGACGCCGCTTCTGAAGGCGGGCAAGATCAGCGTGCTGGATATGCAGGACTGGTCGCAGATCAAGGTGATCGAGACGCCCGGACCCGGCTTCTTCATGCGCAGCCATGAGAACACGCCCTATGCCTGGACCGACAGCATGATGGGCAGCGGCAAGGATACGCTTTCGATCATCGACAAGCGCACGCTGGAAGTGGTCCGCAGCATTACCCCGGAACCGGGCAAGACCGCCGCGCATGTCGAATTCGACAAATACGGGCGCTACGCCCTGGTGTCGATCTGGGAAGACCAGGGCGCGCTGGTGGTCTATGATGCGGCAACCTTTGCCGAAGTGAAGCGTATTCCGATGTCGCGCCCTTCGGGCAAATACAACGTCTGGAACAAGATCACCTTTTCCGATGGCACCAGTCATTGAGAAGCCGGGCTCGGCCCCGTCGATCGCGTTGCTGTTGGCAGCCCATGGCGAGCGGCGGCCGGATGCCGGCAACACGGGAGCGTTCCAGCTTGCACGCGCACTGGTTTCTCGCAGTCTGGTGGCCGAAGTCGCCATCGGCTTCATCTCGGGCACGCCCGGCATCAGGGAAGCCCTGGAGACGCTGACCGCCAGCCGAATTCTGGTCTATCCGCTGTTTGCCTCCAGCGGCTATTTCACGAGGGATCGTCTGGTTCAGCTTCTCGACCAAGCCAGGGGCGATGGCCGCAGCATCGACGTGCTGCCGCCGCTCGGGCTCGATCCGGGCCTGCCCGATCTTTTGTGCGATCAGGCCGTGCGCTGCGCGCGCGACCACGGCTTCGCGCCGGAGGACTGCACATTCGTCCTTCTCGCGCACGGCTCGAAGCGCAATCCGGCCTCGCGCCAGGCAACCGAGCAGGTGGCGCGCGAGATCGAGACACGCGCGGCCTGCCGGAAGGTCGTGGTGGCTTTCCTGGAGGAGCAGCCCTCGCTCGAAGAGGCTGCGGCATCCATTCGCGGGCCCGCGATTGTCCTGGGCCTGTTCTCCGGCGAAGGCCTGCACGGTGCGAAGGATGCGCCGAAGCTGGTTGCACGGCTTGGTCGCCGCGACATCGTGTTCGCGGGCATCATGGGCAGCGGGCCCGGCATCGAGGATCTCGTGGCACGGGCGGTGGTCGCTGTCCTGCAAGACTCGGGAGCGGTGCAGGTGGCCGGGCCACCGAACCAGTCGACGCTTGCGGCGGCGCCGGTATGCTGGGCCGTTTCAGTTGATTGATGGCGCGGCGTTGAAGGGGAGGGGAAAGAGATGACCGAGTACCTTGATGTCGATGTCCGTCCGATCCTGCGCGCGGGTGGTGAGCCCTTCTCGGCCATCATGGCCGCAGTGGAGAGTCTAGAACCGGGACAGGGCATCCGGCTGTACGCGCCGTTCAAGCCCGTGCCCTTGTTCGATGTGATGGCCGGCAAGGGCTTTGCCCATTCCGCGACGGAGCTCGGCGGCGGTGAGTGGCAGGTGCTGTTCACCCCGACCGGGGCGCCTGCCGAAGCTCTCGTGCCGAAAGCGCAGGCCAGCGCCAAATGGCCGGAGTCGAAGCTACGGCTCGACACCAGGGAGCTCGATCCGCCGGAGCCGATGACGAGGATCCTCGCCGCGGCCGAGACGCTGGGTCCCGGAGAAACGCTGACCGCGTTCCTCAGCCGCGAGCCCGTGTTCCTCTTTCCGCAGCTGGAGAAGCGGGGCTACAACTGGCTCGGCGGCTTTCTGCCTGACGGTGTGACGTACGAGCTGACGGTGCGGGCACCGTCGTGAGCGGGATTTCGGGTCCTAGCGCTCCCGTAGCCCGGATGGAGCGGGAGCGTAATCCGGGGCCGCTCGCCCGGCATCTTGCACTGTCCCGGATTGCGCTCCGCTCCATCCGGGCTACGGCACCGCGCCTGTGTCGCCCGCTGTCAACCCGTCCCGTCAAAAATATTCCACTTTACCGAAATTCGGTTTCGGCGTATGTGTCGTCCATCCCGGCTCACCAAGAG